>NZ_WACR01000001.1 GCF_008806325.1 Salibacter halophilus
TAAGTAGTAGTTGTTCACAAGGCTGATTGTCCACCGTTTTTGGTTGCTGTCGTTTATTCTCAGCTTTTTCCTGATTTCTCGATTGGTAAAGGTTTTCTTGTTTTCTACTTCCAAGTAGGATTTGATCTGTTCTAAGTAGTTTCTGCAAGCTCCGTTGAGTTCATCGGATTTGCGGAGCAGGATTTCTTTTAATAGCTGGTTGGTGGCTTCTACATCTTCTAAAGTGGTTTCGATATAGATTTCGCCTGTTTCTTCATCTGCTTTTTGTTCTCGCTGGTGTTGGTGGTAAAAGGTGACGGCTTCGATAAATTGCAAATAGTGGTTGTTGGTTCTCCTGGGCTTAAAGACTTCTTTGGGGATTTGCAGCAGTTCAGCGAACGGGTTTACTACTTTGATCGGTTCAAGTAATCGCTGTGCATTTTGGAGGAGTTTTGCGGCTGCTCTTTCTGCTTCGGTGTTTACTTTTCCTGCACTTAGTTTTCGCTGGTAGTCCATGATCCGGCTGTCCTGTTCTTCGCTTTCATCCAAGTAAATGAGGAAGGATCTGTTGGCATTGTCTTCGTAGATCTGTTCTTTGGTGGTGCAACCGCTCACACTTACCGGACCTTCTACTATGAGGTGCAGGGTTTTGGTTTCTCCTTTGGTGTTCTTGTGGGCTACTGTCTTGCTGATTCGTTTTTTGGATTGTAATTCTCTGAGTGGATAAAGCACATTTTCTGCTCCGTCTAAGTCTTCGATTAAGATCAGTTTGTTTTTCAGTTCTCTTTGGCCGAAGTAGTAAAAAGCGTTTTCTGATAATGTGGTTATTTCAATGCGATCTTCTACGGGCATCAGTTCCCCAACTCTTTCCTGCAGGTGGGTTTTTCCGGTTCCTGAACTTCCAAGGCTGACTATGTGCAAGGGTTGTTCTCGTTTCCTGCTGGTGAAGATCAGGAACATGATCAGGCGGTTTATTTCTTCTCCCACTACTCCGCTTTGCCCGATCAGTTCGTTGGTTCTTTCAAGTAGGTTTTCAGATTTCAGGAGAGTTTCGGCTTCCTTGCGTTCATCATTGCTCAGTTTGGGCGGCTCGTAGGGTTTGGGTTCGTTCTCCTTGATTTGCTTCATCCGGTATTCTTCCAACTGGCCGGTGAGCTCGGCCATGCTCGCAGCAAGTACACTGGTTCCGATCTCTAACTTTTCTGCGGCTCTCCTGATTAGCTTCTCGGTCTGGTTGTCGTTGTACAGGTCTAAGTTGTGCCGCACGGGTGGAACGCTGCTTTCTTTGAGTTCGATTTTCAAAGTGCTGCGCATCCTGTCCAAGCCTTCGAGTTTGATTCCGCCAAGCACGGTGAGTTTGAGTAGATCGTTTTGGTAGATTAAGCTTTCCGGGTTTGTAGTGTTGAACTTTTTTGCCATAGCTACAACTTTTTGTTGAGATTATTTCCACAGCAAAAGTAAAGATTGGTTTATTATTTCTCAACTGTATTTTCTCTTTTCTTTCCACTTATTGCTAAAAATTGAGTATATCTCTACCTTTGTAGCATGTCCATTGGTGAGAACATTAAAGAGATTCGCGAGAAGAAAGGCCTGCTCCAAAAGGAGCTTGCGGCCGAACTCGGTTTGGATAAGTCGTCTTATTCTAAACTGGAGAAGGGTTTGAGAGAAGTAAAGGTTTCAGAGCTGCAGAAGCTTTCTAAGCGCTTTGATATGACCATTGATCAGATCGTCAACTATGAGGGCGACATCCCTTCTGAGGTGTCTTTAGAAGATAAATCTGCGGCCGAACAAAACAGGCTCTTCAACGAGCTGGACGAGGACGACAGACAAACGGTCCTGAAGATCGTGGATAAAATGCTCACCACTAAAAAGTTCAATCAGTTCTTTCAGGAGAATATTGCGAAGTAAGTCACTATGAAATGCTATTGCATCAGTGGTTTAGGCGCAGACAAAAGAGCTTTTCAAAATATAGAGTTCGGTTTCGAACTAATTCATGTGGACTGGATAGAGCCTAAAGTAAAAGAGAGCTTAAGCAGCTACTCCCAAAGGCTATCCACCCAAATTGATAATTCAGAACCATTTGTTTTATTGGGTTTATCTTTTGGGGGCTTGATCGCATGTGAGCTTTCAAGATTATTAGCTCCTGAGCAAACGATTTTAATTTCCTCGCTTACCAATAAAACAGACTTACATCCTTTTATTCAATTGATTTCCAAAACTCATTTACACCGACTTATCCCATTTTCAAGATTGAAGCCTCCCATGTCATTAACGTACTGGCTATTTGGCATTAATACTTCCGCTAATAAAAAGCTTCTGAAGTCTATCATTTCCGATACTAATCCCAAGCTTTTAAAATGGTCAATTGATAAAATTTTGAGTACTGACCTGGTTGTAAAACCTTCTAATTTACTCAGGATTCACGGAACCAATGACAGATTAATTCCTGCTAAAAAAGCTTCAAACGTTCACTGGATAGAAAAAGGTGGTCACTTTATGGTTCTTCAACAAGCAACACAGATCAATAAGGTGCTTTCCTTTTACGCATTAAAAAAGCCCAAACTGTAAAGCCTGAGCTTTTCTTACCATATTCTCGAAGTCAACTTATTTCTGTCATGTATTTAAACAACAGATAAATTTCAAAACCAAGGATCAACAAACTAATACTAGTAATAGCTAGATTTCTACTATAGCGTTTACCATTTTTCCAAACAAAGAATGCAATTATACCTTGAACCAAAATCAAAGGAATACACATAAATATGCTAACTGGACCTGCAAGAAAATTCCCCTTGCTTAAGGTACTTAAGAAGTATACTGGTACTCCACTTAGTAGAAGGAAGACAACAGAGAGCCATTTATATGGGATTTTTTCTAGTGTCATTTTACACCTTCTGATTTTAGCTTATCTGCAGCTTCGCCTATCTTCTTATCTGCTTCTTTACCTGGACGAGCTAGGTCAAAATGTGGGGCATCATCTCCTTCACCTATCGGGGAAGAATCATAAGCACCCTCATAATATTCAAATTCATTAGAAGGGTTACTCAATTTATCCCCTTCAATATCTATCCTCTGTATTCCCCCGATTTTTCCATCAGCCTGATATTCCTTCAATGTTTCCATTAAACTTGACTCATCTGATATAGGACTACCAACAAGAGAGAGGTTATCTACTTGTACTCCTCGATCTGCTAACTCTATAGCTACATGAGCCTGAAGAACGCTTCCGTAACTGTATCCTGCTAAATTTAATTGTTCACCTTCTCCGAGTGGATTAGCTGCTAAATCTTCTACTATCGCATTGGCAGTGGCTTGAATCATGTCAGAGGTGACTTTATCGAACATGCCCTTACTGAAGTTCTTAAATTCATGCGTGAACAAGATATCCCCCATTTTGCCATGAGTAGCACTCATGGTTCTCACATCCTGTATTCCTTTGCTTTCCCATATATCATTAAACCGCTGCTTATAATTCCATCCATCTTGATCATTTCCTGCACCACCAACAAAATAGACTCTTTTCCCATCGGGATCAATCGCCTGAATTGGAGTATTTAAAACAAAATTATAAGGACTAGCAAAAGGATAATCTTGCTGTGCAGGGTCTGTACTCAACCATCTTCCAATACGAGGATCATATATTCTAGCCCCGAAGTCTAAAGAGTTTCCCGATCCTTTTATCTCATCATCCCTTTCCATCCCGTTAAAGCCATAACGATATTCAGGAGAGTTGTAAACACGCCCGGGTTGCATCATACCAAAGGGATAGTAATCCTGCCATGAAACCACTTCTGCTTTTAGTTTGTCACTGCCAACTTTAACTATTTGTATATCATCAACATATGCAGGAGTAGATCCAACATTCTCAAAAGTAATACTCCAGTTTTGAGGGCCCATAAAGCCATCGGATGTTAAATAACTACCACTCGAAGTAGTTTGAGAAATGAGTAGATTTGTTGATATTTTAACTTGTCCGGATACAACACGATACGCTACTGCATAATTTCCAGTGGATAATGAACTAAATGCTTTTGTAGATAAGTCTCCTCCATTAAGTAATTCCATTCGTCCATTTTGGAATACAGCTCCGTTGTTTGAAGACCATCCATGAGACTGGTTATGATCAAAGTGGTGATTCTTGTACCAACGGCCCGCGGCTTGTTGTTTACGATCAGTGACTACGGTTCTTACGTTACCCAAATGATCGCTGATTTCGTATTGTTTTCTACCATAAGTGTTGCTGTAAACTGAAGGTGTATTTTTAGATACTGGATCCGGTAGTGCACAGTTTATACACGTTTCTTCATCGGCCAGGTAGTTCCCTTCCCGCGATGAGCCGTAGATATTCACTTCATTCAAGCTTATATTGTGAATTCCTTTCCTTATATCTTCTTCGTATTTGTAAACCATCAGTACATTACCCTGAGCATCTCTCAAATATATGGTTTTTATAATTCTTCCTGCATCTGAAACTATTTTCATTATACGATTTCCCGAGGCATCATATCTAAACTCGAGTGTAATGCCTCTATTATTAAGGATCACGCGTTTGATCTTGCCGTTTGGATTCCACTCAATATCGAGGTTCTCTCCACTATCATGTATCAGGTTGCCAATTGCGTCATAATCATAATTTGCTGTTGTGGAGGAAGGAAAGTCATCTCCTGCTGATGCGGTAGCATTGTCTTCTACGCTGGTGAGTTTGTTGAGGCTGGCCGGATCTGAATAGTTGTATTCTAATTCATCAAAGGTGTTTCCCTGGCCATCGCTCCTGCTCAACTCCTGAAGGTTGCCGTTCAGGTCGTATCCATAATCTGAATCAAATACGCCTGTGTTTGAATAATGTGAGGTGGCCTGTAAATCCAGCTCTTGTAAGGTATTACTGCGAATTCTGTTCCAGTAATCGTAGCTGTACATATTGAGTTTAGCGCCTATGGCGTAGTTACTTCCTCCTGTGTTTTGACCGGCTCTTGTGTTGGATACCCAGTAGCGAATATTCCCGTTATAGAGATTATCGAATTTATCTTCCCATGGAGATCCGGACTGATTGAATACAGGCATTTGATCTGAAGCGTTTACAGGGCTACCTCCCGAGGTGTAATAACCACCTATATTTGAGCCTTCACGTTGGTAGTCTCCGTTGTAATAGCCTAATTCCATAGCGTACTCATCCGGTGCTGCTGAGTGGTTTTTCTCGAACAAACTGAGTGGGGTTATATTGAAATTTGAATAAGTACCACCATCATAAACGGCCATCGTTTTAGTGTATACTGTAATAATATTTGAAGTTCCTCCATTATTACTCGCCCAAAGGCCATCACCTGCATTGCCGATACTGTTGATCTGCTCCACAATTTCAGTAGCGATATCTACTGAATCTAGCTCATCGAGGTATAATGTAGAACTTATGGCATCAACATTACCTATCCCATAAACTTTAAAATTCATAGAAGATATAGAAGGACCAGGCTGTGTAATTTCATCTACTTTGAACTTAGCTGCATAGAAACCATCTCTACCGGGATCATTTTGGAAAAGTGAATGGTTCATGCTCTTGAGCCAGCCGTGAACCGTGTATGCATTATCATTTCCCTGTACTGAATACTCACCCAGCTGTTTCCTAAATAAGGGGCCGTGTTTATAGTACTCATAAGAAGCGTCTTCATCCCAAACTTCCCCGTTGAGTGAAGTTTGCACATTCGTTATACGGTTATCAGCATCGTATTCGTATTTATAGAAAAAAGATTCATCTCCAATATTTCCACCGTAATTATTGACTTTTACCATGTTTACATTTCCACTTATTTGATCATATTCATACTCAATAGTTCTAAAGCCAAGTGGGTAAATATCTTTTATTAGCAATTTTACATTGCCTTGAATATCATAACTATAATATGTTTTTACAGGATGATTAGGATCTATTTGATCAATAGATTCTGTTTTCCAAATCCTGTTTCTTACGTTTTCAAGAGTTATAGTACCTAAACCACTAGATGCAGGGTCAGTTACCTGTACAGTGTTATCTGTCCCGTAGAATGTTTTTGTTACATTATTGACACTTGCAACTCCATTTGCTAAGCTATTAAGACTAGACCCTGTATAGGGATAATAAGAATCATTTTCCACTAATGGTTTGTAGTAGGTCCTGAAATTATTTACTGAGCTAAACTCTACCTCACCGGAAGCTATCACCCGATCTAAATAATCATAAATGGTAAAAGAGGCTTTGTTATCGATTTTTTGTTGTGCGTTCTGGCTCATTCTCAACTTTTTCTTGTAGTTGTAGATAAACTCTGTCACGCCTCCATCAGGTGTCTTTTGCCAAACAACCTGTTTCAAAGAATTGTAGCGGTATTCCGTTACATTGTCATGCTGGGGGAAAACCGGATTTAACCCATTTTGCCTGTAATCCTGGGCCTGATTAATCTGTGATTGATTCAACGTATTCACTCCTTCAGGCGGTACAGTAGAAATAAGGTTACCGGCCCTGTCATAATAATAGAGTGTATAGCCATCGTAGTTAACCTGATACGTATAAGACAGGTTATCATCCATATTGGCAATACAATCATTATTATAACTTGCAATAAGAGCTTGTTTTTTCGTTTCTAAACATGATGAGAGATAATCAAAAGTTTGATTGGCCACATAATTCGCAAGATCATCCTCACAGGTAATCGGCTCTACCTCAGGTAACGGCTCTTTTTCATCGGGATCTTTGAACTCCCAACGGAGGCAGATTTCGCAGGCATTTACAGAGTTACACGGGCTATCTCCATCCACAAAGTCAGATAAATCATCACCCCAACCATAATGTTCTTCATCAACTATAGTATACCATCCTAATCCATTTGGATTAGATCCTTGTGATTGATTATAGAAAAAAGACGAAGGACTATTTAACTGATTAATGTTACTTTGATTAACCTCAAACACTACATGAAAATCATTGACAGGATCAAGCCTTATATCATCAAAGAAATATTCCCAACCATTAAACTGCATAGGAAAAGGAGAACCTGAAGAGTTTCCGGAAATTGTTAAAGGTCCGCTTGAATAAGGAAAACTCGAGTACTGTGTACAGGCTGAGTCTCCTAAAAAATAATCAACAATTGGCTCTCTCTCTTCTTTACACTCTAACCTGAACCTGATTCCTTCAATTGTTTTAGAAATAAAACCTACTGGAGATATAGAATTTCCTGTAGAAACGTCAATTTGATCATGAGTCATTCCATAAACTTCTACAATAGCTCTGTAATATGCTCCATTTATTAAAAAGTTTTGATCTTTTCTGAATAGGTCAACTTCTCTAACCGTTTCATAACCTCTCTCAGTTGTGGATGTGGAACACACATTTCGATGAAACGGTCTATTGATAACTAGATCCTCTAATGCATCTTTCCAAAAGTCAGATACTTTATCATTAAATTCTGATAAATTCGAGGGTGTCAATTCACTTCCATGGTAATCCCCTTCAACCAAATCGTACCCGTAAGGACAATCTCCCAGTGGTATATCATCAATGTATGTTAAATCACATACAGGTGCAAGATCACCTAATAAATATGGAAGGTTATAATAATAATTGACCACTTCAAATTCACCGTTATTCCCAATTGTAGCAGGTACATTACCACTCTTTAATAACTTCCAGGTAGTTCCACTAAAATCATCTGATGATCTTGCCTTTACAACAATATCAACAGAACTTCCACCTGCATGTTCTGCAAATACATTAGGTGTGCTCCATGTTTGATTGATTTCATCTACAATATCCTGTTCAAAACCAGAAGTTTGCCATGAAACAGCATTATCAGTGATATAATTGAGGTTTGTCAATACGGTATTGCTATTAACCTGGGTTTCCTGACCCATTTCAAGCTGAAGGCTCTGACCTGTAGATCCGCTCCCTACGTTTACCGTAGCCTTTAACATGTTATCATTATCTGAAAGATTCTGATAATAGTACCATGAAGGATGATCTTTACAAAAACCATTAACTTTAGGGACAGCATGCATGATTTGGTAATCATCAAAGTAGAGATCGACCAAAGCAGTTTGCGTTACGTTTTCTGTGAGGCTACCATTACTAAAAATAGGGCAGGTCACATTAGGATCTGGTAAGAATGACCAGGAAACTTTATGATCTGAATTCCAGTTTGTACTGGCATTGTCGCAATGGAAAGCAAAATTAATTTCAGTGATTTGATCATCAGAAAAATCATTTGGATCAGATCCGGGGTCATAAATAACTGAAGTTACAACAGTTAAATTAGCATAATAACCAGAATTCACTCCCTCAAGATCGTAGAAATAATCATCTGTTTGTTGGACAAATCTTAAGTTTGATCCATAGGATGCATTTGGATGAATTCGAGGATCAAAAGGGTTTCCACCTCCTCCCGGATAATTTGCCAGTAACATAGAGTTTGCCTGGCGATAACTTCCTTTGAGTTCTTCATTCCATGATGAATGAATAAAATTAATAATATCGTCTTGTACAACATCAACTTCACCTGCTTGAGAGTATTCAGGTACACTTGGTGGATTAGCTACCCTCTTTATTTTAGGAGTATATAGTAGAGAACGCTTATATGCCTCCTGTTCATTGATCACTTCATCAGTAATACAACTATTACTGGCTGCATCACTAACGCAATCCACAGTAAGTCCGCCCGGGCAATTGGGACAGTTATCCACTAAATCACAAAAATCGGTAGTACAATTAGATCCACCACTACCACAATTGGTACAGTTCTTTTCTTCGAGCTCAGCTACTTTCTTAATAACCTCCATTTGACACCCTTCGAGACAAGTCAGAGCTAAGTTATTTTCAATACACTCTCTTTCTTCAGGAGAGAATATATCATTCCAGCCATTTGCTTCAGGCCCATATAAATTAGGATTAGTTTCCAAATTAACAGCCTGCTCTTCATTGTTAATGGCCATTTCGTAAGATAGCCTTTTAGCCTCGCAAGCCTCTTCACACTTCTCGATCATTTCATCAATAGCCGAAGTGGTGCTCTGACTACCATCTATAGTTGGTACGCTTGGAGGATCATTTAACCCTTTGAGACAATCACAGGCATTTTTTGCTAACTCTTTCCTTATTTCTGCTTCAGTCCCGCTTGTTTGAACTGCAGAGGGATAGAGGTTCGTGTTGATACATTGCCAGTTTTTAATTTCTGATTGATCAGTAGTGCTGGTCGAATTTACAGAAACCGACACTTGATTTATCTGGCTTGAGTATGGCGTTAAAGGAGCAGGTAAAGAATATGATGTAATTGCTCCGTCATGATAGTAGATAATTTTTGCAAAGGGGTCATTCTGCATAACTGCAATAGCGTTCTGCTCTTCTGGACTGTTCCCTCCAGGTGTATATTGCACGATATCAAAATAATTTCCACAAACTTTACCATAAGGGTCAGATCCTATACAGTCGAAAAAGTTTTTCATAACGTCCAGGTGTTGATTTGGTGATGGAGCCGGTGTAGATGGTCCGGTTGCACTCCCTCCTGTTCCCTGACTCAACATTTCCACTTTTTGGATATTCCCATTGAGCATTTCTTCATAAGCCAGTATACACGACATGATTTCACTGGGTGTCATTCCTTTATCACAAATCAAGAAATCCAACCAATCATTAACATCATTAAAACCTCCACTTTGCAACAAATTGTAACTCGTCAGGTCTCCGGGAGCAATTTCAAGGTAATCGGTATAGTCGTTACCATTATCTAAAAGATAATTCTGTTCTTTATCTGCAATATCGATCACCATTTGTGTTAAATCATCGAGTTGCTGAGCGTAATTATCACCATCACAAGTAAATGAACCTTCGTCTGGACAAGAAAATTCATCTGGAGTAAAAGGGCCGCAGCAGTTATCATCAGGCGTCATCTCCTCAAATGATGTAGTTAAATCTTGTATTGCATCTTCAAGTACTCCATCCCCGTTAAAAACTTTAACCTTCCGCTCAATAACATAAGATCCCATTGGAAGGTAAACTTTGGGAGATGGTGCTATACCTGATAACTGAGATAATTCTGAAAAGTGTATTGAGTTATTAACTGATCCATCAGGATTGAACAGCCAATTTGCTCCATCAACAGAAGTAACAACGCTGTTATTTAGTGCTGCTAAATTTCCTATAGCTCCAAAACTATTCAGCTGGGTAATATCACCGCAGTTATCAAATGGCCCTACAACAAAAGAAAGCGTAGCATTTCGATCTGGATCATCGGGGAACTCAACTGATCGAACGCTTATATCAACTTTATAGCTGCAAGAATAACAGTATCCGCAATCGCTACAACCATTACATTCAACTCCAAATGAAGCCGGTGTAAATGAATAATTGAGAGTAACCGGAGTTACTTTATCAACATTGTTTCCGTTTATTTCTGCACTTTGTCCGCCAGAAACAACAATATTGGTTGAGCTAAAATTCTCTTGACCTGAGTTAGCTGATTCAGGTAAACTACCATAAATATCCAAAAAATTATTACCTCCAACTCCCAATAAATTATCCAGAACTACATCATTGTCAAGAAAACTGGCAAGCATTTTCCCGCTCTTCGAGTAATATTTCATTGTTCTAACCCCGTTTGGATCAATCGAAAGAACCTTGTAAGTGTTTTTAGCAAGTGGAGCTTCACTACCAAATAAGCGATCTAGTTCAGATTGGGCCGGAGTTCCGTAAATGTTGGTTGTATTATGATTATCAAGTGGATCAAGAGAATTATTTATTTCGAGGTTTTTTCCCGGAGTTGATTTCTTGTAAACTCGTCCTGAAGGATCGTTTTTATACACCGTTCTCGAAACCACATTTTCAGCTTCAGGAATTACTTCTGAAGAAAGCTGGTCTACGTTATTATCACTGTAATACTCCCTTGCAGCCGATGTATTATCAATAGTTAAAGGATTAAAAGTGTTGGCATCGGTATCAAAATCCTGAGCCGTAAGAGGGTTTCCGTTCTTTGTTGCTACTGATCCGTCATATCCCAAATAATGCTGTTCCACAGGACTAGGTAATACAGATAGTGACGGTCTTCCCATATGATCATAAGCAGACTCCTGTTTCATTACATAATTACCAGAAGATATCCTGCTCTGTTTCTGAATAGGTTGATTTAGACCATTTGCATAGGTAATTGACTCACTTGATTTACCGTGCTCGACATTGACCTTTTTATATTTCCAGTTGACATCATCATCAAAGGCTGCATCAATAAAAAAGTAACCTGAACTCTGCGAACCTGAGCCTAATGAGTAACTCGATAATGATGAATTATAAGTTAACGTCAATGAAGGAGAGCCTGAAGTATTTAAAGTGAAGTGAGTACTAGCCCCCTGTACATCGTTAGCTATATCTCCTCCCCCTGTCCAATCAGAATAATTGTTAATTCTCTCTTCTTCGTCAAACTTGTTACCAATCCCTCTAACTCTCCATGCATAAAGCCCCCTGCCATCAATAGGAGTAAAAGAGTATTGATTGTCGTCTAAAATTACTCGGGTAGCGTTTTTCCAATTGTAATCCCATATTATGTTATAACCTCCATTTCCATCACTTTCTATACCTGGTTCTGCTTTGATTATCTCAACCTCGTATTTTTCAAAATGATATTTAGTGTTTAACCCTACACTTGGATCAGAATAATTAAAGTCATCCCATTTCAAATTAATCCTGTTACAAGCACCATTATGGTTATTTACACAACTGGCATTAAGACCGACAAGCTCTATTTTTGAATTTGTGAATGAATCCTTTCCGGATATTTCAAAGTTGTCTTCTTTGAAAACCTTTACAATCGCTTTTTGACTGAAATTATTTTTAGAAATATTGCTGAATTCTACTGAATAACTCCCATAACTAGAAACTTCATACTCAATCACACTCTTTGTTCTATTTACTACACCTCCAATATTCAATGTTCCACTTTTTACAACATTACCTCCGTTATCTTTTATTTCGATAAAAACAGAAGCATTCCAACTACCTGAGCCTGGTGTTACAAAACCCACATCTGTAGCTAATTCAACTTTTATCTTCTGATAATTATCTATTATTTGGTTATAAGAATTAGCTAGAGATGATGGATCACTCACAGAAAAGCTCACCGTAGGTAGCCCCCCACTATTAGTAAGCAACTTCTCACTAATTACCTGAGGATAAACAGATAAAGAGAGTGTAGAAAAGACAATTATTAGAGTAAGTTTATATAATAGCTTCATAGTTATTGAAGTTTTTTCTGTGTAAGGTTAATGATGTTGTAATCGGAGTATTTTTTTAACAGTGTATTTAAGGTTACTTGTGAATGACATTGTCCATCATGAAACTTATTTAAAATGTATTCCTTCATCACTAAGTCAGTTTCAGGGTCTTTGTAAATCATTTTACTGTAGGTTACAGTATTATATTTCAAATTGACATTAGACTCTACTTTTAATAACTCAACATTTTCAAAGGCATCTTCTTTCATCTGCAAAGCCCATGATATAGCTGATTTACTTTCCTGAAACTTTACAAGATCAAATTTTCTCCTTGCAGAATCCAAAACCGATTGAAAACTATACTCTTCTGGATAAACTGCATTTTCTTTTTTATCTACGTACTTGAAAATTAGCTTTTCATCCTCATGCAGAGCGGTAACCTGAATCGAGTCAACATTGTAAACAGAGATCAATTCATTTTCAAAAACAATGCTTTTACCATTGTAACTGACATTAGCAATAGTCTCATACTCCTGATTATCATTCAAATACCCCCTATTCACAAGATTGAAGCTTATACATTGATTCGCTGTTTTCAACTCTTCAAAGGCAGAGTATTTGACAATCTTATCAAAACACTTCTCTTCATAGGAAGGAGTCAATATTTGAGTCATTCCAAACAATGTCATCAGGTTAAATAATATTACTGTAAGGCAAGTTTTCATAGTTACCAGTTTGATATACCTTTTTGGTTATTACCTCCTTCGGAGATTGTTTGCATTCCTTCTTCTGTCTCTACAAGAATTCTTCTCAAATTCCCTCCACTGTCGTACTGATAAATTTTAGCAAAATGCTGATCAGAAAATACAGCATTCAATCTACCTGCATGATCATACACATAACAACTTGAAGAAGATAGAGAGGGTTTGATAACAACATCATCAATGTGTGCATTTATAGAACTACTATTATCATAATGAAGACCAATAGACAACTCAGAGCCTAAAGACAAACCTTGAGACTGAAGATCAGTAGGCTCAATTATAGCTTCAACAAGACACCATCCTGAAACACACTTGATAATATTAAATTGCTTTTTAATTACAGTAGAGGTAACTGTCCAATCACTATTCACTTCAACAGCCCATAACTCAAGGTTATTATTGTATATAAAATTATTCCCTTTTGATTTAACCCACATACGTGTAGTCAAGCCGGAATTTATAACGTTAGCTGTTACAGGTTGAGCATCCTGATTCTTTTTTCTCAATACAAAGGCATCTACAGATGTTCCTCCACTAGCATTAGAATGCAAGTCATAAAGTTTCATACATTTTGTACCTGTATGAGCAAATTGAGTTTCAATAACACCATCTACAGTGTTATAATAAGCACCGTTATCAAGGGTCGATTCAGCAACAGGAGTAATGGTATGATCAGGTATTACATATTCATTCTCGAAATCCTGATAGTAAACGGCATCCTTTTGAGCATTTTGAAAAACTGCTGAAATTTTGGAGTTATCGTATGACTTATACAAAGCTGAGCTTACTATATCACTGGCATTAACTTCCTCTTCAGGTTGACCATTTGCTGATCTTTTATCAATGCGTGAAGTCGCAAACCAATCTCCACTTGCACTTACACTTGGATTATCCCAATCGAAAGGAACATAGCCAAAAGTTCCCCGATCAAACATTTTGTAATTGCTACCTGTTTGGTTAGCCAGAAGATCATCATCTAGTGAATGATCGTAAAGGTAAGATGCCCTAACTCTCCATTTATTTCTTTCGCCTGTTTCATATTGATTCGCGTGATCCTTGAACCTTTCAATATCAGCTTGGCCTGCGGTTGATGATCCGTTAAACTCAAAAGGATACTCCTCATAATCATAATTCCATACATCTGAGAGCATTTTTGCTTCTGTATGTATTACTCCGGGATTTGATTCTAAATCCTCCTTTAAACTAATGCAACCAAGTGAAATATCATCAACACAATCACTATATGACATAAATACAAGTTCCCCATTATTTTGGTCTACTGCAAACTGTCCCTGATCAGATAACATCGATTGGCCTGAAGACAAATCCGGTACAGAAATTCTATCATCGCAGCACCCGTAGTCTCCGTTCGATTTTTGAAGGATTACATTACGACAACGTTCTGTACATGTATAACCTGTGGCGCATGGAGTGTACCAATAATAATTAATATCTAACCCTTTTGCACAAATTTCATGTCTTCCTGAATAGTAAAAAGTCAAAGTGATACTTGATCCAACTTGAGCGTTATAAAGATTTCGAAAAGTTCCATTTCCCTTATCAATCCGAACTAAAGGAATGCAGTTCGCATTATTGATATTTGTAATAGTCAATATCGCCTGATTCCAATTACTTGGATGTTGCGTTACCGTAAAATCAAAATCACAAGATAACATCCTTGTACTCAACAGAGTTAGGAAAATAAGTAATATTAATATCTGTTTCTTCATATTGAAAAGGGTTGATTAGTAATTACCAGGTCCAGGCTTGTTCTTCACAATGAATAGTTTTAGTTCCTCCACCACTTAGAATAACAACTATTTCTTTAATTGCGAGATGTACAACACCAGGTACACCATTTGCTGCAGGTTCATAATAGATATCATATACAATCTCCTTAACATCAGCGCTTGAATAGTTGATATTTATGTTAAGAGCATTACCCCAACTAGAAAAATTCGTTAGATCTACGTTGTAAAACGGACCTGATACAGTATGATCATTATAATAAAAAGATCCGGGTGTAAAGTTTATACTTCCTAGCTGATTCTGCATTGCTTGAGCAAGCGGATGATTAGGATCCAGGTTGGATGTGTATGACATGTAGTTCCCGTTTTGGGTAAGAAATACTGTTTCACCAATTGTCGTTGTTAGGTCATTAGTATAACCACTTTCATGAACTTTTATTGAGAGTATTGAAGAGCTAATCTGACCACTTGCATTGCCGTTATACATTGATTTAGCCAGGTAAACTCTATTCGTAGTGTTATCGACCTCATCTATATGAAATAACTCTGGCTCACTTAACCCAGGATCTCCATTGAGTTCAATAAAGTCTCCTTTCACAAAATTACTTAGTTGAGAGCATGCGACATTTCCACCTGCATCAAATTGCAAATAATATCCATCATTTGAATCGTAACCTCCCGTTATAGATCCACCTACAGGAGGCAATGTAATTAAGTCCTCATTCACATATGATGGTCTCAGGTTTTTGTACTTCCAACTTCCCTTGAATTTTTGGGTGGTTAAAGTATTATTCATCTCAGGAGGTGCATTTGTACTGGCGAGATAATCTGTAAAGTCTTCACTTTCAGATGTCACAACTGCTTCACCGGTATAATCATCAAAAACAAGATTTTCAGTAACTTTTTTTCGACCTTCTTCAACAGCCGTTATCTTTTTGAGAATGAAGGGGTGTGATACAATTTTAGTTATTGCATGTTTCCTAAGGTTATTTTTTGAAATATTAGCAGATATGCTTGCAGAAGCTGGTATTGGAGCAACAATTGGAGTTACTATTGGCGGTAAAATAACTCCAAAATTCATTCCAGTTAGCATTACATCAACTCTTCCCCCAAATGAAACATCATCTAATTTTTGACTGAATCCGCATATTTCAGCTTCAGTCCCTAGTTGATTCACTGGTACATTGGTGATTTTTAAATCTTCACCCATTAATTTCACGGTTCCATTTTGATCATAATAAGTATAATCCTCTCTACTGTAAAGAGTATTGTTACCATCATATTTTGTCGTACTTTTTGGACTACCATGTCCTTGAAAAGTATGAAACTCAAATCCCTGTGATAAATACCTAGTTTTCCCAGTATAACTTACACTGACTCCAATATTTCCAAAGCTTACACTTCCTGCCAAGCTGGTTGGCAAGTCTCCCATAGGACCGTTATCAACTTCTAATTGAGTTTTTTTACTTTCAAAACCAATATGGTCTTCTTTGACGGTATGAAATTCATGAACTGTTTTACCTGTTGTGTTTTTTCCTTTATAAATCGGCTTAACCTCTACCCTTGAATAACCTATACTGGGGGATGGAAGTACACCTTCCCCTATCGGGCCTTCCTGACTGTACATATCTCTTCCAAAAAGAATAGCCTGTAGATTTCCCTGACTACCTCTTTCAATTGGAGTTACTAATGCATTTTCTTTACGACCAGATGAGGGTTCATTAGTAGCAACTCCACTAGAAATAATTTCATCATCAGCATTCGTAGTAGTGTAAGAATATTCAGATCCAAGCAATATTTCCCCATGATTATCTGATGATGTTCCTTCATCCATGAATAACAATCGTTTTACACGAAGTCCTCCTCCGAGTTTACTGTAATAAGTTCTTGACGAAGACACCGATCCATTGTATTTATATTTCCTGAAATGACCGGAAGGAACCGCCAATCTTACCATTGACATATCAGGCTGAAAATATTTACATACATCAAAAGTGGAAAAGCTATATGCTAAAGCGCTTAAAAAGGAAAGCCCCAGCGCTTCTTCATCACCTGAGTCAACGGATGAAGACATAGAAGAAGCATTCGAACCACCATCTATTTTTAATTTTCTCTTTGTTTTATAATATGACTTACAAACTTTTTGAGGCATCTCTCTCTTCGAAGTAGTTCCTGAATATGAAAAATGCCACTCATTACTTCCCAGAGAAGATGGAGTCTTAAACCTAAAGAATATACCATATGAGTCATATCCATAACTATCCGGTCTGGCATACCCCTCAATAAACTCCGTATCATTCTTTTTATAATTAGGAGACTGGCCCAGTAAAGCATATAGATAACTAAAATACAACCGTTCTTTATTCACTAACTGATGTCTAAATAAATCATCCGTTAGCTCTTTCTTTTGACTAGAAGTTAAATTGTTAAAGTCATGAATTCCGAGCGATGAAAGATCCAAATAATATTTCCGGGTAGAATAATCTTTTGCTTTAGGACTGGTATGTTTTAATCTGACCATCACACTTGCATTCTTATTTTGCACGTAGTGATAATCATTCTCTTCATATTGGATAACCATCTTTCCACCTGAAGGCAATTTTATTTGCTTGAGTAGATATGCTGCAGGATCAGATGATTTATAATCTGGGTTCTGATAAGTGTAAGGGAAAAACTTTTCAAGGTCAGTCACATGCGTTCCCTGAAACTCGCTATCTAAATAAGAATAATCACGATAACTTCCCCATCTGTCAGAATTTACAGGGCTGTAAGGAGGGTTTGAGTTACCGAAATTACCGGCAGTGTACCATCCTACTCCTTTAAAATCAACATAATTCCCGGAGTTATATGGAGCTGGATATGAATTAGGATAATCATAAGTGAATTCGTATGGTGATATCTTGCTTTTCACAGCCCCACCAGACTCAATATAAACTCGTTTAAGTGTTAACTTTCCTCTATTTCCTGTACTGTTATTTAACACATTAGGAGTTAAGTCATAATCATATTCAAACTTCACTACCTTTTCCGGCTGTGCTCCCGATTTAGGCTCATAAAAATAATTAGAAGAGCCACTCTTAAATTCACAGTTATCAATTGCATATAACTCGATTCTATCTAGCTTCTGTAACGCTCCTGAAGGTTGACTCAAATCTGCATCAAGTGCCTGAGCAGCAGTTGCATTATTCGGAACTCTAGCAGGCTTACCATCATTTCTGTCTTTTGTAATAAAAAATGCTACGTGACTCTTAGATTCAATCGAATGGATATAATAGACTTCTTTTTCACCGTAGGAAAAACTTCCCATATCGTCATTATCCTCAGATAAGCTTCCAAGGGAGAAATTAACTCCCTTGTACGGAGACCTGTAACCAAACCACTTATTTCCTGATTGCTTTCCTCCGAATTCTCTCTTATAATTTACCTTCGTATAATTTCCAAAATCATCACGGCTTGGGCCATTGCCTGTCCTGTCAATATAATCCTTAGAAAGCATTGAGGTCAATAAAAAAGCTGTCGGATAAGAGTTACCATCCTCAACTCCTGATTTCCTTAGTGAGTTTGCATCAATATCGCTTGCAGAACCGGAAACATCCTCAAGTACATTTTGAACAGCCCATTGTGGTGATGAAGAGAGCCCACTCCCTTTAGGGAATGAATATTGTAATTCTTTCTCGTTTCTGACATAAGCAGGTAAACCATACACCTGTTTATTTCCATCGGGAGTTGTCATCGCAAATTCACCCAAGCCATTTTCCTTGTAAGTTGATCTTTCAGTGTTAATATCCACAATTGAGCCATCACTATCTATTATCTTTAACTCTTTTTGGTTGACAGCATAATGAGTATTGGATGAATTTGAAACACTACCATTTGCTTCTTTATCAAATGCAGTATTTTTAGATGTTTCAATATATTGACTGCGTTGTTTCGATTTATTCAAGCTACGGTAATCGGCTCTGTTTGAACCATTAAAAGGAATATCAATATCTGCATTAGAAAGAGAGGATGTATTAGTTAAGTTCCCCTTTAACATGGGTTGGTTCCAACTAAGATCGTAATACCCTGCCTTGTCCCCTGAGTTTCTAAAAAAATACTTTTCGTTAGATTTTGGAAAATCAATATCATTTAGAAAAACTAAATTATCTTCTTTCCACTTATCAGTCTCAGTAGAATGATAGCTCCCCCCAATTCCACCTCCAACTCCAGCAGTCATGTTATATGGAATAACACCTGGAACTGGTCCAATGATAGCAGGAATATCTGTATCAATACTTACATCGGCAGAAACATCAAAGCTATAAGTTTTATTTTTTTTATAATGTCCAAAATCTCCTCTAAAAGCTCTGAAACTACCATTACCAGCAAGTCCTGAATAAGAGAAATTATCATTAGAAGGAATTGGATACCCGATCACACTTTCTCTGGGCTGAAAAGTTTTATCCATTTCTAAACCAAAGTCCATTGCCGCATTTGGATCAGAATCATACCCCTTTTCATTATGAAAATATCCATAAGCATTTAGTGTGTTTTTCTCTTCAGTATTTTGTTTAGTAAAAGTACCAAATATCCCAGCTTCAAAATTTAGTGGCAACATCAAGGGGTTTACCCCAGCTTCAAATGCAATTTCAGTAAAAAAACCTTTGTATTGGGTCTGTAACGAGGGATAAGGCTGAGTCTTCATTGACATATTTGAACTAAATGAAAATGAATTTATTCCTGTTCTATTACCACCAGATTGAGATTTTTTAATGGCTGTTAATATTTTTTTTGTTTCTCCTGGCGATCTCAATAATTTGCCAATATTACCTGAGGTAAGCGCTTGGATATCGGCTATAGCGAGAGTAAGTTGAGCATTCTTTGTAGCTTCTTCTTTTTGTTTTTTCCTTTTTTTGTATGTGACAGCGTTCTGTAGAATAGCAGCAGGGTTTATTGATGGATTAAATCCAAATTGTCCTGCTGAGTATGTTAAATTCAAATTAGCAACGCCAGCAAAATTGAACCCCATACTAAGTGTTGTTTTGAGGCCAGTGTAATTATTATAAGACTTACTGGCACTTCCTGAAACACCCAGATTGCCAAATTTCATAACATCCATACCCAGTCTTGTCCCTGCACTTACTGTCCAGTTTGGCTCTGTTCTGGAATGCTGTACAACTTTTTGAGACCCATCATATTCATCAGGGTAGCCGTTCTTCACTCGATCAACAGACCCTACATTGAGATCCCATCCTAAACCTACCCAACTGGAAAGTGAATTTGTATTAACCTTTGAACTGTTGTAAGTGAGGTTCAATGGATAGCCGTTAGGAATCTTTAAAACTGGTAATGAATAATTAAAGCTTCCATTAAATGTATTTACTGCATTTGAAGAAGTTATTGGTGAAAACGAGCCATATTCAGGCATTTTAGAATGGCCTGTAATTGCATAGGTAATTGATGGTCTCCACATCTCTATTAAGAAAAGCAAAATCAAACAAATAGCAGATAAACGCTTTCCAGTGGTTATTCCTTTTAATTTAGGTCTTTTATTATTAATCATTTATAGGATAAGTTTTTAAAGTGTAGTTGATATTCAGGTATACCTTCATGTGAAAAAATAAAGGAATATTCTTCGCCTTTTTTCAGTCTATTAAAGGTTCCAATAAGTCGAATCTTATTCGATTGAATCGGTCTTTTTTCTTTAATGAGGAGTTCATTATCAATCCTCAACCCTGTGCTATTCTCTACTTTAAGATTCCCATTTCCATGTTCTTCAAAAGCCCAGTTTAAATATTTGAAAATCCTCTCTTTTTCATTTTCAAATTCTTCCTGAATAGAAATGTCTAAGTACACTGTAGAATACTTTCTATCCTTACTTTTACCTTCTATCAGGTTTAAAAAATCATTAGGAATTAAGATAAAGTCATATTTTAACTTACTTCCTGTAATTGTCTTCGATAAATAATCACTCTCTCTTATGTAATCAAACCACTCCCCGCGAGTGGCTGGATCATTACTACAGTTGGTTAACATGATGAAAGTGCCCGTTAGCATAAGAAGTGACAGAATCCTTTTCATAACTAATCCTGATTAATGTATTGAAGTACATCACTGGTTATATTCATCTTATCATTTCCATACATAACACTTCCGTTTTCTGTTGCTCCAATTATCAAATCAAAATCATGTTCATCACCATACTTCCTAACTTTAGAATTAATTAGGTTAAGTATTCCAGCAGACAACTTTTGTTCTTTTTCAGACACTTTTTTCAATTCTTGCTCTCGAAACTCTTTAAATTGATTCTGCATCTTTTTAAAATTTTGAACTCTAAATTGAGATGCCTCATCATTTTGGCTGGTTTGTCTTATATTCTGATACTCTACAGACAATACATTCTTAAAAGAATCTACCTGTGTCTGGCTTTTTGATTTAATTCTATCAAGTTCATTAAGCATATCTTCAGTTCCCTTATATTCTGAAATTAAAGTTGATGTATTAATGTATGCTATTCTATTTTCTGTTGAGTTTTTCCCGCAACCAATAGACAGTATTGCAAGAAGTAGCAGATATGAAATTTTCATTGAGTGACTTTTGAAAAATATTGATGGGGTCAAAAATAAGCGCTACACATGTCGGGTTTTTCGCTTTCGGCTGGCGGATTTTACTACATTTTCATGTCGGTTTTTACGCGCCTCTTATGTAGGCTAGAAATATCAAGTGATTTAGAATATTACAGATTTGTTAGATAGAACTTTCTAGAACCAAACCTGCATATTCGACACTTTTTTAGAATTCACCTATTTCTTTAGGAGACATGATATCAATTATATTATGTTTCGGTTAAATCCGATATCTATCTGTGGTTGTTCAGGATTCTCGTGTTTCTAACATATTTAAATCACGAGTTACTGGAAAAAGCCATTTTAAGGTGGTTTTAGCGGTTAAAAGTTGTTGAGTAAGGTATTTATATATTTGGATTTATTTCAAACACATTCTTTAATAAATTGACAAACTGGATTTTACAGAAGTCACACAAGGTTACCAACATGTTTGATACATTACCCATTACCAAAAAAAGCCTATTCACTTTGATAATGAATAGGCTTTTTTTACATCATTTTTAACCGGAAGTCAACTAATCAGCCTTTCTCAGCCGAACAAGTATTGATACCAAAAACCGTGTATAGACCACAAAAGCCAAAAATACTGGTGATCACAAATGCTCCGGCTAAGACAAGCATTATAACTCCTTCCGCACCAGGTAAATCCTGAGTGAAATACATTACTATAAAAATCGCTGCCAGAACTAATCTGGTAACAGTATCAACACTTCCCATATTCTTTTTCATAACGACTATTTTTTTACAATCTGCTTTAAAGATATAAAGTTATCTGCATACATAACGCTTTAATAATTAAAAATTGATCCTTTGTAGAGAAGAAAGATTTTACAGCAACATTAGTGCGTGGTGTTTTTACTATATTTACAAAATAAACACATTCAACAGCTATGACGATATTCAACAAAATCAAATGGATTCTCGCTATTCTGGTAGTATTTGTATTGATCGTAGCGACAAACCTCATCGATAAACGCAACTTCAAGAGCATTAGAGATTCCATCGTGACTATTTATGAAGATAGGCTCATAGCTAAGGATATAATCTATGAGGTTTCTACAGCAGTCCAAAAGAAGGAAGTAGCTTTAGTTACAAGTGATTCTGCGTTTTATAAATCTGAAAACGAAAGTGTCAATCACAGTATAGATAATCAAATAAAGAGGTATAAAAACACCAAACTAACTGAGCAGGAGCGAAAAGTATTTGAAGACCTCAAAAAAAATATTCAGTTGTTATTAGACGCTGAAAAAAGCAATGCTCCAGATCAAAGAATCCAGGAAAATATTGAGGATGTTAAGAAGAATTTATCAGCTCTTTCTGAAATTCAGCTCGATGAAGGCAAAAGACAATTAATGCTCAGTAAGCGAGCTATGGACTCCATTGAATTATTTACTGATATCGAAATATACATTCTCATTGCACTGGCTATCTTAATACAGATAATTGTGGTTTATCAGCCTAAGAAGAGAAGACAAGGCGATTATTAAACATAATTTATTTTCCTTATCAGTTTCGTTCAATTCAGCCTTGAATAACCCGATAACTCTCTATCACTACATTAAAAATGTAACTTAGTTTTGCCGCCAATTATTTCGAGAGCCTGGGAGGCTTATTGAAATGATGTCAATAAACTAAACTATTTTAGAATGACCGGATTATTTGAGAATTTGACAAACCCTGCACTGCTCTTTTTTATTCTGGGTGTTGTGGCTTCACAAATCAAAAATGATCTCAGTATTCCGGAGAATTCTTCTAAGTTCATCTCTATCTATCTCTTGCTTTCTATTGGTTTTAAAGGTGGAAACGAATTGTCGCACAGTGATGCCGGTGGTGAAATCTACTGGAGTTTGTTGCTGGGGATTTTCCTGGCGGCTGTAGTTCCAGTTTTCACTTACTTTATTCTGAGGCGTAAGCTCAACACAGAAAATTCCGGGGCTGTTGCAGCAGCCTATGGATCTGTAAGTGCTGTGACGTTTGTAACGGCCATCTCATTTCTCGAGTTTAAAACAGCAACTTTTGGCGGACACATGATTGCTGTAATGGCTCTGATGGAAGCTCCAGCAATTGTAGTGGGAATCATGCTCATCAACACGTTTAGAGACTCAAAGGATAAAGATGATAAAATATCTTTTGGAGGTGTTCTCAAGCATTCACTCAACAACGCCAGCGTATACCTCATCATAGGAAGTTTGATCATCGGGTACCTGGCTAGCGATCAACAGGCTGAAGGTATCAAGCCTTTCACAACTGATATCTTCAAAGGCTTCCTCTCTGTATTTCTACTCGATATGGGAATTAGGAGTGGCCGTCATTTAGGCGGAATAAAAGAAAACAGTTGGTTCCTCCTGCTATTTGGTATTTTCATTCCGTTCGTGAACGGAACTGCGGCTCTTTTGCTCGCCTCATTGATAACCGAGTCTGTGGGTAACATACTACTCTTTGCTATTCTTGGAGCAAGTGCTTCTTATATCGCGGTTCCGGCAGCAATGAAAAACGCAGTACCAAAGGCCAATCCGGGGATTTACTTGCCGATGGCATTAGGAATCACCTTCCCAGTCAATGTCATTATCGGAATTCCATTCTACTTTTATTTGATTGAGAAGATTCTCTGAGAGTTTTAACAGTTTTAGCTCCTCACAACCGTCAGCTCAAAACACATGGGGTCGAGATGGTTCTGAACGTCACTGATCACAGAAATACCGTGTTCACAAATGAGTTGCGTCACGTTCACAATTCGCTCCTGAAAAATGCCGTTGGGTTCAATCTCCGCTTTAAGATCATCGATACGCTGCATGAGCACGTCATTGTTGCGTTTCTCAGCACGTAGTAGTTTCTTTTCCAGATTATTGATGTAGTGCAAATGCTTTACTTCGGCTGCCTCAGCACTATCGCGTAAAGTTGGATCAGCCTGTTGCATACGCTCTCTTATTCGGTCAAAAATTGCACTCAAATCCTGTCGCTCGCGCTGAAAACTCAGTATTTCACGCGTTGCCTGTTTCACGACTTTTTTAGCCAGATCGTGATAAGGTTGAAAAATCTCAAAAGTCTCTAGCTCCAATTGATGCTGCTTCTTTTGCGCTCTTTCGTTCAGAACCAGAACCGAATTCCGCAACAAGACCATTGGGTAGAAAACGTCATAGGCATCAAAAGCGCGTTTGAGCTCAAGCCAATATGCCACCTCAGCTCCACCACCTATGTAAGCGAGATTGGGCAAAATGGTTTCCTGATACATCGGTCGTAAAGCCACATTCGGACTAAACCGCTCAGGATGATTTTCCAATTCCTTGAGAATTTCTTCCTCTGAAAAACTAATCTCAGTATTCAGAATCGTAAATTGATCGCCTCCAGGTACAATGCGCTCTCGCAAGCCATTTTTGAGGTAAAACAAGTTGATTTCACGTGGAGTAACCTGTTTTTTGTATCCCAGTTTTTCGAGATCATCAGCCGCATCTTCGATCAGCGAATTGGCTTTTTGCTCGAGAATATCACGCTTCATTATCGGGATGAAAGCTTGCTTTAAATCTGCATCATCCCCATCAACTATGATGAGTCCGCTATCTCCAAACAAAGAATCAACAATATGATGCGTAGCCTGTGCTACAGTTGGTTTTTCATATGCTTCTTCAAGTATTTTGTACCAGTCAGATCCTCCGTTAAGCCTGCTCGTGTCTTTTTTCAGCGTTTCGAGTACATCAGCAATGCCATCAGTACTGAAGCGTCCAACAGCACCTTTTTCGTTGCTTTGCCAGGAGTATTTCTTACCAAAAACGGTGGTGTGATTAACTTCATCAAAGTCGTGATCTTCACTCGCCATCCAGTAAACGGGCACAAAGTTGTAATTGGGATGTTTTTCTTTGAGTTGTTGAGTAAGGTTGATGGTGCTCAAAATCTTCCAAATGAAATAGAGCGGACCAGTAAAAAGGTTGAGCTGGTGACCGGTAACCACGGTAAAGGTATTTTCATCGCGGAGTAGACGGATGTTCGCTAGAGCAGGGCTCTGACCGTTACCTGCTTCAATGTATTGTTTTTCCAGTGAAGTAGCAAGCAGTTCGCGGTTAACACTTACCGACTTACGATCCTCAATCAGTTTTTCAAATGACTCAATTTCAGGCTCATACTGGTAGAAATTAGAGAGTGATTTTTGTTGATCGAGGTAATCGCGAGTGAGCTGATTCAACATTCCCGCGACATCGTAGCGAATACATTCACTGGTCATATTAGTTGTTCGTGTTTCGTTAATTGCTGATTATCTGCAGATTAAAAAACTCAATTTTTATCCACCGACAATTCAACTGAGCAAAATTAATAGAATTAAGCGGCTTCGCCTTTCAGCAGAATGTATTAACGCACTTTTAAGAAGATGGTTTATCTCATTTAGTTTTGTACTTAGTCAGATCCCATATTTCAGCTCCGAATTGTGAGTTGTAAATCACTTTACGTACAATTCCCACAGAAGGAACAAAATAAAAGTCCCGGTCATAGTCAAATACATCCTCGTATTGTTGAGATGCCAAAACAGTCATTTTTTCAACATCGTAATAAAATGTGCCGGCAATTTCAAGACTGTCATACGTTTGGCCTACAATTAGACCATTGAAATCATAGCCTTTTTCTTTGTCAACTATGTAGATTGGCTGGCCATTTTCTCCCCAGTTCCCTCCACCATTGTATTTCATGTGATTAGACCATAGATAATGATTGAAGGTATCCCCTTGCGTTACGTTATGAAATTTGAGTTTAATGAACTCATTTCTGGAACAGCTGCCCATACATGTAGAGGTGTAGCCATTTTCTGAATTCGTTAAAACTACGCTGTCAATATGTGAACTGTCTTTTTTATAAATCCAGTACGATCCCTCATTAAAGGAAAAGTTGCTTTTTAGGCTCTCATTCATTTGAGAAAAACGAATATTGGACTCCTCTTCTTCTTCCTTTTTACATGATGAAAAAACAAATGCGATTAGAATAATCAGGATGGTTTTGGAATTTAAAATCATTTTTAATGGGTGATTAATTTGGGTAAAATTACTGACTATGATCCAGAACTTCAAATAATCAACCCTCATAGCAAACTATACAAAGGACCGATAGCGTTTTTCATATATATTTACTCACAAATCAAGAACTTATTATGTTAAAAACACATCTAACACTCGCTTTTGTTATTTTATCCTTTTCACTCATATCACAGGTAACTGTCAACCCCGTATTGGATACTCAAAAGTTAGCAATTTTACCTTTTGATTACGCTCAGGATGGTACAGAAATCCCCCAATCAGATATTGAAACCGGCTTTTTTACTTCTTCAAACTCGATGAAAGCTTTCTACGAAGAAGCTTCTTACGGTAAAATGACAATTGACGGAACCGTTTATCCTTACAGGACGAACCAACCACCATTATTTGGTACAGGTTACACAAATTGCTATCCGGTAGATTCGGTTATCGCCAATCAGCCCGATGTAGATTACAGTATTATCGATAACATCATTCTATTCGCTCATGATACCGTAAGTGGCAAATCATGTGGTGCGGGAAACAGTTCATCAGAAAAACTTCCTTTCACTACTCCTGATGGTCAGCTAGAGTTTAGAAGGAGTGGATTTAGAACTGAATTTTATTTTCCGAACGACTTTTCAAATACAACGAGTAGCACAATTGCACATGAATTGATGCACAGCTTTGGAAATGGCTTTCATTCTAATTCTTACGTAAAGGAAAACGGTGAGTGGAAAGTTCAGGGATACGGTAATGTATTCGATATCCTTGGATTGAGATCACAGGCGAGTCACCCATGCAGTATGTTGAAACACAAACTTGGATGGCTTACAGATAATGAAATTGAAACGGTTGTAGAATCAGATACTTTTAGGATTTATGCCCTGGAACAAACCTTGCCCGGACAAACTCAAAGCTTGATCATTGAGCTTCCTAACCAGGTGGATCTCCAGCCTAATGATACATTTAAATTTGACCGATTGTACCTCGAATACAGAGGTCTTACAGGATTTGATTCTCGAACGGCTCTCCAGAGAAGAGTTAGACTCAAAGACAACACCTATTACCCGAATGATAATCCACACGGACTGTCAGTAATTGGCGTTGACTGTGAATCAATGGGCGAATGCTTACCGATGCTCATCGACATGCACCCTGATCCAATAGGTGGAATTGGTGCCAGTTATTTTCCGCACGAAGCATCAGATGCTCCACTAAAATTGAACGAGACATATGATGTTGAAAATAATCAGATCTCAATGGAAGTGGTTAACGTGAGCGAAGGGAATTACATCGATGTGTACATCTCGATGCCATCTAATACAGGCACAGAAACTGTAAAGTCAAACGATATCAAGGTGTACCCTACACCTGTTAAGAACATTCTCAATATTGAAGGTCACGAAGGTCGTGTATCTGTTGATGTTTATGATATGTACGGCAAGCTCATTCTTTCTGAAATAACGAGCAAGACCTTAGATGTAAGTGATCTCGCTAGTGGTATGTACATCCTTGTGATGAAAGACTTAACAACAAACGAGCAGACACAAAAACGCATAATCAAGAACTAATAGAACAAAAGAAAGCACTATAATGAGAATTCTCGTTATAGTGCTTTTGTTTTTTGGTAATCAATTCAACGAGATATTTATTGATCTCTCATTTTACCTAATGCAGATTTCAATGTTGCCTTCATTTTGTCTACCGCTTCATCGAGTGCAACTTCCTTAGAGCTGTTTTTGCTCTCAACAAACATGGGCTTCATCCCTTCTACTCTTGCTTCAATTTTACACTGAATATCATTTTCACCACCTTTATCAGCATTCACATCAGAAAGATGAACTTCAACACGGGTTATTCTATCGTCAAAGTGCTTTAACTCGTGATTAATTTTTTCTGAAACACCTTTTTCAAGTGCCTCAGAACCCTGAATATTCTTGTCTGTATTGAGTTGTATCTTCATTGTATTTTTATTTATTTGTGATTTATTCTATTTCTGATTGGATAAAAATCAATTTTGTTGCTAATTTAAAAACTCCATTAAAGTACTCAAGAGCACTTTAATGGTCAGAGCCTGAAAGACACTATAAATACGAGTTTTTATACTTCAAAGTTCAACAGTAACACCTTATTTGCAAACTCACTGAAGTACTGAAGCGTACAAGTTTAATTTACTAATACTTTCTTAGTAGTTGTACCCTCCTTCAAATCTATTTTGAAGAAGTATAGTTGAGGATCTAAATCAATTTCAAGACGATTAATCCCCTTTCTCAGAGTTATATTCTCACGTGAAATTTGACCCAGGGAGTTTGTCATAGTCAACACACCTGCTTTAGGACTTTCTATAAACACGTATCCTGACGATGGATTTGGATAGACTTTTATCTGACCATCGCTTATTGAATTCTTATCGATGGCTACTGGAACATCGTTTTCCTGAATGGATAAATCTGCAGACCAAATAATATCAGGTGAACCATCATTATTCATGTCACTGGAATGTACTGAGCTTATAGTAGTTGAGGCATCGTGAATAAGAGCTGGATCATCAAAATTCCCAGTACCATCATTCGAGTATAGATAAAGATTAAAGTCTTTAATCAACACAATATCCAGATCACCATCATTATCAAAATCATTCAGCGTACCAGACCTAATATTAACTGCTGAGCTATCAATAATTTGCAGATTAGAAAAATTACCATTCCCGTCATTTTCCATCAATCTGGCACCACTGGAGTTATTGTCCTCACTGAATAAATCTACATGGCCATCATTGTCTAAATCATCTAATCGAACAAAGAGATTAAACGAACTAGGAATTTGAGCGCTTCTGACAGAATCATAACTTATTGCACCATTGTTATTTTTATACACAGATATATTTGCACCGCCAGTAACAACATCTTCAAAACCATCAGAATCGATATCACTTATAGAAATATCAAAAAAATCCTCTATTGGTCCAGATATTGTTTGAGAAGTAAAATTTGCCAATCCGTCATTGTAATACACTTTAAATGTAGTACCGCCAATCGCAACAATGTCTAAATCATTGTCATTATCAATATCAGACACACCGATGTCACTTTCAAAAAAAGGAAATGAATCTATCACCTGTGGTGAAAATGATAAAGAGTTATTTTGATATAAAGTCACTGAATTTGTAGCATCACCAATACTTACAATATCCAGCCAGTTATCGTTATTAAAATCACCAACTGCAAAATTTGTAATTTGACTATTGCCACCTGCAATTGTAGTCTCCTGGCCAAAATCAAAATCGTCCTGATTTAAATAATAAGAAATAAGACTATTAGCAGAAAACTTCTTTGTTACTAATATATCCTGCAAACTATCATTATTAATATCTGCCGTGGTAATATTTGTTATTAACCCGGTATTTGATTCAATTAAAGTTGGAGGTGTAAATTGTCCATATAAGTTTGATCTAAAAAGCAGTAAAACTGAAATCAGTGTTAAAGAGGCTAATACTTTAGTCGTTTTCATTGTTTCTGGACCTTAATATAATATGATATTACTCAGCTAAGAAATGTTGATTTAAGAGTACATTCCGATAATCTTGTGACAAAGGTAGACACAAAGAATATATGATGCCAGCACATTTCATAAGCTTAGAGAATCCTACAGTAAGTAGAGCTCATAATAGCTTACGGCTACCTGATCGAATATATAGTTTTTAAAAAAGAGACAGTTCAGAACCGGTTGTAAATTCTTCCAAAAACCTCATTCCCTTATACGAATTCCCTTTTTTATTCAATTTCGGACTCCAAACCGCAATGGAGTATTGATCAGGATGTACTGCTATTATACCTCCTCCAACTCCGCTTTTGCCAGGCAGACCTACCTTAAACGCAAACTCTCCCGACTCATCATAAAAGCCACAGGTTTGCATTAAAGCATTTACTCTTTTTGACTGTCTTTCGTTCAGCACTTCCCTGTTACTTTTAGGGTCGATTCCGTCATTCGCTAAAAACAGGAACAACTCCGATAGATCTCTGCAGCTCATCTCCAACGAACATATATCGTAATAAAAATCGAGCACATCTGCAGGTTCATTTTCAATCTTGCCGAAAGACTTGATGTAATTGCACAAGGCTATATTTCTGTATCCTACGTCCTTTTCTGATTGAGCTATCTTTTTCGAGTAATCGACAGAATCATTATTAGAAATAGACCTTACAAAATTGATGAAGTCATCCTGTGGGTTCTCTAAGTTACTCAAAAGAATATCTGTAACCACCAGAGCACCGGCATTTAGAAACGGATTCCGCGGAATACCCTGATCGGCTTCGAGTTGAAAAAGTGAATTGAAGGCCGTCCCCGATGGCTCTACGCCAACTCTGTTCCATATTTCAAAATCGAGAATACGGTAAGCCAGGATCAACGAAAGTACCTTTGAGATACTTTGAATAGAAAACTTTTCTTCAAAATCACCCGCTCCAAAACTTCCACCGTTAATCGTGGAAATATGTACACCAAACTTTGAAGGATCAACTTTCGACAACTCCGGAATATAAGATGCCGTTTCGCCCTTTCCCTCTAAATTCTCAACTTCCCGGTAAACATCAATTATTAAGTCTTCAAAATTCATTTGGTAAAATTAATTGTACTCAGTGGTTTAGCAAACGAAACCACAGGTTGATACTGTAGTACAATAATGACTGTACTTTGTTTTAGTAGTTAGTTATTTGCAATAGTTTTTATTCTTTGTAGCGTGTTTCTTTTTGGAGTAGCCATCTATTATTTTTCATAATAAAATGCCTTTGAGTTACTGTTCCCTCATAATTTTCATAAATTATTTCCTTCTCAATCATTTCTTTTTTGCCCGTTGATATTTCTAATACTCTTTCAAGTCTGTCAAAATGAGTTAAGTCATAATACCAATATTCAACTCTATTATCCAAAGGGTAATGAAATTCAGTATAATGTGAATTGGCATAGAAACCATTGTATTTATGAAATGAAAAAGAAGAGTCTGATTTAGTAAATTTCAGTGATTGGTATATTGAGTCTTCAAACATTTCTAAAAATTGAATTAAGTGCCCACTTTCAGAATATTCAAATAATAAAAATCTATTATTTTGAAATTCAACATTTACACGAGACATTCCTTTTACTTTGTATTTCGAATTGAGACTGTCCGCTTTCTGTTTAAATTTAAATATTGAAAATACAGAATCACGGTCAGGGTAGTTGTGTTCTTCCATATGTAAAAACACATCCTGTGCTATTAGTGAATTAGTGAAAAACATCAGCATGAAAATCAGCAACTTATTCATTTTAAAGTCTTATTGATTAACATTAGCAAATGAGTATTGATATGACCTGTATTTATTCAATTCTGTATTCTTTCATTTTGTCTAAATGCTGATTGAGTTCTGTTTGCGGTTTCAGTGTACTGTCTTTCGGTTGTGTTTTTGAAAAATCCTCTCCTGAACACAACTTATCAACGTCAAGCCTAAAGTCATAATGTCCATTTTGTACTTCAATAAAAGGAAAGTCAACATTTTCGCCTTTCAGCGACTTTGTTATCAACAAGTCTAATTCTAAAGAGTAATCTGAAAGACTTGTATTAACGTAGTTCACTAATCCATTATTCAAGCCAATTTCTACAGCTATAAAATTTGAAACCACTTTTTCATTACAGATTCCTTCGAATACTTTGTTTGTCATGAGTTTTTGGTATAAAAAAGAATAAACTTCGGGAGGCGCTTCAAGTCCGTAATGCAAATACATTTCTTTTTCAGTCATATCATCAGGATTTAAACCACTTGGGTTTTTACTATCTGCTGAACATGACATCAGAATTATTAAAATGAATATGGTTTTAAATTTTTTCATACCTCCCAGGCTAAAAAACGAGAAAACTCTCGATGCACTAAGGAATTAAACTTATTTCATTTTCATTCAGGTACTCATAAAACTCATCTCTTTCCTCGAAAGCTTTTACTTCACCATCTGCTTTATCTAAAATATAAAAAGACAATGACTCACTTTGCATATTTAGATCGACTTTAGCTGTGACATACTTGAATCCATTATTATATGAAACAATATGAGAAGGTATAACTATAGGTCCATTGTCACTTCCATCATTAGACTTAATAATACAAGTTGGAGCATCTGGGATGTATTTATATCCATGCCCTAAATCAACTCCAATATTCCAATTGCATGATTGTATGAATACAACTATGAATGCTGGTATAACTATTTTAATCAAACGTTTTTTGAAACAGCTTATACTCATTTAAAATTCATTTTTAATCTTGATATTAAAGCCCTTCCTTCAAGATATGAACTCAACGACCAGCTAAAAACTAGAAGAAAAGCGATGAGGGCAATTGCTATTTGAACTACTCTTTCATTTACATGAAAGCCACATATGGTAAAACCTAAAATTGAACAGAAAGTTATAACATAAAATAATTTGCTAGGATGTGTAGTAATTGACAATTCCCCCTTCTCTATATTGTAAGTTCCGCTAACCTTTGTATAGCTAATCACCAGTTTATTAAGCTGAGCCAAACGAGTATATTCACCTTTTATAACCCCATCTTCTATTTGTCCTTCAAAGCATTTCCTTAATTTATGATCACTTTTAAAACTATTCAATAATAGTCTTAGCTTTTCTGGTTCAGTTTTAAGAGTGAATTTATTCCTCATATCAATTAAGTTGCATCAAATGTTTAGCATCTTAAAAATGTAATCTTTTCTAAACTCTGCCAACTATAACAAATCAGCTACGTAGAACGAACCTAGCGATTAGCCCCATATTTTTCTTAGTTGCTGTTGTGCAATCATGCTTATTTATTTTAATCCATAGTATCCTAAAATAACATCCCATCCGGTTCCTTTAGGTATCTGAATTATGTTCATTGAGTTATTTGGTTTTATTGTTTCTGTTAAAACGTGTTCCGGCAATTTATGGTTTTTAGAGTTGACGTGAAACATGTAGACCATTCCTCCAATGATGAAAACATTTGCACGATGTCCTGACTTAGTTCTAATTTGTCTTGGATGAACAATAAGATCTTTAGGCATGGATTTGTCGTTAACATAAGTCATGAAGAAAATCGGATAGTCGTCTACTTCTCCTGGATTCCCATCATAAATCATCTTTCTTATTATTTCTTCATGAGGTCCAAGCTTTATGTCGCTAAAGAATGGTCTCGAAGATATACTAGACCTCCACAATATTGATAAAAGGAAAATCTTGAATTTAAGATATGAAATGTTTTGGCAAGTCGTAAAATGCACACCGTGTTGATTTTTGAAGTTTTCACAAACGGGATTTTCATTTTCTGGAAGGCGTCCACCGTAAATTGCTTTTCTTGCGTAATCTTCATATTTGCTACCAAGTAGGGTATTGTCACAATCAGCACATAAAATTCCTCCCTCATATTCACCTGTTGAGGGTTTCTTAGTATAGCCTTCTCCCTTTGCTCTTTCATGTGGTGAAAATACTCTAATCTTATGTTTATCGTCATAGAGATCTCGATACATGAAGTCTGGAATTATATGAGACTTCTTAATTAAGGTTTTATTTTCCTTACAAAGATTACAAGTCATTGGTTTCGTATGTTGCACAACTACCTTATATCCCCACAAAAAATAATCTCACCCCTCAATTTCAAAGGTAATAAACCAACTTTTAGTAGAGTTTCATTCTTCGACTATTACCGTTTTCATAATTACTAAATTTTCTTTTAACTACCAATACCTCCTTTTAATATGTTAAAAAGATCAGGTAAACTCAACAAGTCTATAAATCACCAGGCTTACTAACTTTCTAATCTCAACACTCATAATTCATCATCCATAATCAAAACTTAAAAACTCCCTCCTACTTCGACTTCGTCCTTCGGCTCCGCATTTCGACTTCTCTCAATGCACCGCTCAGGACAGTGCTCAGCATTCGGGTATTAAAACTCAACAAACCAATAAACTTTAAACACAAAAAAATAAACTTTATTAAGTTTTAAATTAATTTTATTTAATTTTGACGCAATATAATTAACAAATGAGCAAAAAACGTCAATTACCAGTCAAGTGCCCCAGTTGTGCAAAACCGCTGGAAGTAAAGCGATTGCGTTGCGAAAACTGCGAGACAGAAGTGGATGGCTCTTACCCGTTACCTGCCATTTTACACCTGTCAAAGGAAGATCAGGAGTTCATCCTGGAGTTCGTCAAAAACAGCGGCAGCCTCAAGAAAATGGCGCAGCACATGAACCGCTCTTATCCACTCGTGCGCAACCGATTAGATGAAGTCATCGAAAACCTCAAAAAACTCGAACAATGAAAAAACTATTAAGACCATTCGATTTTATTGCCGGGCAAACGGCCGTTATCTCCGGAATCATTTTCGCCATCCTGGGCGGAGTATTGGCCCACTACCTCTCAATTCACTTTAACGGATTGTTCAACCTCAAATACATACAACCACAAACATTTCCCTTCAGCCAAATTGCCGAGTCTGTCTTTGTTGTACTCGTCCTGGCAACAATCGAATTTCTCATTGTACGCCTGTTTTTCAAGCGCCCAACTCGCTGGATCGATTACTTTGGCACCTCACTCCTGGCCAGAATACCCATCTACATCATGGCCGGTTTGTTCCCCGCTTTTGGGCTGAGTGAAGAGTATTTTGTCAACATGCTCAATGAACTCTCAACTAATGGTCAGATCCCGGACACCTCAAACCTCCTCATCTTCTCGCTTATCAGTCTGCCACTCCTCGTCTATTCCGTTTACCTCTACTATCACGCCTTTGCTGTTAGTGGCGGAATCAAAGGAGCAAAAGCAGTTATTTCATTCATCGCAGCAATCATCCTTTCTGAAATCATCATCTACCTCACATTCCCAGCCCTATTCTATGTTTAATCCAACAATTAAAAACATGAAAAAGCAATCAATCCTTTTACTCGCATTCCTTTTACTGAGCTACATTTCAATCGCTCAAACAGCAGAAAATATCACCTTCATGCACGAAGGGAAAACCATCTACGGAACCTTCACAAAACCCTCGACTGGATCTGACCACCCAACCATTATCATCAATCCGGGGAGTGGCGCCAACGACCGTGACGGAACCATCCCGATGGTTGGCGGCAATATCGCCTGCCTATATCCAAACTTGCTAAACGATACCTTAAAGCCCTATGCGCAGCTCGGTGAAGCACTCGTAGATTCTGGATATGCCGTATTGCGGTACGATAAAGTAGAATACACCTACAGTTCATCACTTGGAGAAGTGACTTTCGAAAAACTTTGGTTGCCCGTCAACAGCGCCATCAACTACCTTAAAACACGCAGCGATGTAGACACCAACAACATCGTACTCATCGGGCACAGCGAAGGATCATCACTCATCTCCTACATCGCCAAAAAACGAACCGATGTCAAAGCACTCATCTCAGTTGCCGGTCCGCGCACTCCATTCGATTCGCTACTCGCTTATCAAGTCGTGCACTTTGCCGATACGTGCAACGGGAACGTCAATCAGGCAGTAATGCAGTCCAACCAAATTCTGCAGTATTTCAACACGGTCAGAACCAATAGCTGGGATTCTACCACTCCGCCATTTGCCGGTGTTCCCGCATCAGAGTGGTACAAGTATATTCAGATCACAGACTCCGTAGCGATCAATTACAACCAGGCTAATCTGCCGACACTTTTCCTCGGCTTAGAACGGGATCTAAACGTACCCAACGAAGAACTCACACGATTTGAAAACGAAGTGACTATCACCAACGACTTTTGGATGATTCCCAACCTCAACCACTACATGACAACTTACAGCAGCCCTGATGTTTCCCAGGCTCTGACCGATACCATTATTCACTGGTTGAGAAAAAACGTATTGATATCAGCAGTTTCATCTACCGAAAAACAATTTCACAACTTCCAGCTCTACCCCAATCCTTTCCAGTCGGGCTTCACCATCAAAATTGACCAGGCTCACGATAGCAATTGGAATCTGACTATCAAAAGTATCACGGGAAATGAAATCCTGAACAAAACGCTGAAAAGTGATGGAAACAGAATATCACAAAACCTCCAACTACCAAATTTAACGAGTGGAGTGTATTTTGTGAGTCTTCAAAACGAAAAACAACAGGTCACAAAACGGATTGTGAAGCTATAATTTTCAATTTATCTTATTAATAATAGTCACGAAGGTACTAAGGCACAAGGTCTTACTTCGTTCTCTTTGCGTCTTTGCGACTCTGCGTGAAATACCATCTCTTACCAAAAACTCAACAACCCCAAACCTGACAAAACTCATTATTCAACCCTTTTCATTGTCTTATTTTTGTCGCCCAATCAGAAATTTGGACAATTCATTATGAGCAAGATTTGGAAAAAAAGGTCACAGGAAGAGATCAAGTCTGTCGTTTTCAAGGCACTTGAAGACAACGTCAACTTCAGCGAGCAAAACATACTGGGTATTCCTGCATCGTACCTCGATGACAAGGTTTTCAACCAGGACGCTTCATTCGTGAAAGACGCTCCTTTTATTTCCACACTCATTCAGAACCCAAACCATATCGGTTGTCATACACTCGGCTCTTCCGAGTCATTTTTCAAAGGCACTCAACAAATTGAAAAAGAACTGATCGATATCTGCGGAACGGATATCCTGAAAGGTGAAACAGGTGAGTATGACGGTTACGTGGCATCGGGCGGAACTGAAGCCAACATCCAGGCAATGTGGATTTACCGCAACTATTTCATGCAGGAGCGCGGAGCTTCACGAGAGGAAATCGCCATCATTGCCAGTGCTGACACGCATTACTCTGTCGATAAAGCCGGCAACCTGCTGGCTCTGACCGTGAAAAAAACACCAGTCAATGAAAGCCGCCAAATCGAGCACGACTCACTGCGGAAAACGTTAAAAGAAGCTCAAAACGAAGGTTTTAAACACTTTATCGTTATCAGCAATATGATGACCACAATGTTTGGCTCTGTTGACGACATCAACGTTTACACCGATGTTTTAACTGAGTTGAACTGCGATTTCAAACTCCACGTTGACGGGGCTTATGGCGGATTTTACTACCCTTTCACCAACAAAAACGAAGACCTCACTTTTCAAAATTCGCACATTTCATCCTTCACGCTCGATGCCCACAAAATGGCTCAGGCGCCTTACGGAACTGGAATTTTCATCATCAGGAAAGGCATGATTCACTTTGCCAACACCAAGGAAGCCAGTTACGTGGAAGGCGAAGATTATACGCTAATCGGAAGCAGATCAGGCGCTAACGCGGTTGCCGTGTGGATGATTCTGACCAAAAACGGTCCGTACGGCTGGCACGAAAAAGTTTTCATCCTCCAAAAACGAACCGGCTGGATGTGTGATAAATTAACCGAACTAGGCATCGAATATTACCGCCACGAATACTCGAATATCGTAACCATCAAGAGCGAATTCATCGAAGAAGAAACTGCTCAAAAATTTGGATTAGTACCTGACAATCACGCCAATCCAAACTGGTACAAAATTGTGATCATGGAACACGTAACCATCGAAAAATTGAGCCTGCTGGTTGAGGACATCAAAAGTCACATGAATTAGTGTTTTGTTTCGGTCAGAGCCTGTATGTCAGGCCCATTTTGGTTTCCTCAGCATCAAGGTTCAACGTGTCTTTTAGTTTCAACGCGAGGCAGTGTGAAGCCATTGGCTCACCGTGATTGAGAAATACCTTTTTAGGTCGTTTTTCAAACTGGCCTACCCAATCGAGTAAATCGGTTTGATCTCCATGAGCTGAGAGCGTATTGAGATGCTCAACTTTTGCTTTCAACTGGTACCAGTCACCAAAAAATTTAAGTTCTTTTTCGCCATTCATGAGCGACCTTCCGCGAGTTCCCTCAGCCTGGAAACCGGCAAGCAATATCGTATTATTTGGATTTCCCATGTGCTTTTGGAGGTAATACAAAATTCGACCACCTGTGATCATTCCGCTACCCGCCAAAACGATTTTCGGTTTTTTATCCTGAATAATCATTTGCGAACGATAATAATCTTCAATCATCGTGCATTCATCCTGCATCATTTGCACATCTTCATTGCTCAGCAAGTGCCAATCGGGAAAGCGGTAAAAGACCTCCGTTGCACTCTTCGCCATCGGGCTATCGAGATAAAACGGAATACGCGGAATCTTCTCCTGCTGACGGAGCTTAGCAATAAAGTAAATAATCTCCTGGGCGCGCTCCACAGCAAAGGTGGGAATCATCAAAATACCTTGTCTGTCCAATGTATCGAGAATTACACGTTCCAACGCTTCAACCGGATCTTCATCAGGGTGATTGCGGTTTCCGTATGTCGATTCTAACACGATATAATCGGCTTTTTCCAACTTTTTGGGCGGATACAGTAAATGTGGTTTTTGCCTGCCTATATCACCGGAGAAGACGATCGTATCTTCTCCTAATTCCATTTCAACCATAGCCGCACCCAGAATATGTCCGGCATGATGAAACTGAAACTTGATCTCCTGATCGATGAAAACATACTCCGAATTATCGTGAATCTTAAAGAGCGGAAAAACCAACTCGGCATCCTGTCTGTCGTAAAGCGGTTTGGCCTCTTTGTGGCTCGAGTAGCCACGTTTGTTAGCATCTTCAGCTTCTTCTTCCTGGATCTTAGCACTGTCGAGCAGAATAATTTTCGCCAACTCAGCAGTAGGTGCTGTACAGTGAATTGTACCTGCAAATCCGTTTTTCACGAGAGCAGGCAACATCCCGCAGTGATCGAGATGAGCGTGTGTGAGAATGACCGCATCGATTTCTGACGGATTAATAGGGAAATCATCCCTGTTCTTCAGTCTCAGTTCTTTCAGACCCTGAAACATTCCACAATCTACCAGTACCTTTTTATTGTTGTAGCGAACCAGCGTTTTGGACCCCGTTACCGTTCCGGCCGCGCCCCAAAATTGCAGTTTAGCTCTTGTCTCTTGTTGCATGAATAATTGAAATTGATCTTCTCAAAGATGGTTAATAAAAGCTTGTGATTGCAAATTATAAGCTAAAAGTATCAAATCAATAAGTCAATTGTAACAAAAAGCAAATCCGCAAAAAAACCAGAGAGGATAAACCATACAGGAACAGAAACATCAGTCCCTTTGAGAATCTCCTGCATTTTCTCAGTCTTTGTGGCAAACAGCGTGATCAATTGAACTCCAAGAGATTGTAGCACAACGAAAAGAACAGTTTTAGCAGACAACTCAGTACTGAAAAGAGAGCTGCTTATGAAATAAAACAACCACACTCCAAAAATGCGCTGTGGAATGAGAATTAAACTGAAAAATAATTTGAATTTGGTGTTCATAGATGGAATGCTTTTATGAAAAATGGTGAACTAAAATGCACTTTTAAAATTATTCATCCAAAAAAGTAACTATCGCCACATTACCTCAAATCCCTATCTTAGCCGCCCATGAAAACTGTAGTGATAGGACCCGCCCATCCGCTTCGCGGAGGAATTGCATCCACAAATGAAGCCTTTGCCAGAGCCCTGCAAAAAGCGGGACACGATTGTACGCTCATTTCGTTTTACATGCAGTATCCCAAATTCCTGTTCCCGGGAAAAACTCAGTTTTCGTCAGATCCAAAACCTACTGACATATCAATTCATCACACCATCTCTTCTATCAATCCGCTATCCTGGTGGGCAACAGCCCGTCAAATCAAAAAGCTCAACCCCGATGTTATCTTCATCCGCTACTGGCTACCGTTTATGGCTCCGGCCCTTGGAACAATAGCGAAGTTTTTGAAAAACCGCTGTAAAATCATCGGGATTACAGATAATGTCATTCCGCACGAAGCCAGACCTGGCGATAAACAATTCACCAACTACTTCATCAATCAGTGTCACGGCTTTGTGACGTTGTCCAAAACGGTTCTGACTGAAATACAGGAATTCACACCAAAGCCGTCAATTTACCTCCCACACCCGCTCAATGAGCAATTTGGAGAGGCTGTTTCGAGAGAGGAAGCACGCGAAAAACTCAATTGGAATCAGGACAAGAAATTCGTTTTGTTTTTTGGTTTGGTCAGAGCCTACAAAGGCCTTGATCTTCTCCTCAAAGCATTTGGTGAGAGTCAGCTCAAAGAGAGTGATATCGAACTGCAAATCGTTGGCGAATTCTATGACAGTCCGGATACGTACACAGACTTAATCCAAAAACACGATCTCACCGGAAAAGTGCATATCGACAACAGATTTGTCCCTAACGAGGATGTCAAACTCTATTTCAGCGCAGCCGACCTGGTCGCTCAAACTTATCATACTGCTAGTCAAAGCGGGATTACTCAAATCGCTTACCAGTTCAACACCCCGATGCTCGTCACCAATGTTGGCGGATTAAGCGAATTTGTGCCACACGAAAAAGTTGGCTTTGTGGTTGAAAAGGATCCGACCGAAATAGCAACGGCTATAAAACGCTTCTTTGATGAAAACCTCGCTCAAAAATTCAAGCAGGGCGTTGAAGAAGAAAAAGAAAAATACCTGTGGAGCACTTTTGTGAAGAATATTGAGGAGTTTAGTGATTCACTGTAGGTTGGCGATTAGTTCAATTTGAATTTGTAGGATTGCGATGCATCGCAATCCTACAAATTGGAATAGACAAACCTCCCAACTCCCTAACCTTCCAACCTTTAATTGTCATAAATTAAAAATATCTCTAAATCAACTTTAGAACTTCTCTCAACCTTCTCCTCAACCTTGACCTCGACCTCAACACAATATTAAATACGTAATAACACTCGTTCTCAACAATCTAAAAAAAGACAGTTTTTTGTATCTTCGCGCCACTATCGTTCTCATCTAATAAGAAGACTATACATGGCAAATACAAAAAACGAAGGTGCTGAAGTGGAAGAACTCACACAGCAAGAGTTGAAAGAAGAGATACTAGCCGATTTTAAACTGGCGAATGAAAGTAGAGAGGCGAGTTTACTTGGTCGTAGAGAAGTTCTAACAGGAAAGGCCAAGTTTGGAATCTTTGGAGATGGTAAAGAAATAGCGCAAATAGCATTGGCTAAACAGTTTCAGGAAGGTGATTTCAGATCGGGATATTACCGCGATCAAACATGGATGCTCGCAGCGGGTATCATCACACTGGAATCATTTTACGCTCAATTATACGCACACGCTGATATCGAATTTGATCCGGCATCAGGTGGTCGACAAATGAATGCCCACTTTTCTACTCGTTCTCTCAACGATGACGGAACGTGGAAAGACTTAACAGCTCAAAAAAATACTTCAACTGATATAAGTCCAACAGCCGGACAAATGTCTCGCCTCCTCGGACTGGCACAAGCATCAAAAGTGTACCGTGAATCGGGAGCGCTCAAAAATGTTGATTGGACATCTAAGTTCTCGAAAAACGGACAGGAAATCGCTTTTGGTTCTATCGGTGACGCCTCAACATCTGAAGGTGTATTTTGGGAAACCCTCAATGCTGCTGGTGTTCTACAGGTTCCGATGGTGATGTCTGTTTGGGATGACGGATACGGCATTTCAGTTGAAAAGAAATACCAAACAATTAAAGAGAGCATTTCTGAAGCACTCAAAGGATTCCAACGCACTGATGACGCACCCGGATTTGAGATGCTGAACGTAAAAGCATGGGATTATGCCAACCTCTGCCTCACTTACGAAAAGGCAGCTGAGATTGCGCGCGAAAAACACATCCCAGTACTCGTTCACGTTGAAGAAGTTACACAACCACAGGGACACTCGACATCTGGTTCGCACGAGCGTTACAAGTCTAAAGAGCGTCTCGATTGGGAAAAAGAATACGATGGAATTGCTCAAATGCGCAACTGGATTCTGAAAAAAGAACTCGCAACTGAAGAAGAGCTCGATCAGATCCAAAAAGACGCCAAGAAGCGTGCCCGCGATGCTAAGAAAACAGCACTTCAGGAATTCCTCAAGCCGATAAAAGCTGAAAAAGCTGAGGCCATGAAACTGATGGAACCGGTAGTTGCAGCAAGTGCTAACAAAGCATTTTTAAACAAAGACGTCAAAGAGCTCAGCGATAACAAAGAGCCATTGCGTAAAGACATTATAGTCGTTGTAAAAAAAGTACTCCGCTCAACGAGAAATGAGCAGAGCAACGAGCGCGATCAACTTTTAAACTGGTTCAGGAATTACGACCAAACCAGCAAAGATCGTTACGACAAACACCTCTACTCTGAGAGTGACCTCGCAGCGACTAACGTCAAAACTGTTCACGCAACTTACCCTTCAGAACCGGAAATGAGAGACGGTCGCGAAATACTACGCGACAACTTCGATTACATCCTCAAAAATCGTCCTGAGGTGCTCATCTTTGGTGAAGACTCCGGGAAAATTGGTGGTGTAAACCAGGGACTTGAAGGATTACAGGAAAAATACGGAGTAGACCGCGTAACCGATACCGGAATTCGCGAAAACACGATAATCGGTCAGGGAATTGGTATGGCGATGCGCGGCTTGCGCCCAATCGCTGAAATCCAGTACCTCGATTACCTCCACTATTGCATTCAGGTACTTTCTGATGATCTGGCAACATTGCGCTACAGAAGTGCAGGTGGGCAAAAAGCGCCACTCATTGTCAGAACCAGAGGTCACCGACTCGAAGGTATTTGGCACAGTGGCTCGCCAATGGGCATGATCATCAACTCTGTTCGCGGAATACATGTTTGCACACCACGCAACATGGTTCAGGCAGCCGGAATGTACAACACACTCCTCGAAGGCGATGAACCGGGAATCGTGATCGAATCGCTCAACGGTTACAGACTCAAAGAAGCTGTACCTGAAAATGTTGGCGAATTCAAAGTTGAACTCGGCAAAATAGACGTGGTTAAAGAAGGTGAAGACGTAACAGTCGTAACTTACGGCTCAATGGTAAGAATGGCAGAAGAAGCTGCTAAAAGCCTCGCTGAAGCAGGAATCTCAGTTGAAGTGGTTGATGTACAAACACTACTGCCATTCGACCTGAATCACGAGACTGTTCAATCACTTCAAAAAACGAATCGCGTAGTATTTGTCGATGAAGATGTACCGGGTGGAGCATCAGCTTACATGATGCAACAAGTATTGACTGAGCAGGGCGGTTACTACCACCTCGATTCAGAACCGGTAACGCTTACAGCGAAAGCGCATCGCCCGGCTTACGGATCTGACGGTGATTACTTTAGCAAGCCATCAGTCGATGATATTTACGATGCCGTTTACAACCTCATGCACGAGTTCAATCCGGCAGAATATCCAACTATTTACTAAAAAGTTGAGGAGGGTTCGCCCTCCTTTTTTACGATGAGTAAAACAACCGAATCAACTTCGCACTACGATCATCTGGAAAAGATGAGCACGAGAGATTTACTCGTGAACATGAACCGTGAAGATGAAAAAGTAGCTGCTTCGGTCAGAGCCAAAATTCCTCAAATTGAAAAGCTGGTCGATCAAATTGCAGACAGAATGCTTTCAGGCGGCAGGTTGTTTTACCTGGGCGCGGGAACCAGCGGCCGACTCGGGATTTTAGATGCATCGGAATGTCCGCCAACATTTGGTGTTGATCACGGACTTGTAATCGGGTTGATTGCCGGAGGTGATGGCGCAATCAGGAAGGCTGTAGAGAAAGCTGAAGATGATGCTGAACTGGGTTGGAAAGATTTACTCGAATACGACATTTCAGAAAATGATTCTGTAGTTGGTATCGCGGCATCAGGCACAACGCCATATGTTGTTGGGGCTCTGAAACACGCCAACGAAAAAGGTATTTTAACCGGTTGCATAACCTGCAATGAAAATACACCCGTAGCAGCTGCAGCTCAATATCCCATTGAAGTAGTTGTAGGACCTGAGTTTGTCACCGGAAGCACGCGGATGAAAGCCGGGACAGCTCAAAAGATGGTTCTGAACATGATAAGCACAAGTGTCATGATTAAACTTGGTCGTGTTGAGGGAAACAAAATGGTGGATATGCAATTGAGCAACGCCAAACTCGTTGAAAGAGGAACCAAAATGGTGAGCGAAGCAACCGGACTCAGCAATGAGAAAGCAAAAAAAGAATTGTTAACTCACGGCAGTGTTCGCAAGGCTGTGCAGGCTAATAAAAAGTAACATGAGTAAAGAAGACAAAGTCAAAAAAGCATTTGAAGATAAAAGCTGGAACGAGATCAAAACAACCGACAGCTGGCAGGTCTTTAAGATGATGAGCGAAATCGTTGAAGGCTTTGAGAAAATGGGAAAGATTGGTCCGTGTGTTACTGTTTTTGGATCGGCACGTACCAAACCCGATACGCGCTACTACGAACTCGCTGAGCAAATTGCGTTCAATCTCACTCAGCAAGGCTACGGTGTCATCACAGGAGGCGGACCCGGAATCATGGAAGCAGCTAACAAAGGCGCCAATCGCGGAAAAGGAAAATCTGTTGGACTCAACATCGATCTCCCCTTTGAGCAACACTCAAATGAATACATCGACAACGACAAACTCATCAACTTTGACTATTTCTTTGTTCGCAAACTCATGTTTGTCAAGTATTCACAGGGCTTTATTGTGTTGCCCGGAGGCTTTGGAACGCTCGATGAATTATTTGAAGCTCTTACTCTTATTCAAACAAATAAGATTGGTAAATTCCCGATTATTCTCGTTGGAAAAGAATTTTGGGGCGGAATGCTCGACTGGATCAAAAACACATTACTCGAAAAGGAACACAACATCAGCGAGCCCGATATGTATATCTTTAAACTCGTTGACACAGCCGATGAAGCAATAGAAGAAATAGACAGCTTTTACTCCAAGTACCTCCTTCGTCCAAATTTCTAGATCAACAACCTTTCAACACGTTATGAACAAGGTTACGAACAGGATATTCACATTTTTTTGTTCAAACTTTGAAATAACACTCGCGCGCAGCAGGTATGTGATCGAATAGCTTTGTGAAACACCAATTAAGTGCAAAGCCATGTTTAAGTTTCTCTTACTTCCACTGCAAATTCTGCTCGTTGCAGGAATCACGTCAGTTGTTTCCAAAAGCATTACCATCACCCAGGAAGCACCTGATCGAATTGATACAATGAGTTCCTGTACAGTTTCAGTGACTGTAAACAAAGGTGACGTTGAAGGCTTTGCTAAATTTCAACACCTTTTTCCTTACGGAGTAGAAATTGAACCCATCGAAACGAAAGGTGCCACTTTCACATATGCTCAACGCAAAATGAAACTCATTTGGATGGCACTCCCTGAAGAAGAATCTTTCACCGTAAAATACAAACTCACTGTTACCGATCCTTACGTGGTTGAAGTCGATTTAGGTGGAACGTTTTCTTACCTCGAAGAGAATAAGCGCATGACTTACACCGTGCCAACTGAAAAACTGAATGTTGGCCCAAGTGAAGAGGAACTCAAAAAGCAGCGCAATCCTTACGCTTATGTTTACCGCGAAGTTGAAGATTTAGGCGACAATCGATACAAGATAAAGATCAACGTCAACTCGCAATATTTAGATGGTTTTGGTAAAATTCAGGATGTAGTACCCTATAAAGCTACTGCTGAAGCAAATAATAAGAATGAATCTGTTTTTTCACAGGTAGACGAAAAAGTGAAATTCGTTTGGATGAGTCTGCCTGAAAATGATACATTCTCAGTTTCATACACCGTTGACTTATCTGAGACAGAATCTAAAAACGTGGATGATATCAGCGGAGAGCTCTCTTTCCTTCACGAAAACAAAACACAAAAAGCTGAGATCATGAGCGAGCCTCCATCAGGAGAAGAAGAACAACAGATGCTCGCATCAAACGAAACACCTGCCGAGGAAGAAACCAGCACTGAAGAAGCAGCTACCGAACAAAAGCAGGAACAAGAAGAAGAGCTACCAAAAGAAGAAGAAACACAACCACAGTCAGAACCGGAGACCGAAGAAGCGGTTGCGGAAAAGCCGGCTAAAGAGGGCTCTGACCGTGAAGAGAAAAAGCAAAAACCCAAAACTGAACAGCAAATATCTGATGAAGAGCTGGCTGATAAATACCTCACTGAAGATCAAAAAACTGACGAATCAACCACACCTGATAATTCATCAGTAGCTGAAACAAAAGAACAAGGCGAAAAAGAGAAAATAACATCTGTTCAGGATCCGGTTAAAGGAATTGAGTACCGTGTTCAAATTTTGGCGGGTCACAACAATGTGAAAGCGCCATACATCGAGAAAAAATACAATTTCAACAACCAGTTTTTCATGGAAAACCATCAAGGCTGGATCAAGTACACAACGGGTAGTTTTGGTATTTACAAACAAGCACGTGACGGACGCGAAAACATCAAATCATCATTCAATTTTCCCGGTCCGTTCGTTGTAGCTTACAATGAAGGCGATCGTATTACTGTGCAGGAAGCACTTATGATCACCAATCAAAAATGGGTTCAATAAGATAAATTTGGTATAGTTTGACAATTATTGCTTACTTTAGATCAGTTTTACAGCCTTAAAATAAAACCGACCAAACTGTGAGATTGATTTTACGCCATACAGTAGCACTATTTTTATCACTAATAACTCTTGTAGCTACTGGTCAAAACACTCAGGATAGCCAGGAGACAAGCAACGATTCAACAGACACTGAAAAGGTGTGGAAGCCAACATTCACTTTGGGTAGCGGTGTGCTCACTTACTACGGTGACCTGAGTAAAGGATTTAGAATTAACAGACCCTCAAACAGCCAATTCGCATTTCGATTAGGTGTTGAGCAAAAAGTCACCAATTACCTCGATGCTGAACTCTACCTCCTATACGGTAATGTAGCTGCAAATGAGCGTTCGCTAAATTTTAATCGCAACTTTAGTACGTCAATAACAGCCGGTGGTGTTCAGGTTAAATACAATTTCCACCACTTACTCAAAGAAAACCGAACCGCAGAACCTTATGTAGGAGTTGGTTTTGAAGCACTTGAATTCAACGCCAAGACAGATCTTTACGATGAGTACGGAAATACTTATCACTATTGGGATGATGGAACAATCAGAAACCTCCCGCAAACAGCAGAAAATCAAAACAGAGCAATTCGCATACAACGCGATTACGAATACGAAACTGATGTTCGCGAGCTCTACTCTGAACAACTAGGCTACTACGATAATTTCGCTTTCGCCATTCCTGTTAGTGCGGGAATGAGCATCAACCTCACGTCTCGCATGAGATTTGATTTTGGAGCTACTTACCACTTCACTTTCACCGATAAAATGGATGGTTCTACGCCTTCACTTTGGTCAGAACCGAAAGGCGACTCACAAAACGACCAACTCCTCTACGTTGGAGCAGGATTTAGTTTCAACTTCAATAAAGACAAAACAACAAAATCAGGTCCTAAAAGCGACCCTTATGCTAATGATGATCCTTTCATCGCTGATGTACAGGACGACCTGGACCAGGATGGAATCGTAAATCTTTGGGACCAATGTCCAAATACCCCGGTTGGCATTCCGGTTGATGAAAAAGGTTGTGCCGTTGACACCGATGGTGATGGCGTACCCGATTACAAAGATGAAGAGTTGAATACTCCTCAAAATACACCGGTTGATTCACTTGGTGTGGCACTTTCTGATGAAGAACTAGCAGAAATGGCTCGCCAGTTCAATGACACAACCGGAAACTACTCACCTATTGATAATGAAACTTACACGGTTGATGTTACTGCTATCAGAACGCAAAGAACCCGTAACGTTCGAGACAGAAGCTATGCCGTGAAAATTGGTGAATTTGACGAATCAATTCCTGATGAGCTGATCAACGAAATTTTATCGCTGCCAGATGTTGAAACATTTGATAAAGACGGAACCATCATTGTTGCACTCGGAGACTACAACTCAATTGCTGAAGCTACGGCTAAACGTGGTGAGTTGAAACAACAGGGAATAGACAGTGAAGGTGTTATCTCGAGAGATAAACTCGGCAATGTAAAAGATATCGCTGACGCTGGCTCTGCAACATCTTCCGGTTCTCAATCTGGCTCAGGAGGAACTTCAACTGGCAAGTCAACTGGTACAGGCTCCGGCTCTGACGGTGAAAAAACACGCAGTCTTGAAGGCAAAACGGTCGATAAAAACAAAACAGTTTATCGCGTTCAAATTGGAGCATTCTCCAAAAAGCCTGATAGAAGAACATTGAGTAATGTTCCAAATCTGGTTTCCTTCAAAGGAAAAGATGGGTTGATCAGAGCTTATGCAGGTGAGTTTACAGACTACAAAAAAGCTGCTGAACTCAAAATCGAAATGATCCAAAAAGGATACGATGGCGCATATGTTGTTGCCTTGAAAGGTGGTGACAGAATCACACTTCAGGAAGCTAAAGCAACAGTTGTTCAGGATGATCTTGGCGTTCCAAAAGACCGCAAGCTCACTGAAGATGAAAAAGAAAACAACCTGAGGTTTAAAGTTCAAATTGGAGCTTTCAAGAAAGAAGTTCCTACTGCTACGCTTGAAAAATACATGCAGCTCGATAACTTAGAGCAAAAGCAACAACCAAACGGTGTTACAAAATACGTAGCCGGTAACTTTAAATCTTATGAAGCTGCAAAAGCATTTAAAGATGAATTGAGAAAACAGGGATTTGACGGAGCCTTTGTTGTAGGGGAATGGAAAGGTCAAATCTTCTCAGCAGAAAAGGCTATAGAGTTGTCTAAATAACAACGCTTAACTTTATTTAGGATTTTCAAATTATTACATTGCGCCAAAATTAGCGTTATAGCTATTTTGGCGCGATTAATTTTTAGACTTATGCGAAAGATACTTTTCACCGGATTATTAATCCTTGCTTTTACAACGAATGCTCTTCATGCTCAAAAAGATGCTGAGGCTGAAAAGAAGATTCAGAGTTTTTTGAGGTATGTAGAACTGGCTTATGTAGATTCTGTCAATGCCAACGAATTAGTTGAAACAGCTATTCGATCAGTACTGGAAGACCTGGATCCTCACTCGGTTTATATTCCTAAAAAGGATGTAAAAAGAGCCAATGAACCACTCGTTGGAAAATTTGAGGGTGTTGGTATTCAATTTAATATTCTCAAAGACACGATTGTTGTTGTCTCTCCTATTCCAGGCGGACCCAGTGAAAAGTTGGGAATAAAATCAGGGGATAAAATTATCAAGATCAATGATTCAACTGTAGCCGGTGTAGGATTTACAAATCAGGATGTAATTGACAACCTGAGAGGTCCTAAAGGATCTGAAGTTGATGTGGCAATAAAAAGAAGAGGAGAGAAAAAGCTTCTCGATTTCACCATCAAGCGCGATAAAATCCCGATCTACTCTGTTGATGCGAGCTACATGGCCGAGCCTGGCGTTGGGTATATCAAGCTCAACCGTTTTGCTGCAACTTCAATGGATGAAATCAACGAGGCTATGGACTCGCTAAAAGATGCCGGAATGGAAAATATGATTCTGGATCTTCGCGGCAATAGTGGCGGCTACCTCAATGTGGCAATCGAGTTGGCTGATCAATTTTTAAAGGACGATCAACTCATCGTTTACACTGAAGGTCGCGCTTTTAAAAGGGCTGAACAATACGCCACTAAAAAAGGAAAATTTGAAAAAGGGAAACTCATTGTCCTTATCGATGAAGGATCAGCATCAGCGAGTGAAATCGTTTCTGGAGCTGTTCAGGATTGGGACCGCGGAATTGTAATCGGTCGCAGATCATTTGGTAAAGGACTGGTTCAAAAAGAGTTCAAACTATCTGACGGCAGCGCTCTCAGGCTGACAATTTCTCGCTACCACACTCCAAGCGGAAGATGTATTCAGCGCCCTTACGAGGATGGTAAAAAAGCGTATTATCAGTCCATCTATGACAGATTAGACAATGGCGAGCTCGTGAATCCTGATAGCATTCACCTCCCCGATTCACTCCATTACGAAACACTTAAAAAAGGTCGTACAGTTTACGGTGGCGGTGGAATCATGCCCGACATATTTGTGCCGGCTGATACATCGCGCGGATCTGACTATTACGGAAAAGTTATTCGCAAAGGAATTATCAATGACTTTTCTCTCGATTATCTCGATCAGAACCGAAAAAAGCTCGAGCGCAAATACAGCTCTGTGGATGAGTTCATCAACAACTTTGAAGACAAGAATTTAATGGATAAGTTTATTGCTTACGCTGAGGATGAAGGTGTAGAAAAAGATGAAGATGAAATTGAAAAATCAAAATCGCTGTTGAGCAATTCGCTGAAAGGACTTATAGCTCGCGGACTTTACGGCTCCAGTGCTTATTATCAATTAACCAATAAAAGTGATGATGCTTTCAATAAAGCACTAGAAACTTTCAAAAGTGATTGGTTTGATCAACTTGAAACAGAATAATTAAAACAGTTTGCTAAATTTGAACGACTAAAATTGATAGACTATGAATGATCAAATGAAAGAAAACATCAAGTTCGCGCTGCTAGTAGTAATCGCAGCCACTGTAATCTACGGAACCTTCATCAAAGAAGATCCTATCCCGAGAAGATCTAATACTGCTCAGGCATCAAACAACAGAAGCCAGGCGCAAAACCCTGCTCAAAACAACCAACAGCAAAGCATGCAACAGCAAATGCAGGAGCAATTGCGCAAACAGCAACAGCAGCAACAACAAAAGCCTCAGGGTCCTCCAACATCATTGAAGTTTGCACAAAAAGCTCATGACTTTGGTCAAATCAAGCAGCAAACAACAAATGAAAAAGTATTCAAATTCACGAATACAGGCGATAACCCGTTGATCATTCAATCAGCTAAAGGTTCTTGTGGTTGTACTGTTCCTCAATATCCTAAAGAGCCAATTGCTCCTGGAGAAGAAGGAGAGATTAAAGTTGTTTACAAACCCGGAAAACAAAAAGGTCGTCAAAGCAAGACGGTTACAATCCAGGCAAACACAAATCCTCCACAAACGATTCTCAACATTACAGCTAATGTTGAAGAGGTTGAATCTTAATTCATACGATTTATAACAAATAAAAAAAGGCCCGTCATGCGGGCCTTTTTTTGTGTCTTTACATTGAGAATCCTATCGCTTAATGAGCTTTTCAGTATAGACGTTTTGTCCATCAGAAATCTGAAGCAAATAAACTCCATTCGTAAACCTATCGAGATTAATAGTCGTCAAAGAAGATTGTATTCTACTCTCGAAAACCATTTCTCCAAGCAGGTTGAAAACCTGAGCATTGTAAGATTCTATATCGCCTTCAATTTCCAATTGGAAAACTCCGTTGCCCGGATTAGGATAAACCGAGTAGTTTACAGAATTCAAAATATTGCTCACCCCTGTTGTGTTACAATTTGGAACAGTCCACGCGTTATTATCAGAATAGCTACATGTAGCTTCGTTTGAAAAGTGTAAATCAAAATTCGGTGATTCACTCTCAGAAATATTGTTTACAGTGATCATTTGCGGACTACCATCAATAGAAAATGATTCTGCAACACCAGCTCCATCAAATTCAAGAGTTCCGCCAGATGGTGCATATTCATAAGTTACAGTTAAATCAACTGAATAGCTACTTCCCGAAGTAGAGCAGTAAACACTATCAATAGAAACCCCTGTTATAGCACAAGACTGAACAGATTCAAAAGCTCCAATGTCTACAGTCCCACTCTCAATTCTATTTGTACCGTAATAATCATAACTCCCGAGTACATAAAGATTATTTCCGGCATTTACAGCAGGTGAATTATCAGTTGGAACATAATCAGTTCCCAATTGAGGTGAGCCGTGAAATTCACCGTTACTCGTTCCATTGCAAAATGTTGTTGAATGATCAGGTCTTATGTTGTTGATCAATTCAACCGTGTTTGGACAGTTGGATACAACTCCAGTTCCAAATGTGCTGGTGGCATTAGTATTATTATCAACGAGGTTATTCGAAGCCAGGAAATTTATTATCCCACTAGCCTCACCAACAACAATTGGTGATGGATTAGTTCCGTCTTCAACATTACTGATTACCGTACAGTTTGTCATTTGAACATCCAAAACATCATTACTTGCCTGATAAAATCTAATTGCAGAGCCGCCTTTTCCCGTGTATTGAGAATTGTCTTCAATCTTGTTATTGGCAAACAAACAGTTAGAAACTAAAGCCAATCCTGATCCGCCTGTCAGGGTAACACCTGTCACAACATTGGCTGTTGTGTTATTAGTTATCAGGCAATTATCTAAAACAAACTCTCTGTATTCATTCTGTGTGTATTTAGTGCGTATTGCAGCTAAAGCTCCAGAGGAACTGTTTTTAGTGATATTACAGTTAAGGATTTTAATATCTCCAGCGTGTTCAGATAAATAAATGCCACCTCCCTGATTGTTAGGCCATGCACTGGAGTTGCCATTACCACCTGTAATAGTAAATCCGTCAATTACCGTGTTCTTCACACCTCCAACGTAAAGGACATGATAAGTATTATCGCTCCGTGTAGTTTCATCAGGATCTATACTCGGGTTATCATTTCCGTACAAATCTCCGCTGAGGATAGTTTGATTGCTGATAAAATCTCTTTGATCCAATGATGTTTCGTTTCCTGCAAAACCCCCAAAAAGATAAATCGAATCAAATACAACCTGGAAATAGACATTTCTTGTAGAATCATCTGAAGGCAAATAAACACCCTGAGCAACCCAAATACTATCTCCCTGGTTCGCATTGTTTAGGCCGTGATGTAGATTTACAAATGCATCATTCCAGGATGATCCATTTTCAGCTCCTGTTGCATTGATATCTACATATACAATAGAGGCAAATGAATTTATAGCTGCAAAGAGAGCTATCAAACAGAGTAATCTTTTACGCATAACTAAAATTTTTATAATTATTAGCGTAAAAGTATGTTCGCAATACAACCTGCTATTCAATGAATTGCTGAAACTCAATTATGGGTTGCTAAATAAGGAGAGTGAATCAAAAAGCATAAAGAGATAAAAACCTTTAAGCAATATTTAATCCAGTTTTTTTAGCTTTTTAAAACTGAAAATTGCAAGATTTTTTAGTTATGATAAACTCCCTAATTATTCAGTGATGAACTCAGTGACCTTTCGTCTCTCGAGTCGCATTGTTTTGCGAGGCCATTCGATTTCAGGATAGCCGATGAAGAACATCCCGAGACAGATATCCTTCTCTCCTATTCCCAAAAACTCTTTCATTTCATCAGTGTATGTGAGTCCGCCTGAACCCCAGTAAGCGGCCAAGCCGTAAGCACTGCAAGTAATGTGCATATTTTGAACAGCAGCAGCAACAGCTGCAATCTCCTCTTCAACCGGAATACTCTCTTTTTCGTCACGTTGCATTACGATCGCTATAACAGCTGATGACTTCAATGGACGATCTCTCAGCTTCCTGTATTTCATCTCTTTGAACTTCTCGGGCGGAGTGATTTTTTTATACGTTTCGCTATGCCATTCTGCAAAGCGTTTCAACCCGTCTTCCATGAAAACTTTAAATCTCCATGGTTGAGTAAGCTTATGAGTAGGTGCCCAACGCGCATTTTCGATTAAAACCTCAATTAACTCTTTATGTACTTTACGATCAGAGAATTGCTCGGGATAGATACTTCTTCTCGTTCTAATACATTCATTTATCTCGCTAACATTGAACCGCATCATTTCGTCTAATCTTTATTATCGTTTTGCAAAGTTATTTCATAAAACTCATCCTCTAACACAGGAAAAACAACTTTGTTATCGTAAGCCCATTTAACCAATCCAACAGTGCTGTGAACATCTAACTTCCTGGAAAGTTTGTAGCGAATATTTTCCACGGTACGCTGACTCTTACCCAAAAACTGAGCAATCTGTTTACTGCTACTATCTCGACACAACCAATACAGCACATCGTACTCTGCCTGTGAGAGTTGATTATTAATACTGGTATGATCAAATGTGGGAATGGAGTCTTCAGCATTAAAACGGTCAGATCCGATGGAGTTCAAAATCAGGAGTAAATCCTCAGGGCCTGAGTTTTCGGTCACAAAATAGCGAGTACCAAAATCGCGCTGAAGGATGGGAATATGGACAGATGATTGAAAACCCATTGCGATCACTACCTGGCGCTGTTCCCTTAGCACTTTCGCCAATTTGTAATCGCACCAGGCAAGTTCCGGTAGCTCACAAACCACAACATCTCCAGCTTCAACAGTGGTTTGATGAAACTCTTCCACTGTCAAAAGCTGAACCTGATGCTTTGGTTTTAATAATTCCAACAAATGCCTGCCAAATAGCTTATTCTCTACAACTACCCTAACCACCTTTCAAAGGTAAGAAGGATTTGTGTATAATTGAATAAGTTTCTTACAGGCATTCTCTCAAGGGGTCAATGGGGGGAGTTCGAGACGACTATATTACGGCATCAAATATTGTTCAATAAATAAAAAAGGACAATGAGTAAAAATACTCATTGCCCTTATTTCATGTTTTAAAAGCTTATTAAGCCAAATTTAATTGGTCAACATATAACTATTTAGCTATTAATAAATTGACATCTGTATATTATTTTAAATAATAGTTATAGTTGATTCATTAAAATCTTGTAATGGCTATTTTTTCTTCTCGCTTTCCTCATTTTCACCTTTTAAAGTGAAACGAATTGGGATATTGTATTCAACCGGAACAGCATGTCCATCTTTATGAACTCCCGGTTCCCAATCGGGCATATTAGCAATTGCATCTTTAGCAGCCTGATCAATTTCAGGGTTTACTCCTTTGAGGACTTCAATATTTTTCACACTGCCGTCCTTATCAATAATGAAGCGGCAATAAACGACTCCGTTTACACCTTCTTCTTTTGCTGATTCTGGATAAACAATTGCATCACCCAGGTACTTGAAAAGAGCTTCATTTCCACCGGGAAATTTTGGGTCAATTTCAATATTTTCAATATCCTCCGGTTCTATTTCACTTTGAACAGTTTTGGCCTGTTCTTCTTTTTGGTCGAGTTTATCTTCAGTACACGACTTTAGCATGAGCGCTGAACCACCAACAATGGTGATTACAGTAAATAAGCGTAGCCAATGAATAGGCTTTTTTGATTTGTTGATCATATCGATTCTCCGTTTTAGTGGCGACTCCTGTGCAAACATCGAATACAACGAAACCGCGCGAATTCCGAGTGATGCGCTCAAAAGCACCTGTTTATAATCGTTAATGTTTTTCTCATTCTCTACAATCCCCTGATCGGCAAGAAACTCGTGGTTCATCTTCACCTGTTTTCGCAACAACCAAAAGAACGGGTTGAACCACGCTATAACCTGAAAGAACTCTACAACTAGCAGATCGAGATAATGAGCTTGTTCTACGTGGATTCTCTCGTGATTGATAATGTAATTGAGCGATTGCTCTTCTTTGAATTTTTTAGGAATAAACACCTTATTCAGGAATGAAAACGGTTGCTCAAAATCTCCCATGTAAACGCTTTCATGCGTTTCAACACTTTTACGCGTTTCTAAAAAGGCAGTGAGTGTGTTTTTCAATGATAATACAACACCAATGATCAGAACCGAGACAAGCCCGATTAGTAGGTAATTGGTTTGCTGGTTCTGGCTCTGACCATTACCCTCACCCACTACAAACTCTTCCATATTCACAGCGTAGCCCTCAAAAACCGTGATTGACTGCGACCACGGCATAAAGTAGAGTGCAACAAAAACGAATGGAACGAGAATTAAAAAGAATCGGTTGAAACGAAACGTAGTGGTGTTTTTCAGCAATGTAAAATAGAGCAATGCCGAAATTGCAATTCCGATGTTTAGCCAAATGATGGGTTCGATAATCTGGTTCATCACTTCTCCTTTTTTATGTCGTTTAATATTTCATCTAACTCGTTTACTGAGAGTTCCTTCTCTTTTAGGAAAAAAGATAGCATGCTTGACGGACTCCCCTGGAAATAATTTCCGAGCAATTTTTTTACTTGTTTTTTCGCGTAATCTTCCTTTTTGATTTTCGGGAAATATTGATGTGTGCGACCGTAACTCCTGTGATCGACAAAACCCTTGTCTTCCAGGATGCGAACGATCGTGGATACTGTATTGTAAGCCGGTTTGGGATCGGGTAAATCGGCCAGAATATCTTTTACAAATGCCTGCTCCTTTTGCCACAGCACCTGCATGATTTCTTCCTCGGCTTGTGTGAGTTGTTTGGAGTTCTTCTTTTTCATACTCCAAACTTATAACTAAATTTTTAGTTTGTCAACTATTTTTATAGTTAATCAATCTTCATCACTCACCTCACTCGTCATGCGCTTGATGAATTTAAACTCTGAAAAGAACTCTTTAGCGACAATCCTGATAAAGCTGTAAGCCGGTACTGCTATTACCATTCCCACTATTCCAGCGAGCTGACCAGCAACCAGAATAACGAGAAAAATTTCGAGCGGATGTGCTTTGATAGAATTGGAAAAAATTAGTGGCTGAAAAACGATGTTATCGGTCAATTGAACTATGAGGAAAACAGAACCCACCTTTAATACAAATGGCAAAAGCTCAGTTGAGAATTCCATATCGAGGTTTGAGGTAATGGCAATGATGAGTCCGAAAGCGGCTCCAATCAACGGACCGATGTACGGAATAACATTGATCATGCCGGCAAAAAAGCCGATCACCAGCGCATTCTCCACTCCCAGTATTGTGAGCGATACACTAACAAATGTCGTGATCAGGCTGACCTGTATAATGAGTCCGATGAAATAGCGCGTGAGTGTTTTTTGTGCTCTTTCGGTTACCTTTTTGGCTTTTTCCAGGTATTCATCTGGAACGATGGCATCGATGAGTAAGTGCAAAATCCACCGGTCCTTGAGCAGGAAAAAAGTGATGAATGAAATGGAGAAAAAGGCCAGCACAAAACTTCCAACTCCGCTCATCACCGAAGTAAAGAATGTCGGGATCTGACCGATATCGAGAAATGATAAAATCTTCTGCTTCATGTAATCACGGCTGCTACCCGCATCACCGGAATGCAAATTGAATTGTTCGATTTTGTCCTCAATGAAAGTCATGGAAGGATTGAGCGCCTCGTAAACATCTTTGAGCTGAACCTCAGATAAAAGCTTGATTTCCTGGGCTAAAAGTGGTGTAAACACATTCACGAAAACCGATAAAACAGTGTAAACGAGAAATATTGACAATAACGCTTTTAGCCAATTGGGAAGGTGAAATTGCTTGATTTTCACCCGATCCAAAATCCGCATGATGGGCGTGAGAACGATACTGAGCACGATGGAAATGATCACGTAAATAACGATATTGCGCACGTACCACAACACAACTAACACGAATAGCGTGAATAATATCCCGATTATTTTCCTCAGCCTCGAATTCATTTTACAAGTTTTAGAAGTAGTTCCGGCTCAATTTTATGCGTTCCGTTGTATTTGACTAAATTAAAATCAACTCCTTTTGATTTGAGTTTTGAGGTAAATTTTTCCAGTCGCTCCTCAGAGATGAATTCGTCTTCATCGCCCACAACGAGTTCAGTATTACAATTATTCAAAATGCTTATTCCTTCTTCGTTCAAAACATCTTCGGGAATATCACTCGCCCAGCAAATCAGCTTTTCAACATGAAAAGGTGTTTCCACCAGCCATCTGCACAGCGTTGGAACTCCCTGGGAAAATCCAATCGCCACGATATTGTGGTTTTTGTTCACTCCCGCATCGGTCAGAACCGAATTGAGCAATCGTTTATTATCAGCGATATCGACTTCCCTGTCATCTTTCGTCATCCAGCTCGCCACGACTCTGCCGCTGGTTCCCTGTAGATAAAAACGGTGCATTCCTTCAGGCAAAATCACTACTGATTCTTCATCGACAAGTTTGAGGAATTTACGGCTGAAAAACTCAGCCAGCATTCCGTAACCGTGCGTTGCAAAATACACGGTTTTGGTTTTTTTCGTGATCTGACCGAGTTGATAATAGCGAACCGTTTTATCAAATGAAAATTGCTTTTTCTCTACTTCACGCATGCATTAAAACTTGTTGTCGCCACCAATCAAATCTCCCAGTCCGCCAAGGACACTTCCTTCACCTCTTCTCTTTCCACCCATCTTAGGAGTTGATGCGATAATACGCTCTGCGAGTCGGCTAAACGGCAGTGACTGAACCCAAACTTTTCCTGGACCAGTTACCGAAGCGAGAAAAACACCTTCACCACCAAAGAACGTGTTTTTGATTCCGCCCACGTACTCGATATCATAATCGACATCCTTCGTAAAGGCGACCAAACAACCGGTATCAACTTTAATTTTTTCTCCCGGTTTTAGCTCCCGTTCAACGATTGTTCCACCGGCATGGACAAAAGCCATTCCGTCACCTTCCAGTTTTTGCATGATGAAACCTTCACCACCAAAAAATCCGCGTCCCAGGCGCTTGCTGAATTCAATCCCAACCGAAACTCCTTTGGCCGCACACAAAAAAGCGTCTTTTTGACAAATGATCTTTCCGCCTTTTTCACTGAGATCGAGCGGAATCACTTTTCCGGGATACGGAGATGCAAATGTGACGTGACTTTTCGTGTGGCCCTGATTCGTGTAAGCTGTCATGAATAAATTCTCTCCGGTCAGAACCCTTTTCCCGGCCGAAAACAGTTTTCCCATCAGGCCGCTCGACTGGTTTGAGCCGTCTCCAAAAATGGTATCCATGTGGATGTCATTGTTCATGCTCATGAGTGCGCCCGGCTCAGCAACTACCGCTTCCTGCGGATCGAGCTCGATTTCAACACACTGCATTTCTTCGCCAATAACTTTATAATCTATTTCGTGGTTGTTCATTTTTTCGTGTTTTGATTATTCTCATCGAAAATAAAAACTACTGTTAAATCTCTGACAAAAAATAGCCGGAAAAGCTTTTACTACTCCTTAAAACACTTCCTTTGCACGCTATGATTCGCAGATACGGGAAACAGTTTTGGATAATGTGTGCCAGCTCAGTATTTTTCTTTTCGAGCTTCAACATGATCATTCCCGAATTGCCCGCTTATCTCACTCAACTTGGCGGTGAAGATTACAAAGGTTTAATCATTTCGCTCTTCACGCTCACAGCAATGCTCTCCAGACCTTTCAGCGGCAAATTAGCCGATAAAGTTGGCCGAATTCCTGTCATGATATTCGGGTCGGCTATTTGTTTTATCGCGAGCGGACTCTACCCGCTAATTGGCGGTGTTGCTTCTTTCTTGCTGTTGCGGTTTTTTCATGGATTCAGTACCGGTTTTAAACCAACCGGAACCTCAGCTTACGTAGCGGATATCATCCCTGCCAATAAACGCGGTGAAGCGATGGGAATTTTGGGGATTTTCAACAGTACCGGAATGGCATTAGGTCCGTCCATTGGTGGCTGGATTGCGGCCAATTACACAACTGACATTCTCTTTTACACAAGTGCCGCATTTGGCTTGATGTCTGTTCTCGTTTTGGTGGGACTGAAGGAGACCGTGAAAAAACCCGAGCCCTTTTCGCCAAAGCTGTTAAAAATGAAAGTCTCTGAGTTTTACGAACCACGTGTTGTGGGTCCGTCAATTACAATGATGCTCACCGTTTTCTCCTTTGGCATTGTACTCACGATCATTCCCGATTTTAGCGTTTACCTGGGATTTGAAAATAAGGGCATCTTTTTCACCGTATTCGTGATCGCTTCGTTGTTCATCAGGCTGATTGCCGGCCGGGCCAGCGACCGGTTCGGACGAGTAAAGGTTTTGCGTTTTTCATCGATCAGCGTTTCCATTGCGATGTTGTTGATCGGATTTGCTTCAACGCAATGGCATTTGATTGGTGCAGCAGTATTGTTTGGAATGGCTGTTGGAACGAATAGTCCAACCGTTTTTGCGTGGACCATCGATTTGAGCCGCGAAGAAGCCAGGGGGAAAGCCATGGCTACTATGTACATCGCATTGGAAATTGGAATTGGCACGGGAGCGCTTATATCAGCCGCAATCTACGACAACGATCCCGCCAATTTCTCCTGGGCTTTTTGGATGGGATCGATCAGTGCCTTCATCGCTTTCCTCTATTTGTTTAGCTGGGAAAAACGGTATCAGCACAAATACGAGTAATTCTTAAGTTTGTAAACACAACGAGCATTATGAACAAGAGCAAGATTTTAAACCACGAACAGATTCAGCAAAAGATTGTACGCATCGCTTACCAAATCGTGGAAAACAACATCGAGGAAAAGAGTTTGTATTTTGTGGGTGTTGAACCGCGCGGCTCCATCCTTTGTGACCGGTTGGCTACTGAGGTGAATAAAATCAATTCTGCTAAAATTGAATCGGGAACCATCAAGCTCGATAAGGATCACCCGCTTGAGAAGGACGTTCAGTGCTCGCTGGATCTGACCGAAACGAAAAACAAAACCATTATCCTTATTGACGATGTGCTCAATACCGGCAAGGCGCTGATTTATGCGGCCAATCACCTGTTACAGTCAGAACCGAAATCGATACAAACGGTGACGCTCATTGACCGCAGGCACCGCCTCTTCCCCATCCGTGCCGATTATGTGGGATTGACGCTCGCCACTACGCTGCAGGAACACATTAGCGTGGAGTTTGGCGATGAGGATATTGCGTGGTTAAAGTAGTTGCCAGCTCATTCAGTTTTTGCGCATTGAGACCTTTTGCCGGAATTTCAAAGTGTGCCCGTTTGTAATACGGCTCTCTTTTTTCCAGCATTTCATCGATGAACGCTTTCAATTCCTCATCATTTTTTCCGGCAATCAGGGGACGTTTCGATTTCTCATTTTTGAGTCTGCTCGCCAGGAAAGCCGGCTCTGCCTGGAGGTAAACCACTACTCCGTTCGCGAGCATCCAGTCTATATTCCCGTGAAATACCGGTGTTCCGCCACCTGTTGAAAGCACGTAATGGTCAGATCCACTGAAATCGCGCAAGCGTTGATTTTCGATCTCCCGGAAAGCATTCTCGCCCCTGGTTTCAAAGATTGAAGATATAGATTGTTGTTCTTTATCTTCAATGAGGTTGTCTAAATCGTAAAAAGGAATTTCCAATTTATTGGCGAGTTTCTTGCCAACAGTGGTTTTCCCTGATCCCATAAACCCGATGATGAATACTTGCATGAATTTTTTTTACGGTTCAAAGAAAAACATAACTCCCTCACGGACAAAACGGAAAAATGGCTGTTAAAACGTGGGACAAAAAAATATTTAGAAAAAAGTAAAAGTTGGTTTGTGATTTAAAACAGGGCTTCTATATTTGCAGTCCCATTTTGGAAAGGAGATCTGGTAGCTCAGTTGGTAGAGCATCTCCCTTTTAAGGAGAGGGTCCTGGGTTCGAGCCCCAGCCAGATCACTCAAGTCTCAACTGCTCAGTTGGGACTTTTTTTATGCCCAATTTTTCGATTTCAGGAAGAATTTGACTTTTTGCTCCAAATTTTAAGCTTCCATTTATCAGCTTTTTGAACTCATTTTTACCATTGAGAAGTTTAAATAGTTTAGAAAAACATCTCACTAATTTTTTTAGAAAAAATCTTCAAAGTTTACCACACCCTGCAATCATTTGACTATCTAACAGTTAAATATTAATCTTCATCTATTACCCAGTTTGAAAAAGCTCGCATTTCACTGAGATATTATTTTACCACCCTATAATATTAATAGAATTAATCTATTTTAGCCCACAAATTAAACTTAACTTATTAAACATGAGAACTATTGTAGCCACCTCTTTACTGGTACTGGCATCTATTTTCAGTTATGCACAGTTAGATTACGTAAAACGTTTTGAAACAGAATTAAAAGATGACTACATCTCTGAAGAGATTTACGACTTCAGTGAAAAAGGCGTTATACTATTAGCATTATCAAAAGATCAGAACCGCGGTGAACGAGAATGGAAAGTCGATCATTACGATACTGACTTCAATTTAATCAACACACATACATTCAATGTCGACAAAAGATATTACAGGAGTCACAGTAGCAAAAAAGACAATCAAATAAGCATATTGCTAAGGCAAAAAAGGAAAGGTAAAATTGGAATATTAAGTATAGACCTATCCTCCGGATCTGTAGAGATGGATATAACAGAGGTGAAAGTACCTAAAAAGCTGGGCATTTACGAAATGTATTCTAATGGTAATATCACCTTTTTAAGAGGTCAAGTATTGAAATTTTTCAATTATGAGTATGTCAATATCAAGGTAGATCATAATAAGGCCAGTGCAGATATTGAACCTGTTCAAATACCGGGAGTTAAATCAAGACACTTAAGAACTGAGAGTATTAGTGTAGACGATCTTAGTAACAATGTATTATTTCATGTAACAGAAAAAGACAGATCTACAAAAAGGATGATTTCTCATTTTATAGTGTACAATGAAAATGGGGAAAAACTCGACAGATTCGAACTCCCTGATGAATCGGGAAAAAGTATCAAAGATTTATCTTCTACCCAATTGAGCAAAACAGAAAGAATCATAACCGGAACATTTGCAGAGGAATGGAAAGAATCATCTACCGGAATGTACATTGGGAAAATGAACAAACATGACATAGAATACATTAACTTTTACCCCTTCGTAGAATTAGAGAATTTCCTCAATTACCTACCTGAAAGAAAACAGAAACGCCTCGAAAAGAGGAAAAAACGAAAAAAGAGAAAAGGTAAAGATTTTGACCTCAATTACCAAATAGCCTCTCATAGCGTCATCGAGGTCAATGATGGAAAAGAGGGCTTTATTTACATTGGCGAGGCTTATTTCCCAACGTATCGCAGTGAAATGTATACGACTACAGATGCCAACGGTAATGTAACAACACATACTCGTTCAGTTTTTGATGGCTATCAATACACCCATGCAGTTATCGCAAGATTTGATGAGGAAGGAAATAAGCTGTGGGATCATATTGTAGATCTGCATATAAGTAGGAAGCCTTTTTATGTTAAGCGATTTATTTCTATTGCTGAGGATAAGCAAGTCGGTATTAAAGCTACCTATTCATCTGATTTTAGAATTTACGTGAAAAAGTTCTCCTTCGATGGTGAGATCACATTAGACCAGGAGTCTGAACAAATCGATTTTGGAGAGGGTAACAAAGTAAAAAGAGCAGCTGCTGATATAAGCTACTGGTATGATAACTACTTCATTGTTCACGGAACTCAAAAGATCAAAGAAGACGGTCTTTTCAACAACCGCAAAGTCTTTTTCATGAGTAAGATTAAAGTGGATTAGAAAACATCATTAAGTTCAAATAACAGGCATCGTTTGACACGAAACTACGAAGTGTAAATGGCTATTAAGATCTAAATACTCCTGCGATCATATACTGCTATCATTTATAGTGATAATAGGAAACAGATAAAAAAATTAACCTCATTTAAATAAACCCTTTTGAGGCCACAAATGACTCTAAGAACTCAAAATAGATACAGAGTTAATTGTACCTTCTTGCTTATGCTCAGTGAACAACTTTTAAATCATTATTACAACTTAACCCTACAGGAATTTGGTGGGTTTGAAAGTTAAAAACAAACCTCCTAACTTCCCAACTCCAAACCTTAGAGATTCTAGAAGCTCTTTGACCCTCGTGACACGAGGAACGGGGCTCTTAACAACTAAATCATCAAGCAATCCCAATACATTATTAGAACTTCTCTCCTCCTAAACCTAAACCTCGACCTTCACAGCTAACAGTTAACATCATCATTTGCTACTAGTTGGATTATCGAAATTTTTAGCACGTTATAAAATTCTCTATTTTTATGGTTTTCCTATTTCAAAATCAGTCATCCCACCACCGTCTTAATTTCATGGGACTGACCATGGCGAAGCCGTGTTTGGTGGGGAGTTTAAAATAGTCTTTTTTCTTAGCTTTAAGATGTTGGGAACAATATGAAAAAACTTATATACATAATATCATTCACATTCCTCTTTGGCTGTTCTGACCCGAACAATATTAAAGTGATAGAAAAATATGCAGACGGATCTCCAAAGTCAGTTAAAGTCCTTTTTGACAATAATGATAGTAACAATTATATTATCAAAAACTTTTATCCAGACGGAACACTTGACTTTGAAGGGAAAGTCAGCAACAACAAGTTTGTAGAATATAGAAAGGCATATTTTGAAAATGGAAATCCTAAAGAAATTGTCAAGTTATCAGACTCAACAAATTTAGATTATTGTTGCCCAGACGGATTTTACAAACACTACTATAAACATGGTCAGCTTAAAGAAACATATTTCAAAAAAAATGGACTATTCAACGGTCTTGCCATAAAATATGATTCTCTTGGAAATAAAATTGCGGAGTACCAAGTGACTAATGACCTGAAAAACGGAATAACAAAGAAATTCCACGATAATGGAGCAATAAAGTCAATTAAAGAATACAAAAATGATACTCTCGTAGGAACTGCTTACTATTTCACAGAGTCTGGTGATTCATTGAAAAGACACGGAACTAACAAAGGGAAGATAGATTTTCCAATAAAATACTGGAAAGACAATGGGAATAGTTTACTTGGAGTATATCACAACGACAACCATTACCAAGTTAAATGGACTTGGATTGACTCTGTCGGAAACATAACTAAGACTGAAATAGCTGATACAGTAGATGGCCAATTTGTAACTCCAGACTATTAAGAAAAAAGCCCAGCAGCTAACAGCACCTAAGTAAACATGGGGCAGATAGTGGTAAACGCAAAGCACTTCTCTCCTATCTAGCTTTTTAACTAGCAGATAGAAAATAACTTCATAGCGCCCTACGTTTTTTACCCGAGACCGTTATGGGCAAGCTTAAAAACAAAAACATATGGACAAAATAAATTACGCCTTAGAGTCATTTAAAAACATTCAAGACTTAATAAAATTTGCTGACCAAAAAGCAGGAGCAGTTTTAATTGTAGTAGGATTAATTTTTACGGCTTTTGTCCAATACCTAGAAAAGTTGACTTTTTCAGCTGACAATATGACTATAATTGGAACGATTACCTTTATTACAGGACTTGCTACTTTAATTTGTATGATAGTAGTTCTGTACTATTCCGTTTTCAAAATTCTCAAACCAAGATTTGCAAAAAACTATCAAGAAGGTGAATTATCTACCTTTTACTTTGAGCATATTACTATAGTAAATAAAGAACTTCACGAAAAATATAAAAACATAAGTGATGAAAGTATGTTGAAAGACATTATTGACCAGCAGATTGAGGTTTCAAGTATTCTAAACGAGAAGAATGAAAATTTAGCAAAATCATTTATTTGGCTCTTTGCAGCACTTTTCGCTTCAATAGTTTTTATTATTCTTTCAATTCAGTTGTAAATGGCACTTATAGACGATATAAAATCAAAGGTAAAGGCAATCCTTGATGAAAGACTTGAAGTAACGGATGTGACATACGTTCCTAAACTTGACGACCCAAAACTAACCTTTGGGAATACAGGATTGAAGTTCACAGGTTCTTCATTGTTCATTGACATTCGCGGTTCTACTTCCGTATTGAACACTCATAATAAGCCTGTTGTAGCTAAGCTTCATATGGCATTCTTTCACACCATTGTGAAAATAGCAAATAATCTTGATGGCAATGTAAGAAGTTTTAATGGAGATAGTGCACTAATATTTTTTCAAGGAACATACAAGGAAACTGTTTCTAATGCTGTAAAATGTGCGATGCAAATAAAATTTATGATTGACAATTCGAAAGATGGAATAAATGAATTGCTTAAAAAGTATTCTAAACTAGATTTTGGAATTGGGATTGACGATGGCAATATCGTTTGTACAAAAGTTGGAGTTGGTGGTGAACATAATAGAGATATTTTTTGGATTGGAAACCCAGTAAATAAATCTACTGTATTAGGCGATAACAGCAAAAAACCTAATCACATAGCAATCTCAAAGTACGTTTATGACAATCTTTTAGATTGGGCTAAATATGGCAAGAAGAAAAATTATTTCGGACAGGAAGAAGATGTTGATATGTGGACGCGTGGCACATTTACTTACAATGGGAAAATTGAATATTATTATTACACGGGTTGGCATTGGGTAGTGTAAAAAGCCAGCCCATAACAGCGTATATAACTTATGCCGGGGAAAGTGGTAAATTCAAGCTTTGTACTTTTAAGTAAATTTGGTGTAAGCCGACAAGAAAGTGTTTCGAAAACCGCCACAAGCCATATGCAAAACGTTGTGCCACATATAAAACGACAATGAGACAGATTGCTCTGATATTGACTTTAATTCTTTCTTTCATTTCTTGTGGACAAACAAAAGACACTGAAATAGAATCAATTCTTCTTGACTGTTTGGTTAAGAGTTATAAGGAACAGCAAGTCAATATTAACCAAGAACTTGACGAGCTCGAAAAGTATTTAATTGGTAGCAAATCACTTAAATCTTCCGCAGGACAATCATATTATGATTTCTACCAAGAAATAGCAGAACTCAACGATATTCCTGCGACTTTGGATTATGACAGATTTGAGAACATTTACAAATTGACACCAAACGAATTTTATTCAGCTAACTGCTTAGAACAGCTCAAACGGCTTGACTCTACAACTATTGCTAATTCTAAATACAGCCAAATGACGCTTGCGATACAAAACGCAGCTCAAAACGAAGTTTCACCTTCAAGTATCGCAAAAGCAATAACAAGCGTCTTGACACCTTCAGACTTTGACAAGCAATATTTTAGAGCAGTTGCACTATTGACAATTGCATACACAGCCAATTCAGACGTTGGGCTACAAAGACAATTAAAACCAAATGACAACGAAGACAATGCGACCTATGAATCAATATTGGTGACATTGACAGAAGAAAACCAAATTACTCTGAATGAAAACGAGATAAGTCAAGAAGAACTAAAAACTACCTTAACTGAGTTTATTAAGGCTAATGGGGCAAATCACGTAATTAACTTTCGAGCTGACAAAGGAACTTCCTACGACTTTTACTTAAAGATTCAAGACCAAATTGGGTCAGTCTATAACGAACTTAGAAATGAATTAGCAATAACAATGTATAACCAAATATTCAAAGAATTGACTGACGACCAACAGAATGAAATTAAAAGGACTTATCCGACAAGAATAAAAGAATAAAAAAATACGTGGCACAACAATGGGTATAAAACATAGGGCGGACAGTGGTTTCCGCAAGTTTGTAGCTCTTATCCAAGTTCGTTTCGGGCGGACAGTTAAGTGCTTCGAAATGCCCCACGTTTCTTAGCTGCAAAACGTTGTGCAACATTGAAATGAAACCAATCCAGATATTCATATCGTCATTGACTTTTATTATTCTCTTTTCTTCCTGTTCAGATAAGAAGGGACTAAAATCTGTCTATGGACTTCAGAACGACACTATTGTCAGTATCAAGAACTACGACAGAGATGGACGAGTAATATTTGACAGGACAACCCAAATAATTGAGAGTTGGGACAACGGATTAATGACTTGGATGACAGCGAAAGAGTTTAAAGGGAATAGGCAAACCTATGAGTATTACGCCCACTCCAATTCAGGTTTGAGAATTACGATTTTCGATTATGACCAAAATGGAGAATTAAATGGTGAATTCTCCAAGTACTATAGTTCTTCTAATGAAAAAGGTCGAAATCCTTTTGGAGAAATTTACGCAATAGAATCTAGGGACTCATTAAAATCCTACCTACAAAGCTCCATACCTGACAGTGTCCTTTTTTCAAATCACCAAGGAGCAAATAATGAAAACACCGAATATTTCAAATCATACACTGATTCACTTAGTCTTAAAGTGAAAGAATATTGGACAATTGTTGAGGGTTCAGAAACAAGAAAAACGATCAAGAAATTTGATGCAAAAGGAAATCTTATTTACAAGTACAACAAAACACAATGGAATGAAGGAATTGAAAAGTTTCAGTACAACCAAAACGGAGAATTAATTGAAGAACTTAAGATTTGGGATCCTGAGAATAATCGGTTTCAAAAAAAGGAACACTACTACTCAAACGGACTTTTACAAAAGACTCTGTTTTATCACGACACAGCATTGGCATTCAAGTACGAGTATTTCTATAACGATACACTTCTAGACAAAGAAATTAAGACGAGAGTAACAGAAGCTGAACATTTCAAAGACAGGAAGAAAATTGAGACAACTGAATATCGATACGAATATTTTGAATAAAAAACGTTGCACAACAGCACCTAAAAAAACATGGGGCGGACAGTGGGTTCCGCAAGGTTCGTTCTTCGTGGCTACCTTTGTCACGGGCGGACAAGAAAGTGCTCCGAAAAGCCCCACGTTTCTTAGCTGCAATACGTTGGCGGTAATTTAAAAAATGGACGACAAAACAGAAATAATTACCTTTCATGCTAATGACATTCGAGTCGGAGTTTTAACGAGTCGACTGGACAGTTTAGATATTCAATACGACCTCAGGGAGACAACCACTTTCATGGAGCCTGCATATCAACTGAAAGTAAGTAAGGAAAATATTTCGACTGTCAACACCATTTTGAACGAAATCACCGACTGGAACAGTTCCAACGAAAATGATTCAAGTTCAATATTTGGACAAATCAGAAAAGTTGGGGTTTATTTCACATGGTTTGCAATCATTTCGGCTATTGGACTTTTGATTTACATGACATGGTTAATCTTGAATGGTGAATTACCAAGAATTGCATGGACAGGAGTCGTATTTATGACTATTGCTATTGGTTTTATCGCTTATTTAGAACTGAGAAAAAAGAAAAAGACTACCGCCAACAATGGTTAAAAAACATAGGGCGGACAGTGGTTTCCGCGAATTTCGGGTTCTCAGTAAGTTTGGTTTCGGCCAGACAGAAAAGTGCTTCGTAGCGCCCTACGTTTTTTTACCCGATACCGTGTGCCATATAAAAAGACTACAACTGAAAAAGAATGATTAGATCACTCATCATATTATATCTTTTGTCATTTAACCTGACCAACGGACAAGAGCTTCAGAATGGACTTATTTTACCTGAACAGAATGAGGACGAAGAAATCTGCTGCATTTATTCGCCTGAGAATGGTTTTACAGTTTATGACCGGCCAGACGGAGAAAAAATCGGTCGTTTAACAAGAAATGTAGACCAAAACGTTGGAGACCAATCTTTTTATCGTATTTACTTTGTCAATCATAGGACTAAAACAGAAACACAAATTGGATTAGAACACTTTCAAGAAATCGCTTATGAAATATGGGCATTGACCTATTCAGAAAGAAAAGACGGATTTGTTAAAATCACATATGCCAATCAGGATTTTTGGTTAAAGCAAAGCGATATTGAAAATGTTGGGTTTGAATTAGTTGAGTGGCAGTCTTTTCTTGCAGACAATGTTAATAATCTATTGGGCTATTATGCCAATGACCCAGGACTAAATCTAAGAGAAAAACCAAATACAGATTCAGGAATAATAAGAACTTTGAAAGGTGACACTAACCAAATTTCACCGACAAATGAACATCACGGACTTTGGACAAAGGTTAAAGTAATTATTAGTAAAGAACATCCTTGCGCTACCGACTTGACAGAAGAAGAAAATATCATTGAAGAATTAGAAGGGTGGATAAAGATTGTGGATGATAATGGACTTCCGAATTTATGGTACTATTCACGTGGATGTTAAAAAATACGGCACACAACATTACATATAGCTTATGGCGGGTAAAGTGGTAAAATCAAAGTTTTCGGCTCTTAGTGAAGTTCGTCTCAGTCGGACAGCAAAGTGCTTTGAAAAACGCCACAAGCCATATTCGAGACCGTTGTACTGCATTAAACTAACATGAAAAGAATTCTTGTAACAGGAGCGACAGGAAACATTGGACATGAAGTTGTCTACTATCTGAGTGAGTTGAAATATGGCTCAGAGATTTTCGCTGCTGTCCGGAACATTGAAAAAGCAAAAAAGACTTTTGAAAAGCATCCTAATGTTCATTATCGACTTTTTGATTTTGAAAATGAAGACGCTTACTCAAAAGCATTCCACCAAATCGACATTCTTTTTCTGTTGCGACCTCCTCATATATCAAACGTTGAAAAGATCTTTCGGCCATTGTTAATCTCAGCAAAGGAAAATGGAATAAAAAGAATAGTGTTCTTATCTGTACAAGGAGCAGAAAAAAGTAAAGTAATCCCTCACAACAAAATTGAACGATTAATCCTGGAGCTTCAATTCAACTACATTTTTGTTCGACCCAGCTATTTTATGCAAAACCTGACGACTACCTTGCTTCCTGAAATTGTAAATAGAAAATGTATCACACTACCTTCAGGTAAAGCAAAATTCAATTGGATTGATGTTAAAAATATTGCTGAGGCTACAGCAATTCTTATCACACAATTTGAGACCTATCAAAATCGAGCCTACGATATAACAAGCAACCAAAACAAAAACTTCGGTGATGTTGCTGATTTAATGTCTAAATTAACAGGAGAAAGAATACGCTTTAAAAGCATCAACCCTATCAGCTTTTACTTCCTAAAGAAAAAAGAAGGAATGAAAGGTGGATTTGCGATGGTCATGACAATCCTTCATTTCTTACCAAGACTTCAATCAGAACCTGAAATTTCTGATAATTATCAAAAGCTAACAGAAAAAGCCCCAACCACATTACAAGATTTCATTGAACGAGAAAAAGATAAGTTTAGCTCCCCGTAACAACTGATAAAAATTTTTTACAATCACAACACCACATGAAAATTCACCCTCAACAAAACCTGGTCTTCACTTACGGAACGCTAAAACGCGGTTTCCCAAATAACTCTATCATGAAGGACATTCAGGCTTCCTTCATTGCCGATGCAAATACCAAATCCAAATACCCTCTATTACAGGCGGGCAAATGGAATGCTCCTTTTCTCATTCATCATGAGAATTATCCGGGTAGTTTTCACGTTCAGGGTGAGTTGTTTGAGGTTGATGAAAAAGGCATGTCTGTTCTCGATGAATTTGAAGGCGTAAACAATTCCTATTACAAAAGATTGAGGATTGAAGTTTACACCCAAAACAAGGACGGATTTCAAATCTCCAAAAACGCCTGGTGCTATTTCCGTTATCAAAAATCTGCACAATTACTGGCTAACACTTCCGGCTTTCTTCCGTTCTTTGGAAATGAAGAATTGAAAAAATATACGCCCGTGCACCTCCGGCCATCAAACTGGAGAGAAAACAAGTAATCGTGCTTGTGCGGTAGTTGAAACACTCTATTTTTGGTCAGATCCAGTGGATCTGACCATTAAAGTTGACATTCATTTTTCATGAACAAAAACACGAAAATCGATTTCAATTGTGACCTCGGTGAGGGGCTCGATAACGAGCATTTGCTCATGCCGTATCTCTCATCCTGCAACATTGCTTGCGGAGCGCATGCCGGTTCTGTCGAGGTAATAGACAAAGTGATTGAATTAGCGCTTTCGCACGGTGTGAAAATCGGGGTGCACCCCTCCTATCCCGATAAGGAAAATTTTGGTCGCGTTGTCCTGGAAATGACGGATGTCGAGTTACACGAAAGTCTGAAAGATCAACTCCAGCTTTTCAAGGAACGAGCCGCTATGCAGGATGCCACAATTCATCACGTGAAGCCGCACGGAGCCCTGTACAACTTGATTGCCGTTGATGAAGAAAAGGCTGTGATAGTCAGCAAGGCCGTAAAGGCTATTTTTGATGACGTAAAACTCTATGTGCCCTTTAATTCAAAAATCGAAAAAGTGGCCCGGGATCAAGGAATTGAAATCATTTACGAAGCTTTTGCTGATCGCAATTACAACGATGATTTAACACTGGTTTCTCGGTCAGAACCGGACGCCACAATAACCGATAAGGAGCAAGTCGTAACGCACGTGAAGCGCATGTTTGAGGAGTCGAAAGTGAAAACAATTCAGGACAATGAACGTGACATCAAAGCTGAGACTTTTTGCCTGCACGGAGACAACGAAAAAGCAATTGAGATTTTAAAAACACTACATCAGGAGTTTCTGTAAATCACTGATTAAATAAGTAGAATTGAACCAGTACGAGCTCACATACAAACCTTTTGGGACATCAGCCATTTTGGTTGAGTGGCCTTCGAAAATCGATGAAAACATCATTCAGGATATTGTCGCTTTTGAAAACAGTATGGAGAAAGGAAAAGGTATTCTCGATACGGTTATCGCTTACAACTCCCTCACAATCCGGTACGATCACAAGATCGATTATAAATCTGAAGTCGCTAAGTTGAAAGAACAGTATAAAGCGAAAAACAAGCCTGCCGAGCAGAACTCGAAATGCTGGCAAATTCCGGTTTGCTACGACACGGAGTTTGGGCTGGACCTGACCGAAATAGCCGAAACAAAAAAACTCTCAGTCGAAAAAGTGATTGAACTGCACACGAACCCTTCTTACCTGATTTATTTTCTCGGGTTTCAACCCGGATTCTTGTACCTTGGCGGCTTAGATGATCAGATCCACACGCCACGCAGAGCATCTCCAAGATTGCGTGTAGCCAAAGGTTCGGTTGGAATTGGAGGCGCGCAAACGGGCGTGTATCCGCAACAAACATCAGGAGGTTGGAACATTCTTGGAAAATCGCCCATCAATTTCTTTGACATCACTAAAGAGCAACCCTGTTTTGCGAAAGCGGGAGACAGAATTCAGTTCGTATCGATTGACAGAGAAACATTTCATGAAATAGCTGCGGAGGAAGAAAAAGGGAATTACGAACTCAAATTTCAATCACTGTGATCAAGGTACTCCACGAAGGAATTTACAATACTATTCAGGATCAGGGCCGTTTTGGATATGCTAAAATGGGAATTCCAACATCGGGCTATTTAGATGCTTATTCTGCAGAATTGGGAAATGCTCTATTGAACAATCAAAAGAGCGATGCAGTCGTTGAAATCACTTTTGGACAAGGTAAATTTCAGTTCAAAAAACCCACCGTTTTTTGCCTCACAGGCGGAGATTTTTCGCCAAAGCTCGATGGAAATTTGCTCGAAATGAATCAGGTTTACAAAGCCCAGCCCGATGCTGTTTTATCGTTCGGTAAACGAAACTCCGGAGCCAGGACATATTTGACTGTACAGGGCGGTATTCAATCAAAAGAGGTGTTGAACAGCCGCAGTTTCTCAAAAGGAATTACACAAATCCGACTACAGAAAAATGACGAGCTGAGGATCCAAAAACAACAGCCTATAAGTGATACAGGGCATTCGAGAGTCAAAGAGCATGAGAAGCATTTTGAATCTGAAGATTTAGCGTGTTTTGCCGGTCCCGAGTTTGACCGATTAAATGACAAACAAAAAAAGCGACTGTCAGAACCGTTTACACTTTCGTCAGACAACAACCGGGTTGGGTACCGCCTCAATGAAGAGCTTGAAAATGATTTACACCCCATCCTCACCTCATCAGTCCTGCCCGGAACTGTGCAGCTCACTCCATCAGGAAAACTCATCGCATTGATGAACGATTGCCAGGTATCGGGCGGTTACCCCAGAGTCTTACAGCTATCAGAATACGCTATCTCCAGAATGAGCCAGAAAATGGCCGGTGAAGAAGTTCGGTTTACGATGCAGGATTTTAATTTGTAGGAATGCGCGACAATCCGCAAATCGAAATGCAATAATGCATACTTCCATATTCAAGAAATAGTCAGCAGACCGCTATATTAATCAACATATAATTAGCGATATTATGCTATGACGCGAATATTTTGTAATTATGGGGACAGAAATCAAAAAAACGAATACATTTTGAATAAAAGTCAAAGTTACGGAGATGCTCCAACCAAGGTTAGAAAAACAGATCATTACAAAAAAGAGTACATCCAAAGTTTTGTAGAAAAATGGGATGAATTGATCGACTGGGAGGCCCGACAAAAAGGAGAAGGAAAGTTTTTTTTGACAGAACTCAAAAAGCGCAACAAGCACAAAATCCTTGACGTAGCAACCGGTACAGGTTACCATTCTGTAGCACTGATGAAAAATGGTTTTGAAGTGCGAAGCGCTGACGGCAGCCCTGAGATGCTGGCCAAAGCCTTTGAAAACGGTAAAAATGCTGGTCAGATCCTCACGACTATCCAGGCCGATTGGAGATGGCTAAACCGCGATGTCCACAGCCGTTTTGACGCTGCCATTTGCCTGGGTAACTCCTTTACCCACTTGTTTTCAGAAAACGATCGAAGAAAAGCTCTGGCAGAATTTTACTCAGCCCTAAAACACGATGGCATCTTAATCATCGATCATCGTAATTACGATGCTATCCTCGATAACCAGGACTTTACCACAAAACATACTTACTACTATGCAGGCGATAACGTAAAAGCTGCTCCTGAGCATGTCGATAATGGTCTCGCAAGATTCCGCTACGAGTTTCCTGACGAATCAGTTTATCACCTGAATATGTTTCCATTAAGAGAACAGTACGTGAGAAAACTACTGAAAGAAGTAGGATTTCAAAAAATAACCACTTACGGAGATTTCCAGGAAACCCACAAAACCGATAAACCCGATTTTTTCATTCACATTGCAGAAAAAAGTTACAATCAATAAACATTAAAAGATACAGTTCATGGCATCACAAGATCTCGTAAAAACAACAAAAGACTATTACGACAGCACAGACGCTGATGAATTTTATTACCGTGTTTGGGGAGGCGAAGATATTCACATCGGGATTTATGAATCGCCCGATGAAGACATCTTTACAGCCAGCGCGAGAACGGTTAAAAAGATGACCTCACTCCTGCCCGCCATCGATGAAAACACAAAAGTGCTGGACATGGGCTCAGGTTATGGCGGTTCTGCAAGATATCTCGTGTCTCAATTTGGTTGCCATGTCACCTGCATAAACCTGAGTGATACAGAAAACGAAAGAAACAAGGTCAGAACCAAAGAGAAAGGACTTGAAGAGTACATTGACATACACTCAGATAATTTCGAGAAAATGCCCTATGATGATGAATCTTTTGATTTAATCTGGATGCAGGACGCCATTCTACACAGCGGAAATAAAGAACAGGTATTCAAAGAAATTCAGCGGGTATTAAAACCAGGAGGTCATTTTATTTTTACTGATCCCATGCAGAGTGATGATTGCCCTGATGGTGTATTAGAACCAATTTTAAAACGTATTCACCTCGGTGAACTCGGTTCAGTAAAAAGGTACAGGCAATTAGCCGCAGCAAACAACCTGGAAGCAGTCAACATTCTTGAAATGCCCGATCAACTTCGCCAACATTACACGAATGTTTTAAAAGGATTGAACAATCAGAGAGAAGAGTTAACTGAAGTATGCAGCGAAACCTATCTTGAAAACATGGAAAGCGGCTTGAACCATTGGATTGAAGGCGCCAAAAAAGGCTACCTAAACTGGGGCATTATTCATTTACGAAAGAAATGATTTGGGTATTAGTTTTTAGTAGTCCCGCATATTAAAGTGAGGAAAGTTGGGTAAAGTTTAGGATATTTACTCATTGAGAACTAAATAAAAATAATGTTATGGAAAGAAATAAATACGACACCCTTTACAGTGACGATAACGTAGTAAAGTATAACGACTGGTCAGGGAGGCATTTTAAATCTGAGAATGGAAAACTTATAGTTGGAATCTTCTTTACTCATAGAGAATACCCGGAAAATTACTCAGGATTTCCTCAACGAAGAATAGTATTAACTGTTTTTTCATTTGAAAACTTGAATATAGATATACCACTTTATCAAGCCAAAAATAACTTCCTTATACTGACAAATAAGGACTTTCCAGACTTAGCCTTTACTTACCGGGTAAAAATTGATGAAGATGCAAAATCAGCAACTATAATAGTTGAAGATTATCCTGAACTAGAAAAATCACTAATGACAGAAGATGAAGAAAATGGCTTAACTGTAGATTACGACAACTAATATCGGGTACAAATAGCTCCTTTTATGAAAAAGAAGACATAAAAAGTTAGCGTCCCCGCTACCACACAATTTCATAACATCCCCTTGAGATTTCCATCGAAATTTAATGATCAAGAACTACCAAACTTTGAAAATAAAAGGAATTAATAAATCCTGAATTTCAATATATAGGTATGCGATGCATCGCATACCTATATATTGAACTAATGACAAGTAGATTCACATTCTCAATAAGGCTTAACCATAGCGCTACCGCGCGATTTTATCGCGTGGGTCATGCTTCTTACCCCACCTCCTTCTCCAATCTTTCCTTCACGCCCGTTTCATCATCCGCGATGTCGCGATCTTCGATGAAGATCACTTTTTTATTTTGGGCTTTTAGGTCTGCCTGCATTTTCGCTTCAAGGTGATAGCTATCAGTGTGATCGTGGCTGTCTTCAATGAGGTAGATCGCTACCTGTTGATCAGGAAAATAGAAATTGAGGAGGTACTCGCCCATTTGAACGAACTCCTCAACCGGTTCTGGAGGGAGCAACTCGCGCAGCTTCACGTGAGCCGCGCTCTGGTGTTGCATCCAGTAATCGTCTTCTAAATAAAAGCTGTCCATCATTCACCAAACACTTCGCGGAAAGCAAAAACCTCATCCAGTCGAACACCTTTCTCAGTGTGTTTGACCGTACACAATTCGTTTTGTGAATCGTGCTCGAGGAACAGCACGTAATTCTCATCGGCTGCTTTTTTCAAAAACTTATCCTTCTCATCGAGCGTGAGTAGCGGACGCGTATCATAGCCCATGACAAAAGGCAACGGAATGTGCCCTACTGATGGCAACAGATCGGCCATAAAAACGAGCTTTTTTCCTTTGTAATTGATGTGCGGAATCATCTGCTTATCGGTGTGGCCGTTTACGTACAACACGTCAAATCCCAGCGGAGTATCCGTTAACATATCACCATTCGGTACATCAAGGTGATTGAGCTGTCCGCTCTCTTCAATCGGTAAAATATTTTCTTTCAGGAACGATGCTTTTTCTCTCTGATTTGGTTCAGTGGCCCATTTCCAGTGATTCTCGTTACTCCAGTATTTCGCATTCTTGAAAGTGGGTAGCAACTTTTCGTCCTTTGTTCGCTCAATCGCACCACCACAGTGATCAAAGTGAAGGTGCGTCAAAAACACATCCGTAATATCATCGCGGTGATAACCTTGCTCCTTAAGCGATTCGTCCAGTGTGGGTCCGTGCGGATGGTAATGACCAAAGAACTTTTCGCTCTGCTTGTCACCCAGTCCGGTGTCGAGCAAAATCAGCCTGTCACCATCCTCAATAATCATGGAACGCATCGCCCACGTACACAAATTCTTTTCATCAGCCGGATTTGTGCGGCTCCACAGTTGTTTTGGCACAACGCCAAACATCGCTCCGCCATCCAGCTTAAATTTTCCTGCTAAAAGTGGTGTAATTTTCATAATCGCTAATTTTTCGGTCAGAACCTCTATAGCCGGCTTTCCGGGCGGTTCTGACTGTTAATTTTGTTGTGGCTTTGGCAAAACCATTTTTCCTTCGCGCACATCCTGGTAACGCTTGCCGAGGTAAGTGAGCAAGTTCGAGAATTTTTTCACTTCCTCCAGCGTTTCATCTGTGATTTTCTTCTTTTTCATGCGCAGTACCATCACTCCATAAATTCCGTTGAAACAAAGCTCAATAGGGTTCTCGACAGAGTTATCAGACTTCTTCTTCAACTCCACGATTCCCGGATAAGCCTCCTCAAATAGCTTTTGATAGTCCTTGTCGTTGAGCGTTGTCATGAGCGCGTTGTGGACATAGGAAAGCTCCCCGATTACCTGGTAAACTTCCTCCACGTGGCCTTTCTCAGCCATGTTCTGGCTCTCCATTTCGTGGAGCATATCTTCGTACCAGCGCATGAGCTTGCCGCGATCTCGTCCTTTGATGCCCTGCTTCTCGATGAGCATCTCCTCTACCAGCTCCTTGTTGAGCGATAGAGATCTGAGTAAATCCTCAGTGTGATAGAGATACAGCACGTACTCTATAATATTTTCCTGCAGCTTTTTTTCGTGTTCAAGCATTATTGTTGATTGCTTAGTTCTGCTTCACCATCGTAGCGGTCATTGAGTCCTTTGATCACCTGATCAGTGATATCTACCTGCTCACTGGACCACAAAATGTTACTCGATATACTTTTACTCAACACTACTTTGTAATTGTGTTGTTTGGATATTTCATCCATGTAGAGCGTAACAGAATCGGTTACGCGCTGCGTGAATTCCGTTTCAGCTTTAGCGAGCGAGCGGGAAAGGTTGTCCTGTAATTCGTAGAGTTTTTGTTCGCGTTTTTGAAGTTCCTGCTGGCGAGCCTGTCCTTCAAATCTGCCTAGAGTTGGTGCATCACGCTTCAGTTTCTCGTAATCATCCATCAACTCACCCTCTTTGGTTTTGATGCGCGACTCAAATCTCGCCTGTTGTTTGCTGAGTTTCCCTTCCAGCTCAATGGCGAGTTCGTACTGTTTCATGAGGCTATCGGTATTGACGATGGCTACGACAGGATCTGACTGTTTTGAGCTGTCTTTTTCTTTTTTACCTGATTCTTCTTCAACGATAGGATCTACATCTGCGAGGTAGAGTCCGCCAAATACGATTGCAGCTAAAAGTGCAATTGTGCTAAAAATGAGAGATACTTGTTGCTTCACGGTTTTCAAATTTTAAACAAAGGTATAAATGCAAAAAAACTCCTGCCACAATGTGACAGGAGTTTCAGGTAAGTCTATTTTAATTCTTTTTATTCTCCTTTAGAAAAGCTGAGTTGCTTTGGAAAACTGTAATCTGAAGAAGTGTTGACAGTTTTCATTTCATATTGCCCATTGGCATTCTCAGTTAACTGGATGTTAGCTACTTGCTTTTCGCCATCTAAAACAACCATGTGAGCTGTTGACTGATCGATTTTTCCATCGAGCTTGTAAGTTTCACCACCAATCATGATGTTTCCTTTAACGTAAATATCGTTCTGGTTCAGTTCAATTGTTGCCTTGCCTGATTTCAGCTTACCGTTGAAGTCGCTCGCCATAATGGAAACTGAAAATGCAAAAATGAATGTAAGTGCTAAAAATATGCGTTTCATAATCTTTGGATTTGAGTCAAATATAAGTGAATTTCCTTTTCTATGACGTATGGGCACTAAAGAATGTTGTCTGGATCAATGTAGAAAACATGATCGATTAACTCTTCAAATGATTCTGCATTTTGATAGCTTCGGTCGCTGTACGTGTTAGCCATCAGCTTGACATAACTGGGAATATCATTTATTGCCACATATTCGATGTGTACATTCCCAAAAGATTGTGAGGCTCTTTCATTTTCGTTCAGATGCCTGCGCGGTTTGAGATAATAAACCTGCTTTTCTTTTACGAACTCATTGATTTCACTCAGCGAGCGATGAGAGCTTTGCACTTTGTACTCATCGAGATCGGTTACTTTGTCTTTAATGTACTCGAATAAATGAAAGAAGTTGTCAAATCCAAAAATATCACTGTAAGTGAAATAAAAGCCGTTTGAAGCCTGGGAGTTGAAGATGTGTAACCTGACAGTTCCCTCGATATCCTGCTTGCGCAATTCGTAGTTGTTGCGCAACATTTTGATGTAGGGAACATACTTCTTGTTGTACAACCAATCGCTGTACTGGAATTTTTGACGAGGAGTGCGTTCAATTACTTCGCGAAGAATTTCAACTTCTCCCTTTTCCTCGTCACGAACTCTACCTTTGAGCAGGTTATTTAGTAGCTTCTTAAAATTCATTTCGGTGGGGATTGAATGACAAAGTTGGGCTTTTTTATCTGTATATTAGTATCAGGATGTTTCAAAATAGAATCAAAGATTATATTTACTGGATGATTTCCAACCCGTTTTTATTAACGGTAAAGGGAAAAAACAACCTTCAAAATGAAATTACTCATGATTGGTCAGAGCGCTTTCATGACGAATCAAAAACTCTAACATCACGAAAAAGGCTCGGATTCCTCTATGAGGACCTCATCTCACACCTCATCACTCAACACCCTGGCTACGAAATTATTGACCGCAATATTCAGATCATTGAAAACGGAAAGACTCACGGAGAAATAGACTTTGTGGTTCTGAACAAAACCACCGATCAACTCATACAACTCGAAAGTGCCGTCAAGTTTTACCTCTTCCATCCGCAATCGGGAATGTGGATCGGACCAAACGCAAATGATAAATTGCATCTCAAATACAACAAGCTGATCAACAAACAGCTCAATTTGTACCGCGACTTTGAAGAGTTGATTCCGTATAACATCTCAGAAAGTCAGCTGTGGACGAACGGAATGCTTTTCGTTCCACCGGGATCTGACTATCAACTACCGGAATACGTCAATAAAGATGTTGCGATTGAAAACTGGTTCTTTGAAAGTGATGAGGAAAAACCCAAAGGTGTTCCCCTCAACAAAAACGAGTGGATTATACCTACTGATAAAATCCACTCGCAATTAGCTATGAAAAGAAAATCTACTTTGGAAAAATCTTCAATGTTACTCAACACAGAGAGCAACAAAAAGTTTTTCTCAGTTCCTGATAATTGGCCTACTTCTTGATGAAATTAATGATTTCATCTGTTGCCGGAGTTTCCTGTGGATGAACATGACCTACATATTGACCGTTTTCATCGATCATGAACTTTTGAAAATTCCACTCTACCGGAGCATCTTCCACACCGTTTTCATCTTTTTGTGTGAGCCATTGATAAACTTCGTGTTGATCGTCACCTTTCACTGATACTTTCGACATCATTGGGAAGGTCACATTGAAGTTCGACTCACAAAAAGTCTTGATTTCATCTTCAGTACCGGGCTCCTGATTGCCAAAGTTGTTAGCTGGGAAGCCCACTATTTGAAAGCCGTCTCCACCATATTCTTCGTACAATTCCTGGAGTACGCTGTACTGAGGAGTGAGTCCGCACTGTGATGCCGTGTTCACTACCAACAACTTTTTTCCTTTGAAATCAGATAGTTGAACATCTTTCCCTTCTATATCTTTAACCGTAAAATCATGAAATGTTTTTGCCATACTTTTGCGTTTTGATTGTACCTAATATTACAAAACTTTAGTCTCTTTGTTCAACGAATTTACAGCCTTATTGTCAAAAGAAGTTAAACTGGAGTGGCGCAATAAATTTGCCCTTGGCGGATTGTTGCTCTACGTGGTTTCTACGGCTTTTGTCGCCTACCTCAGTTTCAAGAAGATTGTTGACATTCCGGTTTGGAACGCGTTATTCTGGATTATTTTCCTGTTTGGCGCTACCAATGCTGTAGCCAAAGCTTTCGTGCAGGACTCCAAAGAAAAGCAGCTCTACCTCTACACGTTGGCGAGCCCCCAAGCTATCATATTGAGTAAAATGGTTTACAATGGACTCTTGCTGTTTGTTATTTCGGTTCTGACCTACATTGTATTTGGTGTTTTAGTGGGAAATCCCGTTCAGAACCCAACCATGTACCTCACCGCTTTGATTTTGGGTTCAACAGGGTTTTCGGGAACGCTTTCTTTGCTATCAGCAATCGCCTCCCAAACGCAAAATAACGTTTCACTTTTGTCGATTTTAGGCTTCCCCATACTACTCCCCCTCCTAATGACTTTGTTAAGACTTTCTAAAAATGCTGCCGATGGTATTTCGTGGACTATGAGTCTCAACTATGTATGGATTCTACTGGCGCTTAACGCAATCGTTTTCGCATTATCCTATCTATTATTTCCATACCTTTGGCGCGAATAAAATCAACTCGTTTTGGCAAAGAACTGGTGGAAAGCAGTTGCGGTAATTTTGGTCCTTTTTGCATTGATAGGCGGGCTTTTAATTGATGTCCCCCGACTGCCGATTCTCAACGAAACAATTCGGAATCTCTTTTATCACGTAACCATGTGGTTTGCCATGATGATTCTCATGACGGCATCCGTAGTTTACAGCATAAAATATTTAAGATCAGGGAAAGAGCTGGATGATGCCAAAGCCAAAATTGCAGCTGAAATAGGTTTATTCCTGGGTGTACTGGGAATTGCCACCGGATCAATTTGGGCCAAATTCACCTGGGGAGCGTACTGGATCAACGATCCCAAACTCAACGGAGCGGCCGTAACCATCCTGGCTTATTTCGCTTACATGATTCTGCGCAACTCGTTTGACGATGAAGAAAAGCGTGCTAAAATATCAGCCGTTTACAACATTTTCGCCTACGTATTGCTCATCGTTTTTCTCATGATCTTACCCCGCATGACTGATTCACTCCACCCCGGGAATGGCGGCAACCCTGCCTTTAGCCAGTACGATCTGGATAATACGATGCGCATAATTTTCTACCCCGCTATTATCGGATGGACGCTCATTGGAGTTTGGCTGGGTGAACTCAAACTTCGCCTGCATAAATTACGTATAAAAAAGCTCGAAGATGAACTTTAAAGGAACTGCTATACTCGCATTGATACTTTCTTTATTTTCTGCTGTTTCGGTCAGAGCCCAGCAAGGCGTAGAAATGGCTGATACCATGCGTTCTGAAGGAAAGATCTATATCGTGGTGGCGGTTATAGCCATCATTTTCATCGGGATTGTGATTTACATGATCTCGCTTGACAGGAAATTATCGAAACTCGAGAAAGAACTAAGAGATTAAAAAAGATGAAGAAAGCTCATATACTCGGCATTATTATTATTGCAATCGCAATCGGTGCTATTCTCACCACATTGTCTGATTCAAGCACTTATGTTGCCTTTGATGAAGCCTTTTCCAATCCCGGTGAAGAATACCACGTTGTGGGAAAGCTGAACAAGGAAAAAGACCTCAATTACGATCCGCAAACAGATCCCAATAAATTTACCTTTCACATGATCGATAACGAAGGAAAGGAAAAGGAAGTGGTATTGCACAAAAGTAAACCGCAGGATTTTGAGCGATCAGAGCAAATTGTACTCATCGGCAAGGCACAGGGTGATGAATTTCACGCCAAGGAAGTGCTCATGAAGTGCCCATCGAAATACAACGATGGAACTGAAGGGTTCAAGACTGAGGAAGAAATGGAACAAATAAGAGCTGAGGAAGAATCGAGTAAAGCGAGCATTTAATCATGATAGAATACGTGGGCGAAAGACTGTGGGCCGGATACCTCGGCAACACATTTGTTATTTTGGCTTTTGTTGCGGCCTTACTGGCAACTGTTTCTTACGCATTAGGAGCTATAAAAGGTGATAAAAACCACAGTTGGAGAAAAATAGCGCGGTCGGCATTTTTTGTGCACACCTTCTCGGCAATCGGGATTGTTGTTACGCTACTCATTATGCTCGCCAACAACATGTTTGAGTACCACTACATTTGGCAGCACTCAAACAGCGATATGCAAATGCGCTACATCTTTTCGGCCTTTTGGGAAGGACAGGAAGGAAGTACCATTCTTTGGGTCTTTTGGCACAGTATCGTTGGTCTGATCCTTCTCTACACCTCAAAGAAATGGGAATACCGCGTGATGGCTGTTTTCAGCTCGGCACAGGTGATGCTACTCACCATGATTTTGGGTGTCTTCATCTTTGAAAAGCAATTCGGGAGCAACCCATTTACCATGCTCCTCCGCCATCATCCTGATTTTGCCAATCTCCCTTTTCTTCAGAACCCAAACTACATTCAAACTATTGACGGTAGCGGACTCAATCCACTACTCAAGAACTACTGGATGACCATTCACCCGCCAACACTGTTTCTCGGGTTTGCACTCACGCTCGTTCCTTTTTCCTATGCTGTTGCAGCACTTTGGAAAGGGAGTTATAAAAAGTGGGTAAAACCAACAATTCCGTGGGCTTATGCAGGAGTTGCTGTGCTCGGACTAGGAATTTTAATGGGTGGTGCCTGGGCTTATGAATCGCTTTCTTTTGGCGGCTTTTGGGCATGGGACCCGGTTGAAAATGCATCACTCGTACCGTGGCTCACCTTAGTTGGCGGAGCACACCTGTTGCTCATTCAACGCAACAAAGGTGCTTCACTGGTGTGGAGTTTCCTGCTTTTGATCCTTACATTCTTCATGATCCTCTACTCTACTTTCCTCACAAAAAGTGGAGTGTTGGGTGATACATCCGTTCACGCCTTTACCGACCTCGGACTTTCAGGTCAGCTCGTGTTTTACTTTGCCTTTTACGGAATAATCGGGTTTGGATTACTGATTTACAGACTCAAAGACATACCCAAGAAAAAAGAGGAAGACGCTCTTTGGTCGAGAGAGTTCTGGATGTTCGTGGGCGCTCTCATTCTGCTCCTTGCCGGATTCCAGATTACTTTCTCAACGAGCATTCCGGTTTGGAACAAGTTGTTCGGAACCGAAATGGCTCCACCGGCCGATCCGATCGAGCACTACAACAGCTTTCAACTGCCGTTTGCCATCGTGATCGCATTTGTGATCGGCTTTACGCAGTACCTGAACTACCGCAAAACAAATTTCCGCAACTTCATCAGCAAAGTATTGCGCGATGTGATCATCGGATTGGCGTTCACCATCGCGATCGGATTGGGAATGGGCATGAAAGACCCGCTTCTACTCCTCTTGTTATTCGCCACACTTTTTGCATTGGCAGCTAATGTCGATTACCTGTTCAGATCCACTCGCGTTCAGCGTGTAAAATCAGGTTCGGCAATTGCGCACATCGGTTTTCTTTTGGTTCTGATGGGAGCACTGATCTCAAACGGAAATAAAGAAATTATCTCTGAAAACACTTCACAGTACGATCTCACGTCACTCGACACCAACTACAGCAACAAGGAAAATATCCTTTTAATGCTTGATGACACGATGGAAATGGCACAGTACAACGTGGTATTCCGCGGGAAGGAAAAAGAAGGGATTCACGTCCACTACAATGTCGATTACCTCGACAAGGAAACGAACGAGAAGAAGTTTACGCTGCGTCCGTTTGTTCAGCTCAACGAGCGAATGGGAAATGTAGCCGAGCCATCTACGCGTCACTACTGGAACAAGGATATTTTCACGTACATCAAGTATGCTGAATTAGAAGACCGTAAAGAACCACAAAGCGACAGCTACGAGGAGCCGCAGGAATTCAAAGTGTCAATTGGTGACACTATTTATGCCAACAGTGCAATTTTTGTTTTCGACACGTTGAAGGTGGTTCAGAACAAGGAACTCCGCGACAGCCTTGAGCTGCACAATCACGACTTGCTCGTAAAAGCTGAGCTCACAGCATTTGATTTTGACACAAAAAGCCACAAGCTGGAAACGTATTTTGGTACGCGCGGCAGCAAAATCGTTACCATTCCTGATGTTGACGACAACCTGTACGTAAAAGTGGAACTCTTCAACATCGATCCCGATGAAGAGCAAATGGAGTTCCGCATCTTTGAGAAAAAGAACAAGATCAAGGAATTCATCATCATGCAGGCCATGATCTTCCCGTATATCAATATTCTTTGGATCGGGGCAATTTTGATGGTGATCGGTACCGTAATCGCTATTGTTTCGCGCCTTGTGAAAAAACGCAAATCGTCATGATGCGCATTGCCATCATCGGTACAGGAAATGTAGCGTGGCAGTTTGCAAATGCTTTTCGCGAAAAGCACAACGTTGAATTCATTTATGGTCGGAACGCTAAGAAAGCCGAACAGCTAGCTCAATCGGTTGAAGCTGCATTTTCGACTTCTTTCAATCAAATTCCACGAGATCTGGATCTCTACCTCATTGCAATCTCTGACGACCAAATTGAATCGGTTGCTGGTCAGATCCCTGAAGTGAGCGGAATCGTTGCACATACTTCGGGAAGTGTGGATCTGACCGTGATACCACACGAAAAAAGTGGCGTTTTTTATCCGCTTCAAACACTTTCAAAGGAAAAAGTTGTCGATTGGAAAAAGGTGCCGCTCTGCGTGGAATCTCAGCATGCGGAATCGCTGAAAGCTTTGACCGAGCTCGGATCTGACCTGAGTAAAAATGTGCAACAAATCGATTCACAACAGCGCAGAGCTATTCACCTGGCGGCTGTTTTTGCCTGTAATTTTTCCAATCACATGATGGCCAATGCACAGGAACTTTTGCGGGAATCGGAACTGGATTTTTCAATCCTAAAACCGCTCATCGAGGAAACGGTTGAAAAGGCACTTGAAGTAGGTCCTGATAACGCGCAGACTGGTCCAGCTATTCGTGGTGACGAAAAGACGCTGGAAAAACACCAGAATTTACTGGAAAACCACGCCCGACTACTGGAAATTTATAATTTGGTCAGCCAAAGTATTCAAGACACGCGGCATGAGTGAGCATTATCTCAAGAAACTTCCCCAAATCACGACTTTAGTATTTGATGTTGACGGTGTCCTCACCGATGGATCTGTCACGTTAATGCCTGATGGTGAAATGATAAGGACACTCAACACGAAAGACGGGTTTGCCATGAAGCAGGCTGCTAAGGCTGGATTACGCATGATCGCAATAACGCGCGGCAGCTCACAAATCGTGAAGGACAGTCTGCTCCGTTTGGGATTTGAAGATGTGGCGCTCAACATCATCGACAAGTTAGACAAGTACGATGAATACCGTCACATTTACGACTTGCAGGAAGATGAAGTCCTCTACATGGGTGACGACCTGCCGGATTTGGAAGTGATGCGCGAGGTTGGACTCCCAACCTGCCCAAAAGATGCAGTAAAAGAGGTACGCGATGAATGCGTGTACATTTCACCGTTTGATGGCGGGCGAGGTTGCGTTCGCGATGTTATTGAAAAAGTCATGCGTGCAAAAGAATTGTGGTCATGAAAAACTGGTTGAAAACAATACGCCCGATCAATTTACTGATTATCATCATCACGATGTTGTCTTTGCGCTACCTCGTGATAGAACCTGTACTGGTTCAGCTATCAGCAATGCTCAAAACCGAGCTCGTTCTGCAAATGACCGTACTACAGTTTTCTCTTCTCGTACTCTCAGTCATTTTAATTGCAGCAGGTGGTTACATCATCAACGATGTTTATGATGTAGAAATAGATCGCAAAAACAAGCCTGGAAAGAACAAAGTAGGGCAACAAATAAGCGAAAGTCTGGGACTCAACGTCTATTACATTTTGACAGCTACCGGAATTATTACAGCGCTCTCACTCGGTTTTTGGCTAGGCAATTATAACCTGGCATTACTGCACATAGCAGTAGCTGCTTCACTTTGGTTTTACGCAACAAACTTTAAAAAGTCATTCCTGATCGGGAACCTAATTATCAGCTTGTGTGTAGGTTTGATTCCGATTGTTGTCGGGTTTTACGAAATTGTACCATTACAGGAAGAATATTTCCACCTCAGCGAAAAGTATAAAAACTTCAACCTCAACTTTTTGTCTTACTGGATGATCGGGTTTGCCGTATTCGGATTCTTGGCAACGCTCGCCCGCGAGATCACCAAAGACATGGAAGACAAAAAAGGTGATATTAGTCAGAACGCGAAGACATTGCCCATCGTAGCCGGGAACGCCATTGCTAAAATCGTGGTCGTGTTGGTATACGGAGCCATGATCTACGGGCTCTACCACATTTACGTGACCCACTTAACCGATAGCTGGACATTCTGGTATTTTAGTCTGCTCGCGTTACTCCTCACCGTTATGCTCATCCTAACCGTACTGGCCAAAACCAAAGGACATTACCACAAAGTGAGCAACCTCAACAAGGTTACGTCAATCCTGGCGATCCTCTATCCTATTGGTGTAGCGTATATGCTTTATAACAGTAATTTGCTGTAGACCTTAATGATTCTACATGTCTTAATGGTTTTAAAAGCTAAACATTAAGTAATTAAGGTTCATTAAGAGGATTCTTCGAAATAGGGGGAAATAGACCCTCCCTTTTGGTCGAGCGAAATAAGGAGATATAGGTATTTCTCATAATAAATAAGGGTTGATGATTTCAACCAAAAAAAAATAAATAATTCCCTTTTGTCTTATCTAAGACCTGAAACAGGTTTTGGAAACCTGTCAGGTCTTTACTCAGTTGCTTTTTTATACATTTCTTCTACCACACTCAAATTTTAAAAGTTGAAAGCCACCATTATTTATGGAAAGTAAATAATTATTTACTTTTGTAAGGAGTTAGTATTACAGATGAAGTGTTCAAAGCTATATCGTATTCTGACAAAAGATGGTTGGTACCCCTACTCTCAAAAAGGATCTCATGTGAAAATGAAGCATGAAACAAAACCTGGAATTATTATATTTCCGAACCACGGCAGTAAAGAAATTGGAAAAGGATTAGAGAAAAAAATATTAAAAGACGCAGGCATCAATAAGTAATAGCATGAGGAGGAAAAAAGAAATAATAATGACAGTTGAAAAAACTGATACGGGTTTTTCAGCATTCTCTAATGACTATCCCATTTTCACAACCGGTGAGAATGTTCCTGAATTGATGAATAATGCATTTGAGGCTGCAGAATTGTACTTTGAAGATGAGGATATCAAGTTAGGTCATGAAGACATCAAATTTGAGATTGATTTCCAACAATTTTTTCAATTCTACAGAGTGTTAAATGCAAAGTATCTCGCTCAAAAGATAGGTATGAATGCTACCCTGCTTTCTCAATATGTACAGGGACATAAAAAACCATCAGAAAAACAAACAGAAAAAATTTTAAAAGGAATTCATGACATTGGCCAGGAATTATCAGGAATAAACCTGCTCCACAAAGTTAGAAAGTAGTCATTCTTAAGTAATATGAATTTAGCACCTATTAGAAATGAACAGGATTATCAAATTGCCCTCAACAGGCTCGAGGAAATTTTTGATGCTAAAAAAGGAACTGAGGAAGGTGATGAACTGGAAATTCTTTCCATACTCATCGATAAGTATGAAAATGAAAACTTCCCTATTGAAATGCCTGATCCAATTGAGGCTATTAAATTCAGAATGGAGCAATTGGGAATTAAGCAGAAGGATCTAGCTGAAATAATAGGATTCAAAAGCAGGGTCAGTGAAATTCTCAGCAAGAAGCGAAAACTAACTTTGAAAATGATCAGAAAACTCAATACGGCACTCCACATTCCCACTGATGTTTTAATACAGGACTATTAATCAGATTAAATTTTCAACTCTTACTTTTCATGTAATATTTTAACACCATAATCGGCAAATTACCGATTAAGGTGTTTTAAAATTACAGTTTTGATTCTTTCTTTTTGTTTTTTAAAACACCATATCTCGGCTCCGCTCGATAGACGGGAAGCTTTTTGTCAATCTTTTTTTCTTGACCTCGACCTCAGCCCTCCCTAAACATTAAACTCTCAAACTTTAAACAAAAAGACATTATTCCCATACTTTTGGCGCAACTCAAAATTTCTCTAAACAAGCAATGTTCAACAACTACAACATCATTTTGGCGAGTGGATCTCCGCGCAGAAAGGAACTGCTGGAAAAGATGGATATCGCTTTCGAGCAAACGTCTCTCGATATCGATGAGTCATTTCCGCATGAATTGCCGGCCAATGAGGTGGCAGAATACCTGGCGGTGGAAAAGTCGATGGCTTTCCGGGATCTGACCGAAAAGGAGATTCTGATTACGGCCGATACTACGGTGATTCATCAAAACAAGGTGCTCAACAAGGCGGCTGACAAAGCTGAAGCGCGCGAAATGCTGGAAAGGTTATCGGGTAGTGAACACGAAGTGGTGAGCGGAGTTTGTGTGCGCACACGGGACAAAAAGATCTCGTTTTCTTCCACTACAAGTGTGAAATTTCACGAACTCACAGATGCGGAAATCGAACACTACATTGAACGGTATGAGCCGTTTGACAAAGCGGGTGCTTACGGCATCCAGGAATGGATCGGGTTGATAGGCATTGAGGAGATTGAAGGTTCGTACTTCACGGTGATGGGTTTACCAACTTTTGACCTCTACGGGGCGCTCAAAGAAATCACGAGCTGACCTTATTCACCAACCCCATTTTTTCGAGTAAGAAGGAAGCATTCATGTTCTGGCAAACACCATCGCGGAGTTTGTAATCGAACTGTAGCTGGTCGTTGACGAACTCTACTTCAAAACTCTTGTTCACGATTTTTTGCAGGTGTTTTCCTTCCAGTTCGCACAGGCTGAGATCGTGCGTGGCGATGATTCCGCGCGAGTTGTACGACAGCAGTTTTTCCAAAAATGCCTCGCTCCCTTTCGCCTTATCGGCCGAGTTCGTTCCCTTGAGGATCTCATCCAGAATGATGAACAATTCCTGCCCTTTGTCAAGACTTTCCACAACAGCTTTGAGGCGTTTCAGTTCGGCAAAGAAATACGACTCGTGCTCTGCGAGTGAATCCTCTGTACGCATACTGGTAAACAGTGGTACGGGCCTGAATGCGAGCTCTTTCGCCACAACGGGCGCTCCCAACATCCCGAGGACCATGTTGCTGGCAATGGTGCGCAAAAACGTACTCTTCCCGGCCATGTTGGCTCCTGTCACAATAGCGAATTGCTGACTGTTGACGAGTGAAAAATCGCTGGAAACGCGTTCGTTATCAGGAATGAGCGGGTGACCGAGTTGCTTTGCTTCAAATCCGGTATCGGTCAGAGCCGGGTAAACGAATGATTCATTACGCATTGCAAAAGCTGCGATGCCGTTGTACGCGTCAAAATCGGTGACGGCTGTGAGCCAATCGCTGAGTGATGCGGCATTGTCGCAGTGCCAGTTGGCCAATCGGTGGATCAACAAAAAATCCCACAGAAAAAATCCGTTGAGTACGGTTCCCACGATCAGGTTGGCGCGGCTCTCCACGAGATCGGTGATCTTTGAGAGTTTTTGCAAACGGTCAGAGCCCGAACCAGCAGGCATTTTGACTACTTTGCTATCGGTTCGGTTTTGTTCGAGTATCTCGATTGCTTGCTTTACAGCACTTAAATCGGAGACGAAATCGGTGAGGTCGCTGAATTTTGGGTTGTTCGTTTTGTACTGGCTCCCCACGATCATCATCCCGAGGAGAAACCAGTAGAGTGAATACACTTCAGGGATCTGACCAATAATGCTGAGAATTGCCACGATGAGTGATCCCACAGAAAAGATGATCATGAGCGGCAGGTACCAGCTCGTTGATTTGATGCTCTCCCCGATCCAGCTTTTCAGTGAATCGTATTTTTTGGTGCTCAGCTCAGCCGATTTGAGGTGCGCAAAAAAGGCTGAACGCATCTCGTGCTTTGGGGCGTATTCTTTGATGAACGACTGCCGGCCTGCTACATCGTTTGGCTCTGACCGAAAATTCATCAATAATTCCTGCAACCTCAACTTGCCTTGTTCACTGGCCGAGGCGTTGAGTAAGGCAAACAGCGATTTTTGACCAAAGAGGTCGAGATCGGCTGCGTAAGGATGATCGAGTGAAATGGATTTTACGGGTTTGCCATCGGTTTGTTGAAAGTTGTGTTCCAGGAGATCGAGTTCTCGCTGGTTGTAGCGGATGAGTTCTTCAGCAAATGTGATTCTGCGCCTTAGTTTTTCATCCACTTTCACGAGGGCAAAAAAGCCGATGAGCAGCAATAGGCCAACGGGAATGGTGGCTGCGCTGTACCACGAAAAGTACATCCACAAGACGAGTGCGATAAATATAAGGAGCCGGGACAGGGAGACGAATCGTTTGCGTTTGCGGTGACTGGCAATATGTGCCTGTGCTTTTTGAACTTGTTCGCGGTAGTTTTGTTTCATGTATTCATCATTACTTCATCACAAAAATGAGATAAGTTCTGTCGCTACAAAGATGCTTTTACGAAAATTTAACTTTTAACGCGATTGTTATTTATATGTATATACATACATTTGTAATCTCATTAATTAAACTAAAGACAAAATGAAAAAATTAGCACTGACATTAAGTATGGCCGCTTTTGCGCTTACAACATTTGCGGGCGGACCTGCTAAGAAAGAAGCGAAGATCAACACTGAGGAGAGTAAACTACAGTGGATTGGCGAGAAGGTAACCGGAACGCACAACGGAATTGTAAAAATTGAAGAGGGAACGCTTGAAGTTGCAGACGGCAACCTCACTGGCGGAACTGTAAAAGTTGACATGCGCACGATTGAAGTGCACGATTTGGAAGGTGAATACAAAGGCAAGTTGGAAGGTCACCTGAAGAGTGAAGACTTCTTCTCTGCCGAGAAACACCAGTACGTGACTTTTAAGATCAATAAGTCTGTAGAGAAAGATTTGGAAGACGGTAATACGCACATGGTAACTGGTGATTTAACGATTAAGGGAATTACGAAAGAAATTTCTTTCCCTGCTCGTATCACGATGGAAGAAGGAACATTGAAAGCTTACGCGAGTTTTGAATTGGACAGAACGAAATGGAAAATCAAATACGGATCTGGCTCATTTTTCGATGACCTTGGCGACAAAACAATTTACGATGATTTCCAGGTGAAATTCAACATCACCGCTTCAATGTAAGATACTGAAGACTTTTTTAGAGTTAGGATAAATGGGAAGACCACCTGGAAGGGTGGTCTTTTTAATTTTTACAGCCTCTTTTTTCACAAGTTAATCTTTCACTTGTGTTTACCCAGTGACTGGGATTATCATTAGTATCAAATCCACATCCTGTGGTTCCACCTTTTTGTCCTTTATGGACTTCTCCTGTAGGTTTATGTTTTACTGCCATAATTAATGATTTTTAGAAATTTAATTTGCTTAAAGATAAATAATAAGATTTTATAGCCAAAGAATCAATATTCAATTACTTAGGTAAATCCTCCTCCAAAACATAAATACTATCTTCGATTTTCACATAATCATTTCTACTTTTAAAGTAAAAGTAAAACCTAGTTGTATCATATTTACCGTTGTAAGCCTTATGAGTTTTCTTAACCAAGTCCTTTGATACTGCAAATTGATAAATAATCTTTGAGCCAACAATTCCCTCTAAAATTATCATGTTATCTACAGTAAAGCTTTTAGAACTCCCTTCCCTTGATTTTGCTATAAGCTTTATTGTCCCTTTTTGATTAATTGATATCTTTTCTACTTCTTTTGGACACTTTAATCCCTCAGACCAATTATCTTTCCAATTACCGTCACTTCCCTTACCAAAATGATATTCATCAGCATATTCTTTATTAAAATCCGGATTTTGCTGTTTAAATGTCACAAATAATCTCATGATGAAATTTTCAATCTAAATTTTATTTTTTCACTGTAATCCAATCAATAATAGTCCCATCACAATCTGGAGCATTTGGACAACTGATATACTCATCTCCATATTTATCTTTAAAAACCTTGAAATCTCCTACAGTTATTACTTTGCCACAGTGGATACATTCTCTCTTATCAGCAAGATTGGGAGGATTATTACCAAATGGGTAATTCTCGGTTAGATATCTTTGTTTATCATTAATTTCTATTTCTTTCATGACAATCTAGTTTTTTCTTTGCTGTACTGATGAAATGTGTTTAACATTAAAAAAGTCATATACCTGATAGTCAAGGATCAATAACAAGCTTAGATTGCGGAAATCGTTGATTGTCCTATATCTTTTTAGTTTTCTATTTTTAAAGTCTTATTAGTTTCTGTATAAAACTCTCCTACACATAACTCAGAGTCATTTAATTCTGGTGAAATCATTGATGTTGTAATAATAATCTGGTGATTCACTTCCAACTCCTTTGAGATTTTGACAAGCTCTTCCTGAAAACTTTGACTTCGGTCAGGTTGCATACCCTTATCTTCAATATTATCACAAAGAATAAATCTTGGTAGTCGAAAGAATTCTTTCTCCAATGAAGCAAAAAAGATTGCAAAACGCACGCTGTTCTTTAAATATACATTGGAACTTTCCGAGAAATTGTTTTCCCCATCTAATGAAAATGTATTTCTGTCGAAATCTAGTTCTATTTTGCTGCCCGTTTTAAACTCATCTTGACGCCCCAAATCACTATGCAATAATCTTAAAGCATAAGATTGTATTTTTTGATAGGCACTTTGCAGTCTATTTCGTTGATGTGATTCTTTGGATTTAATACTGGCAGTTAAAGCTTCAATCTTTGAACGAAGACCTGCGAGTTCCTTTCTCAATACTTCAATTTGTTCTAAGGCACTTAATTGTTTTATTAAATATTCATTTTTTGATTTGAGCTCACCTTTTTTAATGAGTAAGTCATCAAATTCTTGATTTCTTTGAGTTTTAGTTGTTGATAGGGCTTCGTTCAGGTCTTCTTGAAGTGCTCTTACTTTTTGTTCGAGAGTAGGGTAGTTAGATTTAAGTTCAAGAAGTTTGTGTTCTTTCTCTAAATACAACTTTTTAGACTCTCTAATTTGATTGTCTATTTCTTGTTGCATTCGTTTTATTTGAGAAGAGCCTTTGTCTTCTGGTAATTGCTGTTTGCAAAGCTCACAATGATTTTCATCGATTACAGGTTCGAGAGGTGATAGACAATTTGGACAATGATTCATTTTAAGATCATCAAAAGTTTCTCGAGTTAAAAGAGAATCAGATAATGCTGCGGCTCTTTTTTCTAAACTTCTCAAAAAGTCTTTAGAATCAAGCAGCTCAAATTCGTAGTTGTTAATCTGTGATTGAAGAACCGATAATTTTTTTCGGGTTGCAAGAAGATTAGTTTTAATTGTTACTACTTTCAGTTCCGTCTCTTCGCTTTCACTTTTTAACGTGTCTTCGTTATTCGAAAGCTTTTCTAGATAATTATCAATACTCTTAACCTGTGTATTGTTTTCTTCAATTAGTGCCTTAATTGTTTCTACATTGGTTTCATTATCACTTGATTTGAAGATTTGTTCTATTCCTTCAAATTGTTTCTTTTTTACTTCTTGATCTTTTATTGATTCTCTCAACTCAATTTTCTCAGAGTACAAAGTGTCATCATAGACCCCAAATAACAAATCTGCGATTGTTTTTCTCGTAATTGACGAATCAAAAGTTTCAGTCATTAAGAGGTCCAATGTCATACTCTTTTGGTCGACATATAACATTCTTAATATCTGATGCATAGTTATATTGCTATCAACATCTCCCCTTAGTTCAGGAAATCCAAGTGCAGTAAATAGAGCGTTTGAGAAGCTTTTTTTGCCCGTTGATTCAACTCGTCTATATGGGAAAATCTGCCACCCTTCACTACCTGCTTTTGATGCTTCTTCATAATTGCCCCAAAAAATTGACATTGGCTGGTTTCCTGATTCACTTACCGTTCGCTTTACAGTAATTGGCTCAGAATTGATAAAAATCTCCGCATAAACATCCTTGCAATATAGTGCTGCGGTAGTCCATTTTTTAAAATCACCTCCTAAGACAAAAAATATGAAATTACCAATGGTTGATTTCCCTGCACTATTGTTACCACGAATTATGTTTATCCCATCGTGGAAGGTCTCATTATATGCAACTTTACCGTCATGAGTAAAGATGACGAGTTTATTCAGCTTTAAAAATGGATTATACTGCGTCATACTTGAATTCAATTAGGTTAGTTTTTACTTTAAGACCTAAATGACCATAGAGATTAAGCGATGCAAGCGGTCCTGTTATTAGGGTAAGTAAATTTTGATTTGACTTAAATTCTTCTTGAATCCTAAGAGATAGTTGCTCAGTTAAAGGAATGTCTGTTCTTTTAATTTTGCCATTCTTGAATTCTCTTGCGTCCAAGAGTGAATAAGATACTAGGGCTTTCATCGCAGAAATTTGAATTTGCTCCATTTTGAAAAAAAGGCGTTTACGATCTATGACTCTTTCATATTGATTCATTTCTGCTTTCAAGTATTTTCTATATTTCTTGAATCCCCGAAAGCTTTGTATTTCTAAAAGCTCTGCTGGAAAGGCTAGATAAAAATCAAGAATCCTAAGCTTATCTACTTCCATAATTTGTTCAGTTTTTTCAGTTATTTGAAGGATTCTGAACATAGTATGGTACAAATCATATGCAGGGCTGTAGATTAACATTTTAGTTCCATTTTATATGACAGTTACCCATTAGAAAATATATCATTCCACTTATCTCATCTTCATATAGTTTAAGTAGATTTTCGCCTAAAAGGTCTTCCATAGGGTTAATTATGAATTCATCAACTAATTGGTTGATGAAGCTTTCAGGGTGCTCTTCTGATAGCCTTGGATATATGTGGTCTTCAAACCTTCTATACACTTTGGCAAGCAAGAAGGCATAAATTTCTTGTGCTGTTTCAGAGTGCTCATTTTTAAGAAGTTTTTTGCTGAATTTTTCTTTTGATCTTTCTGCAAAATTTAGATAGTTCAACCTGTTTCCATTTTCGAGCTTCTTCTCTAGACCGATCACTTCTTCATCTTTTGCATATGATTTGAAGTGTTGAAGTTCTTCAATCATCTCGGTAATCCCTTTAGTATTCTTTTTCTCCTCTTCTAGTTTGTCATAAAGTATTTGGAGTTGAGATTTTCCACCAAAGGACATCCGTCCAATATTTATGGTTTGTTTATTGACATCGCGACCTGCCATATCGCCATTTTCAACATTATTACCTGATTGAGTTACTTCGTTTGTATTATCAGTGTCAGCCATTTGAGATCATTTATTGACATCACGACCTGCCATATCGCCATTTTTCACTTTGTTTTTGCTTTGCTTAACCTTATTGGTTGAATTATCATTGATTGTCTTCTTAATCGTTATTACCTTATTTGCAACAAACAATGCAATCAGCAGTCCCAAAATTGAGCATATGCCGGCAATTATATTAAAAGTCTCCATTTTTAAATGTCTTTCTTTGGGTTAATTGTTGTCGACTCACACGTGCAATAGACATACTCTACTTCTCTGTAAAAATAACAAACTCAAACAAAACATACCACCCCAGGTCAAAATTATTTTTTGACTGGTAGGTTATTTAAGGAACTTTTTGGAGTTATAGAATTTGAAAAGAAAAAGCAATTAAAGGGTATTCCTCCTTATGTATTTCCGCTTTATGTTTTTATTGCTGTCTGATAAGCCAGACATAAGAAGCTCTTTGTGATCTACTTCTATTTTCCAGCTTTCAGATTTCCCTCCTCCCACGTGAGGAATTAAGGTGACCTCAGGTCTGTGGCCGTGGATGTGCCAATAGCCTGTCAACCGTTCCCCTTCAGGACTGAAGTTGATGTAAACTCTATCCCAACGGATGAATAACTTGTGTTTATCCTTACTATCGAAATCTGACAAAACAGATTGCCCTTCCTTCGTAATTTCAACTAAATCCCAAACACCTTTCAGGTAGTCGGCAGGAGACATTGGTAACTCTTTAATTGGCATCAAGGTCACCTTGACGTGCATACCTTCTTCCTCGCGCTCCCAAAACATTTTCTCAGCTCCAAACGAAACAGTAAACCCACCAAACTCATCAGTTATATCTAATGAGTCAGTAGCTGTGTACATGTTGCTTTCGGCATCGTAACTCCAATTGCCTTTTCCATTTTGAAGCCAACCGTTCCCGGCCTGGTATTTCCCATCAGGGTTTATTCTAAACCACTTGGCTACTGGGGTCATGTTTTTTTCACCGACTGAAACTTTCTCCACTTCCCATAAACCTGTTAGGTTTTCTTTTTGAGCGTAAGTGTGAAGGGACAGGAGTACCAACAAAAAGAACGTTATATTTTTCTTCATTTTATGGATTTTATTTTAATGTAAGCATTTTCAATGTTCTCCTTACACCAGGGTTCTGACCAATAATTAGCATTTCAATCTTTTAGCAAATGCATTTTCTACTTATTAAGCAAGTGTGCAGATAAGCGAACATGAGAGTATGCCTCATTCTATTTTTTTCGCTAGATAAAGCGGAAGTTCCTCAACAGCTTTTTCTAATTTGTCTGCGTTATCCTTCCTTTTGGTTTCATCCTCAAGGTGGTAATTGTAATTCAGAAACAAATAATACATTACCATTCTATTGTAATCATCCAGGCTGTTATCGCTTATCATTTCAAGCATTCTCGTTTCAATTTCATTTGAGAATTTTGTTTCAGAAAGTGCCCTTCCGAGTCTGCCAATGCTACCATAATAATGATTTTGACTTGGGTTTTCTATTCTAAAAGAAATACCAAATAACAAATCAGTTACATCTATATCCAACTCTTCCAGTTCTTTTATATACGTCTTCCTTCCATCCCAGGCATAACTTCCATCACTTGCCCTTTCAAAGCGGTCATTCATGATATCGAGGTGTGAACGAAGAAATGTTTCCCAGTTTACTGTTTGAGCTGACAAAACAGCAATATTCATTGCGTGAACTCTCGGTCTGTTATCCATGCTACAACCTCCAACGACTATTCTGCCTCTTTTCAATTCGAGTTCAGCTTCCTTAGAATGATATCTACCTACATACTCTTCGAACTCATCGTCAGAACCTCCCTTCTCAAGGGCCTCTTCAACTGCATCATCTAGTAGAGAGGAAAACTTCTTTTGTTTTGATATTGAACTATCGATTAAAGGTATTCTCAATGAATCCCACACATCATATCTCGCCCAGTAATCACTGTAATCCTCATCTTCACTGCGTTCAGGCCTATTCGTCTCTCTATGAACATACTTCATGAATTTTGAGACTTTAGAGGGGTGTTTTGATTCATACCTAACTCCAGTTCTCTCAGCATCTTCCCTAAAAACCTGAGAAGATGTATCTACCATACAATCTGAATACTGAATCATTCGCGCATAAACTTCAGGAATTGGTTGTTTTTCAAATTCTGATGTAAAATAAAATCCTCTGATAGATTCATCCGAGTAACTATCACCTTCCCAATAATTGAACACCCATGACCCTTTAAAAGATCGGGCATTGATCTCAGGACTTTCTTCCAACTGTATCTCATAATTTTCAACAGTGCTACTAAAGTCAACTATATTTTTGTCTTGATAATTTTTGTACTTGAACTTTACGACCAGCAAGTCTTTATCAATCGTGGATTCTGAATATTTCTCAATGAAGTCCTCAAAAGACATATTATTTTCCATATCCTTTTGAGCTTCTCTTATATTGCCTTCATCTAAATCAACATAGTGAGCTTTTGCCTGGTACTTTGAGTAATAAGTTTTGTTTAGATCACAGGCTCTGAATTTGATATTGAGCGAATCCACAATGAATTCAAGCTGATCCATTGTATTACTGCTGTACATAAGGCCATTTGAATAAATCTTAAACTCCTGTCCGTAAGAAAGTAGACCGGAGGCGATAATTAGCATAATAATTGTCAATCGTTTCATAGTATTGAATTTTAAATTGGTGTAACTATTATTATCACGCTAAAATCACCTGTACTCCTATGTGTGAATTTAACAAATCACTCCTTACGAGTCAAAATTATTTTTTGGCCATTAGGTCTTTTCAAGAACTTTTATTTACCCAAGGAAACTAAACACCAATGAGATATTGTGGAAATAAAGTGTTTGAAGTTCGGGGTGTCCGTTGACATTATGTAGTCCGAAAGAATACCTCAACTCAGGTGCGAAATTGAAATGCTTTAAGGGTTTATCGACTCCAACACCAAAGTCGATGGCAAAATCGTAACGAGTGGGAAACTCTGTTTTGCCAGGTTCTTTCAACAAAAGCGGGAGCTTGACATTTGGACCTACATAGAAATAAGGACTTAGCTTTTCTTTATTGTCTTTGAAAAGAAAATGAGTCATAAACTCGAGGCTAACCGGCATTACCTCGTAATCTAGTTGTGAGCCGTCAGCTCTGTCAAGTTCAACTTTGCTATTGTTAAAAGACAACTCAGCTTTTGGAGATATGTGGAACAATTCAGAAACGCTGTAATCTGCCAGGACTCCTAATCTAAAACCGAAGTTGTTGGTCACAGATGCGTTTTCCGGCAGTTTATCATCATCGAGCAGATTGGAATAATTGAGTCCGAGGTTAAAACCGTACTTCAATCGCTTTTCATCGATTGAATCTGAAGACTGAGAGAAAATTGTTGAACTACAAAACAGCAATGCGATGGCTAAAACTACTTTTTCCATAATTTTTCTATTTACGAGTTGAGTAGCGTTTTGCCATTGAATTCGTTTAAATAAGCTAACGGACTCGTTTCGTTTATATTGTAGCAATTCCGGATTGAAACAACCGTTCGGTTCTGACAAAAAAATGATGTGAAGCTAATTTTTGACCGAACCGGTTTTATTCCGTTTTACGATTTAGGTAATGATAGAACTCCACTACCCTGTTCCTGGTCAGATCCAGGGTTCTCAAAGCCGCAAATACTCGTTGGTTTGTTCCGCCACCGGAGTAGTAGTCGCTCATGAGAAGTACATTCAACTCGCGTTCAGAATCCCTGAACTCTATCCAGTTCTTTTGTGATTGACTCAGTACTTTTTTGTCTTTCTCGTTTAAACTTCCCTGTAGTTGTTGATAGTATTTGTTCATCAGCTCGTCATACTTTTCATTGGCATCGAGAACAGAGAGTACCATTCCGTTTATTGAGTGGTCGAGATTTGTAATGAGCCTTCTTCGCTCTTCGATTTTGAAAGTATCGACAGTAAACTCAATTTGCAAAAGGGTATGTTGATGCCGAACATCGCTCTCTAGTGAATCTCTCAATCTTTGGGCCGATGCCTTCACTTTATTTTCAACTTTGAGAGAGTTCGCATCTCTCAACTTGCCCGATGTTTGTCCAACGCAAGCAACACCAACTATCATCAGTGATACGGTAAGTAGAATTGTTTTCATTGTTCAGTTGTTTGGTTTGCAGTTGAGCGAATATAGTGAAAAGTTCAACTGTCGTTTTGATACATTGCTGAGAATTGGGCTAAACAAAAAAGCCCGTCATTTTCAAGACGGGCTTAAATTCGTTTAAGAATTATTTGACTCAGCTTTTACCATATCGATATACTGCATAAACAGGAATGAAAATCAATGCTAGTCCGCCTACTCCAAATACAAGACCAATTGTAGCTCCTGGCCAATGCATGAATTTGAATAGCAATCCCAGTAGTGTTAAACTGGAAAACAATGCGCCAAAAATATAAGCTGCCTTTTTCATAAATATAGTGTTAAGTTGTCCTACTCTTAAGGCTTTTCAGATACTCCCCGTTTATTCTTGTGGTTGAACGGCTCCACTTACTATTAAAATGCATTTTGATTAAATATTAAACTCATGATTCACTTTTGTAAATAAGTTGAGTTAAAAACTTATCATTTCATAGAAAATCTCAATCATCTTTTATGCAGCGTATGGATAAGCCATTCTCCTTATCTCCTCTGTACATATAAAAAGTACTCTCTACAGATGACAAACTCGAATACCAGGCATCATAATCGTTATAGGAGGTACTACTCCAAAAATCTGCACCATTACCTTTACCGTTAAAACCATCTGAAAAACCGTCTTCAGTTCTTGAACCTGCAGCAATACCAGTAAAGCCGCTTTTATTAGTCCCATTACCGTCATCTTCCCATCCACTTTCACTTTTCAATGAGTTTCCGGCAACACCTTCACCCCCTAAAAAACCAGCTAATTCTTTCCATTCTGAATAACTGGGAACATGCCATCCCTCCGGAGCAATTCCCCGAGGATCATTAACCGCATACCAATTGTACAATTTCCCATACTCTTCTTCATTAGCTGAATCGTTCTCGTAATAGCACCAAGCTGCTGTGCCATCTTCTTTTGCTTTGTTCCATTCCTCATCAGTTACCGCCTGAGGAATAAGGTCTCCATTGCGAAACTTGTGAACGTTTAAATTTTTCGTCATCCACACCTGTTCACCAATTACAACCTCATCAATGGGTTTGATCTTATGGTCATGTATCGACACACCAAAACTCATCAGAATTAGTAGAGTTAATAGTGCAGTAAAAGTTTTAATTTGCTGTTTCATAGCGCAAAATTTCAAAGTTGAATTTCCTAACTCATTCGTTTTGGTCAGATCCACTAATGACGTATTCCCACGACTCCTCATTTATGAATTCAAAACTGAAAGTACTCGAATAAACTTCACGATATCTCTTCGTGTCCCAGTCTCTCCTGGTAACCGAATAGTTGATTTCACCTTTCTCTCCGTCAAGCTCATATTGGGTTTCACAGCCGCAAATAAAAGTAGTTAAGCCATCCTCAGAATCTTCCCAAATCATTTCAGGTTCGCTGGTAATATTGAGTTTATTATCGATGATCAAATTCACGCTATCACTTCGTAATGAAACAATAGAATCCAATCTTTTTAAAGAAGCATAATAGAGCTTTTTGTACTCCTCTTTTAGACTATCAACTATTCTATGAGAGCTATTCCGCGGTCTGACTGTATGCACAGCATCGAGTTCTGACCGTAAAACATCCAGAGAATCCTGTACTCTAAATTCAGCATTGTTTTTCCAGGTTTCAATATTCAGCTTTAGCCGATTTGAATCAGTAATTTCACCGTTTTTTTCAATGTGCCTTTTCATACTTTCTCTCCAGTCAAATTCTTTTGATTGAATGAGTTCTTCATAATAAGGCTCGAGTACTGCTTCTCTGAAGTAAATCTTGAGTGAATCCTGCAACTTTAATTTGGTTCTATCGAAATGATCAATGATATGCACATAGAGTGCTCCTTTAACATCGTTTGAGGAAATATCATCACATTCAGGTGTGCCGCTAAAGCAAGAATGCAAAAGCAAAGAAAGAGAAAAGAGGACGAGAGTTAGGTTGTGTTTCATCCAGTGCTATCATTTATCAATCATAAATGAAGTAGGAAGCTGTAAAACTCGCATTCTGTTTATATTGAATCAACTAATCAACACATGAATGCTATTGAATGTACAATATATGAAAAATAACCTATATAAAGTGTAGAAAACCAATGGAATCTGATAAAAATAGTGAGAGAGACCAATTCAATGATCATGCAATCCGCTGTTAGAATTTATACTTTGTTTTTTTCTTATCCCCGGTTTTGTTGAAAATATCGAGTTCAACACCTTTCCTCAAGTCTCGGCTGGCTGTAGCTGCTGAAATATCTTTAAAGACTTCCATATAGTCTTTCCTTGTAAACTCTCTTTTATTGAGTGAAACGAAATACTCTAATCGATCCTGTTGAGTAACTATTCTATTTTTAAAGTTCAATACTTGGTCTAAGGACTGATCTAAAACCCCCAGCATATATTCGATAAATGAAGTTGAATTGCCTGCTTTATCACTATCAGAGAGAGCTTTATAGTATCTATCCTGATCATTGCTGATCAACGTTTCAAAAGGTAAGTATTCAAATAAAGGGTATTTCTGCATGAGAATTAATGTTTGCCACAACCGTCCCATTCTGCCGTTTCCATCTGTAAACGGATGAATAAATTCCATTTCATAGTGAAATACACAGCTTTTTACTAATTCGATTTCTTTAGATAATTTTAAATAATTGAAAAGCTCTTTCATGAGAAATGGTACATTTTCATGAGGCGGTGCGTAGTGTTCAACATCAGACCCTTTAACTATTCCAACCCCCTTTTTTCTATATTTACCTGCATCATCAACTAATCCCTGCATTAGTTTTTTATGACAAGCCAAATAGGACTTTTCATCCAGCGGGTTGTAACTTTTGATTTGTTCATAAACCTGAATCGCATTCATCACTTCTTCTACATCCATTTGTGGACCAACTACTCTCTTATTATCAATCAGAGCTGTTATCTGCTCACCGGACAATGTATTTCCTTCAATCCTCAATGAAGACTGAATCGTTTTCACTTTGTTTTCCTTCCTTAACTTAGGAGAAGGTTTATCAAGATGTGCTTCATTGATGGCTCCTATTTTTTCAGAAATAGAAGTTATAATCTGTAATGTTTTAGGTGTAATGTCGTAAAGAGGCTTCATCTGATAGTATCATTTGATAGTATCAAAGATAAGATCATTCTGTACAAATAGAAAGAATTTGCAAAATGATGATCAGGGTAAAGATCACGAATTGAGGGATCGTAATTTTGAAAATTTCTCTGTGAATGAAGGCTGCAATGAATAGGCTTGTGAGAAAATTGATCAGAACCAATCCAACTGGGAAATAGACTGAAATACCGGGTAATTCGATAACTTCAGCAGATGTCAAAACCTGAACAACTCCAACAGCTAACAACAGGATTCCACCCTGAAAAATCATTATTCTCAGCGACCCGATCATGATAGGGTTGCTCGTCAACTTTTTCAATTCCGGTATTTGCTTCTTTTCCCCATAAACGTTGTGCGCAATACTCATAAGCACAATCAAAATACCTGCAGCTATTCCCATCTTACTCCGGCTTTCATAAAAATATCCTTAATTTCATTTTCGATTGGGAATGGTTTTAAAAGAGGCACATTTGATCCTCCCGGATTTCCAACCGGCACTTTTCCAACAAACGACTTAACTCCACCGAAAATCAGGCGCGGGATCTGACCAAAAACCTCATTTGTACTCTTGATCTTAAACCCGAATTGAAGCATTTTCAAATGCACAAATGAATGAGCGTAAGGATAACGCTGACCGATGATATGGGCTTTTTCCAGATGTCTCCAGGCCGTGGTCAGATCCCCAACAATATAGTTAGCTTCGTATTTCTCGAGTTCCTTATCAAAGTAAAGTTTTAGCGATTTAGGGAGTGATGTGTAGAGTTTCATAGCTCGATACGATCAGTTTGTTTTGATGATATAAACGAAGTTTGAAATCGATTCAACCTGCTCAGACAACTCTTTACCAGCTAGTTTAGCATCAGTTTTATTGAATTGAGTAACTCCCGATTCAAACAAGAAATCTTCGATATAATTCGATTTGATCGCATACCCGACCTGATCAGCAACATCTGAACTTATCTTAGCCGACACAATACCGATCAACTCTCCGTTTGAGTTGAAAAGCGGACCTCCACTATTCCCTTCCTGAACGGCAGCAGAAATCTGATATTCAGAGATACTATTCTTAAAACCAGTCAATGAGTTAATAATTCCGTCAGTGATTTTCACTTCAGAACCCATAGCGCTTTGCATGGGATAGCCGAGCGTGAAAACTCTTTCAGCTTTGATCACACTATCAGAATTAAGTAGATTGTAAGGTGGTTTTTCGAAACTAACAAGCTTAGACTCTACTCTCAGCAATGCTAAGTCAGATGACTCATCCACAGCTACAACTCTAGCTGTAACAGGAATTGAAAATTCTCCCTTAATCCCAATTACCTTAACAGATTCAGCTGTATCAACAACGTGATGATTTGTGAGAATATATCCTTCATTATTCACTAAAAAGCCTGTCCCCTGAGATGGACCTTTTTTATTTTGAACAATTGAACTTCTATTTATCGGAAACTCAAGACTTTCTTTATAACTAAATTTTCTTTTAATTTTATCAAAGGACTTTTGAATTTCTTCTGGCCCTTCAACTTGACTAATATCTCCTTTATCAAAAAACAAATAATACTCTTTATTTGACTCGATATTCAGGGTAACTTGATCAATTCTATCTACCATAGTCCAATCACTGGTTACCATAATATTACCTGTTGAATAAATTTTATAATCTATTTGGGTTTTCCAAGGTAGATCAAGAGGCCTTTGATTCTGAAACTCAATTATAGCATCAGCTGCACATCCAATAATAGCATTACTTCTGATTATATGAATGATAGACGACTCCGGTTCATTTCCATTTTGAGAAAATCCAATACTCGAAAGGAGTATTAATAGCAATAATAAAACAGATCTTTTCATAGTTTGGTTGTTTTGATTATTGAATATCCGTTATTTTAAATCACGGTTATTTACAAGGGATAAAACTAACAAAGTCAGGAAAAAGAACGCTTTTTTATCTGAAATTTGTAATTCACATCTTCTCTTTATTTAAGCTATCAATGATGATTGCGGCTTTTTGACAGGACTTTTCATGTTGCTCACAGAGCATTTGATAAGAAAGGATTAATTTATCAATCGCCAATTCATCATTTGGTCTTACTTCGAGAGCATTATTAAAATGCCCAATTGCTATGAAAGGCTTTTTCCGGTTTAAGCTTGAAAGCCCTTTATTGATACTTTCATCATAGATTTTGACTTCTGATTTATGGTGCTTAACCGTAGTATTGGACTCTGACTGAAAAGCTAACAGTGAAAAAGCTAAATACCCAATAACTGTTACAACTATCAAAACAGAAAAAAGTAAGACTACTCTCAATCTGTTTTGACGCTTAATCTCATTACGGAGTCTTGATCTTATTTCTTTTCTCTCTTTATCAGAAAGAGGTTTTTCTGGAGTTTTTAATTTTTTCGAGTAGAGTCCTTTTAATTCTTTTTGACTGCGCTTTTGATCAAAAAATCCCTTTCGCCTATTCAATAACTGCCTGTTATTCTTCAGGGTATTGATCATTGTATGTATAGATCCTTCGCCTCCCACTCTAGTTTAATTATGATTGGTTATTACAACTTAATCCACTAATAATAAGCCATTAATAAATACGACATAAACACCTAAAATTGCTGTCACAATAAATCCAATTATTGCCAAGCGAAAATAAGTTTGATAGTAGGAAAAGCTTATTTTAAGATCAGCAGATAAATCCTCAATTTTCTTTCTTTTTTGAAATAGCGCAAACATATCCACTGTCTTTTTGAAACTGTTATCGTGATAGCTTATATTTAAATCTTTTAATTCAGATCGGTGTTCATCTATTAATTTTCTACTCAATCCCAACCATGTATTAAAAAACAAAAACCAGTAAAGAACGAAACCTAAAAATCCCCAAATAATTGGTATGAAGTTTCTAGATGGCGGATTGAGCGTTAATATCAAATAAATACACCCGAAGAATAGCAACAAGAATAATATATTATGCTGGTTCGTAGTCATTTCTGTATAAGTTAGGACTATATAGAGTTCTGAGATTTATTAACTGTTTAACTCTAAATTATTCTTCAACGTATAACACTTAACTCTTCCTTGTCACTTTCAATATCTTCCTCGGCTCTTTACCAAGGCCCTCAGAAAAATGAAAAATATTTATTTCATCAACTTCATCCAGCCCCTTAAAAAGTTCTTTAGTTGTTATTGTCAAACGCGGATTACCGATATACTTAATTTCTTTTTCAATCTTTCCTGAGTGATCATCAACGACATAAAATTCTTCTATAGCTCCGGGGTAAATGGAACATCTGTGTCGGTATATTTTGATTGTATCAGAACTCTTTAAACTATCTATCTCTAGATGGTGATAATCCCAAAAGGAAAAGTTTTCAATTTCACGAGAATCATAAATGACTTCCTGATTAAGCTTAATCAACCAATAAGAAGCAGAGTCTGCAACACTGATAGTGATGAAACAAAGATTAAAAATGGCAATTAGTAAGTATTTCATTCTACTCAAATTGTAATTATCAGTCTATCCTTATCCCCTTATGTCTCTATACATTAAGCGTATAACTACCGATAAAAACTAATTATAAAAATAGATTCTTACCATAAAAGCATACTTATACCCTTTACTCCAAATTGCAATGCCAAGATGGCGAACATAAATCCTACTCCAATCATCAAAGCAATAATTATTTGGTTAACTCTTAATTCAGTCTTCAGATTATTGTCGTCCGGTATTACTTTTGTTCCAGCTATATAATCTCCGATTCTGCGTTCTGGAGAGAAAAGTGAAAAAATCACTTCTACAGGCCAAAAAACCAATGTAACATTCCTAAGAACTGACCTAATTGGGTTTGCTATCTCGCCTGTCTTATTATTCACAACCACAAACCCCAGAATTCTTTTAGCTGGGCTTTTCCCTTTGATTGCGTCTTTATTAAAGTAGATTGAGAAAATCGTTAGACCAAAAAAGAGTGGAATGACAACAAGCCATTCAGGTAAGTTTGAATCAGAAGGATTTCCTACTATCAAATAACCTATTCCCATTAGAGTACAGCCTATTATTGCAATCCCAAAAGTCATAATGATATGGTCTAAAAGCATTGAGACTATTCGAATTCCTGTTTTTTTATTCTTCTCGTTTGCCATTTTTTGAAATTTTCCCAGCGGTCTTCGTATGAAACGTAGGTCATTTGCTCGCTAATTTAACAAAATTCAAATTGCATCTTCAACTCTTCACTCCTCCCCCGAATCAAACAGTTTTTCAAACGCGTGGTACACGGCAATGTGCAATGCATCTCCGTGCGTTTTGTCTTCTAAAAACTCGTAGTACAGCTTTGTGTTTTCCTCCTTATTCTTTTCCAACTTATTGAAAAGCTCGAGGGCTGTCCGTTCCATGACTTCGCCTTCTTTTCCGACTGCTATGTAAATCGATTTATCAGCATTATAGCCGACAGGTTTTTCCGCTAACAGACTTTCATCATTCCACCACAAACTGGGACTCACGATAATGTAGTTGTCAAATAGCTCCGGTTTTTGAATAAGATTTCTGTGGCTAGTAGTCCACCGAGTGATTGCCCTATGATCGTTCTTGTTCCGCTGGTTCTTAAGTTTGCCCCGATAAACGGTTGCAGTTCTTTTTCCAGAAATGCGATGAAATTTGCCGACTCACCCGAACTCGGGAGTTCTTTTATATCCTGTTCATTTTGAGAAGGAAAAGTGAAATCTCTTTTCCTGTCCACATTGCTTATTCCGACAACGATTGACTCCGGAATCATGTTTATCCAGGAGAACGAACCGAACTGAACAATTCCCGAAATATGAATAAAATCTTCATCCTTTGAACCGTCAAGCAAGTAAATCACCGGGTAATTCTTCAAGCTGTCCCCCGAATAACGCAAAGGCAAATAGATATTCAACTCCCTTGTTTCGTTCAATAACGCAGACTCAATCTCAATCGTTTTGCCGATTGAAAAATCGGTTTCACTGATCTTTTTGGGCAACGACTGGCTGTGCGATATGCCGGTGATTAATAATACGATTAGCGTTAATATGTGCTTTTTCATTTATTCTGGTTAATGAGTTTTGGTAAGCATTAACCAGCTAATTTATGATTTATAATGAGATCTTTTAGACTATAACCTTCCCTAAGCGTAGCTTTGGTCAGCTACAGCTTTTAATTTTCTGAACCTTCCTTTTATTCTTGTTAGGTTCTGATACCGGAAATGTTTTATATAGTCGAGTTTTAAAACTAAACTCTCCCTGGTAATAGGTATTCAACCAATTGCTGTATTCGTGTTTTGGATATTTTGAGGATTCATCAAAAAACAATTCATCCTTGTAATTTGCCCATTTAGCTTCATTAAAAAATGAAATACTGGTATTTGTATCAGTTGAAAGCTTGGAATCAATTTGACAAATTACTTGTTTGATTCTCTCATAATCAAACACTATCGAGCTATCAACAACTATAAAGTATCGGTTATTATCATTATCAAACTGAACAACTGATGCATTTTTAATTTTTGGAAAGGTTCTTTTTTCTGTTTTTTCACTGACTCCGTTTTCTTCCTCTATTGATGGCTTCTCTGAAATAGACTTTTCTGCTTTATTTGACTCTGAGCTTTCAAAACCTGAACAAGAAACGAAACCTATGATAACTATTAACAACAAAGTTCTTTTCACAGATAACATGTTGATGGTAATACTCATAACCCTTTAATCTCTACGAGAAACTCTTACTTGTTCTTTTACTCTTTTTTGAAAACAATGTCAATACTTCCACATTCGTATTTAACATTTAGAATCATAGTTGTGTTATTTACACTCTTTAGACGAAACTGTGTTGATCCTTCCTGTTTTTGACCATTTTCAATGAGGTCATACAGCTTGATAGTATTTTGATCTACTCTGTAACTTGCTTCTGCAATACCTTCTGCAGATTTAAACTCTGCCTTGCCATTTTCTTTAAACTGAAAAGTATTTATTGGAAAATAATCTACGCTTTTACAACTCTGATCTGTTGTAGTTACAGATTGAAACTTCCAGGTACCAACAATTTCATTTTTGTTTTGGGCAAAACCTATTCTCAAAATGAATAACAAAACGATTATTGAAATGAGCTTTTTCATTATGGCTAGTATTATTTTGATTGACTTTAATCAGGAATTAACGGATTAACGATGTGAAAGTACAAAAAAGGAGGTTTGGCTTGCAGATGAAATTATGCTTTCCCCTCAAAAACCCTCGAGTTCATTTCCTGAATATCTTTAGCTGATATTTTCCTTTCAGAAACATAAAATGAGCTGATAATGGCTGCTACATAAAAGAAAATCATGGGCAAACTAAAGCTTGCAAAATAACCTATCACCAGGCCGGTAAAACCCAAAGAAGATAGAACCTCAAGAACTGAGAGATCTGACTGGCTTGCTGTAAAAAAAACAATAGCGAGCATGTGTCCTATAATCAAACTGATGAGTGAAAATGCAATTGAGAGATAAGTGAACTTTTTTTCTATTCCTTTTCCAAACTTACGTACTGTTAAACTGATCAGGAATCCTATCACTGCTGCAGTAATACTCAACATCATCCCGAATGCATACGCAAAAACACCCCATAAAACACTTCCTAACAGTGCAACAACGGCTCCGGCTATTACTGCCTTGTCCCAGTTCTGTTCATCGATAAGTCTGTCGTATTCCTCAGCCGGAATTTTTGATTTCAAATCTTTTGATGAATAGCCGATGTGTTCATCATCAACTCTGTCTTTTACTGAAGTATCTTTTTTGAAATCAGGGCAGGTTTCATCAAAAGTCGGTTTCTCGTCAGTTAGTCCGCAAACAACACCTGTTTTAGTATCGAATTTTCTGTTCAGGCATTTCTTGCATAATTCGAGTCTTTGTCTTTCTGTAAGCATAGGGTTTCAAATTTGAACCCGAAAACTACGAAGAACTCATTTAATAATGATGTGAATATTTATCAGGATTACTCGCGTGATCCTTTGCGGTCGAAATTCTGAATGGAAAGCCTCATTCTATGAAAGCTTTTAAAGTGCCGTTAGGCACGACTTAAAACTAACTCTGGGTTTTAGCCCAGAGTTCATGAATCTGCATATCTGGTAATGAGAGTTTTAGGCGCGGGGCACATCAACCAAAGTAAGGATTATTTCATGATCCTTTGCGATCGAAATTCCGAAAGGAAAGCCTCATTCTCCGAATGAGAACCTTTTTTTATGAGCAAATAATATCATGCGAGCATGGATTATTTGCTCATAAAAAAAGCCTTTGAATCAAGATTCAAAGGCTTTCCTTTCTTGTGCTTGTGATCGCGGCAGGATTCGAACCTGCGACCGTCTGCTTAGAAGGCAGATGCTCTATCCAACTGAGCTACGCGACCAGTTGTTGCCGTTTTCAAACGGAGTGCAAATTTAGATATTTTGAGCATACTCGAAAGCCTTTTGTTTCAAAAATGGATTCGATTCCAAAAACTTCGCATTATGTTCCTCCCGCTTAGCTCTCTTTTTTTACTTATTTTTCGCGGTATGGAACAGCCTCCCATTCATTTGTTCGACATAAAAATCCAGGAACCGGTTACTAGTCTCACCGATATTATTGTGGGAGTCGCCTGCCTGATAGCCTTCCAACTACTCCGCTCAAAAACTCCTGAAAACAGAATGTTTTTCTACTTCCGCATGTTTTTTCTACTCACCGGAATTGGCACAATACTGGGCGGATTACTCGGCCATGCTTTTCTCTATACTATCGAAAACGACTGGCTCAAAACTCCCGGATGGCTCATCAGTATGGTGGGCGTTACCATGATAGAACGCGGCTGTATTGAGCACTCAAAAAATCTGCTCAAGCCAAATTTATTGCGCTTTTTTAAGGTTCTGAATATTGTAGAATTGCTCGTTTTTATGGCGCTCTCTTTCTACTACCTCGATTTCTTTTATGTGCAGGTGCATTCAACATACGGACTCGTAGTCGTGGTTTTTGCGTTCGAACTCTACGTTTACCTCAAGACGAAACAACGTGAAATAATTTATATTCTCTTAGCTGTTCTCTCAATGGTGATTTGCGCAGTTGTTTACTCGGCAAAAGTGGCGATTCATCCGTTTTTCAATCATGCCGATTTAGCTCACGTGTTTATGCTTATCTCTGCCATTCTGTGCTATAAGGGAATTTCCAGGATGCAAAAAATCAGTTACGGTCAGAGCCAGCAGACCTCTTGAGTTCCTCGATGTGGCGCGGCAGACTATGCGTCACCATGGTTTCGTTCGAGCCCAAAACATAACGGACAATACCTTTCTCATCGATCAAATAAGTTCGCGGATATCCCAAAACAAAAAAGCTCCTGGCTCCCGATTTAGTAATTGTGTAATGCTCAAAATCGAAATCTGAAGTTCCCTTTAATTTCTCATCCACAGAAAGCGCTACAAACTGGATAGTAGAATCATTTTTATACTTCTCTTTAACTTCATTGAGCCAGGGTTTCTCCAGCCTGCAGGGTAAGCAGTTGTTAAACCAAAAGTTCAAAACTGTAATTTTCCCCTCTAAATTTGAAGGAGTAAACGTTTTTGAACTATCTCCGGAATAAGCTGTGAAGTCAGGTGACTTTTCGTTGATCATTTTTAAATTACAGTAAGTACTGTAAGCCTCGACTGTTTTTTCTTTACCGGTTGATAGGTAAAAGCAAGATTTGTTTGTACTCTCCCATTCCTGTTTGAAATACGGGTTCGGTTCTGACCGATAAACATATTCTCCATTATCAGTGGTGATTTTCACAATTCCATCATTTGGAACTTCAACTTCAATGCTGTCTTCAAAATAGTGAACGATTCCTTTTGGATCAAAACTTACAGAGTTGATGATGGAATCGTTTATCTTGAAATATTCAAATGAGTAACTCTCGAAACCTTTGGTTGGCTCCGGATCTGACTGTGAAAAAGAGAAAAGACTAAAAGAGAGAAAGAAAATTAGAAAAGTAGATTTGAGCATAGTTCAGGTTTTGCTCAAAACTATAAAAACTAGAGTTTAGCTAAAAGCTTCTCAATATCATCGCGTTGTAGAGGCTTTGTAAAATAGTCGAGCACATTATTATACTGTTCTGCTCTTGAGAAATCCTCAGGACTGGTACTGGATGATAGAATAACGACAGGCAATTCTATTTTTTGAGACTTCATTCTGTCTAAAAACTCCCATCCATTAAGTCGTGGCATCATAAGGTCCAGGAAAATGATATCAGGATTATGATTATCTAATTCTCTAAAAGCAATTTCAGGATCGGTGTAATCAATTGTTTGATTTTCTACCGATACCATTTCAAAAACTTTTAAATTGATAAAGTTTGTGATCTTTTGATCATCGACCAGCAAAACTTTCAATACGTTTGATCCCCTATTCATAATTAAAAACCGAAACTACATTTTATCTGAATTGATATCAAATACATTGACAATCTCTTCAATGCTTTTGTTTATAACAACCTGTAATGCTTCATCCAAATCTTTAGCAGATTCTTTCATTTTTGGTAGAATTTCTTCCTCAAACTCATCACCTTCAACAAACGAAATTAAGTCAAGGAGCCCCATCACTCTACTTAACGGCTCTCGCACCTGGTGAGCGTTTAACACTGACAACTGCATCAATTGCTCATTTTGGTATCGTAGCTGTTTAGTGCGTTCATCAATGACATTCTGTTGATCACTAATGATTTGATTAATCCAGTTATTCTTTTGTTTGATAATATCAACAGCTTCTTCGAGTAGTTTGTTTTTTTCTACCAGTTGCGCTTTGGTGATGAGTTCGTAATATTTCAATGTAAAAAGATCGACAACTAAACCCAGTATTTCTGTCTCTTTAGAAGAAAATTGATTGTTCTCATCAGCTATCAATGATGTTACCGCACAGTAGTCTTCGTACTGAAAATTCCAACCCCATAATACAGGATTTTGAACATCATCTCCAATTAAGGAATTAGCCTGCTCAGCATTCAAATTTTGACAAATTGGAACTCCGTTCTCTAATAAACCTTCTTCAAAATTGAGAACTTCATTTTCCCAAAATTCAGTTTCATTTTCATCTTTTAAAGGAAAGACAAAATAGTAATGGTCAGATCCAACTACAATATGAACTCGCAGAGCATTGAAATTGAATAAATACTTGAGATACTGATCAAAAACAGAAGATAACTCATCAATATTTTTTGCCGCATTGAGTTTACGGGAAAGCTTGGAGACAGACTCATAAGCCACTCTGTAAACTGCGTTGGATGTATTGCGAAGCATCATTATGCCTGCACCTCCATTAATTCGTTATCGATCTTAATTCCTGATATAAAAGTTTTTTTAGTGTCATCATAAATAGCTTTTACTTCCTCGGTAGCATCTTTGTATTCAACAATTTCACATCTGCTCATCATCAATCTATTTAAATGTATCTACACTAATTTAGTTAATGCAACAATACAAACAGGGAATGTTAAAAAGTGTTTAGCTCATATTTATTTAATTTTCAAACTTTACTGAAAATAAAAAGGGATTAGTTGATAAAAAATAAATTGCATCAAACAATTTCACTACTTAGATTCGTTTAGTAAAGACAAGAAAAAGCAATATGAAATTAGACGCTGATTTTTTCGACAACATAAATTACGAACTCCAAGAGCCTAAAGCTGGAAATATCCTTATATCAGATCCATTTTTACCTGATCCAAACTTCAGCCGAACAGTTGTACTGCTCACTGAACACAACGAAGAAGGCAGCCTTGGTTTTGTCCTCAACCGCGAGTCAGATTTCAAACTGAGCTCTATCATAGATGACATAACCGATTTTGATGCCAACATTTATGTAGGTGGTCCGGTTGGACTCAACCAGCTCTTCTACATTCATAGAATGGGTGATGTGCTGCAAAACAGCAAGAAAATCATCGATGGTGTTCACTGGGGCGGAGACTTTGATCAACTCAAGTTTTACATTGAAACAAAGCAGGTAAAACCGGGAGATATTCGCTTTTTTGCAGGTTACAGCGGTTGGTCTCCGGGTCAGCTCGAAGCCGAGATCAAGGAAAAAACATGGATTGTGGCTCCGATCGAAAAAGAGCAAATCATGAAAGAAAGCGAAGACTATTGGAAAGAGATTCTCTCAGGACTGGGTAATAAATTCAAGGTCATGAGTAATTTTCCTGAGGATCCGAATCTGAATTGATTCGTTCCACTTCGGCATCAGCAAACTGGTTTAGATAGTCAACAAGCTGGCACGAAAACTTGTTAAAGAAGCGCTTGTTTCTATAAGCTAACGCCCAGCGAATTCCCGAACTGCAATTTGTGAAAAACACCTCATCAGCCATATTCAGTGTTTCGGGATGGATAGGTGACTGAATTACTTCTACCCCGCCTTTTTGAGCAATTTCGATTACCTGTTTTCTCATGACTCCGGGTACACAACCCTGCGTCACACCTGGTGTAATCAATTTCTTTTTCATGAGTACAAACACATTGCTGCTCGTACCTTCGCATACGTGACCAGATTCATTCACGATAATTGCCTCATCAAGACCTTTCAACCGCTTGTAATTAGAAGCCATCACGTAAAACAAAGCATTGCTAGATTTTAAGCTTCCAAGTTGTGTGATCGGTTTTAAATGTTCAGTGTAAACATCAACTCTTAGCCCTTTTTGATTTAAAGAAAAACTACCCTGAGCTTCATCAATTGAAATGACAACATCGGTTTCATTTGTAACCGGAGTGTACCTGCCGCCATCTTTGCGAAAAAGAGCCAATCGAACAACAGCATCTTTGAGTCTGGATCGTTGCATCAGTTTTTTGGCCTCATCATAAAGCCATGATGAGTTGAGGAATTGCGGAATCTTCAGTCCAATCATTTCAGCTCCCTTTTCAAGTCGCCTCAAGTGATCATTGAGAAAAAGTAGCGTGTAATCATGAGCTTTGATCGTTTCAAACAGACCATCACCATAGCGAAAAGCGCGGTTTTTAACGGTCAGAACCGGCTTATCCTCCATCATTAACTCTCCGTTGAAGCTTATATATTTACTCATGAAAGGTGATCTAAAATAAACGAAATTGAAGAATTCGACTCAATTTTAAAACATTTCACTCCCACTTTGCTCGCTGCTTCACAATCGCGATCGCTGTCGCCAATCATGAATGACCTTGATGGGTCTATGTTGTGCAAATAAATAGCTTTCTCTAAAAGTATCGAATCCGGTTTTCTATCCAGCGACTTGCTCACGATATCGTGGTTGGGCGAATAGAAAAACGCATCGATCTCTACACCCTGCTCACTCATTTGGTTCTGAAAGTAATCGTGAACCTTTTTGACATCATCGTGACCGTAAAGACCCTTTGCAATTCCGCCCTGATTCGTGATAACAATAAGCTTATAACCGAGCTCCTGAGCTTTTTTGAGAGTTTCACCTACACTGGGCAAAATATCAAAATCTTCAACCCGAAATGTGTATTCGCCACGCTCGCGGTTGAGCACACCGTCACGATCTAAAAAAAGCGCTTTGTTACTCATTAAAATAATCCGCTTACAGTATTCACAATTTGATTGACAAAATCCATCGCCAGGACTGGCTTGAATAGAATTGTAACAACTGCTCCGTAAACTGCTCCCCAGTAGTGAGCGTCATGAGCTATATTGTCCTGTGAGTTTTCCATCCTGTTTTCGTACCACAAGTATAGAATTCCCACGAGAAAAGCCGGAATTGGAATAATGAAAAACAAGTACAATAAGTTCACCGGATGCATGATAATATAGCTGAAAAGGACAGATGCTACTGCTCCACTCGCGCCAACTGCTGCGTAGTTGTAATCATCGCGGTGTTTTTTGAGTGCTGGTAATGAAGCTACTAAAACTCCACCCAAATACAACACGATATAATACAGCGTCCCTTTAGCTCCGAACATCGCAGCGAAGTTTCTTTCAACTACTCCTCCAAACTGCCAAAAGACAAACATATTGATGAACAAGTGGGCCCAACTTCCGTGGATAAAGGCATGAGTAATAAGTCGGTACTGTTCTTTTGCGTGAACAACATGATAAGCACTGAACTTCCACTTCTCGAATTTTGAGAAGTCATTGAAAGCTGCCAAACTCATAATAACACATGCTGCAATGATGACATAGGTTACAATCATAGAGGCAAAGTTGAGTAAAAAAAAGGTACTGGTGAAGTGTGAACCATTTCGAATAACATAGATTTATCAAGTCGAAAGCATTCCTATTTTTGTTATCAATACATTTTCAAGCTACTTTAGCTTACAATTCAACTTAGGATGGTAAAGTCAGTAATACCTGTATTAGTGTTTTTGTTCCTATTGCCAGTAGTAACCTTTTCACAATCCATCTCTAACTCATCAAAGTATCAAGGAACAAATCCAATATTAGAAGATTCGGTTTATTCTTTTATGAGTATTGGATATTTAGGCTCTTTCAGACTGGGAAAACAGGGAGAAATGGGTCTTAAAAACACACAAAGTATACATATTGGTTTAAATCTATTTTATAAGCGCTTTTCTTTTTCTGTTCATGATAATATTTCATTTGGGATAATTGATAGAGAAGGATTTAGAAAATATGTCAATTCAGAGTTTTCAGGGGTAGTAATTGATGAAAAAGCAATTTACTCAATTGATAAACTCAAAGGAAATAGTTTTATGCTTGGAAATAAATTCGCTGCTGATGGTGGTTACGCTTTTTTAGCATCAAAGAAGCAGCGGTTTGATTATTTGATTGGACTTAGTATTCACTTTAGCTTTTTCAGAATAAATGCTGATGAGGGATTTGAAGTCACTTATTCTGACGGAACTAAATCAAGTAACTTAACATTCACCTCCAGACCAAACTTTGTTGTCAACACTGAATTATATACAGGTCTAGCTTATACTCGATTCATCAATAAAAAAATAAGTTTCTCGAGTAGTTTAAAGATAGGTGGTGTTCAGTCCATCTGGTTTAATTATGCTTCTATTTCAAAGGAAAACGGAACGAATGGAATGGAGTATGAAACTGAAAAATACTTCTTTCAAACACTTTCAAACCAGGCACAAGTCTCTCAAAAAGTAGCAGTATTATTGAATATAGACGAATTCTTTTAGACTTGAACTATGACTGCCTCAATAAAAATAACCCATATATGCACAGATCACTTCTAACATTTTTTATTTCCTCCTTATTGTCGCTGTATTCATTTCAATCAAATGCCCAACAGAACTCAACTCAATTTATGGATAAATACAATTCTGTTGTTGGGGTCGGTTACATGGGTGCATTCAATTTGGGTTCATCAAATAATATGAAAATCAGGTTGAGTAATGGTTTTGCTTTCAATTACATTTTCTCTGGAGAAAAATACATTTTCAATGTCTACGAATCGTTACAGTTTGGCTCAATTGATGAAAACGGATACCAAAATGAACTTAGAGAATCATTCTCAGGAACTAACTTAGGTAACAAAACAATCTATACTTTATCTGACTTCGATATGAGCAACAGCTTCGTACAATCAATGACTGGCGCTGATATTGGGTTTAAATTGGTAGAATCGCAAAAAACACGGCTCGACATTCTCCTGGGAGCCAAATTTTATTTTTTCTTTCCTGTATTTGGTGAATCAGAATTAACAGTTACTTATGAAGATGGATCGAGCTCAAGAGCTAAATTACACACGTTGATGAACTTCAATTTAACAGGTGAAATTTACACTGGTCTTCGATACGTGAAGTTTTTCAACGATGTAATTGGTTTTTCAAGTTGTCTTAGATTGGGTATGAATTACTCTTTTTGGGTTCACAATCCATCGATAACTGATACAGAACAAAATCAGTTCTCTTATGACAAAACAACTGGTTACAAACTTTTCACAAACACTTCCTCTCAGGTAATGCTATCTCCCGGACTTGGTCTTGTTATTAATATCAGTAACATTTAAACTGAGTACTGTTTATAATAGAACATGAAACTAATTTCTATATCTGTAGTTTGAATAACTTTGTAGCATGATACAAAGAGTTTGGTCATCGATTCCATCGTGGTTGAAAAACCGCTATTCATTCACCATTTTAGTTTTTTTGGTGTGGATGTTATTCTTTGATCAAAATGATATTATCAGTCAAATCGAGTTGAAGCAACAGCTCAACAGCGTTGAAAACAAACGCGAATACTACAAAACACAAATCAAGGAAACTCGCTCAGATCTCGAAAACCTGCTCAATGATAACGAGAAACTGGAACGTTTTGCTCGCGAACGCTACCTCATGAAAAAGCCAAATGAGGAAATCTTTGTCATTGTCGATGAAGAAAAGTGATTTATCACGCCACACTAATGTTTAAGCTCCATTTCTTTTAAGATTACTCGAAACTCATCATCTTGATCACGATACTGAGTGAAAAAGGTTTTACATGACTCCTTTCATCAGTGTTTTTCTTAATTTCGTTTTCACAATTAAACAAACATATGAGCGAAACTCTCAGTTACGATTTTAAGGATGTTTCCTTTGATGAATGGGAAGCCAAAATCCTCAAAGATCTCAAAGGAAAAGATCTTTCAACAATAACAACTCAAACACTCGATGGAATCACCGTTCAACCTCATTTCAATCGCGAAAAGGTTGCAGACAACAAAGGTGTTCCCGGTAAACCGCATTATTCAAGAGGAGCCAAAATTGACACCAATGACTGGTTCATCACTGAGATCATCGAGGGATCTGACCAAAAAAAACTCAATGAAGCTGCTCTTAAAGCACTTCTAAATGGAAGTAATGCGCTTCAAATCAAAACACAGTTTGAATCACTTGACGGATTGCTCAACGATATTCAACTCCCTTACATTTCTGTATCGTTTGAAAATGAACAATCACTTTCAAAAAATATAGGTGCTCTCGAAAGCTTTGTGAAACAACACAAATTTACCTCAAATGAAATTAAAGGTTGCTACGGTGCAGATCCTATTGGAAAAGCCATTTTAAAAGGCTCCAATATCAACTACGAAAATGTTTTTGAGCTCATCGCCAGGCATCATGAAAATCTGCCCCGCTACAGATTTCTCAATATCAATGCTCAGCATTATCACAATGCAGGAGCTTCACAAGCCCAGGAATTAGCTTATGCGTTGAGTCACGGACACGAGTATCTGGTAAAGGCACTCGAAGCCGGTATTCCGATTGACGAAATCACAGCCCGCTTGCAATTTACGCTTGCTGCTGGTACAGAATACTTTACCGAAATCGCAAAATTCAAGGCTTTCAGAACACTTTGGAGCAAAATCGTAGCCGAATATAAACCGGAACACGACTGCTCACATTCTACTTATGTTGTGGGGCAAACATCAGCCTGGCAAACCACTATTGCCGATGAGTACAACAATATGCTCAGAGCCACAATCCAGTCAATGGCCGCTGCAAATGGTGGAGCTGATGAAATAACGGTACTCCCGTTCAATTATGCTTATGATGATCCAACTCCGTTCTCGCGCAGAATTGCACGAAACGTCAATCTCATCCTGCAGGAAGAATCTCACTTTGATAAAATTCTCGATGCTGCTGGTGGCTCTTATTACATCGATTACCTCACTGATCAACTCGCTCAAAAAGCCTGGAGGATTTTCCAGGACGTTGAGTCACTTGGTGGATTTGAAGAGGCACTGAAAAAGAATTTCGTTCAGAACCAAATCGAACAGATGGCTCAAAAGCAACATCAGCAATTCAATGACGGTGAAAGGGTTTTAGTTGGCGTAAACAAGTTTGCTAAGGAAGATGAGGATCTGACCGAAAAGATCAAAAAAGAAGCTCGTGGTCAGAGCCAAACCAAACCGACTGATTTTATGCCCATCAAGCCATCACGACTCGCAGCGGAGTTTGAACTCAAAAAAGCGGAGGAAAAAAGCAATGCGTAAAGACTTTAGCAAAATAGCATACTCACAGGATAATACAGACCAAAAACTTGCCGATTGGGAAAAGGAAAAAGGATTCAAAGCAGATCTTTCAACGCCTGAAAAAATCGCTCTGAAAAAAGTTTACGGTCCTAAAGATGCTGAAAAACTCAACCATTTAGGTTCTGTTGCCGGTATTCCTCCCTATTTGCGCGGACCTTACAGCACGATGTATGCTAGTCGCCCGTGGACAATCAGGCAATACGCAGGATTCAGCACCGCTGAAGAATCAAATGCATTTTACCGCAGAAACCTCGCTGCCGGTCAAAAGGGACTGTCAGTTGCTTTTGACCTCGCTACTCACCGCGGTTATGACAGTGACCACGAACGCGTAGTAGGCGATGTAGGAAAAGCCGGTGTAGCCATTGACTCGGTTGAGGATATGAAAGTTCTCTTCGATCAAATTCCGCTCGATAAAATGTCGGTTTCCATGACCATGAACGGAGCAGTAATTCCGGTTATGGCCTTTTACATCGTAGCAGCCGAAGAACAGGGCGTTGAACCAAAAGCACTTTCTGGGACTATCCAAAATGATATTCTCAAAGAGTTCATGGTGCGCAATACTTACATCTACCCGCCAAAACCATCGATGAAAATCATTTCAGACATTTTTGAGTACACCTCTCAAAAGATGCCGCGTTTCAACTCCATTAGTATCAGCGGCTACCATATGCACGAAGCAGGTGCTACAGCTGATATCGAACTGGCTTACACTTTGGCTGATGGATTGCAGTATGTGAGAACCGGAATTGAAGCCGGACTCAAAATTGACGACTTCGCCCCTCGCCTCTCTTTCTTTTGGGCAATAGGGATGAATCACTATATGGAAATCGCTAAAATGCGTGCCGGTAGACTGCTTTGGGCTAAAATGATAAAGGAGTTCAATCCTGAGAATGAAAAGTCAATGTCACTCAGAACCCATTGTCAAACATCGGGTTACAGCCTTACCGAGCAAGATCCTTTCAACAATGTGGCGCGTACCTGTATTGAAGCGATGGCCGCTGCGTTTGGCGGAACTCAGTCGCTTCACACCAATGCGCTGGATGAAGCCATCGCACTACCAACAGATTTCAGCGCGAGAATTGCGCGCAATACTCAGCTCATTTTACAAAACGAAACGGGCATAACGAATGTCGTTGATCCGTGGGGCGGTTCTTATTACGTGGAAAAACTCACTCAGGAAATTGCAGACAGAGCCTGGGAACACATCCAGGAAGTTGAAAAACTGGGCGGAATGACCAAAGCAATTGAGAGTGGCGTCCCAAAAATGAGGATCGAGGAAGCTGCTGCCAGAAAGCAGGCTCGCATCGACTCAGGTAGAGATGTCATCGTTGGGGTCAACCGTTTTGAGACTGAAGACGACATGGATATCGACATCCTTGAAGTCGATAATACTAAAGTGCGCAATCAACAGTTTGAAAGACTCAAAGAGTTGCGCGAAAAACGCGACCAGGAAAAGGTTGATAAGGCTCTGAAAAACCTCGAAGAAGCAGCTAAAAGTGGCAAAGAAAACTTACTCGAACTCTCTGTAGAAGCAGCTCGCCACAGAGCAACGTTAGGCGAAATATCGCTCGCTATGGAAAAAGCATTTGGCCGTTATACAGCAAACGTAAAATCAATTTCAGGCGTGTATTCATCAGAAGCAAAATCAGATAAAGAATTCGAGAAAGCGTGCAATTTGGCAGATAAATTTGCTAAAGTTGAAGGAAGAAGACCTCGAATCATGGTTGCAAAAATGGGACAAGACGGTCACGATCGCGGAGCAAAAGTGATTGCAACGAGCTTTGCCGATATCGGTTTTGACGTTGATATTGGCCCGTTATTCCAAACGCCAAAAGAAGCAGCTAAGCAAGCTGTTGAAAATGACGTTCACATATTGGGTGTTTCTTCGTTAGCTGCAGGACACAAAACACTTGTCCCTGAAGTTATGCAGGCACTAAAAGAATTAGGCCGCGAGGATATCATGGTCATTGTTGGTGGTGTCATTCCGCAACGCGATTACGACTTTCTCTACGACCAGGGAGTGATTGGCGTTTTTGGACCCGGGACTAAAATATCAAAAGCCGCTATCGACATCCTCAATATTTTGATTGAAACTGTACCCGAATCATGAATGAAGTCATAAACTTTTTACACCAATACCAAACAGTAATAACTGTAATTGTTATAGCCGTTGTTGCTATTCTCTTTGATCGGTTATTGAGGCTGAGCATGAATAAATTCTTTGGTGACTCATCGAGAGCTCTTAGAGCCGATTTCACCAAATACATCCTGCTCAAAAATGCGGTTAGCTTTATCATTTTCATGGTAGCAACAGGGTTAATTGTTTATAACGTTCCCTCGTTGCGGAAAATAAGCCTCACACTTTTTGCCGGTGCCGGTATTTTTGCAGCCATTATAGGTTTTGCTTCTCAACAGGCTTTTTCAAATATCATAAGCGGTATTTTTATCGTCATCTTTAAACCGTTTCGAGTTGGAGATGTCGTTAATATTGGCCCTGACAGGAGTGGTATTATTGAAGATATCACCCTTAGGCACACGGTCATCAGAAGCTGGCAAAACCGCAGAATTATCATTCCCAACTCGATCATTAGTGCTGAAACTATTGTGAATAGTTCTATCCTTGAAGAGTTGACTTGTGAGCATGCTGAAATCGGAATAAGTTATTATTCTGATATTGAAACTGCCTGCTCTACAATCGAGAAACTGGTTGCTGAACTACCTAACTACATTGACGCGAGAACTGATGAAGAAAAGAAGGAAGGAGATCCACTGGTCAGAACCAGAGTCATACGATACGATGACTCAGCCATCATTATCAGAGCCTATCTTTGGGCAAATGACCCTGTTGCTGCTTTCATTCTCAAGACTGAATACTACCGTGCAATCAAGAAAAGGTTTGATGAAGTTGGTGTTGAAATTCCATTCCCACATCGCACAATTGTGATGAAAGAACCAAAAGCTGATGAGAAAAAGTAGAGTCAAAAAGAAAGCATCTCATTTTAGTCAGAGCTCCAAAAAAGTTGGTCTTGCTCCGGGCTCGCTCATTTACACAGGAGAGGAGCGAAACTGGGAGCCTGAAATATCTCTGATCACGTATGACAAAGAAAATCTCGACTTGCAAAAGATCGATCAGTTTTCCCATTTACCTGATTTAAATTCAAATAAAGTCAGTTGGATAAATATTGATGGAATTCACGATGTGGATTTAATTAAACAAGTTGGAAGTAGATTCGATCTTCATTCACTTGTCCTGGAAGATGTGGTAAACGCCAATCAACGCCCTAAAATTGAGGAGTTTGAGAATTATCTTTTTTTCACTGTTCGGGTAATTAGGGTCGAGGAAAAAGACACTAAAATTCACGAAGAACAAATCAGCTTTGTACTGGGCGATCACTTCGTTTTGTCATTCCAGGAACACAAAGGAGATATCTTTAGTTACGTTCGCGAGCGTCTCAAAAACAAACTGGGTCGGTTGAGATCTGCCGGATCTGACTATTTGGTTTACGCACTTCTCGATACTATCGTGGATCACTATTTTGTTGTAGAAGAAAATATTACGCTCCGTATAGAAAACCATGAGTTAGATATTATTCAGAACCAGGGCAGTAAAAATTTGAGTCAAATGATCCTGGGACTCAAAGATCAGGTATTGATCATGAGAAAAGCAGTTGTTCCATTGAGGGAAGCTGTTGCTAACTTGAAAAAAGGAACGTCATCGCTCATAGCTGATGAAACCATCAACTTCCTCAATGACCTGTACGATCACATCAATCACCAAATCGATGGTGTTGAAATGTCGCGAGACTCTATCACCAACCTCATCGAACTCAACAGTATTTACCAAAACAACAAGCTGAATGAGATCATGAAAGTGCTCACCATGATTTCAACTATTTTTATTCCTCTGAGTTTTTTGGCCGGGCTGTACGGCATGAATTTCAACAATATGCCCGAACTGGAATACCGGTACGGCTATTACTGGGTTCTGACCGTGATGGGAATTTTGATAATTTTGATGATTCTATTTTTTAAACGCAAAAAGTGGTTGTGATATGTTTGGGGATATGATGAATAAAATCCAGGAAGCTAAAAAGCAGGTTGAACAAACGAAAAGTGAACTGGATAACAAGCAGATTGAGGTTGAGAAAAACGGTGTAAAGGTTGTGATAACAGGAAATGGAGCTGTGAAAGACATCCAGGTACCAACAAATTTTCAACAACTCGAAAAAGAGGAACTCGAGGATTTAATCACTCTTGCAGTTAGCGAAGCTGTTTCCAAATCAATCGATTTAAAAGAATCTTCATTAAAAGAGGCTGCTCAGGGGATGCTACCAAACATGCCGGGTATGGATAATTTGTTCTAAAGGTCGCGTTTTTATAAACCGGGGATTCGTTCAGTTTTCTTATATTCGGAATGCACTTAAACTGATGAAACCCCATGAAGTTGTTCCTTTTTATCCTATCCATTAATTTGGCTATTTCCTTTGATGCGTGTTGTCAAACAAATATTCTTGTGTTAAAAGGTTCTGTCTATTACAAGAATAACAGGCTGGCCGATGTTGCCATGAATGTGTACTCAAAAGGTGAATTGATTGAGACAGTTAAAACCAATAGTCGCGGTAAGTTTGTTCTAAAATTAACCGGAAAAGACAATTACACGGTTGAATTCAAAAAAGAAGGATATTTCGACAGGCAAATGATTTTTAGCGCTCATCCCAAAAATGACTTTGGACGGGAACGATTTTCATTTGAAATTGACATGTTCAAATTCAAAGAGGACGAAACACCGGAGGAAGTGACTAAAGTTCCGCTAATCGAATACATTCCGAACGAAAAGCAGTTCAAGTTCACACAAAATCTCTAGCAATCTTTTCCTGATATCTTAAAGTTGTGTACCTCAGCTGGTGTTTGACTACTTCCTTTGAATACTGATAAGTTAAAAGAAACAGAATCATTTGGGACGTACACATCGAGATAAGAGCACGTATCACACTGTAGTTTTACGGTTGAATACCACTGGAATCTTTCTCCTTCTTTTTTATCAAATCCTATCTCGATCGTTTCACCTTTACACGCTGAAAACTCAATTGAACCACAAACGCCATCACGGTATTGCTGAACTCCCGCAGCTTCGGCAACACATTCATTGCCGTAAGTATTTCCATCGCATCCGCAAACAGGTTTGTAATACTCCTGACAAGGTTTGTTTGAAATGCTATCGGGATTGACACAAGAGTCATCTGTTTGGCACCTACCGGTTGTCCAGTCTGAAATTCCATAAACGTAATAAGCCTCGCAGGCATTGCGGTAAGTGTTTCCATTACATCCGCAAACCGGAGAATCGTAATCTTTACATTCGAAGTTGTTATTTTTGAATTCTGCACTGTAACAGGGAGCAATAGTTGCGGGCTCAACTGCAGAGTCTTCTTTCTCACAAGATGTGAGAACATTGAGTAAAATTATGCAAAGTACTGCAAGGAGAAAGCTCCCCATGACTTTAAGAGCTCGTTTTCTTACCGTTCTTGTTTCAATGTCCATCCAAAATATCCTTTTAACTTCATCTTTAAGAGACAAGATATTCCAAAATGGTTGCATTAATTGAGATGATTACAAATTGAAGATTAGACCTGCTCTAACGGAATACCTTTGGGTGTTGTCCTCAAACGGGCTATCCTCGTTGAGATTTGTGAAATGAGAGAAACGTGGTTCTGAATATAGCATGATGCTTTTTGTGATCGAGTATCCAATTCCAACACCGGCATTTAGGCTCATATTCGTGAGGTAGTTTCTGCTCGCTCTACTTTCTTTCTCTTCAATATTGATTTGTGACGAATTGTACTGAATATCTCGCGACTGATAAATATCCACCGCTGCTCCTACTGATCCGTAAACTTCAAACCTGTTCTTTTTCACCCTGTAACGAACCTCTAATGGTACATTTACACTGCGCATTTGATAATTGAGGAAGAGCGTATCTCTAACTCTGTTAGAAATAATTTGCTCCTGTTCAACAAAGTGATTTTGAAATTGACCATCAGGAGTTGGAGGTCCGGCTGGTAGTGGCATCATGCGCTTCACCGTAATAGAAACCTGTTCTTCTACATCAAAGTAATACCGCTGATTTCCTGAAAATTTACTGTACTCAACCCCAGATACAACCGAAAAATGATTCCCTAAATCCAGTACTGCCTGAGCTCCAAAATCAAATGCGCTGGTAATCGACTTTGTACTTTCAAACTTATCGATTGATCGGTAATCAGCTACATCATTGGAGAAGTTGTAATAATTGAACTCGGCAAAATCTATCACCTCAGGATTTTGCAAACTCATTCCTGCAAATACACCAACACGCATTTTTAGTTTGCGGTCAACATCTGGAAGTTCATCAAAAGTGTAGTGATTTGATTTACTCGATAACTCATTTGTATTGAAATTATCAGATTTAATTTCAGCCGCCAACAACTCTATTTTTTCAAGCTCTGCGTAGTCTACAGTTTTGGGCTGTTTTACAGAATTATTGTTTGATTCCTTTGATTTGACCTTTGTCATTTCACGGTCAGGGCCAGATTCAGCTAACTTTTCGTCACTTCGTTCAGCTATATTGGATGCAAGCTGGCTATTGGTTGGGCTCTGATCGTTACGAATTTGAGAAATACCACTCTTATCAAATTCAGTTTTGTTATTTTGAATAGCGGGTTGATTGGCCTCTTGTGACTGTGATAAAAATTCTTTGGCCTGTTCAGAGCCAGATGATTTCTCTGAAACAACCTTTTTAGCATTGTTTTCTAACAGATCATCAGCAACATCATCGTAGTTGAAAACCATTGCAGTTGCAAAAGCCACTAATAAGGCAATTGAAGCCACCCATCTCAATGCCGATACATAATTCAATATGCGGTATGGTTTGCTGCTGTCGAGATCTCGCTCAATAGCGCCCCACACACCTTTTGACGGCTCTTCCCGAACATCACGTGCTGCCTTCCTAAATATGTCGTCAAACTCCCTATCCTGCACTTTGACCGTTTTGCGCAACTGAGCGTTTGTACAGCTCAATCACTTTAGTTTTCAATAATTTACGCGCTCTGGCTAATTGAGATTTACTGGTTCCGATTGAAATATCAAGCTTTTCAGCAATCTCTTTATGTGTAAATCCTTCAATAGCGTACAGACTAAAAATTTGTCTGTAGCCATCAGGTAAATTGTCTACCAACTTCATCAACTCCTCGTGTTCAAGACTTTGCATCGCATCATTCAAAACAGACTTATCAACCGAAATCGACTCTATTTCTTCATCTGCGCACCTGTATCGCTTTTCTTTATCGATGTACCTGAGCGCTGTGTGAACGAGTATTCTGCGCATCCAACCTTCAAAAGAACCTTCACCTTTGTAAGTTTTGATCGACTTAAAAACCTTGATGAACGATTCTTGCAAAATGTCCTCAGCAAGAGCCCTGTTTTGAGCGTAACGCATGCTTACACCAAACATTTTCGTTTTAAAAAGCTCATAAAGCTCCCTTTGACTCTTGCGATTTCCATCGCAACAGCCATCAATCAAACTATTGAGTCTTTTGGTGTAAACTAATTCCACGAGGGGTCAAAATTAATTTAAAATCAAGTTATAAAGTTATGAAATCTTTATTCATGGTTTAAGAAAACACTTTATTTTTAAAAGGTATGACTAAAATGAAAACAACGAAGCCCATTATCCGTTTAAATTAATAGTAAATTTCATGAAGATTTGTATTTTTGAATGACTGAAAACTGGAAGGATATGTTTAAGAATGTGGATATTATAGAGGAATTGACGAAGGAAAGAGCTAAGCAACAAACGGCTGAGAAAAACATCATTAACCAGGCAACCGCCATCATCAATGGCGATTTTCAACTTGAAAAATCAATTGAAAACAGGTTGACAAACCCTCATCAAGAAAGGAGTCAGCATTCAAAGTTTGATCAACTCGACTCTGATCTCATTTTTTCAGAATATACAATCGAAAATATTTGTACAAAGTACAGGCTGCGCTTTTTACCCTCTCATTTATTCCTGGGTGAAATTCCAAAAGAAGCAAAAGCCAAAATCAAAAAAATTGAAAAAGAAAACCAATTGACTTTTGAGAGTTTCAAAATTGTGGCTCCCGAAAGTCGGTTCAAGTTGAGAGATGCTACTGAAGATCCAATTCTTTTTGCAGATCTCGGTAATGGAAGCTATTACATGATTCACAAATGGGGTGACGACATGGGCTGGTACCGAAATGCAATTCACTACCCGATGAGGAATATTACTACTTTAGGGTTGACAGCAGTAGTATTGGGTTTGCTCACAACACTCATCCTTCCTGATTCATTATTCCCTCAAACAGAATGGAGTAACGCTTACGCATCAGGTTTAACAAAAATTTACATGGCATTTGTGTTCAGTGGCTTTTACTTTGTGTCTGCACTTATCATCGGAATTTTAAAATCTAAAGAATTTAGTCAGGATGTTTGGAAGAGTAAATTTTTCAATTAATAAAGTATTGAACATCAGTTTAATTACAGGGTTGATGCTATCATCAGCCCTTTTTTCGTGCAACTCGACAAGTGAAGGCCCTTGCGGATACACTGATCCTATGTTTGTCAAAATGGAAATCACATCCATTGAACCTTCAGATGAAGAAGGAATTTACAACGTTTGGCTTCAGTTTGATCAAAGCATTTTAGCTCAGGAAAAACAAGAGTTGGGCGATTTGCGAAATGTGAAAATCACTTCAGATTATCTAACTAAAAACCATCTTCAGGAAGGCATCACTTTAACAGGGAAAGTCTCTGAACTAACTGAAGGCGATTGTGAACCTTACGTATTGAGCTGGAATCACGGTTTCACTGATTAGTCTCAGGTTTCTTACATTTGAGGCATGAGTGAGAAAAGCGCCCGTGATAGAGCAATTGAGCGGTTCAGGTCCAAATCCCGAACAGCATACTCCATTGATAAAATCGTTAACGGAGTTTATAGCGGAGATGCTAATTTTCTCAGCAAAGCCATCACGCTTGTAGAAAGCTCAAACCCAACTCATCATGAGAAAGCCCAGCAAATCATTGAAAAGTGCCTTCCGAAATCAGGTAATTCTATTAGAGTGGGCATAACCGGAGTTCCCGGTGTTGGAAAATCAACATTTATCGAAGCATTTGGCGGTTACCTTACTGCCAAAGGACACAAGGTAGCTGTATTAGCCATCGACCCCAGTAGCAGTATGTCTCGCGGTAGTATTTTGGGAGACAAAACTCGAATGAACGAACTCAGTAAAAACGAAAAAGCTTTCATTCGCCCTTCTCCTTCATCCGGTGCACTTGGCGGTGTGGCCAATGCTACACGAGAGAGTATTATACTGTGTGAAGCAGCCGGCTACGATGTTATCATTGTGGAAACTGTTGGAGTTGGACAGAGCGAAACAACTGTTCACGGAATGGTAGATTTCTTTTTGCTGCTCATGCTCAGCGGTGCGGGAGATGAATTACAGGGAATCAAACGCGGCATCATGGAAATGGCCGATTCGATTGTGATCAACAAAGCTGATGGAGACAATGTCCAGGCCAGTAAAAATGCAAAACGCGAATATCAAAACGCTCTTCATCTATTCCCTCAAAAGCGGTCTATGTGGAGTCCGAAAGTGAAAACCTGTAGCTCGACTGAAGGTACGAATTTGGATAAAATCTGGAGTCTGATCGAAAAATATAAAGAGCAGACGATGAAAAACGGCTATTTTGGTCAGAACCGCACCCGGCAAGCCAAAAACTGGATGCATGAAAACATCAACGTCATGCTTAAAAACCGTTTCTATCAGAACCAGCTAATCGAAAATGAAATTCCGCATTACGAGTCTAAGATTGCCGATAAAGAACTCAATCCGTATAAAGCGGCAAAAAAATTGATTGAGCTTTTCGATAAATCGACTAAAAACGAGACCTAAACTCCCGCTTGAGTCCTTCAATAGCTACTTTTTGTGGTAAATGATCGAGTTGTGCTGTTATGCTCAAAATCATTTGCGTGAGATCAAATGATGAAGCATTCTCCTCACATTTAGATGCAGAAATATTGATAATCCTTATCGCTTCTTCTTTTCCCTGAACTACGAGTTTCCAGGCTTCGCTGGATACATAGAGTTGCTGCGTGAGATTGTGATCAAATTCATTGCGAATATTCGTCAACATGGCCATTTGATGTTGCTGAGCTGTTAGTTTACTGTTTTGAGACCTCATTGCAAGTCGGTCAGGAGAAATGCGTTCAAGAAATAAAATCAATCGCTCATAAGCCTGAATCTTGGTAGGGTTCACATGATCTTTCGATTGCTTCCTTAGCTCTAGAGCTTTCATTTTCTCCTGATTCTCATGATACTGCTGAATCACAAAATAAACAGTAGCGCCTACAATACCTGAAGGAATCAACAACTTAAACAGTTCAAACAAATAGTCCATATCAAATTAATTGGGCTCCAAAGATTAGAAATTTTCACTGAACCCCCACTCTCCACTACTTCGATGGCATATAAAAATCATTAGATTTGCAGTTCATCAATTGCGCAATATGAAACACGTTTCAAAGAGAGTCAAAGAGCTATCTGAATCGCAAACATTGCTAATGGCTGCAAAGAGCCGCGAATTACAAGACCGTGGAGTCGATGTTATCAACCTCAGTATTGGAGAACCTGACTTTGATACTCCGGAATTTATCAAAGAAGCTGCAAAAAAAGCTATCGATGATAATATCACGCATTATACTCCTGTACCCGGCTTTCCTGAATTGCGAGAAGCAATCGCCAAAAAATTAAAGAGAGACAACAAGCTGGACTATTCGGCTGGAAACGTAGTTGTTTCTACGGGAGCCAAACAGTCTTTGATGAATGTGGTTCTGAGTGTGATAAACCCGGGTGAAGAACTGATTTTGCCGGCTCCGTATTGGGTGAGCTACTACGCAATGGGTGAGTTTGCGCAGGCCAGTATCAAAACCATCAAAACGACAGTTGAATCGGAGTTTAAAATCACAGGTGATCAACTGGAAAAATCCATTACTTCAAAGTCAAGACTCTTAATATTCAGCTCGCCATGTAATCCAAGTGGTAGTGTTTACAGTGAGGAGGAATTAAGTGATCTCGTTCGTGTTATTCAAAAGCACCCAAATTTGGTGGTTGTAAGCGATGAGATTTACGAACACATCAATTACAGTGGATCGCACGCGAGTTTAGCACGATTTGAGGAAATCAAAGATCAGGTTGTGACAGTAAATGGTGTTTCTAAAGGATTTGCGATGACAGGCTGGCGAATTGGTTATATCGCAGCACCTGAGTGGATTGCGAAAGCAGCTATCAAAGTTCAGGGACAGTTTACCAGCGGAGCAAACAGTATTGCACAAATGGCTGCAAAAGCAGCTCTTGATGCATCTCCTGACTCTGTTTCCTATATGAATGATGCTTTCCTCAAGAGAAGAGAGTTGATTTTGGATTTACTGAAAGGAATTGACGGACTCAAAACAGCAACTCCGCAAGGAGCCTTTTACGTATTCCCAGATGTATCGCACTTTTTTGGGAAAGACACTCCTGAAGGAAAAGTGATAGCTCACTCGACAGACCTATGTATGTATTTACTCAATGAAGTTGCTGTGGCAACAGTTCCGGGTGAAGCATTTGGAGATGAAAACTGTATCAGGTTGAGTTACGCTACTTCTGAAGGGAATATCAAACTCGCAATAGAACGCATTAAGAAAGCATTGGATAAACTCAAATAATTTAAAGTGGATCAACATTTAATCAACAGGGCATTTGATCAGTTCAAACATCTCAAAGCTATTGTGATTGGTGATGTCATGATCGACTCTTATTACTGGGGAAAAACAGATCGCATTTCTCCTGAAGCTCCTGTTCCTGTTGTTTCTGTTCAAAAAAAAGAAAACAGACTTGGAGGAGCAGCTAATGTAGCTCGAAACATCAAGGCTCTAGATGCTGAAGTGTTCTTGTGTACTGTTATTGGTGACGATGAGGGCGGAAATACTTTTGAGTCGCTGATGAAAGATGAGAACATGCCGGTTGATGGACTCATTAAAGATGAAAAGCGGCCAACAACTATCAAGACACGCGTTATCAGTCATCATCAACAAATGTTGCGCATTGATGAAGAAACGGTTTCTCCGATCGATAGAAAGATCAATAAAAAGCTGATCGACCGCATCCAGAGTATTATTGATCGAGAAGATATTGACGTGGTCATTTTTGAAGATTACGATAAAGGATTGATCACGCCTAATCTCATCAAGCAGGTTATCACTTTTTGTCGTGAACATGGAGTTCCGGTAACTGTTGATCCCAAAAAGAAAAACTTTAAAGCTTACAAACACGCTACTCTTTTTAAACCAAATTTGAAAGAACTGAGAGAAGGTTTAAAAATTGAATTGCCAGAAGTAAACAAAGAGAGCCTGGATAAAGCAATAGCGCTTTTGAATGAGAAAATTGAAGTTGACCAGGCATTAATAACACTGTCAGAACGCGGTGTTTACATAAATACAGCTCAGGGATCAAAAATAATCCCGGCTCACATTCGAAATATTGCGGATGTCTCAGGAGCAGGCGATACTGTTATTGCAGTTGCTTCACTTTGTTTGGCACTCGGAATGGAACCAGAATTCACTGCCCAGTTGGCTAATTTAGCTGGCGGACTCGTTTGTGAGCAAATTGGTGTGGTTCCGATCAATAAAAACCTACTTGAAGACGAAGCTTTAAGATTGAGTAAGTAATTTATGGATATCAATCAGCTTAGAGAAAAGATTAACCTCTTCATTTACGACAGTAAAACAGAGGTTTTGCGGTGGCTGAATATTATCAGCTTGCTCGTTTCAATTAGCTCGGTTGGTGTCATCATTTACTACTACGGTTACAAGCACTCTCAGGAGGTTCTTGATTCGCTTTTCCTCTTCATGCAAGCCACATTTGCTTTTTACATTATTCGTTATGTGGTAAGAATCATCTATGATTTTGAACCAAAAAAATTCTTCAGGCGAACCTGGCTAGAAGGCCTGCTCATCACGATGCTCATCGTGGATGCAATCAGTTACAACTTTGCAGGTACACTGGTGATTCAGCAATTCTTTCAGAATATTGGTTTCCAAAACTTCACTGGCTTTTCCACCATCTTTCTCCAGGTTTATATTCTCATTATCGTAGCGATAGATCTTAAAAAAGAATCACAAATTCTCCCTAGAATTAAGATTAACCCACCAAAGCTCTTTGCCATTACCTTCTTGATTTTAATGGCTATTGGAACATTTTTACTGATGTTGCCGGAGATGACTGTTGCTGAAGGAAGTATGTCATTTCTCAATGCTCTGTTCACCAGTACCAGCGCCTCATGCGTCACCGGACTAATCGTGGTTGATACGGGAAGCTATTTCACCTTTAAAGGACAATTTGTTATTTTAATTCTCATGCAGCTTGGTGGGCTTAACATTGTTTCATTTGGTTCATTTACAGCTCTCTTTTCAAAGTTTGGTGTTGGAATGCGACACCAGGATTCTCTCGAAGATTTCATCTTTAAAAGTTCAGTTTTCAGCAGCAAAGGATTGCTCGGTAAAATCATAATCGGAACTCTGGTTTTTGAATTAGTAGGCACCTCAATAATTTTGTGGTTGATGGAAAGCGAATTCCCTGATCAAGCTCTCGGAGATAATCTTTTCTTTTCACTTTTCCATTCTGTAAGTGCGTTCAATAATGCAGGATTCTCCACTATAAGCGATGGTTTCTTCAACGAGTTTTATCGATATTTCTTTATCCTACATCTGGTAGTAGCAATTTTGATCTTCTTTGGAGCGCTCGGATTTGATACGCTGATCGATTTATTCAATGTAAAGTCGATGCGGGAAAGATTGAAGTACCCGTGGAAAAGACCAAAAGTTGGAACAATGGTCAACATATACACGACTATTACTTTAGTCGTTTTGGGTACAATAGCTTTCCTGATTTTTGAGAAGCAAAACAGCTTTGCCAATTACGGTACTGTAGAATCCATCATCACAGGGCTTTTTCAATCAATAACACTCAGAACCGCAGGTTTCAACACTCTCGACTTTAGTCAGATGGCTATTCCCACACTGCTCATTGCAATGATTTTCATGTTCATTGGTGGTGCTTCCAGCTCTACTGCTGGCGGAATAAAAACTTCTACATTCTCTATTCTTATCTTATCAGCTTATTCTGTTATTCGAAGGAAAAAACACATCGAAGTCTTCAAGAGAACAATTCCACAGGATATTGTTTTCAGAGCATTCAGCACACTTATGTTTGCTTTGACTATCATACTTATTGGAATTATAGCACTATCTATAAGTGAGCAGGAATTGATCGCGAGTGAACAATTCAGGCTCATAGACATTATTTTTGAGGAAGTCAGCGCATTTGCAACCGTAGGCGTTTCCACGGGAGTCACTTCTCACCTGAGCGAATTGGGAAAATCAATTATTATACTTTCCATGTTTGTTGGAAGGGTGGGAACATTAACCGTTGTTTTCGCGTTGAGCAGTTCTATTGTCAGTACAAATTATAAATATCCTGATGAGCACATGCTTATCGGTTAAAGCTTATGTCCAAGAACGTTACTCCATACGATAAAGAAGCTACGAAGAAAGAACAGGTAGCTGAAATGTTTGATAATATCGCGGGAAACTACGATTTCCTCAACCACTTTCTCTCACTGGGGATTGACATATTGTGGCGCAAAAAAGCGATCAAATTATTGAAACCTGTGAAACCCAAAACGGTTCTGGATGTCGCTACAGGAACAGGTGATTTTGCTGTTCAGGCTTTGGATTTAAAACCCGAAAAAGTAACGGGGGTCGATATCTCCAACAAAATGCTTGATGTTGGACGGGTAAAAATGAAAAAGAAAAATGTGGAAGACATTGTTGAGATGAAGTATGGAGACAGCGAAAACCTCCCATTTGAAGATGAATCCTACGATGCCATCACAGTTGCTTTTGGTGTGAGAAACTTCGAAAACCTTGAAAAAGGGCTGGCTGAGATGCATCGCGTTCTGACCAAAAAAGGAAAAACGGTTATCATCGAGTTTTCAAAACCTCAGCACTTCCCCATCAAGCAGCTTTACAACTTTTACTTTAAGTCTATTTTGCCAAACCTGGGGAAATGGGTTTCTAAAGATCAACGTGCTTATACCTACCTTCCAGAATCAGTTGAAGCATTCCCTTATGGACAAAAGTTTCTCGATGTAATGGAAAGTGTGGGCTACACAAATACTAAGTGCATCCCGCTTACGTTTGGTATTGCAAGCATTTACACAGGTGAGAAATAAATCGGAAAAGGTTGATAGTTAGACTTTTGAAATACGGTATCCTTTTGTTTATTGCGTTCATTTTCAGCGAACTGGCACAAGCACAGCTGGAAAGACCAAAAAACCTCCGTTTTTTTGATGAAAAGAAAGTTCACTTTGGTTTTACACTGGGAGTCAACACAATGGGCTACAACCTCAACACTGACCTCACGAAAAACGACTCACTCGTTTCAGTTGAAACAAACAGGCAAAGCGGATTTAACATCGGGATTGTGAGTTCATGGCACATTACCCGTAAATTCAGTTTGCGTTTTTTACCTACGCTCGCATTTGGACAGCGAAATCTCGATTACCTCTTCCAGGGTGAGTCAGATAATTCACTAGAAACAAAGCAGGTTGAATCGACTTACCTTCAGTTTCCTTTGAATTTCAAATATCGGTCAGAGCGCCTCAATAATTTCGCTGCTTATGTTGTTGGTGGAGCCAATTACAGCCTCGACCTCGCCTCTCAGTTTGATACCGATAATAAAGTGCCAGTATCAGAACAAGTTATTCGGCTCAAAAGACACAACGTCATGTACGAATTTGGAGTTGGATTCGATTTTTTCCTCGAGTACTTCAAATTCTCACCTGAAATCAAAGTTTCACAGGGAATCAACGGAGTCTTGATTCAGGACAATACACTGTGGAGCGATCCGATTGAAAAACTTACACCTCGGATGGTTTCCATCTCATTTCACTTCGAGGGCTAAACCCAGTAACTCAAAATAATTCCAGTCGCCACAGCAACATTCAACGACTCAGCTCCTCCCCTTTTCTCAATGGTTACCGAGAAATCGAGTAGTTTTTGAATTTCAGGACTTATCCCGTGAGATTCGCTTCCCATGACCAAAACTGCTTTTTGAGGAATTGTATCGCGATCGAGCTTTTTACCGCTCATCTCAGCACCAACAATTGAGTATCCTTTAGCTTTTAATTTCTCAATTTTTTCGGTCAGATCCACTCTAGCTAACCGAGTTCGGAATATCGAGCCCATTGATGATTGAATGACTTTGGGATTGAATTCGTCAACAGTTTCTTCAGAGCACAAAACCGTTTCAATTCCAAACCAATCGGCAATACGCAGAATCGTACCCAAATTACCGGGATCATTGATACCCTCAACAGCTAATATTTTATCTGATGAAATTTTGAATGATTTATCTGGAAATTTGACCAGTGCCATGATTCCGGGCGGATTTTTCATCGATGAAATTTGCGACAACTCTTTCTGTGAAACTTCCTGTACAGCAAAGGAACTGGGAGTTGGCGGAGTCTGGCTCTGACCGTGATAAACTGCTTCAACTTCAAAGTCGCTTTCTATCGCTTCCTGAACCAGTTTTTCGCCTTCAACAAGGAATTTTCCATGTTCATTCCTGAACTTTTTTTGGCGCAGAGACCGTAAAATTTTTAATTCCCTTTTTGAAAGCATTTCACCACAGTTTAATCATTAGTTTTGCAAATCTATCACATGGGCTTGAATTACTACGTAAAATATACGCTTTTGGCGATTGCTCTAACAATTGCGTTAGGAGCCTGCAACAGCACCAAGTATGTCCCTCAAGACAAGTATTTGCTCGTTAAAAACGAACTTAAAAACAATGCTAAAACTGTTGACGAGGATGAGATTAAGGCCGTAATCAAGCAAAAGCCAAACAAAAAAATATTTGAACTTTTCCGTTTTAACCTGTTCGTTTACAACCTTTTTGACTCTGCCAAAGTCGCTAAGCGAAATGAAAGGAAACGCAAAAGACTGGAAAAACGAAACGATAGAAGAGTTGAAAAAGGAAAAGAGCCAAAAGAGTTCAATCCAGTTCTATCTCATCGGATCAAGTATAAGATAGGAAATGCTCCAGTTGTATTCGATTCTATTTTCATGAATAAATCAGTAACTGATTTGAGCCTTTTCCTTAAAAATAACGGGTATTTCAACAATCGCGTATCAGCTAAACCGGTTAGAGATACGAATAGCAGGAAAGTTACGGTTCAATATGAAATTAAAGCAGGAAAGCCTTATAAAATCAAGGAGGTTGCTTACTCGATAGATGACAAGGATTTGTTACCTGCTATTAAAAAGGCGACAAAAGAAACTTCATTGAGAAACGGTGCTATTTTTAGTCTGGAAGAAATTGATGACGAGAGACAGCGACTCACAAAATCGATGAGAGATCAAGGCTACTATTACTTTAATCAAAATTTTGTTACCTATGAAGTCGACTCTACAATAGGTAACCACCGCGTTTACATCAGGCAAAAAGTCAATAACCCCGTCACAGAAGAAAGACTCCCATCAGGAGAAGATACGCTAGTAGAAAAAATGCATCAAAAATACCGTGTACAAAATGTGTATATTAACACTAACTACTCCACAGAGTTTCAATCAGTAACAAATGACACGGTTAAGTATGACGATCTCTACTTCGTCAACACCAAAAAAAGCAATTACAAACCAAGAGTGCTAGCCGATGCGATATACATTGCGCCAAATGAATTTTACTCACAATCCAGGCAGGAATATACTTACGACCGTCTTTCATCTCTTAATAACTTCAGGTTTATCAACATTCAGTTTGAAGAAGCCGGTAATGATACAGCTCTTTTAAACTGCTACATCAACCTCACCCCTATTCTGCGACAATCTGTTTCAGCTGAAGCTGAAGGAACCAATACTGGTGGTAACCTCGGTGTCTCAGGAAATCTAGGTTACACGAACAGGAACCTTTTTAAAGGAGCCGAAATGTTTCGGGTTAGGCTCAGAGGTGGTGTTGAAGCACAACAAACGAACAACCCTGTTGAAGGAGATCAGGAAACGCAAGGATCAAATCTAGAACGAATTTCACCTTTCAACACAACAGAATACGGTATTGAAACATCACTCTACCTACCAGATCTACTTCTACCAAAAAATGTTTACCGTTACGAATTACCTAATTACAAGAATCCTAAAACCAATGTCAACCTCAACTTCAATTACCAAAGACGCCCCGACTTTACGCGTAACTTGATCAATACCTCTTACGCCTATTTTTGGTCTGGAAACACCAAAAACAGCAATGATTACGCTTTTTATCCTCTTAACTTATCGATTATCCGAATTGATAAACGCGATTATTTTGATCAGCGATTGCGAGATCTTCAAAACCCGTTTCTACTAAACACCTACAGTGACCACCTGATTGCAGGTAGTAAATTTAATTACACCTGGACCAATCAAAACCTTCGCAAAAATCAAAACGCTATTTGGAATCGTGTAACGGTTGAAACAGCCGGTAATTTACTCGCCCAGAGCAGCGATTGGCTCGGACTAAATAAAACAAACGGAGAATACTACGAGCTCTTTGGTATTCGCTACGCACAGTTTGTCAAAGTAGCCAACGATTTTAGAGTCTACAACAACATCACAAAAAACAGCAAAATGGCTTATCGGTTCCATGCCGGAGTTGGTGTGCCTTACGGTAACAGAAATGTACTGCCTTACGACAAAAGCTTTTTTGCAGGAGGAGCAAACGATATAAGAGCATGGACAGCTCGTTCCCTTGGACCCGGTTCAACTCCAGATTCTGTAACAGCAGGCATTGATCAGGTTGGAGATGTTCTCCTAGAAGCAAATGTTGAATACAGAGCCCAATTGACTGATATGTTTGAAATTGCCTTCTTTGCCGATATGGGAAATATTTGGGTACTGGAAAGAGATCAACAGGTGGAATCATCAATTTTTAGATTTGACCGTTTTTATGAAGAAATCGCGGTCGGAACCGGAATTGGTTTTCGTTTTGATTTCAGCTTCCTGCTACTCCGCTTAGATTGGGGTGTGCAAATGCGAGATCCCGCTCTGGCTGAAGGAGAAAGATGGATTTTTCAATCCAAAGACCTATACAATGAAGCCAATCAAAACAACTACAATATGCGGAGTACATTTAACTTAGGAATTGGGTATCCTTTTTAGTCTGCACCTCTTCACTTACATGATTCTAAATTTGCAAACACCTTAACAATTTATTTTTAGCTTTGTCGGCTCAAAGCAAATCAACAAAGATATACCTAACATATGTCAGCGATTAATAAAATTCAGGAGCTCCTTGGTGACAAGGCCGATAATCTTTTGAGCCACGTTTCAAAAACAATCTCAAAAGAACAACTTCACCTACCGGGAAGCGACTTTGTTGACCGCGTTTTTTTAAACAGCGATCGCAATCCTCAAGTATTAAAAAGTCTTCAATCTCTATATAATCACGGTAGACTTGCAGGTACTGGTTACCTTTCTATACTACCGGTTGATCAGGGTATTGAGCACTCGGCAGCAGCATCGTTTGCTCCAAACCCAATTTACTTCGATCCGGAAAATATCGTAAAACTCGCAATTGAAGCAGACTGTAACGCAGTTGCCTCAACTTTTGACGTGTTGGCTTCTACAGCGAGGAAATACGCTCACAAAATACCGTACATCGTTAAGATCAATCACAACGAATTACTCACTTACCCCAGTACTTTTGATCAGATCCAGTTTGGTACGGTTGAGCGTGCCTGGGAGATGGGTGCAACAGCAGTTGGTGCCACTATCTATTTCGGATCTGAACAAAGTGATCGCCAAATTCAGGAAATCGCACTCGCATTTGAGCGCGCTCACGAACTTGGAATGGCTACTATCCTGTGGTGCTACCTCCGCAATAGCGACTTCAAAAAAGATGGTACAGATTATCACACCTCAGCTGATCTTACAGGACAGGCAAACCATATTGGTGTAACAATTGGTGCTGATATCATCAAGCAAAAGCTCGCGACAAACAACGGAGGTTACAAAGCATTAAACTTTGGCAAAACACACGACAAGGTTTACAGCGACTTGACATCAGACAACCCGATTGATCTTTGTCGTTACCAACTAGCAAACTGCTACATGGGACGCAGAGGACTTATCAACTCAGGAGGTGCTTCAGGAGGCGACTCAGATTTGGCAAATGCTGTTGAAACTGCAGTTGTCAATAAAAGAGCTGGTGGATCAGGATTGATTCTCGGTCGCAAAGCTTTCCAAAAGCCGATGAAAGAAGGAGTTGAAATCATCCGCTCTGTACAGGATGTTTACCTTGAAAGCGAGGTAACGATCGCATAAAGAAATCGTCTCGATTTCATGTATCACTTAAAATACACTCATTATGAGTTGGTTTAAGCGAATTAAAAAGGGTATTACTACCCCTACAAAAGATAAAAAAGAAACACCTGACGGTCTTTGGTTCAAGTCTCCAAAAGGACACATCATTGAAACGTCAGAACTCGAGAAGCACGCTTATGTTGTACCGGCTGACGGTTACCACAAGCGCATAGGATCTGACGAGTATTTCAATCTCATTTTTGATGAGGGAACAATGAAAGAGATCAATAAATCACTCTCTTCAGGTGACCCGCTCAAGTTTGAAGATACGAAGAAATACACTGACAGAGTTAAAGCTTCTCAGCAAAAAACAGGTCTCAAAGATGCTATCAGAACCGCACACGGAAAAGTTGACGGTCAGCCGTTGATGATTGCCTGCATGGATTTTAAATTCATCGGTGGTTCAATGGGATCTGTAGTAGGTGAAAAGATTTCCCGCAGTATAGACTACTGCATCAAGCACAAAACGCCATTGATGATTATTTCAAAATCAGGTGGTGCACGTATGATGGAAGCTGCATTTTCACTCATGCAAATGGCAAAAACATCAGCTAAGCTTACTCTTTTGTCTCAACACAAAATTCCGTACATCAGCTATTTGACTGATCCAACAACCGGAGGTGTTACGGCATCTTTTGCTATGTTAGGCGATATCAACATCGCTGAGCCGGGCGCTCTTATTGGCTTTGCCGGACCAAGAGTAATCAAGGAGACAATCGGTAAAGATTTGCCAGAAGGTTTTCAAACATCTGAATTTTTGCTCGAGCATGGCTTTCTCGACTTCATTGTCGATAGGCGTGAACTACGCGATAAACTCTCTCAGACACTGAGATTGTTTAAAAATTAAGAAATTACAAAAACAGTCGCTTTAAATTATCTATATTTGCGGCTTCGATTACGGTCGAAATACATAAAAATCATTTAAATAATATTGGCATGTATTTAACAAGCGAAAAGAAAAAAGAAATTTTTAAAGAGTTTGGTGGCTCTGAAGGAAACACCGGTTCAGCTGAAGGTCAAATTGCATTGTTCACTCACCGCATTGACCATTTAACAAAGCACTTAAAGAACAACAAAAAAGATGCTTCAACTCGTAGAGCACTTATCACACTCGTTGGTAAAAGACGCTCACTTCTCGATTACTTAAAGGCTAAAGATATTGAAAGATATCGTGCCATTATCAAGAAATTGAAGCTTCGTAAATAATTTTACAGGAAAGGCAATTGCAAAATTGCCTTTCTTTTTTAAAAGATACTACGTATAATGAAAATCGGATTAGAACATACCTTTACAACAGCAGGTCAGGAAATTACTATTGAAACGGGCAAATTAGCCAAGCAGGCTGATGGCTCAGTTGTCATCAAGCAGGGTAACACTATGCTTTTAGCTACTGTTGTTTCGAGAAAAGAAGCAGCTGAAGGCGTTGACTTTTTACCGCTTACCGTAGAGTACCGCGAAAAGTTCGCATCTACCGGTAAGTTCCCTGGTGGTTTTATCAAGCGCGAAGCGAGACCATCAGAAAATGAAATTTTAACAGCTCGTTTGATCGACAGAGCTCTACGTCCATTGTTCCCTGATGATTATCACGCTGAAACGCAGGTATTCGTTCAATTGATATCTTCCGATAAAGATACTATGCCTGATGCTCTCGCGTGTTTTGCTGCATCTTCAGCAATTGCGATGAGTGATCTTCCATTTAACGGACCGGTTTCTGAAGTTCGTGTTGGTAGAATCGATGGAAACTTTGTGATCAACCCAAAACTGTCAGAACTCGAGTCGAGCGATATCGACATGATGGTTGCCGGTTCTTCTGACAACATTGTGATGGTTGAAGGTGAGATGGATGAAATCTCAGAGCAGGAAATGATCCAGGCGATCATGTTTGCTCATGACGCAATTAAAGAGCAATGCCAGGCTCAAAAAGAATTGGCTTCTCAGGTTGAGAAATCTCATACCAAAAGAGAATACGAACACGAGACTCACGACAAAGAGCTCGAAGAAAAAGTTAAAAATGACCTTTACGACAAAGCTCACGAGATTGCGAAAACTCCTACATCTAAGCAGGAACGCAGCGAGCAATTCGATAAGGTTCTGACCGAATACAAAGAGCAATTCTCAGAAGAAGAGCTCGAAGAAAAAGGCGGTCTCATCAACACTTACTTCGGTAAGGTGAAAAAAGCAGCAGTTCGCGCTGTAGTGCTCGATGACGGTATTCGTCTTGACGGTCGTAAAACGGATGAAATTCGCGATATTTGGACAGAAGTTGGTTACCTACCGGGAACTCACGGAAGTTCTATCTTTACTCGTGGTGAAACGCAATCTTTGACAACTGTAACGCTCGGAACCAAACTTGACGAGCAGAGCGTAGATGGCGCTTTCCTTACAGATAGCCAACGTTTTATTCTACATTATAACTTCCCTCCTTTCTCAACTGGTGAAGCGAGACCTGTTAGAGGTACTTCACGAAGAGAGGTTGGACACGGAAACCTCGCAATGCGTGCATTGAAAGGAATGGTTCCTTCAGATTACAATTACACAGTTCGCGTTGTTTCAGATATCCTTGAATCAAATGGTTCATCATCAATGGCAACTGTTTGTGCAGGTTCACTAGCAATGATGGATGCCGGTATTCCGGTTAAGAAACCTGTATCGGGAATCGCAATGGGTTTGATCTCTGAAGGTGATCGTTATGCTGTACTTTCTGATATCCTCGGAGATGAAGATTTCCTCGGTGACATGGACTTTAAAGTTGCCGGTACCGTTGACGGAATTACAGCTTGTCAAATGGATATCAAAGTTGAAGGATTGAACGAAGAGATTTTAACGAAAGCTCTAGAGCAGTCTAAAGAAGGCCGCATGCACATCCTCAACAAGATGAATGAGACAATCAGCGAGCCTAATAAAGAGCTCAAACCAAATGCTCCGCGCATTGTTCAAATGACAATTCCGGGAGATCTTATTGGTGCAGTGATTGGACCAGGTGGTAAAATCATTCAGGAAATCCAGAAAGAAACTGAAACGACCATCGTCATTGAAGAAGTTGACGGCAAAGGTGTAATCGATGTAATGGCAACGAATGGCGACCAAATGGAGCAGGCATTGTCACGCATCAAGTCAATTACTCAGGTACCTGAAGTTGGAGACGAATTCCTGGGTAAAGTAAAAGCGTTAGCTCCTTACGGTGCTTTCGTTGAAGTAACTCCCGGAAAAGACGGATTGCTTCACATCTCTGAAATCGACTGGAAACGCATCGATAAAGTTGAAGATGTGTTGAAAGAAGGTGATGAAGTGAAAGTGAAAATCATCGATAAAGACAAAAAAACAGGAAAATTAAAACTTTCTAGAAAGGTGCTTATCCCGCGCCCTGAAAAGAAAGACTAAGGATTTTCTAAGTACTGTTTCTTAATTTTTTGTGAAAAGCCCCAAACTTCTTTGGGGCTTTTTGCGTCTATAATAATGCGAGCCTTTCCCGGCTTTCTTACCCTGAAAGCCAGCTCAAAAGAATTAGCGTGAGTAAAAGGAAAGGATTATGAGACAGTTAAAGATCACAAAGCAAATCACTAACCGCGAGTCGGTTTCGCTTGATAAGTACCTACAGGAAATCTCAAAAGAAACCATGTTGAGTGCTGATCAGGAAGTTGAGTTAGCTCAACGCATTCAGGCGGGAGACGCAACAGCACTCGAAAAACTCACGAAAGCAAATCTCAGGTTTGTCGTATCGGTTGCCAAGCAATACCAAAATCAGGGATTGACGTTACCCGACTTGATCAATGAAGGAAACCTCGGATTGATCGAAGCAGCAAAACGTTTCGACCAAACACGCGGATTTAAATTCATTTCTTATGCCGTTTGGTGGATCAGACAATCAATTTTAAAGGCATTGGCTGAACAATCGAGAATGGTTCGTTTACCGCTCAATAAAATTGGTTCAATCAGCAAAATCAATAAAGCATATTCAGAACTCGAGCAATTACATCAAAGAAAACCTTCTACGAGTGAAATTGCCGATATGCTCGAAATATCTGAGGCTGAAGTGAAACAATCATTGCGTATCAACAACCGTCATATCTCAATGGATGCACCCATTTTAGGAGACGACAGTGATGAACGCGATATGTACGCCCGGATTGAAGCCAAAGATGGTAGTCCTGATAAGCAACTCCTTGCCGATTCACTCAAAGAGGAAGTTGAACATTCTCTCAACCTCCTTGCAGCACGTGAAGCTCAGGTTATCAAATTGTATTTTGGAATTGGTTGTGACGAATCACATACGCTCGAAGAAGTTGGTGATATGCTGGCCTTAACTCGCGAACGTGTTCGTCAAATCAAAGAACGAGCATTGAGGAGACTCAAGGTGATGTCGAGAAACGTACACTTAAAATCGTTTTTAGGATAAGTAGATTTATCCTTTCATCAACGTAACTATAACTGTAAGGTATGAAATGAAACCAATGCAACTATAGATTATTTTTGTCGCATTCATTTTAATTTTATCAGTCTTATAAACGGCATAAAGACCTATTGGAAAAATTAAAAAAAGTAAGAGATCAACTAATATCTCATTATTGTACCATTCACTTTTTTCCATAAAGTATGATTCGTTTGACTGACTAAGTTAGTGATTTTTGAACTAATAAATCCGTTTTAAGCAATCTAACTTAAAATCGTTTTTAGGATAAGTTTTGCGGCAATGCGTATTTTTGCCGCAAAATTGACAACATGAAAACTCCAATCATTGCTCCTTCAATTCTTGCAGCCGATTTCGCTAATCTCCAGAATGCTGCTGAAATGCTCAATGAAAGCCAGGCCGACTGGTTTCATATAGATGTAATGGACGGAGTTTTTGTGCCTAACATCTCTTTCGGGATGCCAGTGATTAAAGCCATCAAGAAGCACGCAAAAAAACCTTTTGATGTGCACTTGATGATCACTCAGCCCGAACGTTACATTGAAGATTTCAAAAATGCCGGGGCAGATATATTGACCGTACATTTGGAAGCCTCTCCTCACCTACACCGAACTGTCCAGGAAATCAAAAATCATGGCATGAAAGCCGGAGTTTCGATCAATCCGCATACTTCCGTGGAACTACTTCGCGACATCTTACCCGATCTGGATTTGGTTCTGATCATGAGCGTTAACCCGGGTTTTGGCGGACAAAAGTTTATCGAAAATACTTTCAACAAAGTAAGAACGCTCAGAGCCATGGCTGATGAGCTAAACCCAAACCTCATCATAGAAATTGACGGTGGCGTAAATGACAAAAACGCACCTGACCTTGTCAATGCAGGAGCTAATGCGCTGGTTGCCGGGAGCTTTGTATTCAAGTCTAACGATCCCAGGCAGACCATAGCAAACTTGAAAAATCAGTAACCTGCCTGAATCTAAACTTTTCACCTCCCCTTTTGTCTTATTGTAAGCAGATTTATATATTACTGCACTACAAGAATTTGAATCTTATCATCATGAAGAATATTTTCTTTTTATTAATCCTGTCTGTAATGGTGTCAACTTCACTAGCGCAAGAACGCGTAGTGAAAGTCAACTTTGAATCAGGATCATTTGTCAACTCTCCATCAGTGCCCTTTGACAAACCATTTCTCGTTGAGGGTGAAGTCTTGAAAAACGTGGAGTACGTTGAAGTTGCCATTTTCCCGTCAGGTTCTGAAACCGAGCTTCATCGTTACAGTTGGAATCGTTACGATCAGAACCAAACAGAAACATTTAGTATTAAAGTTCCCGCAGTACTTAAATCAAATAGTAAGTACGATTTCAAGATCATTACTTACAAGCGGTTGACGAGTACTCAAAAACAAAAGTTGCGAGAAAACCTCAGGAACCGCATTCACTTTTACCTAGAAAACAACTACAAGTTTGATGGCAAAAAAGTAAGCGTTGAAAAGCCAAAACATGTTTACCGGGGACTAGAAAAGCTAATTGATAAAGCACTTGAATATCAGGTATCAAAAAACGGACTGCAGTACGTTGCACCGAGTAAATTGGTATTGAGCGAATTGGAAAATGATCGCGATTTTAAATTTAGAAAGTTCCTCAGCAGGAAGAAAACAACAATGCGTGACAGTATTGCGAATAAACTCATTGATAAAAAAGTAAATCACCTCACTGACCTTGTGATGAGTGAAGTAGATCAATTTCTCAACTCTGATGTTGTTCAACAATACAGAAGCGTCACAGTGGAATCAGTCCCAACAGATAAGGAACGATTCAGCCTACCGGTAAATGCCGGAATGTACGCGTGGAATAAATCCACAACGATAAACAACGCATCAGTTAACAACACCAATTTTACTCCGGGAGTTGGTTTTACTATTCCATTTGCAGCTAAAACAACACTCGCTCAAAAAGCCAAATTATTCGATTCATTTGGCTACTCGATGGGGGTTCTCTTCGATCCTGTAAGAGATGCCAGCGGAACTGAGTTTGTTACTCCGGGTGTTAATATTCCGGTTTACACTGGCTTTGGTGTAAGGCTTTTCAAAGTTGTTCGTTTAAATGTTGGCGGACTCATCCTGGCCGAGGACGGTATTCAGGATTTTCAAAAAATTACATTCCTGCCAACCGCTGGTTTAGCGCTTGAACTCAACTTATGGATGGGAGTGAAAAAGTGATGAGGAAACTATTTTCTATTTTCATATTATCGATTCTATTGGTTGCTTGCGGTGTGCAAAACACCGGAAAAGTTTCGCTTTATGTTGATGATTCTGACTCGAAAGACTCGGCAGGCTATAGTTCGGCTCTGACCGAAGAAAAAGCTCAAAATACTTCATTAACTTCAGACTCAACCTCAGCCAGGAAAGGACCGATTATTATTCTCACGCCTGATACACAGATCGCTAATTACGAGAGATTTGACAGTATTTCAAAACGAGTGCAAACTGTTAAATCAACAATTTATCGCGATACATCTGTTGTACAAAAAAGTGATTCTATCAAGTATTTATCTGAATCTTACAGGATTAGAAATTTAGAGGCTCAACAACAACTGATGAGTCGAAAGTTAGATAGTTTGCTCAATAAAAAAGATACTTCTCAAGATATCGTTAGTGAAGAAGCATCTCATGAAGATTCATTACTTACTGAAATCGAGAACCTACAGTCTCAACTCAACAATGCTTTAGGCTCTCAAAAGACCATTATTAAAGAAGGAAGACAAAAGAATGTTACGCGTGTGAGAAACGGAGGAACTACGGTTATCCCTGTTCCTTTGCCATCTGGAAAAACACGTTACGATACGGTTATGCAAACTCAGTTTGATACGATTTCATCAGACTCAGGGTTGGTTGAAGAGTTCATTATACTTCACGATATAGCGTTGACGGATGAGCCAATTGCAAACCTGGCTGTAGAAAAGGAGCTCGATGCGCTGATCGATACTACTGCTCAAAATGGAATAGATCGTGAGAATTATAAGTCAAAAAAAGCGGTATCGCAATTTCAGTATGACAGCCTTCTCCTGCAGTACAAAAAACAAAACATCAACTTCAACGATACTGTATCGAGCCTGAACAAAGCATTGAAAAATGCTAAAAGTAAGCCCGTTAAAAAAGTGGAAAAACAACCTCAACCGGTTGAGAAAATTGAACCAAAAGTCACTAAAAAACCGGCTTATGATACAGTTCGTATCGATTTGCTTTATGATCCCGGGAAGAAAGAGCCGCAAAACCTATCAAAATTAAAAGGAGCTTTGAATGATGTATCAAAGCAAAATATTTACCGGATTTTCATCTCAGGTTATACTGACAGCTCTGGTAATTCTATGCTGAATTTAACGCTCTCTCAAAAGCGCGTACAGGAAATCAGAAATTACCTGACATCGGCAGGTATTGACAACCGAGTTATCTTCTCTCAGGCTTTTGGTGAACAGTACGCATCTGATCCAATTTTAGACAGGGAAAGACGCGTGGAAGTTGAGATCCTGATAAAACTCTGATTATTTGCCGTCAACGTAATCCTGAAGGTATCCGTATTTTTCTGTCAAATCACCGTCTTTCGTAATTGTAGCGAGCTCGAGGATGTCGTCTTTATCTCCGCGGATTATTAGTGGCAAAATATGCTTCATCAGTTCTTCGCCAAAGTCCTGTGACGCATCGAGTGGTAACTCACACGGCAGATTATCAACAGCCATAACAGCAATGGCATTTGAAGCGCGATAATCATCCTCTTCTTCTGTTTCGATGTTGTAACCGTAAATCGGGTCGACAATTGTTGAAGGCCTAATCGTTGAAGCAACCGGACCATCAATATCACAACTGATATCTGCAACAACTCTAATCCTAAAATCTTTGTCCTTAGCATCTTCACGAGTAAAAAGATACGGAGAGCCTTCAGCGTAAAAATGACCTGCAATGAAAAAATCTGTCGAGCGGGCAAAGCGCATGAAATCACTTTCGTAGTCGCGGTAGTTTTTGAAAAAGTCTTTTCGTGAACGCTCACCACCATCTTTCCTGCGATTGTAATGCTCCACACCTAGTTGCGTGTAAACCGGTTCTGAAAAATCACGATTCGAATAATCAGTTGGATCAACCTTCCTGATTCCTATTTTATCAATGATCTCCATGGCTCCGTGAGCAACTCTGCCTCTACCCGTTAGCACGATCTTGATATTGGGTAGCTGAATTTTTTCCAGCTCCTGCTCCATCTCTGCTCTATCAGCACATTCGTGAGCCGGTTTTAAATTGTAGAGTCCGTAGCGCAAACCATAAGTTCTAAACCCGTTGTAAGCCCCTACCACTCCGGCATATCGGCCAAAACCGATGAGACGAGAGCCCTTAGCATCCGTCAAACACTCCCAGTCGATCAACGTGATTTTACGTTCGAGAATGGTTCTGAGTAAATCGCGGTTATAAGGCTGTTCCTTTATTGTGTGTGAAAAGAAGAAGTACGTTTTTTGCGGAATGAGCATTTCCAGCGGAACCTCTTTCACTCCAAGCAGTACATCGCGATCGTGCATTTGATCCACAACGTCAATACCCTTGCGTTCATAATCAAAATCAGTAAACTTGCGCACATCACTTTTTTGCACGGTCAGATCCACCTCATCACCATAAGAATCGATAATGTTCTTGCATTGAGTGGGTGTAAGCGGAACTCGCTTATCAGGTGGAACTTTTCCTTCTTTGATTACTCCAATTTTCACAGCGGCCATTATAATTCGATTTTGCCCAAAGATAGGAAACAAAGCCGGCTAACCTTGCGTTTGAGCAAGAAGCAGAATTGTATACATTTGCAGACTGCATTTACATGGGGCCGACTGGTTTTGACAGCAAGACGAATCGGTTATGTAAGCAAGCCTGGCGTTGAAGAAAAGCCAGTCAAAACGTTCTTCACACTTTTAAATGGCGAAAATAATTACGCTCTCGCTGCGTAATCTAGTCCAAGACTGATTACCTTCATCACACTCCAAAGAGGAGGTGACGAGATGTCCCGGGAAAGAGTTCTCCCAACACTTTTTCCAGTCGGGGCACCAATAAGTTTGGGATAGAAAGTAGAATGCCCGGTTTTGCTTTCGAAACTCAATTCGGGATAAGCTGTAGATAGGTTGTTTGTCACCGGCCTACAGACGAAAATTAATGACAAACTAAGCTTGTAGAAGGCATAGCTATTCCTTGTTTGGACGAGGGTTCGAATCCCTCCGGCTCCACAACTCAACCTCCATCGTCATGATGTGAGGTTTTTTGTTTTCAAACTCTATTCTCAAAACAGTAAAAGACAATCGATAATAATGTTATTTAAAAAGTATTTAGATAACATGGTATTAAATTAAGGTCTCGTGTAAGTGATTAAAATAGCATTCAAGTAAATAAAAATAGTGAATGGTCAACTTAAACTGAATAGACACATCCTATTCCAATTCTTCGAGGGAGGTGGCTTCGACCAGTAGATACAAATAAATCAACATTACCTGCGCTCCACATTCGGTTAACCGCGCTTGCCAGTTCTTCATTGTATTAATGTTTTCGGCAATAGTGTCCCCCATTGTTTCACCTTCTTCAGTGGGGGACAACGCGGGAACAACGGAAGCTATGGTTTGAACAAAATCCAACTTGTCAGGATCTTCGGAATCTTTGTACTTGTCGAACACGGTCATTAAGTCTTCCACAAGGTTTGAATGTGTATTGACAGTATCCTCAATCAAGGTGTTTAGCCAGCTTTCGAGAACACTTGTGTCTGATTCGGGATTGGCATTGCCCGAGAGTTCAAAAAGTTGACTCAGTACTCCTGTACTTATGGTGAGCGTGGAATAACGGTCGAGCAGGGATTGGGCAAACTCAATCTCTTCGGTTCGCTGAAACAGCCTTATATTGGCTTGTTTCAATGCTTCTGCGGGAACAGGGACGGGTATCCAGCGGTAGGAAGGTATTTCTTCCAGCTTTCCCTTTTCGAGATCGAACATGCTGAATTTGTAGGCTTGATAAGCGGGAACTTCACCAAGCTGTGATACAACAATCCAATATTCATCGAACTGATGATCCAATACGGTTCGTTTAAAACTCAAATATGGGCAGGAGCCAACGGATTCGAACAGGATGTTTATCGCCAATTCCAATGCCGTAAAAGTATCGAGCAGGTTAATGCAATCAGCATGGATGATAACGGTTCTTGGATGTGCTTCCGTGTGGGCAGAAAAGTCAACAGAGTTCAACGCTTCGTCTGTTTTCTTTTGGCAAGTTTTGTTCAGTCGCTTTAGAAAATCACGTTCAATTTTTTCGAAGGTTTTCGGCCCTTCTTTCGCCAATTTTTTGGGTAGCTGTTGCATGGGGCAAACGAAGTGCTTCCAGCCATAGGCAAGTGCTGTGATGGCTTGCTTTTCTTTATTTTCCAGTTCTCGAAGTGTTTGTGGGTTGCTATACTTTTCGAAGTGTTTGGTAAAGGCTGCTTGATAGACATTTAGTGCATCGAAGGCTTGTATAAGATTAACCAGCGACATCCGATGCAGTTGCTTTTGTTTTTCGATTGATATACCTACACGGTCGAATATTGTACGCAGGCTTTGCCAATTAAAAGCGTTTAACGATGAGAAGTAGTTTTTATGCGCATCCTTAAAATCGCGAAACCTATCGGTAAGCAGCGAGGTTTCTGCTGTGTCGTTTTGGTCTTCGCGTTTGTGGTCTTTGCTGGAATCTTCTGACACTCTTCCGGTAGGGTCTGAAATGGGTTTTGGAAAGAGTATTTCGTATTCTATTTGATAGGTGTTGTAGGTTATGGCTTCGGTGGCAAATTGGACGATTGGTGTACGACTTCGGTTCTTTTTGAAATGTTCCTCCAATACACTGACCATCTGCTGCAGATAGCTCGAAAATGCACTCCTGATTTTAAGGGTGTGTGCAACAAATTCCTCCCATGTTTCTGGACGTTTTTCGTAAACCAGCAGATTAAGAATGAGCGAGTTGATTGAGGTTAGCCAGTAAATAGGGTTGTTCTGTTGTTTGATTTGTGCGCTGGAATCATCGAAGTCTGATTCGATGAAATTTGTTTTGTGGCCGTATCCTTTTGCTCCGTGACTATCGAGGTAGGGAAGTGCATAGCGGAGAATGTCGATTATTTCCAGTTTTCGCTGATGGGCTATGTTTTCACCGGAATCAAAATCTTTAAAAATATCGAGCAGAAAATGAGCCGTTACACTTGTTTCTGATCTTTCGAGATAGGCCACGTTTAGTTCCGGGCCAATGCGCTGTAACAGGTTGGGTTCAGCATCAAAAGCAATGATTTTCCCTTCTTCTGAAATTGCGTGTAAACCGAATAATGCTCTTGAAGCTGCTCCAAGTGATCTTTGATTAACAGCAGCTATGATGGCTTCCCGGTTCAGATGAATTTCTTTATTGGGTGCTAATCGGGCTGTCCAAAAAAGCAGCTCGCCAAAAGAACTCGCCTCTTGATCGGTGTCGAGGTTTGAAGCGGGAATGCCTGCATTGACTAACCATTGTTGTGCTCGGTTGAAAATACGCTCTTGCGAAATTTGATGCTCTTCCAGTTTTTGGATTACGGTAGTCCTCGCGTTTTGGAAGTTCTCGTTTTCTGGGAAAAGTGGCATATCGTTCAACATACCCGTAAAGTCGAGATGGGTGCGAACGTGGAGCAGAAACGAATCCTGTTCATATAGTTCATCCCATAAGGCTTGATGGTCTTCGATTAGTGATTTTACATCTATCCAAATGAGCGCGTTTAGCACGTTAACACACCCTGTGTATGTATTGCAATTGATGGTAGGCAGGATGTTGATGATTCGTTCACGGGTACTTGTGTGATACCTAAAAACGGAAACGAGGAAAATATAGAGGTCTGGTTCAGCTACTAAGCTGGTACATTGCTCCGCTGTTGCGGCTAACTCCTGTTTGTCAAGATGAAGCAACTCGGATATGATACCGGATCGGATGGGGTGTAAACCGGTTAAGGTGGTTTCTTCATCGGAATATCGCAAAAGGTATTCTCGCTCCAGTGTTTTAACCGCCAGCCGTAATTCCGTAACGATACTGGAGGCAGTAATTTTTGATGCCTGAATACCAGCTCCCATTGCATCGGCAAACCCTACAATCTTGAGCAGGGGAATTAACCGGGGTTGTTCTTTCTCGATGCGGTCTAATTGTGATTGGATGCGTTCGCGCAGGGTTTCCCCTTGTGTGGTTAAGTAGGTGAACTCTAACAGCGGGCCTTGCTCTCCAAACTTTATCCAGGCTTCTGCGAATCCGGTGTGGTGTTTGTCAACGGCACGCTGTGTTAACCTTTCATAGATGCTCTCTGCCTCTGTTTTGTGAAGCTCCAGCGCAACGTCTCCAAACTGAAAATGCACCCCTTTGTTTGGGGTCTTGTTCCAGTCTTCTTCACGAATTGTTATGAGAAACTTAAAGGCATTCGAGCCAACAAAATCTCTCAACAATTCGACCCAATTGGTATTGCCGGGTTTTACATCTATGTAAATGAGTAGCGGGAAATCCAATGAACTGGAAATTGCGCGCAGTGCGGCAATTTGTTCTGTGGTTTCCTTCCAGCTTAGAGGCATTACTTCGTAGGTTATGCCCCTGTAGTGTTGTCTGATAAATCGGTATGCAAGCGTGCTTTTTCCCTGTCCTGACGCTCCGTGTATGATGGCAACATGCTGATGCTGAAATGCCTCGTAAACCTCATCCATTTTGGTTTCGCGAGACACATCGAGACCAGCCAAAATGTGCTTATATGTGGCTCCTACACCTTTGTGAAATCCATTTTCGAGTTCAGGCATTGAAAGGGTGTCTATCTCAACATCCTGAACGGGTCGAATTGTCCGGTGCAGATGCTGGTGAAAATCTTCGCGTTCAGCTACAAACTTTCCAATGGAATTGAGTTGGTTGAGCAGCGATTCTTGCGAAATGGTTCCTCCTTTTTCAGCAATTCTCGCAACCCACTGATGCAAAAGGTCTATTCCCGTGTTCGGATTCAATGCCAATGCTCGTTCCTGAATCAGGCGAATGACGTCATCGATATAGGTTTCTTCATCTACCGAAATGAACGAAGTGTTTTCCTTTAGCGGAATTAGTTCAGGTGAATTGATTTCGAGTTCGGCAAGGCGGGCAGTGAATTCGTTCTCGGAAGTTGAAGGAGAAAAGAGGTCGGTTAGCCCTTTGCTGATCTTACCAAAGCACACAACTTTTAATTGAGGCGATTCACCTGATTCATAAACTTTAGCTGCGCGCAGAAGGCTTTTAGTTATATCAGCGAGGTATAGCATGTCGTTGGTGCTCTTTACCTGTACAAGCTGTTGCAGCTTGTTGTCCAAATTGCTAACGTCCAAGTCTTCCAACCCTTCGGGTTCGTAAACTAGTCCGCTGTCTAGATTTGAAAGTATTTCCCGAACAGTAAATAGTGTTTGCAAGCGAAATCCTCGCATTGCTCTTATTGCTCCTGTATTACTATCAGTTAAGTTCTTACTCACAGCCAAAAGATACTTCATATATGCTCCATATCAAAGCAGAGTATAATTCAAGCGCTGAATAAGTTGTTATGATATCAGCACTGCACAATTTTCCAATCCCTTCTTTACCAATGTTTGCATTAAAACACACCCTCCGGCTCCACAACTCAACCTCCATCGTCATGATGTGAGGTTTTTTGTTTCCATAAAAACTCACAAGTAAGACGGCACTGTTCCTACATCCAAATTGCCCTTTCAGCAACCCACCAAATTTCTTAACCTAAAACTCATTACTTTTGACTGAAGTCAATCAGGAAGCAAATGAAAATAGCCATCATCGATGATGAAGCCAAAGCGCGAAGCTTGCTCGAACATCTCATCAAACAAAATTGTAACGACATTGAAGATATTTTCATGGCAGATGATCTCAAAAGTGGTGTGGATCTGATCAAAAAAGAAAAACCCAGGCTCGTATTTCTCGATATCGAAATGCCCAGGGAACAGGGCATTGAAATCCTCAACTATTTTGACGATGAAGAGATTGATTTTGAAATTGTCTTTACTACAGCTTATTCTGATTATGCGCTCCAGGCCTTTGAAATGAATGCTGTCGATTACCTTTTGAAACCAATACGCCCCAAAAGACTCAAAGAGGTTGTGGAACGCGTTCAGGATTCCTTTAATAAAAACGATATTCAAACGAGACTTGAAGAATTGAAGACCTCTCTTCAAAACCAAAACTTTGATAAGATTGGTCTCCCCGTTCAGGATGGGATCATTTTTATTCCGCTCAAAGAAATCATTCACCTGGAAGCTGATGGTATGTACACAAACGTTTATCAAAATGAATGTGACAAACTTGTTGTATCCAAGCCACTCAAGTTTTTTGAGCACCTTCTTCAATCTGGAAAAACATTTTACCGCCCGCACAGATCTCATATTTTCAATCTCACTTTCCTCAAGCAATACGTGAGAAGAGACGGTAATTACATCGTTTTGGAAAATGATGCCGTTCTGCCAATCTCAAAAGACAAACGCGAAGAGTTTTTACAAATCGTATCGTCAATTTGAAAAAGCTGATTTACATATTCAGTATCATTTTGATTTCTACTATTGCCGGATATAGCCAGCAATACAACCACTACAGCTTCAACAAACTATACGATTTTGATGTCAACACTATTTATGACATTGAACAATCCAAAAACGGACATATGTGGATTGGAACAGATGAAGGTCTGTTTCATTTCAACGGAGTATCGTTTAAACATCACAACCACCCACTTTATAACAGTGAGTACACAAACATCAAAGAAGATACTGCAGGTGGTATTTGGTTCACAAACTTTGGTGGTCAATTATTCAGGTTGATAAACGATTCAATCGAAGTGGTGGTTAAAAACGAAGAGGATAATGATTTTATCGCTGTCTATTACCTGTCAGAATTTCCCAATGTATTTTACTCCTGTAACCGAAACAGAATAATTACTAAACTCCAGTTTGAAACCAAAGAACAAACAAACATCTACACCTCTCAAAAAACGGAGATCATAGCCCCTCAAAGTGAAAAAGATGGAAAGATTCATGTATTTGAGAGAAGAGGTAATACCCTAATTCAATGGTTGATAAATCTAAAAACAGCTCAGGTTGATTCTTTGGGGAGTTATGAGTTAGAAGACAGAGTTTTTGGAACGGTGAGGATGATGTATATCGATGAAAAACCCACAATTTCTGTAACGTATAAAAAACTGAATTTCATCACTCTAACCCAAAGCGCTGATACCATTCTCACCCACCCAACGAGCTCTTACGAATTTAATACTATTCAAAAAATCAATGGAGATTTATTTCTTCTTACCAAGCAATCGTTAATACTGCTCGACAAGAACAAACCGCAAAAACTGCTGTCAAACTACAGCCATTCATGTTTAGAAAAGGACAATGAGGGTAACCTTTGGATTGGGACGCTAAAAGAGGGAATCATGATCGTTCCCAATCGAAATATTCAACACCGCGAAATTGCTGATGATGACATTTACGAATCTGTTCAGGATAAAAACCAAAATATCTACTTCAATTCTTCACAGGGTAAGTTTTATAAACTGGAATATCCGTATCGGTCAGAGCCGAAGCTATTAGCCAACAATACTCCGGTAGCCTCAATGCTTTACGACTCTATTCGAAATAGGATATACATAGGAACACAATCTGGTTTTTATGATTTAAAACAAAAAAAGTACATCCAAAATGAAACGCAGCGAGGCAGGTTTAAGCAATCGGTTTTCATTGATCAAAATACTGTTTTAAGCTCAACATCTGTTGGTTGCAAACTCCACAACTTATCGAAAAGGCCTTATCCGGTTTTTGATAACCTGAGTTCTGACAACAAAAAGAGCTGGACAGAGAAGAACCAAATTAACCTCCGCAACAAACGTGCGCTGAATGTAGGAATATCAAAAGAGAGAAAGTATATCTATGTCGATTATATTGATGGTTTGCATGTTTATCACAATAGTGATGATGAATTGAAAGTATTCCACGACAAAAAACCGATTCTCACATCAGCCTTATACCCTGCTGAGAATGGCACATGGGTAGCAACAAAAGAGCGAAAACTACTAAAAATTGAATTTGATAGTGTGGTGAAATCTCTCGATTTACCAGCCACTGTTGATGGCTTTGATAAATGGGAAAATTACTTATTCGCATTCAACAACAAAGCCATTTACAGGATTAATACTGACACGGAGAGTGTTGAAACAATTGATATCCATGATGGCCTGCAACGCGATAACATCAACAGTTTATTTATCGTGAACGATACCGTTTACGCTGTAGGAGCGCATAAAATTCAGCTGTTCCCGTGTTCGGTTCTGACCGAAAATAGAATAAAACCATCTGTCGAGCTTTCAAAGATTCAGGTATTTGATAAAACTCAGCCGCTCGGTAAATTGAATAAGCTCAGTCACGATCAAAACAACATTACGTTTCACTTCAACGCCATTTCATTTAGGAGTCAAAAGTCACTAACCTATCAATACAGACTCAAAGAGATACAGCCTAGTTGGACATCTACAACGAGCGATGCACCTCAGGCCCAGTTCTCCAGACTTGCACCCGGTGAATACACAATGGAGTACAGAGCCTGCAATGAAGACAATTATTGTTCAGATCCAAAAAGTGTGAGTTTCAGAATTAAGCCAGCGTTTTATCAAACCTGGTGGTTCATCGTACTGCTGATTGGCTCAATAGTAACGGTATTATTGCTCTTCTTTAGATGGTTCCTGCACAACGAGAGACAAAAAAATGCTTTTACCCAAAACAAAAAGGACCTCGAAAGAAAAGTGTATAAAGCCCGAATATCAGCTATTCGGTCGCAAATGAATCCGCATTTCATGTTCAATGCACTCAATACAATTCAGGAATTTATCATTACGAATCAACAAAATATCGCCAGCGAATACCTTGCCGATTTTGCTGATTTGATGCGCAAATACCTTGAACAGAGCAAGAATGAAAAAATCAGCTTGCAAGATGAAATTGAAACACTTGAGATTTATTTAAAACTGGAAAACCTCAGGTTTGAAGAATCACTTGAGTATTCTATTTACACTGATCCGCAAATCAATCCCTACGAGAGCTACATTCCGGTAATGCTACTTCAACCGTTTATTGAAAACAGTATAAAGCACGGATTGCTTCACAAATCTGATAATCGAAAATTATCGATCAGATTTGAAAACCTCGATGAAAACCGAATCAAGTGCATCATTGAAGATAACGGAATAGGCCGAAAAGCATCTGCTGACATCAATAAATCGCGCTTTAAGCATCAATCATTTGCAACAAAAGCACTAAACGAAAGATTATCGTTACTCAACAATGAAACGAGCGATCAAATAGAGCTCAATATCACAGATCTCTACGAAGGAGATGAGTCGGGCGGAACCAGGGTTGAGATCATTTTCAATAAAACCATCAACAAGTAAGACTTTCAGAAACTGATAAGTGCAATTCACAAGTTGGGCTACTCATTATTGTATTGATGATCATTTATTTGTCTTCAACAAACTGAAAATTCTCTTAACCTAACAAAACAAGCCCTACAACACTATGATTACTAAACCGGAGGACAATTTGTAGCAATACGTATAAGGAACAACTGTAAAGCCGTGCGAACCTTAGATTTTAGCTCAAGTTTGGCAATTAACTTTTCGATCAGATCACACTTGCAAATTTTGAGCTAGCGGTTTTAATTTCTTGTGAGGCGGTAGTTTCTTCATAACCCTCTGGTATAAGTGCGAGGAAAGTCGGTGCGTAAGAGTACCGGCTTTTTTTGTCGTCCTAAAATCAGTTACGTTTTTTTCTTATGAAGTTTTCCACTGGAATCCTGCCTATCATCCCAAAAAGAAAGAACAGTAAGGACCTCACTTGATGCTTCATAAATTATTGAGTAGTTATCGACAATAAAAGTTCTTGAACTATTATCCTGATTTTCTAATCCCATTTTAGGGTTTACTGCTAACAACTCTGTAATATGTTCAATCGTATTTGTGAGCTTAAGAGAATAAGCTACACTTTGATTTTTTTCAGTGTAATAAGCAAGAACTTTTGTGAATTCTTGCTGAGCTCTAGACGACCAAACTATTTTTCTTTTAGCCATGAGCGAACCTCAGTCATGAACTCTTTCTGATCCTTGTATTCCCCATTCTCAATTTGTTTACGGCTAATTTCTACACTCTTTTTTTGCTCCTCATTGAGTTGATACTTCTCCTCAGTTTTTGAAGCTGCTATCAATGATTGAATGGCCTTCAGTAATTGGGGATCTTCGAGAGTCCTTATTTGATCGATTATGCTTTTTTGGATTTCAGCAACTTTCATGGTATAAAGATATAATTAAGTATGTTAAGATAAAACGAGGAAATAACTTCACAGTTACTACGTTTACAACTACATGAAAATGATATGGTTCCTTTCGTTTGCGATTATTGTATTGAGCTTTTCATGTTCAAAAGACGATGAAGATGATACACCTCAGCAACCTGAGACAATAAACTATACACAGGCTGAAATAGACGAAAAACAACCTTTTATCGCTCTTCTATCACGACACGATTGTGGCGCTTGCGGTGCTTATGGTCATCCGCTATTCGACCAAAAAGCTAAAAATCAACGTATCAACGCTGTCAGTTTTTACTACAAAGAAGAAGATCCCAACTTTACTCCTGTATCACGAGAGTTGGCAGAATACCACCAAATCTTTGGTACTCCCACTTTCCTTCGCGGGATGGACTACCTAAAAAATGATACCACAAAATGGAAGAATTCAATTGACTCAACATTGAACACAGCAGCCGAAGTAAACATAAAAATAGATGCTTACAGTATTGGAAATACTCTCACTTACAAAGGCATAATTAACTCTAAACAACCTTTTAGTAATGATGTCAGGTTTGCGGTTTATGTAGTTGAAAACAATGTTTTTGGTAGACAATACACTTATAACGGAAACAAATGGATTGATGAATACGAACACAATCATGTTCTTCGGTCTGCTCCTCATAGCTTGTGGGGTCAATCAATTGATTTGAGTAATTCTTCCACAGAAACTGAAGAATTGACAATTACTATTGCCCCCTTTAATAAGAACAACCTCAACTTAGTTGGTGTGGTTTATCTGATGGATAATGGAGAACCTGTTAGGGTTTTGAACTCCAGGACGCTTGAGTTGAAAAAATAAAGGAACTACTCTCCCATTCTTTCCCTTGACCAATCCAAGGCTTTCTGTAGCTGTTCATCCGGTGTCAGATCCGTGTTGTCGAGTACGAGTGCATCATCGGCTTGTTTGAGCGGATCAGAACTGCGATGCGTATCGATATAATCGCGGTGTTCGAGGTTTTTCTTTACCTCTTCCATGCTGGCTTCCTTACCATTAGCTTTTAGTTCATCGTAACGCCTTTGCGCTCTGACCGATGGAGAAGCTGTCATGAAGATTTTCAACTCGGCATCTGGAAAAACAACAGTGCCTATATCGCGGCCGTCCATAACGACTCCTTTTTCCTTTCCCATTTCCTGTTGTTGCGAAACGAGTTTCTTGCGGACTTCAGGAATGGCAGCTACTTCGCTTACCCGTTCTGAAACACGCATGGATCTGATCGATTCCTCTACGTTTTCGCCATTCAAAATGGTTTGTAAACCATTTTCGTTGCGCTCAAACCTGATCGTAATTTGATTGAGTGAATTGATGAGTTTCTCTTTGTCAAAATCACTTTCAAAAAAACCATTGTCCAGCGCAAACAAAGCCACACTGCGATACATGGCACCTGTATCTACGTAAATATAATGGAGTTTTTTTGCGAGTTGCTTGGCAAGCGTGCTTTTGCCGCATGACGAATAGCCGTCAATGGCGATGTTGATTTTGGCCGGACTCATCCTTTGCTTTTAAATTCACTGAAATTGGTTGCAATAGTAATATGGTGAGAGAAACCAGCCAAATGATAACCGGCAATACCGTAGCTCAGGCGAAATCGTTTGATTTGAAATCCGGTTCCGAATGAAAATCCGGCCAAACCACTACGCGTATCCTGTGGTGATAATTCCTGCTTGCGCAAATAGTTGAACCCGATGCGCAAATGAAAATTATCGCTGGGCATAATCTCAGCCGCAATGTTCATGTGACGCATAAAATTGTCAAAACTGAAAGCCCCGTCCTCATTGTTTTGCGAAACCGTACCGCCATTTGGAAGTAAATACGCTTTTTCACTCTGCGGTTGGTTATAGGTCAGATCCCACGTCTCTAGCCTGGATGCCGTCACAGTAAAACGGATTGGTGCTTTGGGCAATTTGTACGATCCCGCCAATTGAAAATTCAACGGTAAATTATCCCTGTTTCCTTTTACATAAGGTTTGATCTGGTAACCGAGATTATCGATCACCAAACCGGCAGAAAACAGCTTGTTCTTACTCAAGTACTGAGCTCCCAAATCAAAAGCTAGCCCAAAGCTATTATCACTGGAAAAATTGCTGTAAATCGCTTTAAAAGTACCACCAAAAGAAAAAAGTGAATCGGGTTGGTAGCCATACGAAACATCAAATGCGTATTCACCGGCCGAGAATTCACCGTTTTTGATTCCGCGTTCATCTGCACGAGTAAACGTTCCGTAATTTATGTATTGCATTCCAGCACTGAAAGTACCCACATCCTCAAAATGACGAGCGTGTGTTACATACCCAAAGTTGACATCAGAAATATAGTTGATGTAAGTGAGAGCAGCTGCGTTGTGAACTGTACTGTCTAAAACAGCTGGATTATCTTTTACGAGATTGACATCTCCGTCTCTCACCGTAATTAAACTTCCGCCCAGTGAAGCTGAACGAGCCGATGCAGGCAAATCCAAAAACTTGTACACGCCATTTCCTCCTGACTGAGCTAAGGCAGCAATAGAAGAAAACAGTACAAAAATCGAGAATAAGCAATTCTTCATATTTGGCGGAAATAATTCCCCAATAATACGAAGAAGGCGGAGAATTATTTTAATGTCTGTTATGAATTATAGTGAACCGTGCTTACAGCACTAGTTGATCATTACAATTTTTATAACTCTGGGCTAAAACCCAGAGCTGGATGTGTTCCGTGCCTAAAGGCACTCAGATCAAAAATAACTTTTCTCTGCCAAATATTTTTAACCTAAGCCACTCGCTTGAAAGTGCCGTTAGGCACGACTCACTTCTATCTCCGGGTGATAACCCGGAGCCTCATCCTAAAGAAAAGTATTTGAGTGCCGTAGGCACAGTGCACAATTACTGGTAATAATTACTCAATCTTTTGTGGATCTTTCACCTTTTCTTTGAGCAGTGCAATATCAGTTACTTCGATCATTTCTTTTACATAGTGGAACTTGAGGCCTTTCAAATAGCGCTCATCAATTTCCTCTACATCTTTCTTATTTTGTTCTGATAAAATGATCTCATTGATATTCGCTCGTTTGGCAGCAAGAATTTTTTCCTTGATTCCGCCAACCGGCAACACGCGACCACGAAGCGTGATCTCACCCGTCATGGCGAGTCTGCTCTTGATCTTGCGCTGTGTGAAGGCAGATGCCAAAGAAGTGAGCATTGTTATCCCTGCCGATGGACCATCTTTAGGTATAGCACCTTCAGGAACGTGAATGTGAACATTGTATTTGTCGAACACTTCAGGATCGAGATTCAGGTGATCAGCATGAGAACGCATGTATTCCAGTGCCACCATTGCTGATTCTTTCATCACATCACCCAGACTACCAGTGAGAGTGAGTTTTCCTTTTCCTTTCGTCACTGAAGTCTCAATAAAGAGAATATCACCTCCAACAGCTGTCCACGCAAGACCTGTAACAACCCCGGCATGCTCATTACCTTCGTAACGTTCTTTTTCGTGACCAGGGCCAAGGTATTTGGTCAGATCCTCAGCCTTGATGTTCACATCGTATTCCTCTTCCATAGCGATCGCTTTGGCAATTTGACGTACCAGCTTCGCGATCTTTTTCTCCAATGAACGAACACCACTTTCACGCGTGTGTTCCTCAATCAGCTTTTCGAGAACTTTCTTCGCTATCTTGAACTGGTTTTTCTTTAAACCGTGTTCTTTGAGCTGTTTTGGAATGAGGTGACGCTTCGCAATTTCAATCTTTTCTTCAACCGTGTAACCATTAACTTCTATGATCTCCAGTCTGTCTCTCAGAGCCGGCTGGATCTGACCGAGATTATTTGCAGTAGCCACAAACATCACTTTAGATAGATCGTAGTCAACCTCGAGGAAGTTATCAGTAAATGTGTCGTTTTGTTCAGGATCCAAAACTTCGAGCAATGCTGAAGAAGGATCTCCATGCGGACCATGACCTACTTTGTCAATCTCATCCAAAATGAAAACCGGATTTGAAGAACCCGCTTTTTTCACACTTTGGATAATCCTGCCCGGCATCGCACCGATGTAAGTTTTTCTGTGTCCGCGAATTTCAGCTTCATCTCGTAAACCACCCAGCGACATACGCTGATATTTGCGACCTAATGCCTCAGCGATAGATCGGCCAAGTGAAGTTTTACCGACACCGGGAGGGCCTGCCAGGCAAATGATTGGCGCTTTCATATCATCCTTGAGCTTGATCACAGCAAGGTGCTCTAGAATACGCTCTTTCACTTTTTCCAAACCGTAGTGATCACGATCTAGGATTTTTTCTGCTCGCTTGAGGTCGAAATTATCAGTTGTGTATTCGTTCCACGGGAGATCGAGCATTGTATCGAGGTAATTCGATTGAACAGAGTATTCAACTCCGGTTGGGTTCATACGCTCCAGCTTGCTCAACTCTTTTTCGAAAACCTCTTTAACCTCTTTTCCCCACTTTTTCTTTTTCGCTTTTTCTTTAAACTCAGAAACTTCCTGATCGAGCGGATTACCACCCAGCTCTTCCTGAATTTGCTTCATCTGTTGGTGAAGAAAGTATTCGCGCTGCTGCTTGTCGATATCTGTCTTAACTTTTGACTGAATATCGTTTTTGAGTTCGAGCATTTGAAACTCTTCAGTAAGTAGCTCCAATACTCTTTGCGCACGCTTGTTCACATCTAACTCTTCCAAAAGTTCCTGCTTTACATCTACAGGTCTGGAAAGGTTAGAACTGATGAAATTGATCAGGAAAGAAGGACTCTCGATATTCTTAATCGCTACCTGTGCATCAGATGGGATATTTGGCGATTCCTGAATGATTTTCAGAGCCAATTCACGAATCGATGATACCAACGCATCAAAGCGTTCGTCATCTTCATCCGGCATCACCTCATCAATCGGTTTAATCTTCGCCTTAAAGAAAGGATCATCCGTTACGATCTCCTCGATTTCCATTCTGCGCTTTCCCTGAATGATCACCGTAATACTGCCATCAGGCATTTGCAACTTTTTTATGATGCGAGCCACGGTTCCGACCTTATTCAGGTGCTGAGCCTCAGGGTTTTCAATACTGCCGTCTTTTTGTGCGACAACACCAATTGCTTTTTTCTCACTGTAAGCTTCATTCACCAGCTTGATCGACTTATCGCGACCAACTGTAATGGGAATTACTACTCCGGGATAAAGCACATTATTGCGAAGGGGAAGTAATGACAAACTTTCAGGTACCGCTTCGTTTTTCATTTGGTCTTCATCGTCCTTTGACAAAAGCGGTATAAACTCAGTATCGTCTCCAATCATATTATTCAATCCTAAAAAATCAAAATCCATATCAAATCCATTCATACTCAACAAGTATAAGGACCAGGCAAATTAGATGCCCGGTGAGTAAATGTTGTAATTGACCCAGAAAAGGACAATAGATGTGCCAACAACTAAAAACTGCAATTCTGTCTAACTATAAGACCTGTATTGATCAGTGCGTTCGTATATTTCAGACAAGATGGCTTTGTCGATATCGGTTAGTTCAATTCCTCTGCGCTCCATCATGCGTTGAGCTACTTCAAAAGACTTTTCAAGCATAAACGTATCAAAGCCTTTTGCTCCTCCCCAACTGTAACTGGGAATGAGTTTTGAAGGAAAATCGCTTCCAAAGATGTTTGCTGAAACACCAACTACAGTTCCGGTATTGAACATCGTATTGATCCCGCTTTTGGAATGATCGCCCATAATTAAACCGCAAAACTGCTTTCCTGTTGAGATAAAATCTTCTTCGAGATAACTCCAGGCTTTTACAATGCCGTAGTTGTTTTTGAGATTCGAGTTATTGGTATCAGCACCCAGGTTGCACCATTCTCCTATCACTGAATTGCCGAGGAATCCATCGTGTCCTTTATTCGAATAACCAAAGATTACACAGTTGTTCACTTCACCTCCAACTTTCACGTGCGGACCTAATGTTGTGGCTCCATAAATTTTAGCGCCCATTTTCAGAACACTGTTTTCGAGCATGGCCAATCCGCCACGAACGGTGGCACCTTCCATGATTTCTGCGTTCTGACCGATATACACAGGAGCATCAGAAGCGTTGAGTACAGCCGCCTCTACTTTAGCTCCTTTTTCAACGAAGATTTTATCCCCGATAATCGTATTCGTTGACGAAAGTTGCTGCGACTCTCTACCTTTAGTTATCAATTCAAAATCAGCAACGAGCTGAGAGTGGTTCTGACTGTAAATATCCCATGGATGTTCAATAATATCGAGCTCACCTGAAAACTGAATGCTATCACCACTCAACCTTAATGATTTTACAACGCTCTCCGCTTCAAATTCTGATTGACTTACAACAGCAGCCAATACTTTTTCATCTTTCTTGAGAATCTCGCCAGACTTGAGCGATTGAATCTTTTCAGTAAGAGCCGGAGTTGGACAAACCGATCCGTTGATCAACAGGTTTTCGTTCTCAGCACTAAACCTGTACTTTTTAGCCAGGTAAGGTTGTGTAAACCAACTGACTTTCGTGTTTAGGTGATGTTCCCACTTTTGCGTGATGGTTAAAATCCCTATGCGGATTTCTGATACCGGCCTCGTAAATGTTAGAGGCAATAGGCTTACATGCGCGTGATCATCAAACAGAATTGTGTTCATAATGCGGTGTATTGGCGACTAATTTAACACAAAAAAAGCCTCGCTATAAAACGAGGCTTTCATCAATGTATATGAAAAGAAATTACTTCTTGTCCTTTTGGAACTTTCCGTATTTGCTTTTAAATTTATCAATACGACCAGCAGTATCAACGTACTGGATTTTACCTGTGTAGTAAGGGTGAGACTTGTGAGAAATCTCGAGTTTTACAAGCGGGTATTCATTTCCATCTTCCCACTTAATAGTTTCTTTTGCCGGAGCACATGAACGGCTCATAAATGTGTAATCGTTTGAAGTATCTTTAAAAACGACTAATCTGTAATTATCTGGATGAATTCCTTTTTTCATAACGACTCTATTGTTCTGCTTCTCAAAATTCGGTTTGCAAAGGTAAGCAAACTATTTACAAAAGTTGAAATATTCTTGTATTAAAAGTTGAATTTTACACAAAATTGCTGAAAGTCCACTAACATACAATTACCTTTGAAGCTTTTCGTTAAAATTACCATTAAACTGGAACATGAAGCAACAGCTTACATTACTTTTCATCAGCATAGCTATTTTAGCGAGTTGGGGATGCCGCAAAGACACTCTGGACACGAGTAATGATGCGGTACTTCAATTTTCAACTGATTCAGTTTACTTCGATACAGTTTTTACTGAAATTGGATCGGCTACGCAACGTTTCATGATTTACAACCCACAGTCAGATCCGGTTAAAATATCAAACGTGCAACTCGAAAATGGATCTGACAGTCAATTCAGATTTAATGTGGATGGTTATCCGGGAAGTAAAGCTAGAGATATTACGATTCAGGGAAAGGACAGCGCTTTTGTTTTTGTTGAAGTAACTGTTGATCCAACTAATCAAAATGCACCTTTACTGGTTTATGATAATTTGCTTTTTACAACGAATGGAAATATTCAGAATGTAACACTAACAGCTTACGGACAAGATGCTTATTACTACAGAGCAACGCAATTTATTCAGGGATTCCCTCCTCTCTCATTTGTGAGTGAGTACGATGATTACTTCCCGATAGCTCAAAATATCACACTCCCAAATGACAAACCGCACGTTGTATTTGGTTATTTGGTAATCGACTCGCTTATCAATCTGGAAGTGCAGCCGGGAACAAAAATTCACTTTTACGATGGTGCCGGATTATGGGCTTACAGAGGAAGCAATTTGAAAGTAAATGGCATGCCCGATGATGAAGTAGTTTTTGACGGCTTTCGATCAGATGAATTTTACGGTGAACTTCCCGGGCAGTGGGACAGAATTATTTTAAACGAATCACCGTCAGATCACGAGTTTCATCATGCTGAGATCAAAGATGCTTTCATCGGAATATCAGCTGAGTACTTTTTCCTGGATACTGATCCCCAGATTCCGACCAATAAATTAGTTCTCGAAAACACGAAAATTGACAACTGTAATGGGCTCGGACTGTTCTCTCGCTTCTATAATATTGAAGCGAAGAATTGTTTGTTTACAAATACGCGCAATCAAGTAGTTGCGGCTCAGGGAGGTGGGAATATTGATTTTACTCACTGTACAGTTGGAAACTACTGGGGCTATGAAACACGTCAGGAACCGAGTATGTTTTTGTCCAATGCTCTTGTCCTTGGTGATGGAAATGGCGGAGAAGTAACTTTTGTAAGTGACTTCAATTTCACTTTTCAAAATAGTATCTTATACGGATCGAGTGAGGAAGAGCTTACTATTGATACAACTCACCAAAATGACGGGGTTTTCAATATCAATTTTGATCATAGCATTATCAGAGCCAAAGATATTACTGAAGACAAACCTGAATATTTTACAGAATGCCTCATCAATCCGGATAATGGCTATGTAAATCCTGTATTTAACATCGGAGAGGATGATGAATTCTTCACGCTGTACGACAGTTCAGTTGCTGTGAACTATGGAGATCCATCAGTAACGGGGATACCGCCAAATGATTTGGCGGGCAATCCAAGAGACAATTCGCCTGATGCTGGTTGTTACGAACTGTAAAAAGTTGAGCTATTAAAGGAATCTCGTCAAAGACCCGCGATTTCCTTTCTTGTAATTCGCTTTGTAAATGATTGAAAATTCTGGTCCGCCCATTCCGTTGTTCACACGAGTGAGGTTTCCAACAGTAAAGTCGTAAGACATTCCTATTTCAAATCCGCCAGCTCCAAGTTTTACCATTGGAACAATTGCATCACCAGTTCTGTGGTAAAGTCCCAGAGCAAGTGACATTTCATTGAGGAAACCAGTTGAGCGTGTAGCCTGAGAAAGAATGAATTTCACGTCAGAACCTAACATTACGCTGTTATTTGGTCCCTGGTGCATCCACATAAACTGAGGGTGAATGGCGACAACATCATTTGATGCTAAATAGTAAAATCCACCGTCAAACATGTAGCGAGTATCCAGACTTACATCATTTCCCATGAAGTTCACAGATGGTGTATTCAAATGGTAGGCTGCTGCACCACCGTAAGCTTTGTAACGACCATCTTCACTAGCAAAGAAATATTTGATACCTCCGCCAAAATCTACGTGAGAAACAGATTCTTCCATAGGTGCTTCTCCGCTAGGTAATGTTGGATCAAAACCTGTGTTCGTCCATTGATTGTCCCATGTAGTTAAATCAGGTGTAATACTTCGCTGACCAAAACCAACACGTGCACCTATTGAAACGTAGTGACGCGCTTCGGGATCCATCACTTTGATGTAACCGATATTCAATCCTGCATTGAGCATATTAAAACCGGTGATTCCGGCCTGATCCTGATTGACATTTAAGCCAAGTGAGAAAATATCACGTTTAAAAAGATCTTTTGCTATTTGACCATCAACAAACCCACCTATTGACTGGAATGGAGTTGAGATGTTTTCCCATTGCCTGCGGTAATTGACTCCGGCTCTGACCGAACCCTGAAAAAGTCCTGTGTTAGCCGGGTTAATTTGCAGAGGAGCATTATCAAACTGAGAATAATGTACATCAGCCTGACCAATCACCTGGAATGAAGCAAAGAATAATATTATCGTTAGTAATCTTGTGCGCATATTCAATAGGGTTTAATTAGCGAACGAGTGTCACGTCACCTTTTAGAATTTCCTGATAACCGTTTATGTATGTTAGTCTGACCATGTAAGCAAAAACACCCGGATCGAGCTTAGTACCCCTAAAGGTTCCATCCCAACCGCGATCTTGTGTATAAGATTCAAATACCAACTCACCGTAACGGTTGTACACATAAAACTGCATATCAGTAATACCGTTTCCTCTTACACGGAGTTCATCATTTTGCCCGTCTCCGTTTGGAGAGAATGCATCAGGTACTCCGGCATAATATTCTTTACGAACTAATACTCGAATTGAGTCAGTTGATGAACAGCCATTGCTGTTTGTGTTAGTCACGTAATAAATTGTATTCTCTTTTGGAGATACCCGAACCTGACGACAATCAGTGCAGTCAATTTCGTAATCAGGAGTCCACATAAAGTTATTCGCTGTACCAAAAGCTTCTAATCTAACACTTCTACCAATCAGAACCTCCTGATCAGGCGATGCCACAACTTCTGGGTAACTTTTCACAGAAATTCGTTGAGTTTCAAGTGCCACGTCAGTTCCGTACTCGTTATCAGCTCTAATTTGAACATTGAAAGTACCTGTATCAGAGTAACAAACAATTGGATTTTGTTCAATTGAATTTTGATAAGGAGCATCAGCACCAAAGAAAGTCCAGGTCAGTGAATCTTCTCTTCTACTTGTGCTTCTAAACTGAATACAGTTACCAACACAAATGCTATCAGCTTCAACTGAGAAACGAGCTTCAGGAGCCAAACACGAATCCACTTCAATAAAACCTGCAATACTCTTGGAATCTGTCCCGTTGATGTTAGAAGCTTCAAGGGAAACAGTGTAAAGCCCCGGAGTTTGGTAGCAAATATTTTGCGGATTTTGAGCAGTTGAAGTCGCTGAGTCAGAACCGGGAAAACTCCAGTTCCATGTAGATCCTGCTCCACTCATATTTGTACTTTGATCCACGAAGCTAATGCAGTCACCCGGACAAATTTTGCGGGCAGAAGCATCAAAGTCAGCAACCGGAGGAGGACAAGAAACTACTTCTATATAATTTAAAAATGTATCAGCTGTAGTTCCATTAGTATCAGTAACCTGAAGAATGACATCATAAAAACCGGGAGTAGAATAACTCACAAGAGGATTATTACTCGTTGAAGTAGTTGGTGTTCCACCAGGGAACGACCATTGCACATTTGTGATTGGTGCTGAACCCGGCTGAGTATTATTTTGGAAAGTAACATTAGCACCTTCGCAAACCGTTGTTGGGTTTGCATTGATCATGATGTTTGGAGGATTACACGGATTTACTGTAACATTCCATGTGTAATTATCTTGAGAAACCCCATCAGTTACAATGAGTTCAAATGTGTAGTTTCCAGGAGTACCGGCTGTAAAATTAGCTGTGGAACCATTCAAACTCTGCGGACCGGTATTAGCACCATTGAAATTCCACTGGTATGCTCCGATTGAAGGATCAGTTTGAGCTTGAAAAGTCACCTGATCTCCCTGACAAAGCGATGTTGGTAGTGGATTGGGAGATGTAACAACAGCCTGAACGCTTGCCGGCTGAGTAATTGAGATATTGTCTAAAGCAAATGAAGGTTGCGAACCACCGGGATCTGAAATAAATCGAAACCCTACATAAACATCGTTTAAATTGTTGAGTGCATTACCAGTATATGTGGTAAACATCCAGTTATTTTGACCTGCAAGAGATTGTGTAAAGTTAGCGTTATTGAGTTGAACCCACGTTCCTGTTGGACCATCTTTCACATAAACCTCAGCTTCGTTAGCTGAAGAGCCGTTGAGCATCCAAAAGTTCAACTCGATTCCGGTTTGACCGATCGTACTGATACCTGTTTGTATCTCAGTAAAATAACTTTCCCCAACAGGAGCAGCAGGATTAAAATGAGCATTTTCTATTGGTGGTGTTTGTGCCTGGCCCAATGCACTGGTTATGTGTAAATAATTTTGGCTATTGGGAACAATTGCTGCCGGTTGAGCCGGTGTTGGAGGCACTGTCAATGGGCCGGCTGTTCCTCCAGCGTATGCTGAATTGATCACCCAAAGGTTATCTCCTGCTCCTGCAGCTCCGGTAAGAGCTCCATTGTTGAGCGATACATTAACATTCGTTCCTTCAAAATCAGTTGACCACAACTGCCCCTTAGCAACGGGGGAAAAGGCGATTAAAAACAAACAAGCCAAAATTGATAGCCCAATGGTTCGAGTCATACCACACTATTATTATATCGATTCGAGCAAAATAACGCCATTCCTAATAAAAAACAAATTCTGGTTCATTGTTATAACAATGTGACCAAAAATTTAAGAGTATTGACGTTATCTGCATACTCCCATAATTTTGGGATTTGTGTTTCCCCAAAGTTAATACCTTCTTTTCCAACAACGCATTGGATTGACTCACTTTTTTGCTTTATTTCTTTTTCTACTTTCTCTTTATCATTGTAAAAGTCGTAGTACAACACACCTACAGGTGACGACAACGCACCCTCATTTCTCTTCAAAATGAGGAAATTATTATCGAGCAAACCTTCTTCCTTATTGAGTAAATAAATCGTACGGTTGTATTCGTAATTGTTCATGTATTTTGTATTCTGCTGAACAAAGCCAAAGTCAACGATACTCTCAAAGAACTCATCAAAGTTAAATCCTTCAGGAGCATAGATTTTTGAAATATTTCGGCAACCCAGCCCGTAGTACTGGAATATATCTCTACCCAATCTTTCCAATTCTTCTTTTGTTTCATCACCTTCTAAAACAGCAACCGAGTTTCTGTTTTTGCGAATGATATTGGGATACTTCCCGAAATAATGCTCAAAATAACGAGCAGAGTTGTCACTTCCGGTAGCAATAATCGCATCGATTTGGGGTAGTCTGTCAGCCGTAAAGTGAATTCTCTCCCTGAATCGTGGTTCAATCTCAATGAGTAATTCACTCAGGTAAGGGAGCAATAACTTATCTTTATGTGACAACTTCCCTGCAAATGAGTGCCCTGCAATCAATATAGAGAGCCAATCATGAAAACCCACCATTGGGATATTACCGGCCATGATAGTACCTACAACACGATCACCGTTGTAATTCAGCATATCAGAATACTCGGCCGTCCACTGCTCCAGCTTCTCTTCATTCAGCAAATCAGCATTGTGGGCAATAGCATCCTTTGTGAATCGTTCACTAAACCAGCCGTTTTGGTGATAGGCTCTGATCAATAAATCATTTAATGGATGCATACCATCATCACCTGCTTTTGCGAGTTGACTTTCCAACTCAGTACCCAATTGGTCAAATGCCTTTATGCGCTCTTTTAAGTTCATTCAATATTTGGCTTTAATTTTGCAATTAAACGAAAAAACGAATAATGCGAATTACACTTTTGCTCTTTTTTCTTTTTGAAGCTTCACAGTTTTTCGGTCAGAACCCAACCGAACTGGCCGCAAAGATAGCGCACTACAAATCGAAACAGGTTGAAGCACAATCACAGTCGGGTACCGTAACTTACAACGATTCTCTCATTCAATCTGTAAAAGAGTTCCTGAATACTGAGGATAGTTATGAGGTGAACATAGAATCAAAATTCATGGGAGATCTGCGCTCACCCGATGATGAATTCAGACTCATCACGTGGAATATTCCCGAGAGACAAGGCTCATTCACCTACTTTGCTTTTATTCAATTTGAAGATGATCGCCCGTGGATTCAGCTAAATGATGGATCTGACCAATACGAAAGCAGACCTCTTTACAAAACCATGAATGCCGAAAACTGGTACGGGGCACTCTACTATGAAATCATACCTTTTAAAAGCTCAGGTAAAGAATATTACGCCCTGTTAGGTTGGGATGGCAATAGTAAAATGTCCAATAAAAAGGTGATTGAAATCGCACATTTTAACAAAAAGGGCAAGCCCACATTTGGAGCACAGGTTTTTGGCGATGACAAACTCAAGAACAGAGTTGTATTTGAATTCAAAAAAGATGCTACTCTATCATTGAGGTATCACGAAGATGACGAGCGAATAGTTTTCAATCACTTAGAACCACTAAACCCTGAGATGGAAGGTATTTATTCGTTCTACGTGCCAAATTTGAATTTTGATGCCTATGAACTCAAAAAAGGCAAGTGGGAATTCGTTGAAAATGTGGAAGTCATCATGAAAACGAAAAGTATTTTTCACGATCCGCGTGGCAGAAAAGAACCGGTTAAAAAGCCCGGCAACCCGAAATAGCCAGGTCACTATATTAAGACATGGGTAACATCTAGTCAGAAAAAGTTTGTTTATTTCGTAGTCACAAAAATAAATTCATTAAAAATGGCTAAAGTTCACAATTTCAGTGCAGGTCCCTGCATTTTACCACAAGAGGTTTTTAAAGAAGCATCACAAAGTGTGCTTGATTTTGACAACTTAGGACTCTCAATTTTAGAAATCAGCCATAGAAGTGAAAACTTCGTGCGTGTGATGGAAGAAGCGAGAGAACTCGTTAAAGAGTTGCTCAACATCCCTAAAGGCTACACTGTTCTTTTCTTACAAGGTGGTGCGAGCACAGGATTCTTAATGGCTCCTTACAACTTGCTTACTGAAAACGGAACTGCCGGTTACATGAATACCGGAACCTGGTCAACTAAGGCAATTAAAGAAGCAAAAAAACTGGGAAATGTTGATGTCATTGTTTCCAGTGAAGATGAGAACTTCAAGTATATTCCTAAGGATATTCAGATCCCATCTGGCCTGGACTACGTTCACTACACGGCTAACAACACGATTTACGGAACTCAGTTCAAGAAACTCCCACAAACTGATAATTTCCTCGTTTGTGATATGAGTTCTGACATTTTTAGTCGACCTGTAACGATCAACGCTTACGATATCATTTATGCTGGTGCTCAAAAGAATATTGGCCCTGCCGGAACAACTATGTACATTGTAAACGAAGAGGTCTTTAACAAAAGTGGTCGTGATATTCCTTCAATGCTCGACTTTGAAGTACACCACAAAAAAGACAGTATGTTCAATACTCCATCAGTATTTGCTGTTTATGTAACGATGCTCAACCTCCGCTATATGAAAGCAAATGGTGGTGTTGAAGCGATGAAGAAAAAAGCTCAGGAGCGTTCTGAGATGATCTACAATGAAATCGATGAAAATCCATTGTTTGAAGGTTACGCCAACAAAGAAGATCGCTCTAGCATGAACGCGACTTTCACATTGACTGATGAGAGTTACAAAGAGAAATTTGACAAGCTTTGGAAAGAAGCGAACATCAATGGTATTAAAGGTCATAGATCAGTTGGCGGATACCGCGCTTCAATGTACAATGCACTTCCAATTGAAAGCGTTGAGGCTCTTGTTAACGTGATGAAAAAACTAAGAAGTTAATAACTCAAAACCTTAAATAGTATTACGATGAAAGTACTTGCTAATGACGGTATTTCTCAATCAGGACTGGAAAAGTTAGAACAAAACGGTTTTGAAGTAGATACAAACAAGCGCGAGCAGGATGACCTTGTTGATGCTATCAACAACGATAACTTTGGCGCTCTGCTCGTTCGTAGCGCAACTAAAGTGCGTAAAGAGCACATCGATGCCTGCCCAAATTTAAAAGCCATCATTCGCGGTGGTGTTGGTATGGACAACATCGATGTTGAATATGCCCGTGAAAAAGGAATCTTCGTTTCCAACACACCGGCAGCTTCTTCGCAGGCGGTTGCTGAGCTCACAATGGCTCACCTCTACTCTATTGCTCGCGGATTGTTCGATAGCAACCGCAATATGCCTAAAACCGGAGGATCTGACTTTAAAAAGCTCAAGAAGAAATACGGTAAAGGTGTTGAGTTGAGAGATAAAACAATCGGTATTCTCGGTTTTGGCCGAATCGGTCAGTACACAGCGAAATACGCTCTCGGGAACGGAATGAATGTAGTTGCGTTCAACCGTACTCCAAAAGAGGTTGAAATAGATCTCGAGATTCCGGGTGTTGATGCAAAGAAAACGATCAAAACAGTTTCAAAAGAAGAATTATTGAAACAGGCAGATTTCATCACGCTTCACGTTCCTGCTCAATCTGACGGAAACGCAGTAATTGGAAAAGCAGAATTTGACATGATGAAAGAGGGTGCCTTTATCGTGAATACTGCCAGAGGTGGTGTTGTTGATGAAGATGCTTTGATGAACGCCATCGATAGCGGGAAAATCAAATATGCCGGAGTCGATGTATTCGTCAACGAACCAGCTCCAAGCGATAAAATACTCGCTCACGAAGGAATCAGTTTGAGTCCGCATATTGGTGCAGCTACAGTTGAAGCCCAGGACAGGATCGGAATAGAAATCGCTGATCTACTCATTGGCGAATTCAAATAATTCTAGTCCTTTGAACGATAATTAAAAAGGGAGCTGATGATTTTTTCAGTTCCCTTTTTCTATTTCAAAAAACTACCTTTGCAAAACATTGCGCAAAGCAGTCATAATAATCAAAAAAGTATCACATGAAATTCTTCATTGACACAGCAAATCTCGATCAAATAAAAGAAGCACACGAGCTGGGTGTACTCGATGGTGTAACGACAAATCCTTCGTTGATGGCGAAAGAAGGCATTACCGGAGAGCAGAATATCATCGATCATTACGTGAAAATTTGCGAAATGGTTGACGGCCCCGTAAGTGCTGAAGTAATTTCTACAGACTTCGATGGCATTGTAAAAGAAGGAGAACGCCTCGCTGAACTACATGACAACATCGTGGTAAAGGTTCCGATGATCAAAGAAGGAATTAAGGCGATCAAGTACTTTTCAGAAAAAGGAATAAAAACCAACTGCACACTCGTTTTCTCTCCGGGTCAGGCACTACTAGCTGCAAAAGCCGGAGCAACTTTCGTTTCGCCATTCATCGGGAGAATCGATGATATTTCATCTGACGGAATTGATTTGATCCACAAAATCAGATTGATTTACGACAACTACATGTTTGATACTGAAATTCTGGCTGCCAGTGTACGTCACACAATGCACGTGATCGAATGCGCTGAGGCCGGAGCTGATATCATGACTGGCCCACTTTCATCGATTACAGGATTGTTGAAGCATCCCTTAACTGATATAGGTCTGGAAAAATTCCTTGCAGACTACCGCAAAGGAAACAGCTAAACAATAGCACAATATTTTAGCGAAAAGCTTAATTTCACAGCAAAATAGTTGATGATGAAATCGTTTTCAATTACTGTGATATTGAGCTTTTTGCTTTTTGCAGCTTTTGGTCAGAACCAAAATAACACACCATTTATCGAAGATCCGGGGTATCATCCTGTGTATATCCTTAGCGATACTCATCGAATTAAGGGTGACACGATTAATGATCCCAATAATGCTCTCCACAGCTCATTGATTGAGAATGATACCGCTTTTCACGTAGTTTATCATTACGGTCGTTATCCGGGCATGATCTTTTTCAAAAAAAGACCGCAATACATCGACCAAAAATGTGAGCTGGAAATTTATAAGTTCAATGGAGGAAGGCACGTGGGAATTACCCGTCATCTCAAGTATCAAAAAAACGATTCCATTTATATTGAAACCACAGCATTTTATGTCCTTGATCCACACAATATGAAAGTTGGAGGCTACCTTCCATATTCCTACAAAGAAATTAGAAAGAAAGATTCAACAATTATTTACAGCGAAGAAAGAGAAGTCTCCCATATCACAAAAAATGCGCTTTTAAACGTCAGTAAAATCAAGTATCACCCTGCAAACAACAACGACAGTTCTCCCGTTTTTATAACCACAGGAAAACCCGGGAAATACTCTTATGCAAGAGGAAAATTCATGATTCCAAAAAGGTTTAAATAATGGCTGCTGAAAAAATCCGCATCAATCCAGACAATGTCAATGCAAGCGAAATCGATCGTGTTGTTTCCATTTTAAAAAATGGCGGTGTTATCGTGTACCCTACTGATACTGTTTACGGCATTGGTTGCGACATAACCAATAAAAAAGCTGTAGAACGTGTTGCTCGGCTAAAAGGCGTAAAGGCCAAAGAAGCTAAGTTTGCCATGATCTTTCACGACCTCAGTCACCTGTCTGAATACACGAAGCCGCTTGACAACACAACTTTCAGGTTGATGAAAAAAGCGCTACCCGGTCCGTTCACCTTTATTCTTGAAGCCAACAATCAGGTTCCAAAGATATTCGCCAACAAGAAAAAGGAAGTTGGTATTCGAATTCCCGATCATGAAATTCCAAGAGAGATTGTTCGCGTGCTGGGAAATCCAATTGTGACAACATCAGTTCACGATGACGATGAAATAGTTGAATATACTACAGACCCAGACGATGTTTACGAACAATTCAAAGATCTGGTAGACGCAGTAGTAGATGGCGGGTTTGGAAATAATATTCCATCCACAATAGTCGATTGTACGGGAGATGAACTAGAAATAATAAGGCAGGGATTGGGCCAGCTTGAAGAGCTGAACTAACCCCTCTTATTTGTATCAAGCATCAATTTTGACATTGCTGATTCTTGAGGCAATTTTATATCATAAGACTTTCCTGATCTATTTCTCAAATAGCTCTGTCTCAACCACGGATTCAAATTCTTGAGCACCTTGTAATTGATTCCTCTGTCTTTTGCGAAAGCTGCAAAGTCATCAACTGAAGTATCAACTTTTACAATTTCAGTTTTGATAGGCTCCCACAAATGCTCGTCTCTATAATGAAAACCGTATTTACCGGGATGATTCAAAATTTCTTTAGCAGCTAAAATCCTGAATAAGTAACGAGCAGTTTCTGTATTGAGCAATAAATCGTAATAGTTAGAAGCTTTTTGTCTTTCCAATTGATGCTCTAATCCATTCTGCCCCATATTGTATGAAGCCGCAGCCAACGTCCAGGTTCCAAACTTTTCTTTTGCCTCTTTCAAATAGTCACAAGCTGCTTTAGTCGCTTTTTCAACGTGATAACGTTCATCAACTTCATCGTTGATTTCCAGTCCGTACTCACGACCAGATCCTTCCATGAATTGCCAAAAACCTGTTGCTCCTGCCGGGGAAACTACTTGTGTGAGTCCGCTCTCGATCAGAGCCAGATATTTGAAATCCTCCGGCACATCGTTTTCTTCGAGAATTGGTTCAATAACCGGAAACCATTTATTTGAACGTTTCAGATAAAGAAGTGTATTCGACTGCCAGTAAGTATTGACATGTAATTCACGATCGAGCTTTTCGCTCACATCACTCAACTGCAATGGAACTTCTTCTCCGGCAAAACTCAGGTTCTGAGGAAGATTTAGAGAGTAAATTTTATAGTCCCTGTTGAAATAATCCTGGTAAGTTCGTTCGTTTTCAGCCTTGCTATCGGTTTTGGCAGATGTGAAAAACTCAGCCACTCCTGCACCAACAATTATCAACGAAAAAATAGCTATTAAGCTCGCATTACTTCTCTTCATATTCAAACGGACTCTCAAATAATTTAAAAACTTCATTCTCTCTATCCTTTTCTGATAAAATAGGATTGTCAACTTTCCAGTCAATATTCAAATCTGGATCGTTGTACATGATCCCACCTTCGTGGCCGGGACTGTAATAGTTTGAACACTTGTAAGCAAAAACCGTGTTATCCTCTAACGTCACAAATCCATGAGCAAAGCCAACTGGAACATAGAACTGATACTGATTTGTTGCATTCAATTCTACTCCAAAAGTTTTTCCATAAGTAGGAGATCCTTTACGAATATCGAGGGCCACATCATAAACAGATCCTGAAATTACCCTAACTAATTTTGCCTGAGCAAACTCATCTGTTTGAAAGTGTAACCCTCTTAGCACATTTTTTTGTGAAAAGCTCTGGTTATCCTGCACAAACTCATCATTAATCCCAACGCTCTCAAAAGTCTTTTTGTTATAAGACTCAAAAAAATACCCCCTGTGATCACCAAAAACTTTTGGCTTGAGTAATTTTAGGCCTTTAATTGGCTCATCTATAATTTCCATTGACTAAACTTGCAGTAAATTTTGCCGAAGATATAACATAGCCCTCTCCTCCAGAAAAATGAAATCAGATTTTGTAAATAGCAGTTTGTGGAAAGCGATTAAAAAGAACGCGCATCTAATCCTAACACTGGGAGTCATCATTTTAATCTTTTCGACACACAACCTGGAAAACGAATTTCATCGATTACCTCAAGGCCCGCATGCATGGCGACAGGCAGACTGCCTGAGTTTTGCCAATAGGTTTTACTATGACAACAACTCTATTTTTGAGCCGGCTGTGATGAACCTTGGTGAATCCGGCACAGGTAAAGTAGCCAGCGAATTTCCTATTCTCAATTACACTGCTGCCCAAATTTGGAAAATTACCGGTGTTGAGGAAGGCTACTACCGGATCATGAATTTTTCTATTTTTTTACTTGGCCTCTTTTTTCTCGCAGATTTAGTAAAAAAACTGACCAGCAACTTTTTGGCGGGTCCGGCAATGGGTCTTCTCTTGGCTTGTTCCCCTATCATTATTTACTACGGTTTCAACTTCCTTGCTGATGTTCCGGCATTAGGATTACAACTGATATCACTTTGGGCCGGATGGCACTACTTTAAATTCAGGAAACCAAAACACCTCATTATCTTTTTGATAGTGGGCTTGTTGGGCGGACTCATTAAAGCGAGCGGAATGATGGCATTTTTAGCTGTCCTGGGAGCTTTCTTTTTCTCTAACCTCAGCACCGCCAGATGGAACGTAAAGAACTGGCTAAAACCGATATGGCTTTATATTGGGGTTCTGACCGTAATTGCAATTCAAGCTTCCTGGTACATTTATGCAGATGCTTACAGTAGAGCTGATCCTGTTCATGAAGGTGGTTTTTTCCTGGTGGGACTTCTTCCTATTTGGGAAATGGATGCCGAATGGATTAACCGAAACATCGATACTGCGATAACTCTTTGGGGAAAGCACTACTACAATATTTGGGTACTTTATGTCACAGCATTTTTATTGTTAATGAATTTCATTTTCATCAAAAGAGTACCACTTTTTTGGCGATATGTTCAATCATTTGTGCTCCTTGGAGTCATTGCTTTTTTCGTTCTTTTCTTCCAGCCATTAGGACATCACGATTACTATTTGCTCAACTGTTACATTATTTTTCCTGTTACCTGGATTACGAGTTTTCTGGTTTTAAAGAGCTTTGGTATTTATGAAAAACCTGTTGTTTGGACAGGAGCAATCGCACTTACGATTTTTGCTTTTGGTAACGTCAAGTATGCTAAGGACCAACACAACGACCGATACATGTACTGGCGAAATGCTAAATACAGAGATCTATTCAGCAGACTTGAAGGGTTAGAACCAATTTTGAGAGAAAAGGGAATTAAACGAACTGATGAAATCATCATTCCAAATGATATGAGTATTCAAATCAGTTTGTATTATTTGAATCAGCTCGGCTATCAGGGATTTCAAATCAAGAAAGACCCTGAGAATATGCGCTACTGGATTGAAAAAGGCGCGCAATACGCAGTTGCTATGAGCGAAGAAGAAGTGAAAAGCGATTATTTTGTTCCGTTCACTAAAGACACAGTTCTAGTCAAAAACAATGTTTATATTGTTGAACTTATTGATAAAAAAGAGCTCTAGCAATGAAGAAACTTCTTACTTTTTTCGTTCTCTCGGTATTCGTTTTAGCTGGTTGTGAAGACGATGATGAAGATACTCAGCCACAAAGCAAAACGAACTACGGAAACCTTTACCTCGTCATGGATGCACCTGCAACTGCTGTGGTTTATGACGAAATTACGGGTGATACAATCGACTTTGGATTCATGCGAAGAAATCATCAACGCAGATTGAAAAAAACATCGGGTGATTCTCTACACTACCGCGTTGAAGCTGATACGAGTTTCACCTTTATCCTGGAGTTCAATACCTTCGTTTGGGAGAGCCGTTACGTCAACGATACAACTTACACGTATAAAAACGAACTAAAAGTTTCAAACCCTCCGCAGTATTAGTGATCTGACCGTAAAAAACGGTTGAAAAATGTAGCTTTGCCCAAAATTTCAAGGGTATGAAGAAGACATTGATCAAACACATCAAAACACTTTACCAGGTTGAGTCAGAACCGCGCGAAAAAGTGGCGGGAAAAGACATGGCAACTTTGCCGCTCATCGAAGATGCGTACCTCGCTATCGAAGGCGACACTATCGTTGACTTTGGTCCCATGACAGACCTTCACGGTGTTACAAACTGGAATGATCTCGATGTTATCGATGCTGATGGAAAAATGGTTCTACCCGCTTGGTGCGACTCGCATACCCACATCGTTTTTGCCAAAACTCGCGAAGGCGAATTCGTTGACCGCATCAAGGGGTTGAGTTACCAGGAAATTGCAGCTAAAGGAGGTGGAATTTTAAACTCTGCAAAAAGGTTGCGCGAAACATCTGAAGAAGACTTATTTCAAAGCGCAATGCAGCGCATAAAGGAAATGGTCAGAACCGGAACCGGGGCGATTGAAGTGAAAAGTGGTTATGGCCTCACAGTTGAATCTGAGTTGAAAATGTTGCGCGTTGCGAAAAGACTCAAAGAAGAAGCTCCCGTAGCTATTAAGTCTACTTTCCTGGGAGCTCATGCTATTCCTGCCGAGTATAAAGACAATAGAAAAGGATACATCGATCTTATCGTCAATGAAATGATTCCGGCTGTTGCTGATGAAGGCTTAGCTGAATACATCGATATTTTTTGTGAACAGGGTTACTTCACCAATGAAGAGACTGACCGCGTACTCGAAGCCGGAGCAAAATACGGGATGATTCCAAAGATTCACGTCAACCAGTTTTCAAATACCGGTGGCGTGCAAACAGGCATAAAACACAACGCTCGCACTGTTGACCACCTGGAGGAAATGGGAAAAGAAGAAATTGAAGCGCTGTTGAAAAGCAATACAATGCCTGTTTCGCTTCCTTCGTGCTCTTTTTTCTTAAGTATCCCCTACACTCCTGCGAGAGAAATCATCGATGCCGGATTACCCTTAGCTATTGCTACAGACTACAATCCGGGTTCAACTCCATCAGGTAATATTCCGTTTTTACTTTCGTTAGCCTGTATCAAGCAAAAGCTCACACCTGAAGAAGCTATAAACGCTGTCACCTTAAACGGAGCTTACGCGATGGGGCTTGAAAAAACGCACGGCTCAATTGCAGTTGGTAAAAAGGCTAATTTGATCATTACAAAAGAAATGGATGACATAGCTTTGATTCCGTACGCTTTTGGAAGTGAACATATCGATCAAACAATTTTAAATGGACAAATTCAGTAAGTTCTTACTTCTCTCGGTTTTCGGTTTCGCTCTATTTGGATTTCAAACGGGATCTCGATGTGATCTGACCGTGAAATTCCCACAACTCGAAGATCAGGAAGGGAAAATATTCATCAAGTTACTCGATAAAAATGAGGAATTGGTTGATCGTGCTATCGTCAATGTAAAACGGGGAGTTCCACAGTACACTTTCATGAAGCTAAAAGCAGGAAGCTACGCTATTGTTGCGTTTCAGGATTTGAACGGGAATAAAGATATCGACAAGGGCTTTTTTGGTCAGCCGACTGAACCTTACGGATTTTCAAATAACGTAAGAGGAACTTTTGGTCCTCCTTCATTTGAGAAGCAACTCTTTACGCTTAGTGGAAATAAAATTATTGAAGTTATTTTAGATTAAAATTCAAGGAATATGCATCCGGTTTTGAGGAATATTTTAGTTGTAATTGGCGGATTGATCATCGGCAGTTTTGTCAACATGGGAATAATCATGATTAGCGGATCTATCATTCCGCCACCTGAAGGTGTTGACCCAAGCAACATTGAGAGTTTAAAAAATGGAATGGATCAGTTTGAAGCTAAACACTTTTTGTTTCCTTTTTTAGCTCATGCCCTGGGCACTTTGGTGGGAGCAATTTTTGCAGGGAAATTTTCAGCGAGTCGCAAGCTCGCAATGTCTCTCATAATTGGTGTTTTCTTCCTTATAGGCGGCATTATGAACGTTTACATGCTTCCATCTCCAACATGGTTTAGCATAGTTGATCTTGTCTTTGCCTATATTCCTATGGCAATACTTGGATACAAAATTGGGAAATAAAAAAAGCCGCTCAGAGGCGGCTTTTATTGATTGGTTATCTAATTTAATACATCTCAAAAGGAACGTATTTAGCTTCACCCTCAATTTTAATTGAGTCAGATTCGTCACTGGTATACGCCATGGCATCAAAAACAGCTGTTACTCTTTTATTATTAGTATCAAATCTGGTTATTTCCATAGAGCCGTAAGCTGATTTCGAATTAAAAGTGTAAACAGTTGTTGTACCGTTACTCTCATATTTTGTGTATACAAACTCGAAACGGTCACAAATTTGACTATTACCTTCTTCTATGCAATCATCGCCTTCTCTAGTGTAACTCTTTTTTTCAACACCAGGGTTATCTCCTTCAGTTGTTCTGTAAGGACTACTAACACCAACTTCTAAAGAATTATTACCTTGCTGGCCAAACATCTGTATTGTAACAATATTTTCTTTAATAGTACTTGAAAATACTGAAGTTTCGGTTCTGTATTGTGAAGCAACCATAAATGAGTCTAACACTTTGCCAACTTCGAAATCTTCATCACCAACAGTGACAGAGTAGCTTTCAGTTGGTTTTGGCTGTGGTTGCGGTTCATCATCGTCATCATCTTTGTTGCATGATGAGAATACTAATAGTGCAGATAAGGCTAGCCACCCAAGGCTTTTAAAGTTTTTCATAAAAATAAAATTTTAGGTTGAAGGTCAATAATACAAATTTAACTCTGAATTAATAGAGAAAAGTTGGTAATAATTAGAAAAGGCAGTGTAAAAGTTAGTGGTTATATGCATGCCGAACTTTAGAATAGCTGTTAAACTAGTTACCTCAATAAATACCCTAACTTAAAATCAAAATTCAGCCATCCGCCAAATCCATTTTTATCGATATATGGAGCATCAGCATACATCAATGACGGGCCTGCTAAAAACTCTAATGTGAGGTTTCCGGTCTTTTCTTTGTCCCAAAACACCTTGAAACCTGCGTTTGCAGAAAGTGATGTTCGATAGCCGTATTCTAATTCTGCCGTTTCGCTATAGGAGAGTTTAGATTGAGTAATGATGTTATCCCATTCAGTGCTGACGAAGAATCCACTATGCGGTTTTAACTTTTCAGTTTTGAAGTATTTACGCACCTCACTCGTCAACCGTATTCCACGTAGTTGATCGACACTTTCACCACCAAAAATAGAGCTATGTCCAGGTACATCTAGCAAGAATCCAGCTTCCTGCCCAAAACTCCAGCCTTTTTTGCCTACTTTTTCCAGTCCCAGAGACGCTCCATAAGAGCTAGTGAAGATATCTCCAACCAGTGGACTTACGGGCAACTTTAAATATATCTCATTTTGATTTTCTAACAGACTATCGTTTTGAGAATACGCAGATTTTGGATTGAAAAGAACAGCGCATATTGCCAATGAGAATATGATGTAGCTAAAGTTTGTTTTCATAAGTCACAGTGATAAATGGTCGTTTCTCAATGCATTGCAAAACCAAGTTTTACATCGAAGTTTAACAATGGGAAATAATTAGAATCACTTGAATCAAGGCCAAATCCCAGTCCGCCTCCACCGAGCAAATCCAATGTCAAGCTGCTCGAATTGCCGGATCTGACCAGGTACTTTTTGCCAATATTAAATGTGAGTCCGCTACGGTAGACCTCAGACTGAACGATTTTTCCTTCTGATAATTCCTCACCTCTCAATAAAAAGTTATCCCATTCTAAACTCGCAAAAAATCCTGAACCCGGAAAAAAGTTATCCGGATGCTCATACCTTCTCAATTCTGAAGTTAATCGAATTCCATTTAAATCCTCTAAACGCGATCCGAAAAACAAACCATCTCTGTAATCAACATCAAAAATATAACCGGCTTCTTGCGTAAAGCTCCATCCTTTTTTTCCTGTTGTTTCAAGGCCTAAAGAAAACCCCATACTATTTGAGAAAACATCTCCCAGCAAAGAGCTAACCGGAAATTTGAGCGTGTATTCTCTATTCTTATTCTCTAAGCTATTGTTTGATTGAGCATTGAGTTTTGAGAATAAAAACACAAAAGCTGATATGAATAGAAGCGATAGAATCTTTTTCATAATTGTGGTGGTTTATTTTGGCGGTCAATTACTGTTAAATATCTAAGAAAGAATGCAGTAATTCAAATCACCAAAAAATAATATCATGCCCTCATAACAAGAAGAGCAAACCCAAATATTGTGCATTTTCACTCCTTATTTCAGGCACATTTAAAACTAATGTACCCAAATTTCTCCAGACGAAGTTAAAATTTCACCAATTTGATAGCTGAAGGAGTTAATCAACCATCTATTTTGCAAATAGCAGACTCAGCTATTTGACTTTAAATCCTCTTTTATAACTATCTTCATAAAACTAAGGAAAAGGAGTTGTTGGTAATTTGGTGATTATTTAGTAATTATGAAGGGAGAAATGAATTATATAATGTTAAGTAACAACCAAAAGTCAGCTTATCACTACTAATTTTCGGGGATAAGTTAACCTTTTGTCAACTTATAACCTAGTTAGCCACAATATGAAAAGACAATGAAACAACTGTCGACAGAAATAACAGAATTGCTGAATAAGAAATCAACAACTGACTTCTTAAACGCTGCTCGACATTTTGCGACTTTGTTGGAAAATGGTGATTTAAACCAAGAGCAATTCTACAAGGAATCTCATAAAGCATTATCAGAACTTTATCGGACTGCATTGGAACTTGAGACAATTGACCTAATTCATTCGAGCTCTAAAAGCGAATTCAACGAAATTGACCAAAACGAACTCAGAGAAATGAATAAAGGTCTGATTTCTAAACTTGGAAAAGAATGCTTCTATTGGGAAGTATTCGAACCAGCATATGACAAGAAAAACGAACCGACACAAGGTTGGTTAGTAGACGACTTTGCAGACATTTATGCAGACCTAAAAGAAGAACTAACAAAAATTGACAAAGTCGGCACTGACGAATCAATAGAAGACGCTTTATGGCAACTGAAATTTGGATTTAATCACCATTGGGGAAATCACTGTATTGACGCAATGAGAGCATTACATTATTTATGGTATGACGGAAAAACTTCGATGTGAAAATGAAAAAATACTGTGGCTAACAGCACCTAAGAAAACATGGGGCGGACAGTGGTTTCCGCAAGGTTTGTTCTTCGTGGCTACTTTTGTCGCTTGCGGACAAGAAAGTGCTCCGAAAGCCCCACGTTTCTTAGCTGCAAAACGTTGTAGCCAATTAAAAAAGACAAAATGAGAAACTCAATGACATTACTTCTAACATTCACTTTCCTACTTTTAGCAAGGTTCAGTGGAAAGAAGGACGAAGTAAAAATTTGGACAGAACAAACGACAGTTGATAAGGCGATTGACTTTGAAAATTCGCTTAGTAAACAAATAGAAGTTCTCGACAAGAATGTCTCGCTCTCAAAAAGCATTTATCCTCTAGTTGACAAGTACAAATTAGCAAAGCCAATAATAATTCAACGTGAGCAGACGGGTTTTTTACCTCTTTACGCTGAATACTTTTATTCTGAATCAGACTCAATTATCAGATATATAAGTTATGACTGGGAAAGGGAGAAATATGGAAATTATTTCAAGAAACAAGAAATATGGGAAGTAGAAAGCAAAAAACTGAAACAGTACAATTCTGAATACGAGAAAATAAAATCGACTTTAATCGAGCAACTCGGTGAACCGACAAATCAGGATACAGAACCGCAAAAGACAGAATCAACTTCAGGACGAGGAGATTACTTGACTAGAAGTACAGTCTGGGAGACAGATAATCACTATTCCAAATTGACTATGATTTTTGAATCAATGACTTACAGAATTAGGTGGTACTATTACTGGAAAAAATAAAATAACTGGCTACAACAGCACCTAAGAAAACATGGGGCGGGTAGTGATAAACGCCAAGTTCGTTCTTCGTGGCTATATTTGTCACAGGCGGATAGGAAAGTGCTCCAAAAAGCCCCACGTTTCTTAGCTGCAAAACGTTAATGTGCCATGTGAACCTCGGTGCTGATTTATCGGGCTGATTACGAATGATGATGCTGGATAAGGGGTTTAAGAAACATGCCGACAGAGTTTGATAGTTGGTTAGGCTCGGACAGTTAAGGATTGTTTTGGTATTTGGTTGGACTGAAAAATGAGTCACCATATTGGCTGATGAGCAATCAATTTTTTGATGGAACTTAAGCGAAGTTTTTGAGTCGCTTTTTTTCGATAATTTAGTTGAGTATAGGTTTAAGTTAAAATTGCGATCTGGCATGGTTTCTAATTTCGTGTCGGACAGATAAAAACACGGCACATAACATTGGTTAAAAAACATAGGGCGGACAATGGTTTCCGCTGGTTTCGGGTTCTTAGAAAGTTTGGTTTCGGCCGGACAGAAAAGTGCTTCGTAGCGCCCTACGTTTTTTTACCCGAGACCGTTGGCGATAATTAAGAAAATATGATTGGAACAATTTTAGGAATCGGTGGAATAGTACTTACTCTGATATTTGGAGTATATACTATTTGGACCACAAAAAAATCTCAAAAAAAAGTATCAATTGGATTAGAAAAAAAAGAATGCTATAGCCTTTTTAAGAAAGAGATAAATAGACTGAATATTGATGTTAACTATGCAGGAAATAGCATTGATAATTATCTTATTCTATTCAAAGGAACTCTTGTAAATAATGGACATAAAGATATAGACAAATCGAGTGTTTATAAACCATTAAGAATAAAATCAAAAAATGAATTCAAATGGTTAGAATCAAGTTTATCAGAAGTACCCCAAGGTGCCACCGTTGACTTAAACAAGTTAGACGACACAACATTGGAAATAAAATGGGATTTACTCAAAAAAGGTGAACAGATAGAGTTCGAAACATTAATCGAAATCCCTCAAGAAACTGAAATTGAAGATATCAGTGACGAATTCTATAACTCTTTAGATTTTGATTTCAGAATAACAGATGTCAATAACGTTGATAAATTATCTGAAACCTTCCCAAAAGAGAAGAAGAAAATTAGGAGAAAAAGAAAACTTCTGATTATGGGGGTATTCACATTTATTGCTGGGTTATATATTCTATTCTCACCTGAACTACCAGAATACTTATCACTCTTTAAAGACAAAAAAGAAATTCATTATTTAGCTCAATATGGAAATGAAAACAAGTCTATAAATGTTACCCCTAATTCAGAAGGGCAAGTGATTGTTCAAAATGGTGATAACGAAGAGGAACTTTCAGTTGAGGATTTCAATAAGCAAATATCATTATTGAAAATTGATACTGTTGTTAGCCAACCTGATTCCTTCTTGTTCAATCGTATTATGGGAATCATTTATCTACTTACAAGTATTATGGCCTTTATCTTATTCTTTAAAATTAAACTATCGCCAACAATGGCTAAAAAATCATAACTGCCCTTCGGGACAGCAACGCTTTTTAGCCTAACCGTTAGGCAGCATTAAAATGAAAAAACTGATTACAAAGGAATTAAAGAAATACCTTGCGAAAGGCTTCGAAATTGTTAGTCATACAAAAGGGATTGCAAAATATGAATGTTTGGTTTCAAGACCATGCGTTAATTAAAGACTAATGCAGTCTTTAGAGAGAAAGTGATAAAACGAAATTGTTATCATAAAATGATAGTAAGTGATAAACTGAAAAGTTAGGCCGTTAATCTTCAACTATTATAAACCGTGACAAATACGTAACTAAAACAATCGATATGAAAAATTCAATCTTAATTCTCACAATTATTTTCATGACAGGCTGTAAAGCTTGGGATCCTTCAATGATATCAGTCCAAAAGGATCCAATCTCTCCTAAACTTCTCTCACTAGAAAGAAGAATGGAAGACTTAGCTAATACAACTGTAAATACGAATGATGATGAGCTGAAGGTATTCACTGAAGAGGTTGAAAAGAACCTCATTAATCCATATGGTGATAAATACGGTTACATCGCATACAAGAAGAATGTACTTGACTATAGTCCGGGAATGGGCATGTTATTGTTATCTAGTTTTACATTAACAGTACCAAACTTGTTTGGTATGCCATATCAAACTATTAAGTACAAAGTAGAAGTTGAGCTAAGAATAATGGATAGTCAGAATAGATTGATCGGTAAATATTCAGCAATTGGCGAAGCTAAATCTACCGTAGCATACTACTATGGATACTCTATAAAAAGTGCTGTTAAAAGGACATATCCTGAAGCGATAAAAGATGCGTTCAGTAAAATTCGTCCTCAAATCCAAGCAGATGTAAAAAGACTAAACAAGGCCCTAAAAGAAGCAGGGAAACTGTAAAGAAACTACACAACAGCACCTATGAATACATAGGCCGGACACTTCGAGAAGCTCAGTGCATAGCAGTGGTTTATTCGCCTTTGGCTCATGAACTCCCTGCGGTAGGTTCCGCAAGTTCTGGATTCTTAACAAGTTTGGTTTCGGCCAGACAGAAAAGTGCTTCGTAGCACCCTACGTTTTTTACCCGAAACCGTTGTGCGTCATGCAAAAAAAGACAATGAATAAGGAAAAGATTGCCATAATGAAACAAACCAAACGACTAAAACTAAGTCGTTGGCAGACTCTTGACCATTTTTTCATTGTATTGTTCATTCTATTCATACCCGGACTAACTCTTTTCAGTCTATTTGAAATTTACGTCACTGAAACTTATGACGGAGTTAGAACTGTGGACGAACTCATTTCGACAACTTGGCCTTGGATAATTCCTGCGGCTGTCTTTTACTTCATTCAGAAAAGACGACTAAGATTTAGAGAAGTAAAAGTTAAGTACACTGACCAAGAATTTCAAGAAGCAATTGAAAGGACAGCAAAAGAGTATGAATGGCAAATTGAATTCAACGACAAAAAAATATTCCGGGCTTACCGACCTTGGAATTGGACAGGCAGTTGGGGAGAAATGATTACAATAATCAAAGACAAAGACAGACTTTTATTGAACAGTATTTGCGACCCGAATAAATGGAGCTCTGTAGCTTCATTCGGTTGGAATAAGAGAAATATTGACACTTTTCTTAATAACCTTGTTGACGTAAAGAATGACGTTCCAGTTCAAAGGAATATCGAGAAACCTGAAAAAGAGTGGACATTAAAAAAGGTTGTAATTCGACTGTTTGCCTATCCATTTTGTTTGTTTCTTATTGGTTTAGGTGTTTACATGATTCTCTACCCTAGCAATTGGAAATCACAAATAGCAGGAATTGGAGCAATGACAATAGCTGCATTTTACCTGTACACTGACTTAAAAATGATAATGAAAATAAAAGCACGAACGCACAACAATGGTTAAAAAACATAGGTCGGACAGTGGTTTTCGCGAGTTTAAGATTCTTAGTAAGTTTGGTTTTGGCCAGACAAAAAAGTGCTTCGTAGCGCCCTATGTCTCTTAGTTGTAAACCATTAAAAAATATGAGAAACCTAATTGTATTAGTTTTGATTTGCTTTTCAACTGTCACTTTTGGACAGACGAATGAATGCAAGAAATTTAAAAACGGAAAATTCAAAATTATTGATGCAGAAGTTGGGAATTCAATTATCACACGAAAAGGATCAAAGCAAATTGAATATGGAGAAGGATCAAAGCTGAAACTTGAATTTAAAGTGAAATGGGTTGACGATTGTACGTATACCCTTGAACTTAAAAAAGTCCTTGAAAATCCGAATAATATTGAATTACCAGAAGGAATGATCTTGACGATTGAGATAATTGAGACGAAAGAAAATTCATATGTACAGAAATCAACATCAAATCTGTATGATATGGTTTTGGAAAGTGAACTTATTAAAATAGAATAAAAACGGTTTACAACAACGCATATAGCTTATGGCTGGTGAACGGCTAAAAGCAAGGTTTCCACTCCATAGTCAGCCTTGGTTCCGGTGGACAGGATAGTGCCTTAAACCGCCACAAAGCCTTATCCAAACCGTTCTACACAATTTTAAAAGATGAAATTCGAAGACAAGATATTAATTGATGCTCCCTGCAAGGACGTTTACTCTTTTTTCGAAAAGATGAAAGAGAATTATTTGGCTTGGCACCAGGAACATATCGCATTCGAATGGAGAAAAGGAAAAGGATTAGAAGTTGGAAATGTTTTTTACTTCGAAGAAGAAATTGGGGGACAACTTCTGAAGAAAGAAACACGATTCACCAAAATCATTCCTAACCAATACATTGAGTTTAAAATGGTCAATTGGTTTTACAGGTTGTTCATACCGAAAATGACTTTCATCTTTGAAGAAGAAAAAGGTGCTTGCCTTTTTACTGCTCAAGTGTTTTTACGTGGCATCGGACCTCTTGGCAAATGGACGCACAGAAAAGAATTCAAAGCAGTTAAAAAACATATGAAGGAAGAAGGGATAAACCTCAAACGCATTATTGAGGAAAAATAAAAACGACCGCACAAAATCTGCTATAGCAAATGCGGGTCTCACTGCGCAAAAATGAAGATATTGCAACTAAATAACAATTGGCATGGTGGACAAAGATTAGGTTTCAAATCCCGAACTTGCCATAGATAGGGCCATTGGACGTAATTTTAACTTCACATGCAAAGAAAATTTATTAAAAATGTTGGGTTTGAATTTACTTATGAAAAAGTGAGTTTGATTCTTCAATTAATCACAGTCACAAAGGAAAACCACAATTTATCTGAAGAACAACTTAAAGGATTAATACAGGCTACATCAGATTACCTAAGCAGGATTGATAATAAAACAAATCTACTAGAACTATTTGGTGAAGTTGAACTCAAAGAAGAGCAAATTAAGGTCAATGACTTTACGTTTTATAAATTTATTTCCAAAGACACCTATGAGAACTTTATAAGAAAAGGTAAATTTCAATTAGGTTCCTTAAAATATTATAGAGAAATAGAGAGAGATAAAAGTCGCGATGAAAAAGAAGGTTTCTGTAATCTAATTTTTGAAAATCATAACCAACAGGTGTTTACTTCAGCAATTTCAGGTTTTAACTTTTACATTTTGTGTGGAACACATAAGCTAGATGAAAAACATCACATGACTGAGAATTTTGGAGACTATATCCTTAAAATCAAAAGTATAAGTTCATTTGCTAATTCTATTAAAAAGGCAATTGGTGCTAAGGAGTGGAAAATACAGAAAGTTTACTATACTGATTTTAAGGCACATAAAATCAAAACAAATCTAAAAGATTTTGAAGGAGCTAATCCTGAATTATCAGCTGAAATTTTCAAGCTGATTCAAAAACATTCTGTGTTTCCCAGCATTTTTATGAAACCAAAAATATTTAAGCCTGAGAATGAACTTAGACTTACGTTCAAAATGGATAAAAATGTAAAGCCAAAACTGAATTTTGACAACAAGGGACTTCTTGAATATATAGAAATAGAAAACTACGGCCAACAATGGGTATAAAACATAGGGCGGACGATAGTCTCCGCGATTTTCGGGTTCTTAGCAGTTTTGGTCTCGGCCAGACAGAAAAGTGCTTCGTAGCGCCCTACGTCTCTTAGCTGCAAAACGTTGGCGGTAATTAAAATGAATCTCGTACCCTTTGAAAATATCAAACTAAAAAGTAAACTCAACACCGAGGAGATAGCTGAGCGCATAAGTTCTCGAGCTGAATACACAAGGCAATTCGGAATGTCCTTTCACAAAAACTCATTCAAGGATTATGAAGGCTATGCGAATGAGAAAGAATTTAAAATTAGGCGAATATTAAAAACAGGAAGAAATTCGTTTATTCCAACTGCACATGGAAGAATGCAAAGCCAAGGTGATAAGTGCATCATTTCAATTAAAATTCGTCTTCTTCCATTGGTTTATATTTTACTAATTTGTTTGACTGTTTTTTTAGTTCTTTTTTGCTCTTCGATCCTACCGTAGGTGATTTTGTCTTCTTATTGATACCGTATTTACTCTGCATTATCTTCTACAATATGGAATCTCAGCGATTGAAAAATGGACTAATGCAAATAATAAATAACGACCACCAACATTAAACTGAACTAAAAAAACCTTTTAACCCTTAATTTCTGAAATACAATTGACTTTTTTTAGCCTCAAACCACTCCATCAATCAACGTAAGGCCTCACGTTCTGATTGTAAACATCTCCGTTGACGCGTTTCCCGTTTAGGTAGTAAAACTCCTGTCCCCACGGATAAACAAGACGGATTAGTTTGCGGCCTTTCCCATCTTCAACGATGACACTTTTCTCAACCTGTCGATAGCCCTGGTCAATTGTTTCGTGAGAATAGCCGCTCGGGTAATTTTCAGCTAAATATTCCGGAGAGTTTTCTTTTATGCGCTGTAGTCTGGCTTCTCTTTCCTTTTCCTGTTTTTCGCGTTCTGCTTTTTTGCGAGCGAGTTCTTCTTTTTGCTTTTCTGCCGCTCTCTTTTTGGCATCTTCCGCGGCCTGATCTCTTTTGGCTCTTGCAGTCGCCAGCTTTTCCTGAGCTACAGGATCATTTGCTTTGACCGATAAAGCCTGCTGATAATTGGAAACAGCTACTCCGTATTTTTCACTCTGCATAGCTTCATTCCCCTTGCTGATGAAGTTCGAGTATTTATCATCTTTAGCTTGCTCTGCCGCTCTTTTTTCGGCCTCGCGCTTTAAGTCATCAATTTTGTCGAGTTGGTTCTGAGGATAGTTGTCCTCATTGTTCATATCAACAGCTTGCTTGTAAAGCGATTTTGCAGTAGCCCAGTTTTCATTTTGTAGAGCTTCATCGGCTTGTTGAACCAGAGCATTGTATTTTTCCTTCCTCTTTTCTTTTTGTCGTTGTTCTGCTTGCTGTTTCCTCTTTTCGGCTTCTTCCATTTCGATCATTCTCTCCACTTCAGCTATTCGCTCTTTTGGTCCGGATGATGCGGGTTTTAACGACTGAGCCTGACGGAAAAAGGATTTGGCCTGCGTCCAGTCTTTATCCAAAATTGCCTGTTCTCCCTTGATCATCAAACTGCTGAACTCCTGATCTCGCTCCTCGAGTCTTTTCTCTTCTTCCTTCTTTCGTTGTTTGGCAGCCTCTTCAGCCTCTTTCATCGCTTGTTTAGCGCTTTCAATTTTTCCGGCCACCACATCATTATCGGGCATTAAATTATCGGCCTTATTGTAAAGTCCAATCGATTGAGAAAATTCTCCGTTTTCCAATGCTTCGTCACCCTGGCTGATAATATCATCGAACTGTTGTTTGAGCTCTTCCTTCTCTTTTTCCTTTTCAGCCTGGCGTTCAGCTTCAGCCTCAGCCATTTTTATTTTGTTGTTAACCTCTTCTATTTTTTTGGTCGGAACCTCAGCACTAGGTTTTAACTCAGCCGCCTGTTTGAAGTAAGATTTGGCTGCTTCCCACTCCTTGCGCTCCATCGCGTTTTCTCCTTCCGTCAACAGTCCATTGTAGCGGTCTTCAAGCTCTGCAGCCTGTTTCTCAGCCTCTTCTTTTGCAGCTTGCTTCTTGGCAGCTTCTTCTTTTTTGAGCTCTTCAACTTTTTGAAGTTGGTTTTTAGGATATTCTTTTTCCGGTAGTAAATCTGCAGCTTGTTTGTAATTAGCCGAAGCATTTGCCCAGTCTTTTTCATCCAACGCCTTATCCCCTTTTTCGATCAATTCGTTGTACTGATTCTCAAGCGCTGCTTGCTGGCGCTCCTCTTTTGCCTTTTGTTTTTCCAGTTCCTGCTGCTTTTTCAAGCCGCTTTCTGCCTGGGATTTCATGTTTTTGAGTCGCTCGCTTTCAGGGAAAAGTGAACCGGCTTCATTTAATTTATCCAGGGCAGATTGCCATTCCTCATTGTCAATTTTAGCTTGAGCATCAGTAAGCATTTGATCGAACTGAGCCTTCTTTTCCTCCTGTTTTTGATCAGCAGCAATCGCTTCGTTGGCTTTTGTGATTTGCTGATTTGGATAATCTTTATCAGGTAAAACTGAACCAGCCTCTTTGTACTTTGCAATAGCGTCCTGCCATTTTTCGGCACTCATCAATTCATCGGCCTGTTTTATTAAGCCGTCATACTCCTCTTGCTTTGCTGCTTGCTCAGCGGCCTTTTCTTTAGCAGCTATCGCTTCATTAGCTTTCGTGATCTGCTCGTCAGGATATGATTCCGATTCTTTTATCGCTTTAGCTTCCTCGTACTTTGATATCGCTTTTTTGTACTGCTCCTCTCCCATCAATCGGTCAGCTTCTTTCACGGCTTTTTGATATTGCGCATCGATCTCTGCCTGCTTCTCTTTCTCTTTTTCCTCCTGCTTGAGGTTTTTCGCTTTTTGGATCTGACTGTTAGGATAATCTTCATCAGGTTTCACCTCGGCTGCCTCTTCGTATTTGGCTACAGCTTCATCCCACATTTTATTGCCCAAAAGCTTATCCGCTTCCTGAATAATCTTGTTGTATTTTTCGGTCAGAGCCTGTTGTTTCTCGCGTTCGGCCTGTTCCTTTTTCAGTTTTTCGGCTTCCGCAATTTTGTCTTTGGGGAGCTGTTCATCGGGCTTTACTTTGCTCGCCTCCTGATATTTGGATATAGCTTTATCCCATTGTTTGTTCGACAAAAAATCGTTTGCTTCTCCAATTATTTTATCGAACTTTTCATTTATCGCCTGTTGTTTTTTGCGCTCAGCTTCCTCCTTTTTGAGTTTTTCAGCCTCGGCAATTTTATCTTTGGGTAACTGTTCACCCGGCTTTACTTTACTGGCTTCCTGGTATTTGGAAATAGCCTGATCCCACTGGCTGTTAGAAAGCAAGTCGTTAGCTTCCTGGATGATGTTGTTGTACTTTTCATTGAGAGCCTCTTTCCGCTTGCGCTCGGCCGCAGCTTCTTTGGCTTTTTTGGCCTGTTCTAATCCTGATTTTGCTGAAGAATCATCGGGTTTGAGCTTGATCGCTTCCTGATATTTTGAAATTGCTTCGTCCCACTTTTCCTTGTCTCTCAGTTTATCAGCCTCAGCTACAATCTCATTGTACTGTTCATCAAGTTTTGCCAGGCGGAGCTGTTCTTTCTTTTGTTCTACGAGCCGTAGCTGCCTGTTGGCATAGTCGCGATCAGGAAAAAGTTCCTGCATTTGTTTGTACAGGTTTGTCGCCTCATCGAACTTTTCTTTGTCGAGAGCTTTATCTGCGTCAGATTTTAAATCTTCATACTTTTCTTCTTTCTCCTTGAGTTTTTTCTCTTTTTCTTCTTCGGCTTCCAGCTCATCACCTATACTTTCCAACAATTCTTCTTCAGATTGAGCATAAGTACCGGAATTCGATAATAAAATAACAGAAAACGTTAAGGACAGTAAAAAGAATGAACGAAGTAGAACCTTGTAAATTATAGAATTAATTTCCCTCTTAATCACTCCTCGTTTTTCTTTAAGGCTCGCTAATTTATAAAAAGCTGGGTAAGTATGATGTTAATTTTTAACATCATCTATTATGAGAGTGTAACTTTGCCAAATTATTTATTGCAGAATTGAAATTACAACAGCAACTCAAAGCTCCTGAACAATTACTGGACAGAGGCCTGGCAGATAGCCTTGCAACTAAAGGCTTCGCTTTAATCGACTCGTTTTTATCACCTGAATTGACATTCGAGATAAGAGATTATATCGATCGATTACGGGCTAATGATGATTTGAAAAAGGCCGGAATTGGTACCGCTCACCTACATCAGATTGATAATCGGGTGCGCGGAGATTATATCAGATGGATTTCACGAGATACTGAAGTTGAAGCGTTGAGGCATTACCAGGAACAGCTTCAATATCTTATTCAGTATTTGAACCGCTATTGTTTCCTCGGAATTAAGGATTATGAAATGCACACGACTTACTATCCGGTGGGAACTCATTATGAAAAACACATCGATCAGTTACAGGTAAATGGCAAGCGTGTTATTTCGTTTATCCTCTACCTCAATGAAGACTGGCAAACGGGAGATGGCGGTGAAATCAGGGTTTATCCACTCGATGGATCTGACCATGAAGATTTGGCTCCAAAAAACGGGCGGCTCGCATTGATGTTGAGCAATGAAACGCCACATGAGGTTCTGACCGTCAACAAACCGCGTTACAGTGTTACGGGATGGATGCTGAATCAGTTTACTGATACTACTTTCGTGGGATCATAAAACAAAAAAAGGGACCGGTAAACCGATCCCTTTTAGTCAATTCATCAATCGACTTTTATTTTTTGCGCTCAGCGTTGTTTTGAGACTTTGGTGCTTCTTTCACTTCTTTGATTGAAGGTTCAGTTGATTTTTGAGTCTCTTCTTCGCTTTTCACAATTGTCATTTGTCTCAACAAGTGTGAAGCGCCAGCATATTTATCGATTACAAAAAGGATGTAACGAATGTCGGCAACGATTGTGCGCTGGATTTCATCTTCAAAAAAGATGTCTCCGCTCATCGCTTCCCAGTTTCCGTCAAATGCACAACCGATCAATTCTCCCTTTCCGTTGATAACCGGTGAACCTGAGTTACCACCTGTAATATCGTTGTTCGTGAGGAAGTTAACTCGCAATGTGCCGTCATCAGCAGCGTAGCGGCCATAGTTCTTGTTTTCGTATAGCTTCACCAATCTGTCTGGAACGATAAACTCGTCATCAGTTGGATCCTTTTTCTCCATTACACCTTCAAGCGTTGTGTAATAGTTGTAATAAACTGCATCTCTCGGATAATAGTCGAGTACCTGTCCGTAAGTTAAACGCATTGTAGAGTTTGCGTTAGGATAGTACTTTTTATCCGGATTCATCTCACGTAAACCAGCTATGAATAGTCTGTTTCCGCGGTCGATTTTCGCATTGATCTCACTCGTTTTAGCAGAAATTTCATTGCGGTATTTTGAGAGGAATGCTCCGGCTAAACGAACTGCTGGATCTCGATCTAATTTTCTCGCTTTTGGTTTGTTGAGGAAATCTTTCAGTTCATTCGTATCAGAAAGCATTGATTTGCGGAAGATGTAATCTGCAACATCGTGGAAATCCGGACCTTTGCGTTTAACGATCTTCTTAAAGTACTCTGGCTGAATATCCTTATCGATGTCGTTGTAATAAATCTTGAGTAGCTCTGCAGTTACGTCCTTATCAGTTGCAACATCGTAATCTTTGTAAAAGTCCTTTGCTCTGCTTTTTACTCTTTGAATTTGAGCATTCAACTGTTTTGGATCAGGGTCTTTTTGTTCTAAAATACCACGCATTGGAGATAAGTAATAACCCATCAACAAAATTTCAGATCCAAAAACAGCTTCTCCAAAGTAAGTCTGAGGGAGAATGTATTCTTCCAACTCTTTATACCCTTCATTGATGAGATTGAGTGCATCGCCATACTTTGCTTTACGTGCCGGCTTTTTGTTGACCCATCTCTGGAACTCTTTCTCGAGCTCTTTTTTCTTTTCAATGACATCGTTGTTCTTGATCTGCTCAGTTTGACCGATGAAATACTTGTAGTAATTCGATACACCTGCATATTTTGAAGCGTACTGGATATCAACTTTTTTGTCAGCATCCATGTGTTCTTTCATTACGTCAAGTCGCTTACCGCGAATTTTTACACGTGCAGGCTGATCTTTTGTAATCGCCATTTCAACTCCTGAAGCAGTGAGGTAACGATCAGTGCTTCCAGGGTATCCCATGATCATTGCAAAGTCACCTTTTTCAACACCGTCAATTGATAGTGGAAGGTGATAATTTGGTTTAAGTGGAACGTTCTTTTGATCGAAATCTGCCGGTTCACCTTCCTGGTCAGAATAGATTCTCAAAAGAGAGAAATCACCTGTGTGACGTGGCCACATCCAGTTATCAGTGTTACCACCAAACTTACCGATGCTAGATGGTGGAGCACCAACTAAGCGAACATCACGATATGTTTTGTAAACGAATAAGTAAAATTCATTTCCGCCAAAGAAGCTTTTAACGCTGGCATTGTAATCTGTGCCTTCAGTAGCTTCTTTTTTGATCGTTTGAGAAAGTTGACGAATCACCTGGCTTCTTTCATCCTCGCTCATCGTGTCCTGAAGAGCTTCATTTATTTTGTCACTCACATCTTCCATGCGAACGAGGAAAGAAGCTGTCATTCCATCGGCTTTGAGCTCTTCACCGTAATTACCGGCCCAAAAACCATCTTCGAGATAATTGTGCTCTTCAGTTGAGTTTTGTTGAATAACACCGTAAGCACAGTGGTGGTTAGTCAATAACATACCATCTTTTGAGATTACCTCAGCTGTACATGAACCTCCATTCAACATTACAATAGCATCCTTCAAAGAAGAATGGTTCACACTGTAAATTTCTTCAGGGGTCAACTTGAGCCCCATTTTCTGCATGTCTTCATAGTTCAGTCTGTCAATGAACATCGGTAGCCACATACCTTCATTGGCGCGCGATGCAATTTGAAAACCAAACATTAAAACCAGTACTAATCCTACTATCCGTTTCATGTTTAAATAATTTACGTTTTAAGTAACTGAAAATCGCCAGCAAAAACGAGCCGACAAACTTCAATTTTTCAAAAAATTTGCAATGAAATGCAAGGGTAATAAATTTTCTAAAAACGGCTGCACAAAATGTGCTGAGCGGTGCATTTACTTGTTGTGCGTTTTCTCTAATGGTCAGATCCAAATCACGTCAACTGATCCCACTTTTTCAATCGGTTGAGACCGAATGACAAACCAACAGCTCCACCGGCTGCAAGGACAGTATAGAGCTGCCATTCATTCCCGTGCAATAAGAACGAGCCCATAGCAAACAGCGTACAATACGTGAGTAATATTCCGCAAATCCAGCACCAGAGCCTCCAACGTAGCGATTGCTTGTTTTTGGTCCGAACCAGTGGATCAGCGAACTTTCCCCATGCTCCCTCAGGCTTTACGCGGTCGTAAAAGGATTTGATTTTTTCATCAGGCTCGGCCGATGTCACATAAGTTGCCACCAACCAGGCAATTGTGGTAAAGAGGACGGTAAATAAATACGGACCTTTATTCTCCACAAACTCAGCTCCCAGTTGCTCGCCAAGGATCTGACCGATAAAGTACCCGATAAACGGAGCCACCATCGCAGCGATTTCACTCCAGGCATTGATGCGCCACCAGTACCAGCGCAGAATCAAAACGGCCCCCAATCCGGCACCGGCTTCAATAATGAATTCCCAAACTCCGGCAATTGTGTCGATCACCGAAGTAACCAAAATACCAACGATCATCAACAAAAGCGTGGCAATTCTACCAGATAAAACCTGATTTTTAGAGCTGTCTTTCGCGATAAACGGCATGTAAAGATCGTTGACCAAAAAGCTGGCGCCCATGTTCAACTGCGTGGAAATGGTGCTCAAATAGGCCGCTAAAAAAGCTACGAGTAGTAATCCGCGCAAGCCATCTGGCAAATAATCCCGCATGGCAAATACGTAGCCTAATTGTGGCTGAAAACTATACTTGACCTGCTTTTCAATTTCTTGTTGTTGGTCAGATCCAAATTGAGCCAGTACCTCACCCTCAGTCATTCCGGCTTCTTTGTACGTCTCGATTTGTTGAGCGACTTCAGGTGACAGACTGTAATGCGGATCGTAGAGCAAAATAGCCGCAAGTCCAACTAAAATCCACGGCCAGGGGCGGACACAATAATGAGCAATCTGAAAGAAAAGAGTTGCTTTTTGTGCATCCTGTTCTGTTTTGGCACTCATCATTCGCTGTGCGATGTAACCACCTCCGCCCGGTTCTGATCCCGGATACCAACTGGCCCACCACTGAACAGTAACGTAAGTGAGAAATGCGCCAATTGACAAACTCAAAACCTGTAATCCGCCAGATTCACCAACACGCGGAAAGAGGTGAAAATAACTATCGGGCAACTCTGATTTGAGATTGTCTATTCCCCCAACTTCAGGAGCTGAAAGCACGAGCCAGGCCAAAATTATGGTTCCGACCATAGCGATGAAAAACTGGACAGTATCTGTAATGGCAACTCCTAAAAGTCCAGACAGTGAGCTGTAAGCCGCGGCAAAAATCATAGCCGCAAAAACGTACCAAAGAACTGTTGAGCTATCGATACAGAAAAAAGTTTCAAGGAGTGCAGCAAAAGCCAGGTTTACCCACCCGATGATCATCCCGTTCATGAAAACACCTAAATAAATAGCTTTGAAACCGCGCAGTAGTTTAGCAGGTTTCCCCGAATAGCGAATGTCGATAAACTCGAGCTCTGTCACGATGTTAGCTCTTCTCCAAAGCCTGGCGAAGAAGAATACTGTTAGCATTCCGCCCGACAAAAAACTCCACCAGAGCCAGTTTTTGGAGACTCCGTTTTGGGCAACCATTTCAGAGACTGCTAAAGGTGTATCGGCAGCGAATGTGGTTGCCACCATCGACAATCCGGCAACATACCACGGCAAATTTCGACCACCGAGAAAAAAGTCGCTGATGGTTCCGCCTTTTTTGGTTTTAAATCGCCACCCGATGTAGAGCGTGAGCAGCAAAAAACCTACAATTATGATCCAATCGATAAGAGCCAGGTGCATAACCGCAATAATACGATTATCACATGAAAATCAATTAGAATGTAGGATTGCTTTTTTACAAGAGCGATGTAATATCATCAACTCCAGGAGTGCGAACAGCTATAAATCCTTCAGCATATTTCGCATTGATGCTACGACCAAATTGTGCGGCTCTCCCTTCAAGGAAATCGATGAATGATTGCGATGAAATTGGCGTTTCAGGTTCTTTTGAGTCTGATTTTTCAGAGAAAAACTGGCTACTGAAAGCTTCTATCGCTTCGAGTTTCGTATCCCACTCTGCCGATATATCCACGACAAAATCTGGTTGTAAGTAACGATCCTGAATATAGTGATAAACAGCTTTGGGACGCCACGACTCAAGCGGTTCTCCATCCCACTCCATTTTGATCTTTCTCAACCCGGAATAAAAACAAGCATCAGCTATGAGTTTTGCCGCCCTGCCGTGATCAGGATGGCGATCTTCAGGTGTATTGATAAGTGCTACCTCAGGTTGAAAACGCCTGATTTGTGTAGCGATTTTGATAATGTTTTCCTTGGTGTATTGAAAAAAGCCATCGTCCATGCTCAGGTTTTCACGATAGCTAACACCCATTACATCTGAAGCTTTTGCAGCTTCTTTCATTCTCAACTCGGGAGTTCCGCGTGTACCGAGTTCACCTTTCGTGAGATCGACAATTGCTGCTTTTTTCCCCTGCTTTACATGTTTGATAATGGTTCCTGAACAACTCAACTCAACATCATCAGGATGAGCTGCTATGGCCAAAATATCTACTTTTTCCTTCGTCACTTTTCAATGATTTTAAATTCAGTGCGTCTATTTTGGGCACGTCCTTCTTCCGTGTCATTTGATGCAATGGGTTCACTAAAGTTGTAGCCTTTAAAGCTCAATCTTTCTGCATTGATTCCCGCATCAATTAAATAGGTGTAGACAGACTTCGCTCTGTTCTCTGATAATTGCTGGTTGTAATTTTTGCTTCCAACATTATCAGTGTGCCCGCCTATTTCAATCTTCAAAGTGGGGTTATTGTTCAAAAATTCTACAAGTTTTGTCAACTCGGCTTTTGACTCGGGCTTGAGTTTGTACTTATCAGTTTCAAAAAAGATGTTTTTCAATACAACCGTTTCGCCTTTTTCGATAGGCTTCATAGGGACATCAAATGCATAATTGTCAACGTCTTTACCTTTTTCACCCGAGAGTTCAAAGTTTTCAGAGAAGAACAAATATCCCTCAGCTGAAGCGTTGAGCATGTAGTTTTTTTCGGTCGGAACCACAACCAGGAACTCACCGTTTTCAGGATCTGAGTATGATTCCACTACTCGTTCCTGCGTTTCCAGATCGATGAGCTCGAATTTAGCTCTCAGCGGCTTATCGGTTTTCTTGTCGTACACTTTTCCTCTTGCATAAGTAACGGGAGTTGGACGTGCATATTCGGGTAACTCAAAGCTGTAGAGATCCCATTTCCCAAAGCCTCCCGGCATTCCGCTCGCATAATAAGCTTTCTTGCCATCAGCTCCAACAGACAAACTCACTTCGTCATCCAGCGTGTTGATAGGGTAACCGAGGTTTTTCGGCTCTCCAAATGAATCTGCTGAGATTTTTTCAACGACAAACATATCGCGCATTCCCATACCGGGATAACCATCGCTGGAAAAGTAAAATGTCTTGTTATCAGGGTGAGCGTAAGGAGACAGATCATCTCCGGGAGTATTAAAAGGTACCGGTTTTGGATCTGACCATTTACCATCATCACCGATTTGAGTCATCCAAATGTCTTTTTTTCCTGGTCCACCAGGGCGGTTACTCACAAAATACAAGGTGCGACCATCACTCGAGAATGATGGTTGAGAATCCCAATGGCGCGTGTTTACAGCTTTCCCGAGATTCCTTGGGTTTACCCATTGTTCTCCTTTTCTGCTCGCGATGTAAAGATCGCAGCTTCCCAGACCTTCTCTTCTTCCGCAAGAAGTGAAAAAGATGTAATTACCATCAGGGGAAATACAAGCCGCTCCTTCCCTGTAGGGAGAATTGATGGATTTACTCAATCTCTCAGCTTTTGCCCAGGTGCCATCTCCTTTTTTGCGAGACATGTAAATATCTTCGTCAAACTCGCTACGAGATGAAGACATAGCTCCTACTCGTGGTTGATTTTTCGTGAAGTAAATGAGTTTACCATCGGCACGCAATGTTGGGGAGTGTTCGTAAAAGCGATTGTTTACTCCCGGGCCAAGGTTCTGAGGATCAAAATCAACAGGATTTTCGATCAACTCTTTGCGCGTTTTTGTGGTTTGTTTTATTTCCTCTGCTTTATCGTCCCAGTAATCATCTTCCTTAAATCGGTGATACGCTTTGATGGTTTCGAGAGCTTCATCGAGTTTTAGGGCTTTGCTCTGGACATGAGCTAATTCGAGATACACCCGCGGATTGAAAGTTGAATCGATTGAAATTCCTTTCTTGTAGTAATTGATACTTTGTTCAAGATCGTCAATCTCCACTAAAAGCTCAGCTTTTAAAACATAAGCATCAATGAATTCTTCATCTTTTTCAATCGCCTTATCAATGGTGTTCAAAGCATCCTCAATGTAACGAAGACGGAAATATTTGTTCGCCTGCTCAAAGTATTCTTTTGCTTTTCTGTTATTGGTCGCGAGCTCTTTAGGTTGAGCTTTGCACGCTGTAATAGTTAGGAATGACAGGGCTATTAAAACGACAGACTTGATAAAAAACTTCATTGTTTTGCGATTATGATAAAGGTCGCTACAAGGTTAAGGAATATTCATGTATTTATGCGTTTGCAGTGAAATCTTCCATTTGGGATTTTCCTTAACGTAATCGATTATTTTGGGTAATAACTTCTCCTCTCTTGACCACTCAGGCTGTAAGTAAAGCTCACAGTCAGATCCTACTTTTTTAGCATGAGACTCTGCCCACTTAAAGTCATTCCTGTTCGCGATAACTACTTTCAACTCGTGTGCCTTATCGTAAGCTTCATCGAGTGGCTTTTTGAACTTTTTTGGTGAAAAACAAATCCAGTCCCAGCTACCTGTAATGGGGTGTGCTCCGCTGGTTTCCATCCAAACCTTTAAGTTTTCTTGTTTGAGTTTTTCGGTCAGAACCGATAGATCGTACATTGCAGGCTCACCTCCAGTGATCACGATATTTGGCGAATTAGTGGCTACAGCATCTTCAACAATTTCTTCAACTGATAATACCGGATGTTGATCAGCGTCCCAGCTCTCTTTCACATCACACCACACACATCCTACATCACACCCTGCAAGTCTTATGAAATAAGCTGCTTCCCCGTTATTTCTACCTTCTCCCTGAATGGTGTAAAAATGCTCCATGATGGGAAGAGCCAACCCACTATCAATCTTTTTTTGAATTTCCTCCATAAATTAGAATCTCAAGGAAAGTGCAGCACCTGTATTGACAGAGCGCAAGTTGTATTCTACTTCTCTTGTCTCAGTTACAGTAGAATTATTTTTCATAGATGAAATATCGAGATCAATTAAATGGTCAGATCCTGAAAACTCTGTATAAAAACGAAGCTCGAGGAATGACAAAACAGCGTAATTAAATGAAACGCCCGGATTCAAAAACAATCCCGGATCAACAACCGCTTTAGAATTGAACCTTTCAACTACTTCTCCAGCATTGTTTTGAACAACGTAATCTTTTTCAGCATTCTTGAATAAGTTGATTCCTGCCATAACATATGGCTGAACATCAAATTTATTTTTAATCAGTGGTTGATTAAATGACGCGCCTCCTGATACATACAGATTTTGATAAGGAGTGTGTGATAACTCAACATTGTCAGGATTAGCCGGATATGCATCTCTTTTAATTGCTTCGTCATTAACCTCAAATAGGTTGTAACCAAATCTCAAAAGAGTTGACCATTTTTTTGACAAGAAAACTTCACCCTGAAAGCCTACATCTATTCCTGACGAGGCGTGCCCTTTCATAAAATCATCTTCAACTGTTGAGTTAAATGGTTTAACAGGAGTCGATACGCCCATGTTGGCAGATAGCCTGAAGCCGTTGTACTTTTGAGCAAGTACTCCAAGACTCAGGAAAGAAAATAATATTATTAATGCGTGCTTCATAACAGACTGCAAAATTACGCAACTAAACACATTTTGTGCCATTTGCTAACCATTTTTAACGGAAAAACGAGTCGAAATTAATTTTGGTTCTGACCAATAGAAAAACACACGACCTCGTTTTTAACGATTTCAAAGCTTTTTTTAGGTTTTTTTCAGTTGATTTTAATTTACTTTGACCGCGTTTACCAAAACACTTTACATTTCTAAGAAATCAAACGAGCATTATGGATTTTAAGAAACTAAACATTATTGGTGGCTGGGTAACCTTTGCGATTGCATTTGTTGTATATGCCATGACAATTGAACCAACCACGAGTTTTTGGGACTGTGGTGAATATATTGCTACCTCTTATAAATTAGAAGTTGGTCACCCTCCCGGAGCTCCTACTTTTATGATACTGGGTAGAATTTTCACTCTACTTGTCGATCCTCAAAATGTTGCCGTAGCCATCAACCTTATGAGTGCTCTTTCCAGTGCTCTCACTATTCTGTTCATGTTTTGGTCACTGACTTACCTGGCTCGTAAATTTGTTAGAAATGAAGAACTCAGTGGCGCAAATGGCATTGCTATTATTGGTAGTGCTATTGTAGGTTCTTTAGCCTTTACATTTAGTGATACATTTTGGTTCTCTGCCGTTGAAGGTGAGGTATACGGAATGTCATCTTTTTGTACAGCTCTCGTTTTTTGGGCGATTCTCAAGTGGGAATCAATTGCCGATGAACCGCACTCCACAAAGTGGCTTATTCTCATTTTCTATGTGATAGGATTGTCAATTGGAGTTCACTTGTTGAACTTACTCGCTATTCCTGCGATTCTATTCGTTTATTACTTCAAACGATTTGAACCTACTCGAAAGGGCATGATAATCACATTTATCCTGTCAATTGTCCTGCTGGGCTTTATTCAAATGATTTTGATTCCGCAGGTTGTGAATATCTCAGCTAAGTTTGAGTTATTGTTTGCAAACGGTCTGGGAGCACCATTCCATGTTGGAACAACTGTATTCGGAATATTGCTGATCGCAGCTATTGCTTTCGGACTGTGGTACACACAAAAGCACCACAAGGTTATTGCGAATACATCAATTTTAGCTTTTACAGTTCTCATGATCGGTTACACATCATTTGCTATGATCGTAATCAGATCAAATGCCGATACACCAATCGATGAGAACAACCCTGAAAATATGGTAAACCTTCTCTCCTACTTGAAGAGGGAACAATACGGAGATGTACCATTAGTAAAAGGACATTATTTTAATAGTCCGCTCGACAATCAGGACCCATACGATGATGGAAGCCCTGTTTATTATCCAAATGAAGAAACAGGCGAATACGAAATTGCCGATTCTCGCGAGAACTCCATCCCAAATTACGCTGATGAGTTTGAAACACTCTTCCCGAGAATGTGGAGTTCAAAATCGAATCACGTTAGAGCATACAAAGCGTGGAGTGACTTTGAAGGTAACCCGATGCGCTACAGAGACGTGCAAAGCGGAGAAATGAAAACCATCTATAAGCCCACGATGGGAGAAAACCTCAAGTATTTCTTCAACTACCAAATCTATTGGATGTGGGGCCGTTATTTCCTCTGGAACTTTGCGGGCAGACAAAATGATATTCAGGGACATGGTATCGATCAGAACCAATTCACTGATGGTAACTGGCTCAGTGGAATCCCTTTCATCGATGAAGCACGTTTAGGAAACATGGATGAGTATCCTGATGAACTCAAAGATAAATGGTCGTATAACAAGTACTACTTATTGCCATTGATTCTTGGGTTAATAGGCTTGTTCTTCCAATACAAATACGACAAACGCAATACTTTAGTCGTATTCCTTTTATTCTTCTTTACTGGCATTGCCATTGCAATTTACCTGAATAACTATCCCTATCAGCCTAGAGAGCGTGACTATGCATTTGTAGGTTCTTTCTACGCTTTTGCGTTGTGGATTGGCTTGGGTGTAATGGGTCTTTACAGACACTTTAGGGACAAAGTAAATCCTAAAGCACTTGCTGCCGGTACAACACTAGTTTGCTTATTAGCTGTTCCTGTACTCATGGCATCAGAAAACTGGGATGATCACGACCGCAGTGACCGTTACACAGCTAGAGAAATTGCAAAAAACTACCTCGATTCCTGCGCTCCAAATGCCATATTGTTTACGAATGGTGACAACGACACCTTCCCACTTTGGTATTTACAGGAAGTTGAAGGATACAGAACTGATGTTCGTGTAGTTAATCTCATGCTACTCAACACTGATTGGTACATTGAGCAAATGGCTCGTAAAGCTTACGATGGTGATCCAATTCCAATCTCTATGACACCTGATCAATACAGACAGGGAACGAGAGATTTTGTGAGATTTGGAAATGTTCGCGGTATTGATAAAGACAAATACTACGATATCAAAAAGATCATTCCGATTGTGACAATGGATAAATACAAACAACAACTTGGAAATGGTCAAAAGGATAACATCATTCCAACTAAGAAATTCAAGTTGAATGTACCAAAGGAAAAAGTAATGGCTAATGGTACTGTTGATCCTTCATTAGAAGATCAAATACTTGATGAAATTACCTGGAAGGCTGATGGCCGTTATATTCTCAAGAATGAAATGGTAATGTGGGATATTCTTGCAAACTTCGACTGGGAAAGACCTCTTTACTTTTCAATCACAATGGGTAATGACGCTTTCTACGGTCTTGAAGACTACTTCCAGCAAGAAGGATTTGCCTTTAGACTGGTTCCGATCGAAACTAAAAATAGAAGTCCGAGACGTTATGGCAGAGTCGCTACTGAAACAATGTACGACAACATGATGAATAAATTTGATTGGGGCGGTTACGGAGATCCAGAAGTCTTCATGGATGAAAATAACCTGAGGTTTGTAACCAACATTCGATTTACTTTTTCTCGCTTAGCGCAGAACCTCGCCAATAAAGGTGATAAAGAACGAGCAGAAAAAGTCCTTGACAGAGTTGTTGAAGTAACTGTTAACGACAGAGTACCTTATGACGGAACGCTCTTACCGGTTGCAGAACAGTATTATAATGTAGGCAACAATGAAAAGGCAAATGAATTAATGCGTAAGATTATTGAGCGAGAGTCTCAGTTTGCCAATTATTACCTGAGTCTCGATCCCAATAAAATGAGCGTTGTAAAACCGAACTTAGAGCAATCAATTGGAATTATGGGTAATGCAGTTATGCTTGCAACTCAAAAATATCCGCAAAGTGATGAAATACAACAAGAGTTCCAGGCTAAATATCAGGAACTCGCTCAGCGATACCAATCTATGGGACAAATGCGTTAATCAAAGCCTTGCTTAATAAACACATAGGGGCTTCGGCCTATTTTTTTGACCTTACTTTTAAGGACTTTTATGAAACAACTGTCACTAATTTCTGTTATTAGGCTTGAATGAGGACAAATAAATACTGATATTCGCCTCGCTAAAATCGAAAAACAAATAGTTATGAAAAAACAATTACTTAAAATCGCTGGAGTATTTGCATCAGCATTTATTCTTGCTACTAGTGTTAATGCACAAACTGAGGTTGGTATACTTCCAAACCCAGACAAATCTGATAACAATCAGGTTAATGTAGAACGTGGGAATTCTACAGTTAAAGACACAAACTTTTATGCAACATTTGTGAATCAACTGTTTAACCCAGATACTACATATATTATTTTGACGATCAATTCTAGTAATATATATACCTGGTATCACAGAATTCAAACCCCTTCGAATGTTTCTGTTGACATCGAAGGAGCTAGAATGCACTTAGCTTCAGGTAACTCTGATGGATCGCCTGTAAGTGTTGACGTTTCTTTAGTAGAAACTGCAGCTAATGGTCTTCCATCTAACACTGTACTCGAGACTAAATCAGTAAGCATTGATCCGGTTACAACTACAAATGTTGGGGACTTTGCTAATGATGTTGTTTTTGACAACTCTTATAGTTCTGCTAACGGTTTCTACTTACAAATGACATTGGACTCAAATGTTAGTGATACTTTAAGAATGATTACTGGACAAAATGGAGCAGCAGCTGTCAGTGGTGATTCTATTTCACTTGCTGGTTTTACAGGTGGAAATAATCTGAATACACTAGGATATGTTCAACATATTCGTCCGTTTGTTTCTTACGAAGCTACCAACAGTATTACAACAGATAAAGACACGATCACAACTGATAATGAATCTGTATCGTTTACAGCTGAAGGAAACTTCAAAAACATTGCAGATCCACACTTGATGACTGGAATCTCTAAGAATGCATTTTGGTCACTTGATAACGGGAGTACTTTCGTTGGACCAGCTAATGACACTACGTATTCATTTGCTGACGCAACAGTTGATCACACTGTACTTCTTAATGATTCAATCATGACATGGTCTGCAGGTACATATGTTGTATCAGAATCGAAAACAATTGTTGGTGACAAAACAGTTACTGGTATTAACAGCATTGACGAAGGAAACATCAAAGTTTACCGTTCACAAAACATGTTGAATGTAGAAGTTAATGGAAACCTAAACCCAGGTAACCAGGACCTTTTCATTTACAATGTTGCCGGTCAACTCGTGAAATCTTCAAGAGTTAACCTTACAGCGAATTCTACTTCAAGAGTGAACATCAACGAACTCAATGATGGTCTTTACATCGTGAAAGTTGCTGACGAAACAGTTCGTTTTGTGAAGTAATTCACTTTGATTTGATAGATATTAATTTAGAGGCTACCTTCGCGGGTAGCCTTTTTTATTGCTATGAACAAGACTATTATAACTCTTCTGTTTTTATTCACGGTCAGAGCCGGATTAACTCAAAACTCAGATTTGGATCTGACCGAAATAACTGTACCTGATAGCATCGAAGAAAACTCGACAGTTTCATTCTCTGCAAAACTCAAAAATAATGGGCCAGACAGCGTACAAACTGGTACGCAACTCACATTTCAGTGGTCTGTTAATACTGATACGATTCCGGCAAACTTCACTTTAGATACTACTTTTTATACAGGAGACAGCATTGAACTGTTCTCTCCACCATTTAGCCTGAGCCCTAGTGATAGTCTTACCATTTGTGTTTCTTTCAACTTCCAAAATGATACGGTAACATCAAACAACGAGATTTGTGATTCTACCAAAGTCTACCTTTACAATAATTTTGTTTTACCTGGAAATGTGAAATTCATTCAAACCAGGTCACAAATCATTTTACAAAATGCTCGAGTTTCAGAATTGAGAATTTATAATCTAAACGGACAGATTGTTGGCTCAACGAATGGAGCAAAAGCGATAAGAACAGATCAACTAAAAAACGGACTGTACATCTTTACAGCCCGCTTTCGTGATTCCGATAAGTTTTACAGGAGAAAAGTTTTCATCCGTTAAGCTGAATAGCTTTCAACAAAGTCGATTGACTTTTTAATAAGCACGTGCAATTCAGCGTCATCTTCAACTTTAGGGACTTCTTTTCTGTAACTTTCAAAAAGCTCCTCTACCCTTGAAGACGACTTAAAAGGTCTTCTAAATTCCATAGCCTGAGCAGCATTAAACAACTCAATCGCTATGATTTTCTTGTAATTATTTAAAACGCGAAGTGCTTTTGTGGCACCATTAGCCCCCATGCTCACGTGATCTTCCTGACCGTTACTCGAGTCAATTGTATCAATACTCGATGGTGTACATAGTTGTTTATTCTGACTCACAATACTCGCTGCAGTATACTGCGGAATCATAAACCCGGAATTCAAACCTGGATTGGCAACCAAAAACTCGGGCAATCCACGAGTTCCGCTCACTAGCTTGTAAACTCTCCGTTCTGATATACTTCCTAATTCTGCAAGTGTAATTGACGCGTAGTCGAGGTTTATTGCCATGGGCTGACCATGGAAGTTCCCCGCTGAAATCACTTCATCAGCATCGGGGAAAACAGTTGGATTATCAGTTACCGAGCTGATTTCATTTTCCACAATCCTTTGAACATGATCGAGCGCATCGTATGAAGCACCGTGAACCTGAGGCACACAGCGGAATGAGTAAGGATCCTGAACGTGCTCTTTATGGCGCTTCACCAGCTCGCTTCCATCTAAAATTTCACGAACCGATTGCGCAACTTTCAATTGACCCGGTTGCTTTCTCGCAATGTGTGGCAAATCTCCAAATGGCTCAATTCTACCGTCATACGCATCAAGCGACAATGCTGTAATACGTTCTGAAAGTGGCTTGAGTCGGTTCCATTCAAGTAAAATGTGTGTCGCATAAGCACTCATGAACTGCGTTCCGTTGAGCAGTGCAAGACCTTCCTTACTCCTCAACTTTATTGGATCGAGATTCATCTCGGTCAGAACCTCAGCAGCCGGCTTTTTTTCTCCGTTGTGATAAACTTCTCCAAGTCCTAGAATAGGCAAACTCAAATGAGCCAATGGAGCCAGATCACCACTGGCACCTAAAGAACCCTGTTCGTAAACGACCGGTAAAATATCTTCATTGTAAAAAGTAATGAGTCGCTCAACAGTGTCGAGTTGTACTCCGGAATGACCATATGAAAGCCCCTGAACTTTGAGCAACAACATCAATTTTACGATGTGCTGAGGCACCTCATCTCCGGTTCCACAAGCGTGCGATTTTACTAGGTTTTCCTGAAGTTGTTCCAAATCAGCTTTCCCGATTTCTGTATTGCAAAGCGATCCAAATCCGGTGTTGATCCCGTAAATTGGAGTCTTTTGTTGCTCCATCCTATTGTCGAGATACTCGCGGCACTTGATCACTTTGTTTTTTGCCGGTTCTGACAGTGAGAGCTTTTTGCCCTTGTTGACGATGTCAGCAACATCTTCAATTGATAAATCTTCTGGTTTTATATGATGGACTTCCTTCTTCATTACTTTCCTAATTTTTCACATATTGCTTCAACAGTGAGTGATTCCTGCTCGCCTGTTTTCATGTTTTTAAGTGTAATTTCCTGTTTGTTTAGTTCATCCTCTCCAACCATTCCAACGAAACGTACATTCTTATCATTGGCGAATTTCATCTGCTTTTTCATCTTGGCTGTATCAGGATAGAGCTCGGTTTTGATTCCCGCTTCACGCAGTTGTTTCATCCATTTCAATACCTGAGCAGCTTCGTTATCTCCAAAGTTGACAAAGAGGATATCGGTAACGTTTTCAACTGATTCGGGGAATAACTCTTTTTGGAGCATCAAATCGTAAATGCGATCTGCGCCAAATGAAATTCCAACTCCCGATAGTTTTTCCTTCGCTCCAAAAACTCCGGTGAGATCATCGTAGCGACCACCACCTGTGATACTCGATGGAAAATCAGGATGTGTAACTTCAAAAATGGCACCCGTGTAATAATTGAGTCCGCGAGCGAGCGTTACTTCAAAGTCGATATTCTTGTATCCCATAGCATCTGCTTGCCCCAGCATAAAGGTCATTTCCTCAACTCCCTTTTGCCCGATTTCACTATCAGCGAGAACATCAGCAATGGTATCCATCTTCTGCTCGTTAGAACCGGACAGATTCATAATTGGCTGCAATTTTTCAATTGCTTCTTCGCTGATTCCTCTGTTCTTCAATTCCTCATTGACTTTCTCAACAGGCATTTTGTCGAGTTTATCCAACGCGATGGTAATTTCCATCATATTGTCTTTTTCGCCAATTGCTTCGGCAATACCAGCTAGAATTTTGCGGTTGTTGAGTTTGATGGTTACATCTGGCAGATTAAGTCGTTCATATACCTCCTGCATGATGTTGATTAGCTCAATTTCGTTGAGTAACGAATCAGATCCAATACAATCGACATCACACTGATAAAACTCGCGGTATCTTCCTTTTTGTGGCTTATCAGCTCGCCAAACGGGCTGAATTTGGTATCGCTTGAATGGAAAACTAATATCGTTCTGGTGCTGAACAACAAAGCGGGCGAATGGAACTGTGAGATCATAGCGGAGCGCTTCCTCAGCAGTTTTATTAGCTGCAACCTCAGCAGTTTGATCTTTTTCGAGTTCAGTTTTCAACTGATTGAGCTTTCTGCCGCGCGGCATGATTTTGAAAATCAACCTATCTCCCTCTTCTCCGTATTTACCGAGAAGGACATCAGTCCGTTCCATAGCAGGAGTTTCAATTTGTGAAAATCCGTGTAGCCTGAACACTTCTTTTATCTGATCAAAAATGTAATTCCTACGCCCCATTTCAACCGGGCCAAAATCACGGGTTCCTTTTGGAATGCCTGCTTTGCTCATGCTCATTTCGTTTTGGATGGGCAAATATCGAAAACTCAAGCTAAAACAGGTAGTATTTAGATGATTTTGGCAAGTGGTATTTCGGTTAAAATTTCAGGTTTGACACAATTTTTCGGTTAAAAAATTAGCTACGCTCTGCTCATTTATATCTGCATTTTGGTTTAATCCCAAAAAACAAGCGATGCTTTACTTTACAATTTACCAGAATAGTAATTCGTAGGAAACGTCTCATCAGTCAGCGATATGTAGCGGATGTGCGTAGTCGCGTTCCGAAGCGGAATACAACCAGACAATAACCAAAAAGATAATCTCCACACAAAGTTCATCAATACACTATACAAAGCTAGTACAGCAAGGAACAAAGCGCGGAGCACAAAATCCGACTACGGTTTTCGCAGCGGACGCGTAGAAAAATCGCCTCTGATGAGACTTGATTTTTTCTGTCTTTTTTATCAAGAAAAAAGATTGACGATTTCTACATTATTAAATAGTTGTTGTCGATTCTACTTGATGCAAAAAGATTTAATAATCAGTTTGTTACTTTGAAAATTTTCTCAAAGCACAACTATATACCCTTTTAAATGGTATTTTCTTTGGAAAAGATATTCTGAAAATAACGCTAAGTATCGGTTCTGACCATTACTTTATTACAATCAGTTTTAAAGCTGATGTATTATGTTAATTTTGACCGCCAAATACCTGATCTATGGCAGATGTAATCCCTTTCAGAGCCGTGAGGCCAAGCCGCGACAAGGCACATTTAGTTGCCACGCGATCATACATTTCTTATTCAAATGAGCAGATGGCTGAGAAGCTGGAAAACAATCCGTTTTCGTTTTTGCAGATCATTCATCCGCCTGCTGCCAATGAGTTAGATGGGGTTGAGAAATTTGAAAAGGTTCGTGAAGAATATCTCGATTTTTGCTATAGAGGTATTTTGAAAAAGGATGAAAATCCTGCATTTTACGTCTATGAGCAGCGATATGGCGATCACGTTTTTACCGGAATTATTTCAGGAATTGCTGTTGAGGATTACAAAACCGGACACATCAAAAAGCATGAGCACACGCTACCTGAGCGTGAAAAGATGTTCAAAAACTACCTCAAAACTACAGGTGTCAACGCTGAGCCTGTCTTGCTGACTTACACGAAAAAAGATAAAATTGAGGAGTTGCTGGAAAGAGTAAAAAAATCTCGGCCAGAGTATGAGTTTTCTACTACTGATAAACACACTCACACACTGTGGGTTATTGATGATCAAAACGATATAGAAATCATACAGCAAGAGTTTAGCGATGTAGAATCTGTTTACATTGCTGATGGCCACCACCGCTCTGCCTCATCTTCCTTATTGGCTGACGACCTTAGATCTGAACAAAAAAAGCCAAGCGATTATTTTATGGCTTATTTGATCAGTGATCAACAAATGGAAATAAGAGCTTTCCACCGACTGGTTTCTTCATTAAATGGTCAAACGATTGATGAGTTTTTGACTAAAATCAAGCAATCATTTGAAGTAGAAAGTCTCGGTGAAAATCGGTACCAGCCGCATAAGCTCCACGAGTTTGGAATGTACGTAAACAGAGAATGGTACAGGTTAACGCCTCATCGAGAAAACATTGACCTGGAACATCCTGTTGAACAATTAGACTGTCAAATACTTTCATCATTGATACTCAATCCTATTTTGGGTGTTGAAGATGAAAAAACCGATAAACGTGTGAAGTTCATGGGGGATTTGGAAGGTCTCGAAGGACTTGAACAAAACGTGAATAACGGCAGTTACGATGTGGGTTTTGCAGTTTATCCGGTTACGGTTGAACAGCTTAAAAATGTGGCTGACAACAACATGATTATGCCGCCCAAAAGTACCTGGGTTGAGCCCAAGTTGAGAAGCGGATTAACGATCTACGACATTCTTGAATTTTAAATTCTAATTATGGCTAACATTGCAGAGAATATTCAAAAGATCAAGTCAGAACTCCCTGATGATGTGACTTTAGTAGCTGTTTCTAAAACGAAACCAAACGAAGATTTGATGCAAGCCTATGATGCTGGTCAGCGTGTTTTTGGTGAAAACAAAGCACGTGAAATGGAACGCAAACACGAGGAGTTACCAAAAGATATCGAATGGCACTTCATCGGTCATTTGCAGCGAAACAAGGTGAAATACATCGCGCCATTTGTAAAGCTCATCCACTCTTTGGACAGTCTACGACTCGCAAAAGAGATCAATAAACGAGCTAAAAATGAGGATCGGGTAATCGATTGCCTGGTTCAACTTCACATTTCCGGTGAAGAGACAAAATTTGGTTTTGATTACGATGAAGCTGTTGAGTTTTTACGGTCAGAACCAATGAAAGAATTACAAAACATCAGGATTGTGGGTGCTATGGGAATGGCTTTACACACAGATGACAAATCAGTCCTGAAAAGTCAATTTGGTGAATTGAAGTCGTTCTTCGACAAGATGAAAAAGGAATACGATCACTTTGAAGTCCTCTCAATGGGAATGACCAATGATTACGAAGTAGCAGTTGAGGAAGGAAGTAATATGGTAAGGCTTGGATCTTCGATTTTTGGACCACGTAATTATGATTAATAGTTTAATCGTTTATTTGTTTAACGTGTAATCTAAAGTTGAACTATCTGAAACCTCAACTCAATTAAAGCAATAAATCTAATAGCCGAGTTTTTCTTTGAGTTCCAGATCTATTTCTCCTTCGAACATTGATTTAGATCCCTCCACCCAGCTCTCAGTCTCTATTGGAGTTGTGACTTTTTTGTGAAGTATAAGTGATACTCCTACAGACATACCTTTATATTTTTTTTCTAAAAACTCAGGCTTGTCACTGCATATAAACATTTCAACTCTTGTAGGCAGCCCAACATCAAGATAGTCACTAAAAACTGCTCTGTAATAAGCAGTTCCTCCCTTCATGCACTTCAAAAAGTTTGTTAATTGTAAAAACCTCTTGTCAGTAACATCAATAATAGCTTCTAGAGATGGCGTTCCATCACTGTATCTCCCACTCAATTTAAATACAACATGACCATCTTTATTGATTGTTGTATCTGTAACCATAAAGTTTAGTCCATGGCTAAATGATGACATGTCGTTAATTTTAGTTTCTTGAGTCATGTGCAGTAAATGATTCATTATTTTGTGATCAGTATCAAGTTTATATGAATCAACATCCAATATAGCTACCTTCTCATGGAACTTAGCATTGAAAAGACCTGTCTTTTCTTTGGGTGAGAATCCCGTTATGACACAGTTAGCTCGCATAAAAGACGTGTCTTGTTTATCTTTACTCACGAGTAATTCTTCATACCCTGCTATAAAATCATGATCTTTATATTCTTTCTGATTAAAACTTTCTAAAGCTTCCTCAAAAATTTCTCTTGCCGTTTTTGGTTTTGCCCTGACTACAAATTCATTTAACTCAAGTTGCTTGCTTTCCATGTAGACAGTGTCAGTGTTCATCAGTTCTGAAACCGAAACTTTGAGATTTTTATACCCAATTACACTTATTGAAAATGTGTCACTTTTATCGAGGTTGAATTGAAACTTATAAGAACCGTTCTCTGAGGACACAAATCCAATCCCTTGATTTGAAGCACTCTCAAAATGAACGAATGGAATGCTTTCTCTTGTGTCTTTGTCAATGACAACTCCTGAAAATTTAGTTGACTGGCTAAAAGTGTTGAAGCAGCTCAAGAGAAACCCGACTAATAAGATGATTGATAATCTTGACATATGACGGTGTTAATTATTGATAGTAGATTAAAGTTAAGCTCTCAATACCCCATTTTTTCTTTTAACTCCAGGTCTATTTCGCCTTCAAACATTGACTTTGATCCTTCCACCCAGCTCTCAGTCTCTATTGGTGCTGTGACTTTTTTGTAGAGGTTTAAAGTTGTTTTTATAAACCACCCTTTATCATATATTTTTTTATCGTCTGGCCTGTGACCAAAATCCCGATTAAGCTGCATTTCCATTTTAGTTGGGAGACCAACATCAATGTAGTCACTAAAAACTACTCGATAGAATATTGACTTTCTTTGTTCACCAGCTCCCCAATAGTCTGTTAATTCTAAAAAACTGTTTGTCGTGACATCAATAGTAGCACTCAGTGATATATGTTCATTTCTATCTCTCCCTATAATTTTAAACACAACGTGATTGTCCTCATCTAAAATTGTATCAGTTACTTCGTAATCATGCCACCTGTAAAAGGAAAAAGATAACATCTCATTAACTTTTGTAAAACGTGTCATCATTAAAAGTAAATTAACTCCTCCTATATCACCTCCGTTTTTCAATGAATCCACAGCTAATATTGTTACCCTTTCCTGAAACTCCTTAAATATTCCAACTTTTTCTTTTGGTGAATAACCAGTGATTACGCAAGTGGCTTTCATGAAGGAGGTATCTTTTAAATCATTACTTATTAACAATTCCTCATATCCAGCAATAAAGCTCTGATCATTGTATTCTGTATCATTAAACTTCTTCACTGCATCTTTGAATATCTCCTTAGCTGTCCTTGGTTTTGCGCTGACTACAAATTCATTTAACTCAAGTTGCTTGCTTTCCATGTAGACAGTATCAGTGTTCACCAGTTCTGAAACCGAAACTTTGAGACTTTTATACCCAATTACACTTATTGAAAATGTGTCACTTTTATCGATGTTGAATTGAAACTTATAAGAACCGTTCTCTGAGGACACAAATCCAATCCCTTGATTTGAGGTACTTGCAAAATGAACGAATGGAATGCTTTCTCTCGTGTCTTTATCAATGACAATTCCTGAAAGTTTAGTTGATTGGCTATAGGAATTAAAACAACTGAATAAAAGTGAAAGAAGTAGAACAGCTAAAGGTCTTTTCATAATCATATCGAAACTAACGCAATACTAAATTGCATATTATATTACGATAAAGAAATGACTTGAAGAAACTTCTTAAATGAATTGGCGTTGATAATCTCTTTAATTATGATCATTATTTCAATTGACTACAAATAGGATTCGTAGTTTTGCAAAAATTCACAGCGGAAGATTAAGATGAAAAAGCTCACAGCAACTCAGGAAAAGTCCAGACAAAAGAAACTCAAAAAGATCACTGAAAAGCTTCAGAGTGACGATAACAAAGCTATAGTTTCGGCTCTGAAAGAAGTGAAAGAACACGGTGATGCTTCTATTATCCCATTCCTGATCGATTTATTCCTCAACAATCAAAATCAAGAAGTTCAGGATGAATTGCAAAAAGTATTTTTTGGATTAAACGATCAAGATGCTGTAAAGCCAATTCTCAATGCCGCTGAACAAAATATTGAAAGTTACCAACGTTCATTTTTACTATCGGCAATTTGGGAAGCAGGTTTGAGCATTGATGAACATCTCGATCAGTTGACAAATATCGCCCTCAAAAGTGATTACATGTCAATGCTCGAAGCCGTTACTATCGTGGAAAACATGAAACGCCCTGATGAAGATGAACCTCTCAAGCGCAATATTGTGAAAGTGAAAGAATACCTGCTCGACAATCCTGAACAAGACGACAAATACAGGTTAACAGCCAGTTATTTGGAGATCTTAAGCGAGCAAATGGTGGGTTAAATCAAGATGCCACTAAGGCGCTAAGACACGAAGTAGTTATATTTGAAAAAACTCAATTCCTATATCTTCTAATCCTGTTCTTAATTAAAGGGACATTAAAATTGATAAGGTAACCAAGGTTCAAATCAGTAAGTTTTAAGTGGCTAATAATTTGTGATTCCCAAACCGGATTCACAATCTCAACTGCTTTTAACTCTACAATCACCAGATTATTTATTAGCAAATCTAACTTGAGGCCTTCCTTAAACTCAATTCCGTCATAAACAATTGGAAGAGATACTTGGCGTTTCACTCCAAATCCCTTTTTCCTTAATTCGTGTGACAAACAAACTTCATAGACTTTTTCAAGAAGTCCGGGGCCAAGACTTTTATGAACAGTAAAAGATGCGTTTACGATTGCTCTGCCTATTGTTTCTTCCTGTTCTGAGAGGTTGCGGTAATTCATTTAATAAAAGTAATAAATTACCATTAATAGTAAAAGAATAAGCTATACTCCTATTTACACACTGGTTAACCTACCTGTTAAAAAATTAAAGAAGATTAACTCCACTTTGTGACATTGTGGCTTAGTGTCTATAAACTTTCAGCTTAATCAACTATTCTCCTCCAGCCACTTTCTCACATTCTTTTCAATTCGCTGCTTTCTATTTTCATTATCAGCTCGTTTGAATTGATCTCCACTCACTTTTTCAAAGAGCTCGATGTAGCGCTCACTAACTGATTCGATGTATTCAGGAGTCATCTCAGGCATTCTGTCTCCATCCCTACCCTGAAAGTTGTTATCGATCAACCATTTACGCACAAACTCTTTTGACAACTGTTTTTGTGACTCCCCTTTTTGCTGGCGTTCTTCGTAGCCATCAGCATAAAAATAACGAGACGAATCTGGCGTGTGAATTTCATCGATTAACGTAATCGTTCCATTTTTATCCTTACCAAATTCATACTTGGTATCCACTAAAATCAACCCCTGTTTTTGTGCATGGTCAGATCCACGCTCAAAAAGTGCACGAGTCGCTTTTTCTAACTCGCGATAATCCGATTCAGAAACAAGTCCTTTTTCCAAAATTTCTTCTCTGGAAATATCTTCATCGTGCCCCTCGTGAGCTTTTGTTGTGGGTGTGATAATAGGCTCGGGAAGCTTGTCATTTTCTTTGAGGCCATCGGGAAGAGTAACTCCACAGATTTCACGTTTTCCGTCACGATACACTCGCCATGCATGACCTGCCAAATAGCCTCGAATGACCATTTCAACCGGAAAAGGATCACACAATTTCCCAATTGTAACAGATGGATCAGGAGTGCCCAATTTCCAGTTTGGAATAATATCGCTTGTCAGATCCAGAAACTTAGCTGCCAATTGGTTCAGAACCTGCCCTTTGTAAGGTATCGGTTTAGGAAGTACAACATCAAAAGCACTAATCCGATCGCTTACAACCATTACCAATAAATCATTTTCGAGGTAATAAACATCGCGTACTTTACCTCGGTAATGACGGATCTGACCGTTAAACTTAAATTCTGGAATACCTGTCATGAGTTCTGATCTTTAAATTGTGATTCGTAAGCATCAATTATTCGCTTCACCAATGAGTGACGGATAACGTCACGTTCATCTAGCCTTACGGTTTCAATACCTTTTACATCTTTCAAAATGCGGAGAGCGTGCTTTAGTCCGCTTTTTTGATTGTACGGCAAATCTACCTGCGATTCATCTCCGGTAATGATAAACTTGGCATTTGCTCCCATTCTCGTGAGGAACATTTTCATTTGATTTTCGGTAGCATTTTGAGCTTCATCGAGAATCACGAAAGCATGATCGAGCGTTCTCCCACGCATAAATGCCAACGGAGCAATTTCAATCACTCCCTTATCCACAAACATATCGAGCCTGTCACTCGGTATCATATCACGAAGCGCATCATAGAGAGGTAAAAGATACGGATCCAGTTTTTCTTTTAAATCTCCCGGTAAAAACCCAAGGTGTTCCCCAGCTTCAACTGCCGGTCTGGTTAAAATAATACGTCTGACTTCTTTGTTTTTTAATGCCTTGACAGCAAGCGCAACCGCAGTATACGTTTTTCCCGTACCTGCAGGACCAATTGCAAAAACGAGATCATTTTTATCAGATGAAGCAACAATTCTCTTTTGATTAATTGTTCGGGCCTTGATGATATTTCCGCTCGTGCCATGAACTAAAATATCGTTTGACTCCGATGCTTCTTTGGCTTTCATTTCACCTTCTTCACCTAACAACAACTCAATATTTTGCGGACTCAAAGAGTTGTATCGATTGTAGTGCTTGAGCAAGAGTTTCATTTTTTCATTGAACTCTTCTAGCTCCTTTTTGCTGCCCCTGGCTGTAATTTCAGTACCGCGAGCATGAATCTTCAACTTGGGAAAAAAGGATTTTATGAGTTGGATATTGGCGTTGTTGACACCAAAAATCTCTACCGGATTACTCGTTTCAAACTGGATGACTGTTTCTTGCAAAGGATTTAATTTATAAAAGTTTTACCGTACTATTTTGCTAATTTCGTGGAGGCAAAATTATTGATTTCGCTCGATCCTAAAACGCGTCATGCATATAATTACACTTACAACAGATCTCGGCTTAAAGGACTATTATGTTGCTGCAATTAAAGGCAGCATATTAAAAGAATTACCAAACGCCAGAATTGTTGACGTAACGCACGAAATTAAAAAATACAATGTCCCTGAATCGGCCTTTGTCGTTCGAAATGTATTCAATGATTTTCCTGAAGGCAGTATCCATATAATTGGCGTGCGATCATTTGAAAGTGAAAACAACCCACACGTTGCTATTTTGTACAGAGGCCATTTTTTCCTGGGATGTGATAATGGAATGTTTTCGCTAATCTTTGATGACAAGCCCGATAAGATTATCAAGCTACAGATTAATAAAGAAACAGAAGTATCAGCATTCCCCACAAAAGAAGTCTTTGTGAAAGCCGCTACACACTTGGCTAGAGGCGGAACCATTGAAATGCTTGGCAACCCTGTTCCTGAGTTATCTCAAGCCGTAGCATTTCAACCTGTTATCGATCAGGACTATATCAGGGGGAATTTCCAGTACATCGATTCCTACGGAAACCTCATCACTAATATCAATCAGCAGTTATTCAATCGTGTTGGTCAGAACCGAAAGTTCAAAATCTCATTCAGGAATCCACGATTTGAGGTAAATGAAATCTCCAGATCTTACGAAGATGTACTTGAAGGAGATATTCTGGCTCTCTTTGGTAGTTCAGGTTTTTTAGAAATCTGTATTAATGCCGGTTCAGCCACACGTTTATTAGGTTTAAAACTCAACGAAACCGTAAGTATAGAGTTCTATGATCATTAGAATTGTCAAAATGACATTTAAGGAAGACCGTATTGATACCTTTCTCGAAAACTTCAATGCGAATAAAGAAAAAATAAGAGCTGTAGATGGTTGTGAACATCTAGAACTACTAAATGATGTCGACAACGAAAATACTTTCTTCACTTATAGCTATTGGCAATCTGTAGATCACCTAAACCAATACAGAGAGTCTAACTTATTCAAAACCATCTGGAAAAACACGAAAATACACTTTTCCGACAAGCCTCAAGCCTGGAGCGTGAAACGCAAAATATCGGTATAAAGCGCAATTTTTTGTCATTAAGCGTTTGTTGTTGAAAACTTTTACTAATTTTGTTGGTATGAAAAAGTGGTTTATATCAACGATACTCGTGATGGCTTTGGGGATTGCATTTGGTCAACCGCAAGCACCAGCTCCAAATGATTTTGGAGATCCAGATGTTCCTATTGATGGTATTTCATCTCTCTTAATAGCAGGAGGAGTAATTTTCGGTGGTAAAAAGGCATACGATCTCAAGAAAAAGAACGAAGAAAATTAATCAATTACATATTCCCTTTTATTTGGTTACAGACTCTTTGATATTTCAAAGGGTCTTTTTTTGGTATAAAAAAAAGCGCGGCTCCCTGAAGAACCACGCTTTAACAGCATGAACATTAATGCTTAACTAATCATGAGTTTGCTTGCTGTTCACTTTGCACTTGTTCTGCCTCTCCTTTACCGTTTTGATCTTCAGCCTTGAGAGCTGTTTTGTCGACAGTAAACTTAATTGCATCACGTGCTGCCTTAGTTCTCAAATAGTACATTCCTGTTTTAAGGCCTTTTTTCCAGCCGTAGAAATGCATTGAAGTGAGTTTAGCAAAGTTGGCATTCTCCATAAACACATTGAGCGATTGAGACTGGCAAATGAATGCCCCACGATCAGCAGCCATTTCAAGAATTGACTTTTGACTGATCTCCCAGGCTGTTTTGTAAAGCTCTTTAAGGTTATCTGGAATATCCGGAATATTTTGAATCGATCCGTTAGCAGCAATCAATCTGTTTTTCATTTCTTCATCCCACAGATCTAGCTTTACCAAATCGCGCAACAAGTGTTTATTGATAACGATGAACTCACCAGACAATGTTCTACGTGTGTAAATGTTAGAAGTGTATGGCTCAAAACATTCGTTATTTCCGAGGATCTGACTGGTAGAAGCTGTTGGCATAGGAGCTAAGAGAAGACTATTTCTCGCTCCATGCTTCATAACTTCCTCACGAAGCACATCCCATTCCCAGCGATCTGTAGGTTCAACGCCCCAAAGATCATGTTGGAATTTACCTTCACTCAATGGCGATCCTTCAAAAGTTTCATATGCGCCTTCTTCTTTAGCTAAATCTTTTGAAGCTGTCATTGACGCGTAGTAAAGCGTTTCAAAAACTTCTTTATTCAACTGACGCGCTTTTTCCGAATCAAATGGATAACGTAACTGAATAAATGCATCTGCCAATCCCTGAACACCAATTCCAATTGGTCTGTGACGCATATTAGAATTCTTAGCTTCTTTTACAGGATAGTAATTTCCATCGATTATCTTATTGAGATTCAACGTAACCTCGTAAGTTACTTCAAACAGCTTATCATGATCAAACTCTCCATCTTCGTTTATGAATTTTGGAAGAGCTATTGATGCCAGGTTACAAACCGCAACTTCATCAGGAGAAGTGTACTCAATAATCTCTGTACAAAGGTTGGAAGACTTAATTGTACCAAGGTTTTGTTGATTACTCTTTCCATTAGCTGCGTCCTTGTAAAGCATGTAAGGCGTTCCTGTCTCAATTTGAGATTCTAGCACTTTAAACCAAAGTTCCTGGGCCTTAATTGTTTTGCGCCCTTTACCCTCTTTCTCATACTTGAGATACAGTTTCTCAAACTCTTCACCATGAGTATCACTTAAACCGGGACATTCATTAGGACACATCAAGGTCCATTCTCCGTTTTCTTCAACGCGTTTCATGAATAAATCAGGAACCCATAAAGAATAGAAAAGGTCTCTTGCGCGCTGCTCTTCTTTACCGTGATTCTTTTTCAAATCCAGGAAGTCAAAAATATCAGCATGCCATGGCTCTAAATAAATTGCAAATGAACCTTTGCGCTTTCCACCACCCTGATCTACATAGCGAGCAGTGTCATTGAATACTCGCAACATTGGAACAATTCCGTTAGAAGTTCCATTTGTTCCGCGAATGTAAGAGCCGGTAGCACGAATATTATGAGCAGCTAAACCAATACCTCCTGCACTTTGTGAAATCTTAGCACATTGCTTGAGTGTGTCGTAAATACCATCAATACTGTCTTCTTTCATCGTCAAAAGGAAACAAGAAGACATTTGAGGTTTTGGTGTTCCGGCATTGAAAAGAGTTGGTGTGGCATGAGTAAACCACTTCTCACTCATGAGGTTGTACGTTTTTATAGCTGAGTCGATATCATCCTTATGAATACCAACTGCTACCCTCATGAGCATATGCTGCGGCCGCTCTACAATTTCGTCTTCAATTTTGAGCAAATATGCTCGCTCAAGGGTCTTGAATCCGAAAAAGTCATATTGAAAATCGCGGTCGTAAATAATACTGCTATCTAACTGCTCCTTATTATCCATGATCACTTTGTAAACATCATCAGCAATCATAGGAGCTTTTTTATTCGTCTTAGGATCAACAAACTCATAAAGATCAGTCATCGTTTCAGAAAACGATTTTTTTGTTCCTTTATGAAGGTTAGATACAGCTATTCGTGCAGCCAAAACTGCAAAATCAGGGTGCTTTGTAACCATTGAAGCTGTAACCTCAGCCGCCAAATCGTCTAAGACACGTGTGGTAACACCATCATATAGACCTTCGATTACTCGCATTGCGATTTGAACAGGATCAACAACTGGAGCCAATCCGTAACAAAGCTTTTTTACTCTGGCCTGTATCTTATCGAATTTTACAGACTCTTTTCTGCCATCTCTTTTTACAACGTACATACTCATAAAATATCGCGGTTAATAATTTTAAAAATCTTCGTCTAAACTAAACTTGGAGCTATCAGAATTTCCACCTCCTGTATTCACTCCTGCTTTTTGATACTCTGCTACGCGTTTCTCAAAGAAATTTGTTTTACCCTGGAGTGAAATCATCTCCATAAAATCAAATGGGTTTTTGGAGTTGAACACCTTATCACAATCTAGTTCGAGTAAAAGCCTGTCTGCAACAAACTCGATATACTGAGACATCAAATCTGCATTCATACCGATAAGTTTAACTGGTAATGCATCAGTAACAAACTCTTTTTCAATCTCAACAGCATCCAGTATAATCTCTTTTACTCGTTCTTTTGACAGTTGATGTTTGAGGTGATTTGTGTAGAGTAAACAAGCAAAGTCACAGTGCATTCCTTCATCTCGAGATATGAGTTCATTTGAGAAACTAAGTCCAGGCATCAAGCCTCGTTTCTTCAACCAGAAGATTGAGCAGAATGATCCTGAGAAGAAAATACCTTCAACAGCTGCAAACGCAATAAGTCTTTCAGCAAAAGACCCGTTGTCAATCCAGCGAAGAGCCCAGTCGGCTTTTTTCTTCACGCAATCCATCGTTTCAATTGCATTGAAGAGATAATCTTTCTCTTTCGTGTCTTTTATATAAGTATCGATTAATAAAGAGTAAGTTTCGCTGTGAATGTTTTCGATTGCAATTTGGAATCCATAGAAAAACTTTGCTTCAGTATACTGAACTTCATGCAAGAAGTTTTCCGCCAGGTTTTCATTCACGATTCCATCACTTGCAGCAAAGAATGCCAATACATGTTTGATGAAGTGACGCTCGTCATCATTAAGCTTTTCATCCCAATCTTTTAAATCTGGATGAAGGTCAATTTCCTCAGCAGTCCAAAAACTGGCTTCAGCTTTTTTATAAAACTGCCAAATGTCATCGTGTTGAATTGGAAATAGCACGAATCTGTCCTTGTTCTCCTGAAGAATGGGTTCATTTTTCTCAAGTTCCTTCTGCTTCTCTGATGTAGCTGCTATATCTTGTTGATCACTCATAGTTTAGAAGTTTAAAAATTTGCAAAAAATCAATAAGAAATTGAAAACCAATAAGTTTCCGTTAACAATCCTGATAATCAGGGCTTGCGTTTATTTCTTTGAACTCCTACAAATTTTGACAAAAAGCTTCCAAAAAGAGGTGCTAATTACTCCGTTTTAATTCACAAAAAACTAGAGTTTTGAACAAAGCGATTTAAAATAGTGCTGTTAAAAATTTTTATCGGTCAGAACCGATTTAGCATGAATGGGACTTTCATACAAATCAACCTTGTTGATAGACTACCTGAATAGAAAATTGGTTTTGAAAACCTAATAATTTGAGTTACCTTCTAAAGCGATTTATCGATTTGCTCTAATTCTTTATAGAAGTTCTCTCCATACTTCCTTATGAGTGGTTCTTTGGTGAATTCAAACACTTTAACCCCTAGTTTATCGCCCAGTTTACAGGCATCTGAACAAATATCCCATCTATCGTAATTCACAGCCTCAAAGTCTCTGTATTTCTTGACTCTGATGGGGTAGAGATGACAGGAAACGGGTTTGGGAAAGTCGATTTTTTTATCGCGGTAAGCCTGTTCTATTGAACATTTGGCTGTACCATCAGGATCGAAATTGACATAAGCGCATTCTTTTCCTTTTACCAATGGTGTTACCCACTCGTTATCCCATGAATCACGGATGTATTTACCCTGTTCCTCCACTGCCTCTATACCTTCTTTACGCATGTAGGGCTTCACTAACTCATAGATTTTATCCATCACTTCTAGCTCAGACTCCTCAACCGGTGCTCCCACATCGCCTTCTACACAGCAAGCTCCTTTACATGCTGATAAATCGCAAACAAACTTCTTTTCAAACAACTCGCTGGAAAGAATAACATCATCTATCTGAATCATGTTGGCAAATGTAACAAGGTTTTGGTTTTGACGGAATGTTTCCTGGATCTGACCGTTATTCATTCCTTCTTCATTTTATCTTTGTGATCTAAATTTTATTGAATCAAACGCGCATTTTCATGGCTCAAAAAGACGATACTTTAAAAAAGATTATTTCCCACTCTAAAGAATACGGTTTCATTTTTCCATCAAGCGAAATCTATGATGGCCTTAGTGCAACTTACGATTACGGTCAAAATGGTGTTGAACTCAAAAACAACATCAAGGAATACTGGTGGAAGGCAATGGTTCAAATGCACGAGAATATTGTTGGCCTCGACTCGGCAATTTTCATGCATCCAACTACCTGGAAAGCCAGCGGTCACGTTGATGCTTTCAACGACCCAATGATCGATAACAAGGACTCTAAAAAGCGCTACAGGGCTGATGTTCTCGTAGAAGAGCACATTGAAAAAATTCGCGGTAAAATTCAAAAAGAGGTAAAAAAGGCAGCCAAGAAATTTGGTGGATCTTTCGAAGAAGCGATGTTCATCAAAACGAATCCACGTGTATTAAAATACCAGGATCAAATAAAATCGATTGAAGAACGACTCAAAAAACTATTGACTGAAGAAGACCTCAAAGGTGTTAAGCAGTTGATTGAAGAATTGGGTATCGCTGATCCGGTTTCAGGTTCTAAAAACTGGACTGATGTTCGCCAGTTCAACCTCATGTTTGCTACTGAACTGGGTTCTTTAGCTGACGGAGCTAATAAGGTTTACCTACGCCCCGAGACAGCTCAGGGTATTTTTGTCAACTTCCTAAACGTGCAAAAGACTGGTCGCAAGAAATTGCCTTTTGGAATTGCGCAAATAGGTAAGGCTTTTAGAAATGAAATCATTGCACGCCAGTTTATTTTTAGAATGCGGGAGTTTGAGCAAATGGAGATGCAGTTTTTTGTAAAACCAGGGTCAGAACTCGAATGGTACGATTACTGGAAAAACTTGCGAATCAACTGGCACAAAGCACTCGGGTTCAACGAAGATCATTATCGTTTTCACGATCACATTAAGTTAGCTCACTACGCAAATGCTGCCGCAGATATCGAATACGATTACCCGATGGGCTTCAAAGAACTAGAAGGAATTCACTCTCGTACCGATTTTGACCTCAAGGCTCATGAAGAACACTCAGGCAAGAAACTGCAATTCTTTGATCCTGAAGAAAACAAGAGCTATATCCCTTACGTGATTGAAACTTCAATCGGGTTGGATAGGATGTTTCTTGCGGTTCTGACCGAAGCTTATGAAGAAGAAAAACTCGAAGATGGTAGTGAGCGAACTGTGATGCGTATTCCTTCTTTCCTCGCTCCGGTGAAAGCTGCCGTTATGCCGCTCACCAAGAAAGATGGTTTACCTGAAAAAGCACGCGAAATAATCAATCAACTCAAATTTGATTTCAACTGTGAGTACGATGAAAAAGACTCCATTGGTAAGCGATACAGAAGACAAGATGCAGTGGGAACGCCTTACTGCGTTACTGTTGATCACCAAACACTTGAAGATAATTCGGTAACGATTCGCGAGCGCGACACTATGAAACAAGATCGCGTTTCAATTGAAAATATAGAACAAATACTCATCCAAAAAACGAGCTTAAAAAATGCACTAAAACAGATTTCAGCGTAAATTTACAGCATGGAAAAGCTTCAAAACTACATCAATGGCGAACTAGTTGAGCCATTGTCAAAATGTTACTTTGACAACATTAATCCTGCTACAGGTAAGGTTTACAGTCAGATCCCGGATTCTGACGAGTCAGATGTAGAAAATGCAGTAAGAGCTGCTAAAGAAGCTTTTCCGCTTTGGAAGAACACGACAAAGCAGGAGCGTTCCAGGATTATGGTACGCATCGCGCAACTAATTTTTGAAAAGCGCGATGAATTAGCAGCAGCTGAATCTAAAGACAACGGTAAATCTTTGAAACTTGCCGAAACTGTTGATATTCCCAGAGCACGCGAAAACTTCGAATTCTTTGCATCAGGAATTTTACATTTTGCCAGCGAGTCGCATCAGATGGAAGACACAGCTATCAATTACACGTTGCGCGAACCGCTGGGAGTTGTTGGCTGTATTTCTCCCTGGAATTTACCGTTATACCTCTTTACATGGAAAATAACTCCGGCCATTGCAGCCGGTAACTGCGTAATAGCAAAACCTAGTGAGGTTACGCCAATGACGGCTTATTTGCTGAGTAAAATTTGCATTGAAGCCGGATTGCCAAAGGGTGTATTGAATATTGTTCACGGCTATGGCCACAAGGTTGGTAATGCCATCACTGAAAATGATGACATAAAAGCAATCAGCTTTACAGGAGGCACGAAAACCGGTCAGATTATCGCATCAAAAGCTGCTACTAAATTCAAAAAATTATCACTCGAGTTAGGTGGTAAAAACCCCAACATCATTTTTGAAGATTGTGATTTTGACAAGGCATTGAGCACATCAATGCTTAGCAGTTTTGCCAACCAGGGACAAATTTGCCTTTGTGGTTCACGCATTTTTGTTCAAAAGCCGATTTACGAGAAATTCAAAAAAGCCTTTATTGAAAAGGTAAATCAATTAAAAATAAGTTATCCGTCAGATCCTGATGCACAACTGGGTGCAATTGTTTCAAAAGAACATATGGATAAGGTTCTGTCTTATGTTGAACTCGCAAAAGAAGAAGGCGGAACAATTTTAACCGGTGGCAAAAAATATGAGATGGAAGGCGAATACAAAGATGGTTTTTACCTGGAGCCTACTGTAATTGAAGGCCTGTCATACACATGCCGAACAAATCAGGAAGAAATATTTGGACCGCTTGTTACTATAACTCCTTTTGAAACTGAAGAAGAAGTTCTCAAAATGGCTAATAGCGTTGAATACGGACTTGCAACAACAATTTGGACGCAAGATGTGACAAGAGCACACCGTGTAGCTCAAAAAATTGAATCGGGAGTTGTGTGGATCAACTGTTGGTTGATTCGTGATTTAAGGACTCCCTTTGGTGGAATGAAAAACTCAGGATTGGGACGTGAAGGCGGTTTTGAAGCTTTGCGTTTCTTTACTGAACCAAAAAATGTATGTGTGAATGTGAATATATAAAACAAAAAAAGCTCCCTCAGGATTGAGGAAGCTTTTAAATATATCGATTAATCAGAGCCTATTTTATTTATCTTCACCTTCTGTCATTTCGTTCCAGGCATCTTTCAAATCCATTTTCGTTTTCTTTAGAAACTCTTCCGTTTCATTTTTCATTTCTGTGAATTCTGTTTCACCAGAAGCTTTTACTTCTTTAATCTTTGCATCGAGTTCTTCAATTTCGTTCTCGATTTTCGTTTTTTGCATCTTCATCTTGTCTTTCGCATCATCGCTAGCATCAGCCATTTTTTCATCAATTTTACTCAATTGATTGTTAGCGTCAGACTTTAATGCTTCTAACTTTTCTACTACTTTTTGTTTTTGTTCTTTGAACTCTTTTTTAGCATCTTTTGCTTCTTTTTTCATTTCTTTTTTAGCTTCAGACTTCTCACCTCCATTATCAGAGTTTTGAGAATTTCCTGAACAACTAATAGAAAGTGCAGCGATTGCTAAAACTGGAATTAATCTTCTTGTCTTCATAATGTGTTAATTTTAATTAGTTAGTTACAAGTACATCTCCAAAGATACAAAACCTGACAAACAAGCATTTACACGATTGATTTATTGTAGCTGTTTAGCTTTTTACACACCAAATAAAATCAGCCGTGCAAAATAATTCACACATGGAGAAAACAATATGTAGCCTAGTCTATTCGAAGATAGCCAAACTGTCTACATTTTTAGAATAGGACTCAATTCTCTCACGACCTTCTAAAAACGCCAGTTCAACTAAAAAGCAATATCCGTAAACCTGAGCATTCATCTTTTTAGTAAGCTCGGCAGCTGCCATGGCTGTTCCTCCTGTCGCCAGTAGATCATCGTGGACTAGGACATTCCAGTTTGGTTTAAGAGCATCCTTATGCATTTCTACTTCACTTGAGCCGTACTCCAAATCGTATATAAAGGTAACTGTTTCATAGGGTAGTTTCCCCACTTTTCTAATTGGAATAAATGGTTTTTGAAGTCTCTCAGCTAACGCTGCTCCCAACATAAACCCTCTACTCTCGATCCCGATGATCGCGTCAATTGGTTCTGACCGATAAACGTTTTCCCAATAATCAAGAATTTCAGAAACCAGTTTAGGCTCTGATAAAATTGGTGTTATGTCTTTGAATTGAATTCCTTCCTTTGGAAAGTTGGGAACGTTCCTTATGGCTTTGCGTACTTTTTCAGATAATTCCATGCTCATAAAATGTTGAGCGAATTTACAAAATCATTGATTCGTCAAACAAAACAAGTTTACAGTTGCTAATTTTGTAGTATGTGTGAAAATAAAATCCTCGATGTTTTGATCATCGGAGCAGGCCCAATCGGTTTGGCTTGCGGAATTGAAGCAGAAAAAAACGGCCTCAGTTACCAAATTGTTGATAAAGGAAAACTGGTCAACTCTATATACAACTATCCGCACGGAATGCGCTTTTTCTCGTCCTCTGAAAAACTGGAAATTGGCGGAGTTCCATTCATTTCTCACACTCACAAGCCAACGAGAGCTGAGGCTTTGGAATATTACCGCAGGGTAGCTATGTCGTGGGATCTGAATATTACACTGTATAATAAGGTAGAATCTGTTGAGAAGAAGAACGATCTTTTTAGGGTTAAAACTGCAAAAGGAACTTACACCGCTCAATCGGTAGTAATTGCTACAGGCTTTTACGATTTGCCTCATAAAATGGGTGTCCCGGGTGAAGAGTTGTCCAAGGTGATGCATTATTATAAAGAACCTCATCCGTTTTTCGGTCAGAACCTTGCGGTAGTGGGCGCCAGCAACTCAGCTGTGGATGCAGCACTTGAGTGCTATCGCAAAGGTGCAAAGGTCACGATGATTGTGAGAGGTGAAGAAATTGGAAGAAGAGTGAAATACTGGGTGAAGCCTGATATTGAGAACAGAATAGCGGAAGGAAGCATCAAGGCTCTTTTCAACTCACAAATTGAAGAAATCAAAGAGGATTCGATCAAGGTTGACCACAATGGTGAAAAGATTGAGTTTGAAAATGACTTTGTGCTGGCTCTGACCGGTTACGAACCTAATTACTCATTTTTGGAAGAAATGGGAATTACTTTTTCAAAGGATGGTAAGCGCGTCCCCACTCACAATACTGAAACGATGGAAACGAATATTGATAACATATTCCTCGCTGGTGTTATTTGTGGCGGTATGGAAACCCACAAGTGGTTCATTGAGAACTCCCGTGTACACGCTGAGCAAATTATGAAGGTACTCAAGGAACGATCAAATAAAGTGATTGCTTAAATTGGTCGCGACAAAAAGCTAATTATGAATATCATTTCCTGGAATGTAAACGGTATTAGAGCCGTAATGCGCAAAGACTTTGAGCAGCAATTGAAAGATTTAAATCCTGATATCTTGTGTTTGCAAGAAACCAAAGCTCAAGATCATCAGGTTGAAGAAACTTTAGAAAAAATCAACGGATATCATATTTATTCAAATTCTGCAGAGCGTAAAGGATACTCCGGAACAGCTATTTTGTCTAAAAAGGAGCCCCAGAAAGTCACCTATGATATTGGTGTTGAGGAACACGATAAAGAAGGTCGAATCATCACTGCCGATTACGGTGATTTTTATCTCGTTACTGCTTATGTACCAAATTCAGGAAATGAGCTGGTAAGACTCGACTACCGAACAGACTGGGACAAAGGATTACGAAAATTTATTTTGAACCTGGAAAAAGAAAAACCAGTCATTTTGTGTGGCGACCTCAATGTTGCTCATCAGGATATCGATATCGCAAGACCAAAACCAAACTACAATAAATCAGCAGGTTTTACTCAAAAAGAAATTGACGGTTTATCAGCTTTGCTCGATGAAGGATTTATAGATGTGTGGCGCAGCCAACATCCTGATGAAGTCAAATATTCATGGTGGAGTTACCGTTTTGGAGCCCGCAAAAAGAACATCGGCTGGCGGATTGATTATTTCATAGCAAGTGAAAAGATTGCCGATAAAATTAAGAGTTCATCAATCATGAATGATGTGATGGGAAGTGACCATTGCCCGGTTTCAATCGAGCTCGATCTATAAAAACCAATAATCTTTCCCTTTCTCAAAATCATGTTTTTGGAGAAAATCTTCAATCTGTACTCGCTCTTTTTTTGGAGGATAAACAGCTATCAGGATTTTGGGGTTTTTAATTTCAGGGAGTGTGGAATAATGATAAATGTTTTCAGTTTCTTTTAAATCGAGCTGTGAATAACTTCTCTCTTTTTTGTTCAGAACCTCTTTAGCCAGATTAGCTTTCCGTCCCGATCCAAAAATCACCAATTGGTCATTATCATCAAGCACATTTTCGACAAAGAACGCCACCTTTAAATCAACAAATGCTTTTTGCTGATAATGTGAGCTGTTTCTGGATGTTCTTCCTGGATGTTCGCGCCATAAGTGCGTCACTTCTTTGACAGATTGAAACTCGACTCCTGCCTTCCAAAGTAAAAGCATCATGTGATAATCCTCAGGATACTCCAATCTCTCAAAAATTTCCAATTTCTCAAGAAGCTCTCTAGAAATCAACCAGTTTGGAGAAGCGACAACACACTCTCTAAACATGTTTTCTGTAAACTTTTCATTGGCTACAGTATCATTCAGCCACCTCTCGTAATCAAGATAACCGCTACTTACTTTGCCATCATCGCTAAAATATTTTACCAATCCGGTTGTCAGCGCTCCCTTATTTTTAACTGCGTTTTCAACCAACAATTCCAGTTTGTTTTCAGGCATAATATCATCTGCATCCATTCTGGTAATAAAATCACCTTCGGTTTTGGTCAGAGCCAGTTGCAAAGCCGGTATTATCCCCATAGCTGAGTTTTGGTAATACGTTATTGCTGGGACTGACTGTGAAAAGGACTGAAGAATTGAAAATGAGTCATCTGAAGAATGATCATCAATAGCGATCAATTCCCAATTTTCATAGGATTGATTCTGAATACTGCGGATAGAGTCACCGAGCCAGGCTGCGGCATTCTTCACCGGCATGATAATGGAAACCTTATTTTGACACTTAGTTGTCACAGATGAATTGTATTGTGGGCTTAAAATAAAAAAAGCCGATCAAATTTGATCGGCTTTTAAAGCTTGATATTACAAGAAGTTTAGAATCTTCTTTCTCTGCGAGGTCTTTCTTCAGCTTGTTTTACAACCATTTCGCGACCGTGGACTTCTTGTCCGTTAAGGTCAGCGATTGCTGAATTTGCTTCGTCATCGTTATCCATTTCAACGAATCCAAAGCCTTTAGAGCGACCAGTTTCGCGATCGATAATGATTTTAGCGCTAGTTACTTCGCCAAAGTTTTCAAATAGATCAAGTAATTCATCTTCCTGAAGTTTGAAGTTCAGGTTTGCTACAAAAATGTTCATAATAAAAAATAAAAAAGTTAATACTACTGAAATAAGAGAGAGGAAGAGCTAGATCGAAGATTACTTACAGGAAGATAACTACGGTCACAACAACCGTCTTTCAAATTTCATGACAAATGTAGAACAAGATATTGGTCATATAACCATTTGTATCTTAATTTTTTATTAGCTCATTATAAACTTTGTTCAAGAATACAAATAAAAAAAGCCGCAATCTACTGACTGCGGCTTGATACAATGATAAAAGTGAATCGCTTACATCACGACAAATTTGTGAGCAATTGTGTTTTCACTTCCTTTTATGAAATAAGTTCCTTTTGTAAGATCACTTACATCTAGCATAACAACATTTGAATTGAGCTCTGTTGAATTAACAACTTTCACAACCTGTCCAGAGATGTTCATGATTGTAAGTTGGTTTACATCTTCAGGAATATCAGTTATTCTGATGTTTGAAGTTGTTGGGTTTGGATAAACAGATAATTTACTTTCTACTAGGTCTTCTCTAATTGAAGTTGTAGTCGTATCAATTGGTTCATCACCTGTGTAAGTGATGCTTAAAGTAGGCCTAAAAAGTGTGTTCGAAGATTCGTATGAAAAAAACTCTCTCAGGTTTCCATTAGCTGGAGTAGCCTCTTTAAGAAGCACACCATAGTTTGTAGAAGGGCTATCTACCCAACTCTGTACAAGAGTAACAAACTGAGAACTATTAAATGAAAGGGTTGTTTTACTTGCTGAAAGGTTGTCTCCCTGATTATCGATTGGAGAAAAACTATATCCTGCTTCAATATTACTTCCATTAGGCCATGAGTCATTAGGATGAACAGCGTTATTATATGTTACATCTCCTGATGAAGCAGAAGCTCCTATAGTTATATCAGTTGGATTAGCACTCCCCTCACTCCATATATTCTCGACTACATGTAACAAATATGTAACTGAAGCTATTTCTGGATTATCAGCTTCAATTACCAGCTCTGCACTTGTTATTGAAGCATTAGCAGGTATTTCTACAAGGTCAAAATGTAATAAAGAATATGTTGCCTGTCCATTATCATCTGTACCACTAACAAGGTTTGCTTGCCCATTTGCATTATCAGGCTGACCTGCATATACTGATGCATCATTTAAAGGATAAACATCAATAGTATGTGATTGTGCAAAAGCTGTAATTGAAATAGCTACAGATGCTAAAACTGAGTAAATTTTTTTCATAATAACTGTGTTTTTAAGTTAATAAGGCTGCAATTTAAAAGTTTAATTATCAATTTCAAAGTAAGACGGGTTTCTTATTGCATAGTTGTTTCAATTGTTGATGCATTATTAAGTGTTTTGTGAACAGGACATTTATTGGCTATTTGCAAGAGTTTACGCTTTTGTTCATCATTTAAATCTCCTATAAATTCTATTTTCCTGTCAAATACATCAATTTTTGAATTTGAATCTTGTTCCTCTTTACAATCGTGAGCGTGATCTTTTGAGTGATCAATGTGTACTTTAACATCGGTCAGAGCCCAACCTTTTCTTTGAGCATACATTTTTACTGTCATTGCAGTGCAGGCAGCAAGCCCTGATGCTATTAATGCATAGGGGTCAGGTCCGTAATCATCACCTCCCACTTTTTCTGGCTCATCAGCAACGAGATCATGCCGTCCAGCTTTGATGTATGTTGTGAAATTATCTTCTACATCGAGTTCGGCTGCTACATGACTTTTGGATCTGACCGCTACTTTATCTTGCTCTTCAACATATTTTTTAACCCATTCGGCTACAATTCTCCCAGCGTACTGTGCATCGCTTTTTTTGGTGAGTAAGTGATCAGCTTTATTCAGTGTTATAAATGATTTAGGGTGATGTGCACTTTCGTATATCCTTCTAGCATTAGCTATTTCAACTACTTTGTCCTGGGGAGAGTGCATCACAAGTAGAGCTTTCCCCCTATTCCCTTTCATCACCTCTTCAATTGTTTTACGTTTTAGCGATTCTAAGAAGTGTTTTTCTATTTCAAATTCTCTTCCTGCTAAATTTACTTTAGCATATCCTTTTTCTTCTATCTCTGGTATTTTATCCTTTATAAGGTGTGTGACATGATCTGGAGTTGAAGGGGCTCCAATGGTTACTATTGCTTTTACTTTTTCGAGTTCTGCTGCTGCGTAAAGTACTGCCGCTCCTCCAAGTGAATGACCCAATAGAATTTCAGGCGCTTCGTATTCATCTTCCATGAATTGATATGCAGCTTTAAGGTCTTCAATATTGGTAGTGAAGTTAGTATCGCTGAATTCTCCTGTACTTTCACCAAGACCTGTAAAATCAAACCTCAGTACTGCGATTCCATTTTGCGTGAGTCCATGACTAACATTTCTAACTCCATTAAAATTCTTACTACAGGTAAAACAATGCGCTAATATTGCGTAAGCTGCCGGTTTTTGATCAAATGGAAAATCGATTACGGCTGCTATTTTTTCACCTTTAGAATTCTTAAACCCAATTTTAGTAGTAGACATTATTGAATGTATATTTACTGTTATGATTTATCTTTAAGCATGAAATGTAAGGATTGTTTATCATTTATTAACAAATCATAAAATCAAAACTCACGTATTATCTTACTCAATTAAACGCATCTATGAAAAAAAACCATGTTGTTAAATTTCCAGCAGGCCTGAGCGATATCACTCTCCCCCACTTTATAAGTGGCTTAGATGGTGAAAAAACTCGTTATGGGATGAAATTTGACAACGAGCTAGGGAGCGGTCAAATTGATAATATCAAACTATCAGATAGTCTAGAAGTATCTCTTCAAAAAGCATTATTCAACGAGCCTGTGAGGTTTATTCAAAATCCTAACCAGACTAAACCTTATTTTGCAGTATCATTTTGTAATTCTGCTGAAATAGGGCATAAAACACAGGATGTAGAAAAGTTTTTTGGTGCAAAATCAACTGATGGCGTATTCTTCAGTAATATAAAAGAGATTCAGGAGTTTAGTTTTCCCGAAAACCAAAATATAAATTACGTTTCATTTCGTTTTTATGGTGACTTTGCCGCCACTTTACCTCACTCACCCCATGCTGATGACGAGCTTTATAAGCTCATCAATCAACAGGATAACTTTGTGATTTATGAACATCTCAGGTTGGAAATGACTGAGTTGATGAACGATTTAGAAAAACTAAATCCTGAAGATTCAATAGACCTTCTTTCAATAAAAGGTAAGGCCTATGAATTGTTAGGCTGTTTTTTTAAAACATTCTACGAACGCAAACTTTCTTCGCAAGGTCCCAGATTACCAAAAGAAGATATTGAAGTTGCTTTCAAAGTAAAAGATGAAATATTGAGCGATCTCAGTCAATCACCAACTATAAATGAACTTGCAGAAAAGTACGGTGTGAGTCAATCAAAACTCAAACAAATTTTCAAACAGGTTTTTGGAAATACAATTTACCAGCTTTACCAGGGTGTGAGAATGGAAAAAGCAAAAAAGCTGCTCTCCACTAGAGAATACAAAGTTTCACAAGTAGGTTACGAGCTCGGGTACTCAAATTTATCACACTTTAGTGAAGCTTTTAAGAAACAATTTGGTATCTTGCCCACCCAATACATCGAATCTCTGTAGGTACAAACTTTTCGGGTACAAATAAGTCCTTTTCGGTTATTGTCATTCAAAATCTCATCATACATTTGCACTGTACTTAATCAATAGGACGTCCATCACGGGCGTCTCTTCATAGGTTAGGTTTTTTCATAGTGTAGGGTTAGGTTTGATTTTCGAAGGGGTTGCATCTGCAACCCCTTCGTTATTTTTATCCCTTTTGTCATACAACATCTCCTTCATTTCTTTCCATAAAGTCAAGTTGTCAGTTTCAAATGTCATGGCACATCCTTTGACATTAGTATTGTCAACTTTCAATCAGACTAAAATTAAAATTGAATAAAAATGAGTACTGGAAAAATTAATGTACAAACGGAGAACATATTTCCGATTATTAAGAAGTTCCTCTATTCTGATCACGAGATTTTCTTGCGTGAACTTGTATCCAATGCAGTAGACGCAACATCAAAACTTAAAACACTTCATAAATTAGGAGAATACAAAGAAGATCCGGGAAACTTAAGGGTCAACGTATCTATCGATAAAGACAAAGGGACTCTCACTATTAGTGATAATGGTGTAGGAATGACTGAAGATGAAGTGCAACGTTACCTCAACGATATCGCATTTTCAGGCGCTGAAGAATTCCTCAAAAAATACGATGATAAAGCTAAAGACTCTGGTATTATTGGTCACTTTGGACTCGGATTCTACTCAGCTTTCATGGTTGCCAAAGAAGTTGATGTGATCACGAAGTCATACACTGGCGGAGATGCTGTAAAGTGGAGCTGTAAAGGTGATCCTGAATATACACTTGAAAAAGCTGATCGGTCAGAACGCGGTACTGACGTAGTGCTGCACCTCGATGATGAGTCGCAGGAATTTCTCGAAGATAACCGCATCTCCGGGATTTTGGAGAAATACTGCAAATTCTTACCGGTAGAAATCAAGTTTGGAACAAAGACAATCAAGGTTGACGATCCTGACGGGAAAAAAGATGATGATGGGAATATCAAAAAAGTTGATAAAGAAGTCGAAAACATCATCAATAACCCCACTCCGGCCTGGACGAAGCAACCTGCGGATCTGACCGATGAAGATTACCATAATTTTTATCGCGAACTCTACCCGATGAGTTTCGAAGAACCGCTTTTCCACATTCACCTAAATGTAGATTACCCATTCAATTTGACCGGAATTCTCTACTTCCCAAAATTGAAGAATAACATTCAGATCCAGCGCAACAAGATTCAACTCTACTCCAACCAGGTGTTCATCACTGATTCGGTGGAGAATATTGTTCCTGAATTTTTAACCCTGCTACACGGTGTTATCGATTCACCTGATATTCCGTTAAACGTTTCGCGTTCTTATCTTCAGGAAGATGGAAACGTGAAAAAGATCTCTAACCACATCACGAAAAAAGTTGCTGATAAACTCTCTTCAATGTTTAAGAGAGATCGCGATGATTACCAGTCGAAATGGGATGATATTAAAGTATTCATCGAATACGGAATGCTCACTGACGACAAGTTTTTCGACAAAATGCAAAAAGCGTTATTGCTGAAAAACACTGAAGGTGAATTTTTCACGATTGATGAGTACCGCGAAAAAATTGAGGAAAAACAAAAAGACAAAAACGATGCTATCGTTCACCTCTACGCAACAGATGCTGATGAACAGGATGCATTTATTGAATCGGCTAAAAACCGCGGGTACGATGTACTTGTAATGGATTCTCCATTGACGAGTCACTTTGTTCAACAATTAGAATCAAAACTCGACAATGTAAAATTCGTTCGTGTTGATGCTGATGCGATCGACAAACTGATCGAAAAAGAAGAACAGCAAGAAGCAAACCTCACTGATGATCAAAAGAAAACGCTCCAGGAGGTTTACGAAGGTGTTGTTGAGAAAGACAAGTTCACCGTTCAGTTCGAAAACATGAATGAAAAGGATAATCCTGTAGTGATTACGCAACCCGAGTTCATGAGAAGAATGAAGGAACAGCAGCAAGTTGGTGGCGGAATGATGGGCATGAGTAATATGCCAGATATGTTTAACCTCATGATCAACGCCAATCATCCGCTTGTGAGTAAAATTCTTACTGAACAAGATCAGGACAAGCAAAAAAGCCTTGCTAAGCAATCAGTTGATTTGGCAATGTTGTCGCAAAATATGCTTAAAGGTAAGGATCTGACCGCGTTTATTAAGCGCAGTGTCAATATGATTGACTAAATTTCCAATTGAAAAATAATATAACATGAAAAGAATACTCCACATAGCGTTAATGATGACAGTTGTAATGAGCATGAGCTCATGCGGCTACAACTCCATGGTAAAAATGCGCGAGGAGGTTGACGAAAAATGGTCTCAGGTTGAAACGCAATACCAGCGTAGAGCTGACCTGGTCCCAAATCTTGTCAACACAGTTAAAGGCGCTGCAGATTTTGAAAAAGAAACGCTTACTCAGGTTATTGAAGCACGCTCAAAAGCAACTTCTATACAAATCAATCCGGGTGAGTTGAACGAGCAAAATATGCAGGCTTTTCAAAAAGCACAGTCGCAATTATCTGGCGCTTTATCTCGCTTGATGGTTACTGTTGAGCGTTACCCAGATTTAAAAGCGAACCAAAATTTTCAAACTCTTCAGGCTCAGCTCGAAGGAACTGAAAACAGGATTGCTGTTGCGCGCAAAAAGTACAATGAAGCAGTACGTAATTATAATACGAAGACACAAACGTTTCCTGAAAACTTAACTGCTTCGATGTTTGACTTTGAAAAGAAACCGTATTACGAAGCTGATAAAGGTGCTGAAGAAGCTCCTGATGTTGAGTTTTAGGTTTTTATGTTTTTAAACAAATTGAAAAGCCACTTCTGTTGAGGAGTGGCTTTTTTTGTTTAGTAATTAGGGTTTTCACTTGTTCCTACAACATCCATTATACAACTCTACTATCTTCTACTCTATATAATATCTTTTTCTGCCTCTTCAAGTCGTATTTTAAACTCTTCTTTTGAAATTGGTTTACCATCAGGTCTATAACCTACAACATTTTGATCTAAGAGTCTTTCAATTTCGTATATAACCACTCTCCTCTTCAACCTTCATAAGCTCCAGAATCAACTTATATTTCCTTTCTTGAACACTCATTCCCTATGCATTTGTATCAAAGTTAATAAAAATCACTCTCAAAAAATCTTTAATCCTTAATTTCAAGTGTAAACAACTCCTCGACTTTAACTTTTAGTTCTCTGCTAAGCTTTAAAGCAAGGACAGTGGACGGAACATATTTCTCCTTTTCAATCGCGTGAATTGTTTGCCTGCTGACTCCAATTAAATCTGCCAGTTGAGATTGCGTCATCTCAGAAAACTGCCTGTATCGTTTTACTTTATTCTTCATCAACCAGTTTCTTTTGACGCATTAGTACGAAGTTGAATCTCAGTATAAACAAGAGATAAAAGAAAAATAGCTCAGTGATCATGACAAAATAAAAGTCCAAATCGTAAATCAGCCAAACTGTTATAAAAATCAGGATTCCATTAACGATTGCAGACCACAATAGTGACTCCAATCTCAACTTCATAATCATTTCATCTTCATTCTTCTCTTTGGCTAAAATTGAGAGTAATCCACCAATTAATAATAATGACAAAGCAATTTCATCGAATAAGTTGTTCTTTCTCATTTGAGGCCAACCTGTCTCAGAGCTACTTCCATTATTTAAAAACGAGGAGTTCCCGAAAAAATCCGGAACTCTCACATCTAAAAAGACCGGTTCATAACTACTCAAGACCCCTATAGTTCCTAAAGTCAACCCTATTATAAACAAGGTTAGTCCTATTGGCTTCCATTTATGTGAAAATAAGTATTTAGCTTTCATATTGTAAAGTTTATTTTACCAAATGTAAAATAAACTTTACTCTGAATCAAATAAAAAAACCCTTCAATATTTATTAAAGGGTTTTCGTTACTATAATTTACAATGATATATAGATTGACTTACTAATCTTAGTTCGTTTAAACATATCTGAAATTGTAACAGGCATTCCTGAGAGCTCAATCATCAATAAATCATTTTCTAAAGCATGAACTTTACTTAAAGTTGGAACATAATTAAATCCAAGTTCATGTTTCAATCCCATTGAATTTGGAGGTACCATAGATAACTCTTCAAACTCACCATCAAAAACTGTCCCAACTTTAAACTCATGATCAGCGTTGTAAAAACCTAAAATTGGTCTATTTTTATTTCTAGAATATGATATTACAGATCTAACAGAGCCTCCACTTGCTCTATATTCTTTTTGATTTATCGTTTTTTCAAATTCAAGATTTCCATTTTCAATATTAACTCCAACAAAAGCGACTTCATACTCAATATTGTAAACTGTTGTACTTGAAGTGCTCCCAAAACCAACACCCATTGTAGCTCCTCCGGTTGATGTTCCACCTATAGCAGCACCACCTGCGCCTGCTCCTGCCATACCTGAATTATGATGATGGGTTTGCACGTACCTTTCATAAAATTCGAATGACATGTAAGCCACATCATCACAAATAACTATTTTAGATAGGTCTTTTAAATCCATTTCAAATTTACCATTCATAGATTTAACAAGCTTAAAGTCAATCAAATCAAAGCTGTTTTTCTTGAAGTATTGCTCACCTGATTTATCATACCGGGCAGCGAAAAAACCCTGCTCTTTCCTGAATTTCTTCAGGGACTTGAATAATCCAGTACGCCTTTCCCTATAAAAACCCGAAACAAAAAAGCCTTCATCAACTTTTTCAATTTGATAACCAGTATATGATGTCTTTTCTTGATTAGGTAAAATATATTGATTGATAAATTTTCCATCGTAGTCATACATTAGGAAATTAGTCCTCTCTTTATGACCATCACCAGACTTCATCAAAACACCAACAACATTACTTTCAGGATTTAAAGATACGTAAAAGTCAGGTACAACATGCTCTACCTCATATTTATGATATACTGGAATAGTTGATAGTTTTACATTTTTCGTTTTTAAATCAACAATCATCAATTCATTGTTGACCTTCTTTTTTAAAAGTCCTTTCTTCATATTAACGCTCAAAAACAACTTATCATCATCTTTTTTGACATCATTAATATCAAATTCAAAACCTACTGGGATCGTTGTATTATCAAATGTTTTTGATTCAATATCATAGGAGCTCAAATACATTTCTTCATCAGCTCTTGTAATTAGATGCATTTTTCCATTCTCGTACAAAAAATGTAATGGTTTGAAAGTTCCAAAGTAGAACCTCGCCATTAAATCTACCAGTGATTTGCGGTCTTTCTTCGACCTAAAATTCTTTTTGTCAAGAGGGTATTCTAGTACTTCAGCAGGTTTTTTCTCTCCATTCTCATATCGATAAGCATAGAGATAGTAATTTCCATTTTTATCAGAAAAAGGTCCTTCATTTTGGATAAAGTCCCCTTCTTCTTCTCCAGGCGTCAAATACAATTGAAACATACCATACTCTTCACAGTTCAAGGTATAGCTTTTTCTTACTTTAATATCAGGCGAATCAATTTTGTAATAGTTCTGAGCAAGGCTAACTCCGAAAACAAATAGTGAAACGAATAAAAATCCTAATTTCTTCATAGTGCAGTTTTAGATTTTAATAATTCTTACCGTGCCAAAATATAACTTTTTAAGCGCCATTGAAAATTTGGCCTAAAACAAAAAGTCCTTCCCGGGATATCGAGAAGGACTTTCATTCACTAAATATTTTGAAAAAAGTTTACATATTTCTGCGGTATTGACCTCCCACTTCAAATAGTGCTTCTGTGATTTCACCCAATGAGCAATACTTGCATGCTTCCACCAATTCTGCAAAGATGTTCTGGTTCTGAATAGCAGATTCCTGAACACGCTTGATCATTTCCTCAGATTTCGCTTTTTGGCGGTCTTTCAATGAATTTACTGTGTCGATTTGTGCCTCTTTTTCATCTTTGGTCGCACGAATGATCTCTCCGGGAGTTACTGTTGGTGAACCTTCAGAACTCAAAAATGTATTCACACCAATGATCGGGTAGTCGCCATTGTGCTTGAGTGTTTCGTAATAGAGCGACTCTTCCTGGATCTTACTGCGTTGGTACATCGTTTCCATCGCTCCCAGTACACCACCGCGTTCAGTGATTCTGTCAAACTCTGTTAATACGGCTTCCTCAACTAAATCTGTCAGTTCTTCAATGATAAATGATCCCTGAATTGGGTTTTCATTTTTGGTCAGACCCAACTCCTTGTTGATGATCAACTGAATAGCCATTGCCCTACGAACCGATGCTTCTGTTGGCGTTGTAATAGCCTCATCATAAGCATTGGTGTGAAGCGAGTTACAGTTATCGTAAATCGCGTAAAGCGCCTGTAGAGTTGTGCGAATATCGTTGAAATCAATTTCCTGAGCGTGGAGTGAACGACCACTTGTTTGAATGTGGTATTTCAACATCTGCGCCCTGGGATTTGCCCCGTATTTCTCTTTCAGAGCCTTCGACCAAATTCTGCGAGCAACACGGCCAATAACCGCGTACTCAGGATCTACACCATTCGAGAAGAAGAATGAGAGGTTCGGACCAAATTTATTGATATCCATTCCGCGGCTCAAGTAGTATTCCACGTACGTGAAACCATTAGCCAGTGTGAAAGCCAACTGAGTAATCGGGTTGGCACCGGCCTCAGCAATATGGTAACCGCTGATTGAAACGGAATAGAAATTTCGAACTTTTTGATCGATGAAGTATTCCTGAACATCTCCCATCAACCTCAATGCAAACTCAGTACTGAAGATGCAGGTGTTCTGAGCCTGATCTTCTTTCAAAATATCGGCCTGAACAGTTCCGCGAACTGTGGCGAGTGTCTCCGCTTTGATCTTTTCGTAAACATCTTGCGGTAGTACTTGATCACCGGTTACACCGAGCAACATCAATCCGAGACCATCATTACCTTCAGGCAAATCACCTTTGTATGTAGGACGTTCCTGATTGTTCTCTTTGTAGATGGCGTCAATCTTCTTATTGACCTCATCTTCCAATCCGTTTTCTTTGATGTATTTCTCACACTGCTGATCGATAGCTGCGTTCATAAAAAAGCCGAGCAACATTGGAGCCGGACCGTTAATTGTCATCGAAACCGATGTTGTTGGAGCTGCCAAATCAAAACCTGAATAGAGTTTTTTGGCATCGTCCAAACAGCAAATCGAAACACCTGAATTCCCAATTTTACCGTAAATATCTGGTCTGTGTTCAGGATCATTTCCGTAAAGTGTAACCGAGTCAAAAGCTGTTGAAAGTCTTGCAGCCGGCATATCTTTACTCACGTAGTGGAAACGCTTATTCGTGCGTTCCGGTCCGCCTTCTCCGGCAAACATCCTTGTAGGATCTTCACCTTTTCGCTTAAATGGATAAATTCCGGCCGTGTATGGAAATTCGCCAGGTACATTTTCCTGCTTGCTCCACTTCAATACATCACCCCAACCATTGTATTTTGGTAATGCAACTTTAGGAATTTTCGTGTGTGACAAACTCTCAACATGAGTATCCATGCGGATTTCCTTGTCACGAACTTTAAATACGTACTCTTCAGCTTTGTAACGAGCGCGCTTATCTTCCCAGTTTTTGATGATTTCCCAGTTGTGGGGATTGAGATCGAGTCTCATCGCATCAAAACGAGATTTTAGCATTTTAGCCGTAGTCAGTTGATCTTCAGCTAAACCTGCACTTTCAATTTCTTCATCCCAGTCAGATCCGTCATTCGCAATATCGAGCGTTGTTTCCGTAATCGTTTCCAAAGCGCTGTGCAAGCCAAAAAGCTTGTCCGCAACTTTTCGTTGCTTTTCAACTTCTTCATCGTAGCTTCTATTATTTTCAGAGATCTCACTAAGGTAACGCGTCCTTTTGGGCGGAATGATGAAAATCTTTTCACTCATTTCCTTTGTGATCATGAAATCTGACTTGAGGTCAACACCTTCTTTTTCGCTCATCAGATCCATAATCTTGCGGTAGAGCTGATTCATTCCCGGATCATTGAACTGTGAAGCGATTGTACCGATCACAGGCAAATCATCATCTTTAGCATCCCAAAGCTGGTGATTGCGTTTGTATTGTTTGCGAACATCGCGAATTGCATCGAGCGCACCGCGTTTATCGAATTTGTTGATTGCCACAACATCGGCAAAGTCGAGCATGTCAATTTTCTCGAGCTGAGTAGCAGCACCAAACTCCGGTGTCATCACGTAAAGCGATGAGTCGCTGTAATCCATGATCTCAGTATCGCTCTGTCCAATACCTGAAGTTTCGAGAATAATCATATCGAATCCGGCAACTTTCATCACATTGATCGCTTCCTCAACATATTTTGAAAGTGCCAGGTTACTCTGACGAGTAGCGAGCGAACGCATGTAAACACGCTTATTGTTGATCGCGTTCATCCTGATACGATCTCCAAGAAGTGCTCCTCCTGTTTTTCTCTTAGATGGATCAACCGATACAACGCCTATCGTTTTATCTTTTTGATCGATCAAAAACCTGCGGATCAATTCATCTACCAGTGATGATTTTCCGGCTCCACCGGTACCGGTAATCCCGAGAACCGGAACCTGGCTCTGACCAGCGAGTTTATCGATCTCATCAAAAACAGCTTTGTGTTCTTCAGGGAAATTTTCTGCAGCAGAAATCATGCGCGAAATCGCATTGACATCACGCTTTTTCACAGCTTTTATATCGCCTTCTAATTCTTTTCCAATCGGGTAGTCAGATTGCTTAACGAGATCATTGATCATACCCTGCAAGCCCATTTCACGGCCATCATCAGGATGGTAAATCCTGGTAATCCCGTATTTGTGGAGTTCTTCGATTTCATCAGGCAGGATAGTTCCGCCACCACCACCAAAAATCTTGATGTGACTGGCTCCTTTTTCCTGAAGAAGATCGTACATGTATTTGAAATACTCGGTGTGTCCACCCTGGTAAGATGTCATGGCAATGGCCTGTGCATCTTCCTGAATTGCGCAATTTACAACCTCGTCAACACTGCGGTCATGACCGAGGTGAATCACCTCACAACCTGTGCTTTGGATGATTCTGCGCATGATATTGATTGCCGCATCATGGCCGTCAAAAAGTGAGGCTGCTGTAACGATGCGAACGTTATTTTTTGGTTTATAGATCTCGTTGTTCTTCATAGATCGACTGACTTTTCTGGACTGCGAAATTAACGTTTTTGAACTTGTTACACGAATAACCAACGACAAGCTTAGTGTGTTCGCCTAAATGTTGTATTACATTTGCCGTATGGTGAAAAAACTTATCATCATTTATGTGATTCTATGTCCGCTGATCTCGCTATGTCAGGAACACATCGACTTGTTTTCTACGCACTACAAACTGGTTCCGACCGCAAACAGTGCAAACACTAAAAATCTCACTGAACGCTCTTTTACTATAAATGCGTTGCTTCCCATTCAACGCGAAAACGGAGATGCTTTCATTACAGGGTTTTCGCTGGAGCAGGCTACTATTTCATTTGATAATGACTCAACTAACTTTGAAGAGAGCTATCTTCCCACCCGACTTCAACTGGGGTATCAATTCAGTTTGCCAAATAATTCATCTCTGATGGTAATGGCGCTGCCCAAAATCAGTTCAAACTGGAAAAGCCTCAATGAAAAACATTTTCAGTTTGGAGTTTACGCGCTTTACTCTTTCAAACCCAATCCTGATTGGAAAGTTAAGCTGGGTGGTTATTACAACAGCGAGTTGTTTGGACCCTTTTTTGTCCCGCTCATCAGTGCCGAATATTACGGTTTTGAAAACTGGCTCTTCTACGGAACTATACCGGTCAATTACAACATCATGTATATAGCCGGTGAAAAATGGCGGTTTGGCTTTCGTTATCAGGGACTCGTGAACACTATTTACAACCAAACGCAATTTCAGAACACGTATTGGGAACGCAAGCCTCAGGAGGCACTTGGCGTAATTGAATACTATTTGCAACCAAATATGGTACTCCGCGGAATGGCTGGTCACACAGTGCTGAGAAGTATTGATCTCTACGGTCAGAACCAGGGTGTAGATGCCCGCGTATCAGCCGTTGGAATTGGCGACAACAGAGAAAGTCTGCTCACAGCCAAAGACGCCCCCGTTTTTCAACTGAGTTTTATTTACCGTTACAACCTGAAATAAAGCTGGCTCAAAGCAACTTCTTTAGAGCTATATCCCAACACTTTATATTAATTTGGTTTCGAATTATTTAAAAAAGATTTTTAATCAGGAATACCGTTATATATTCGCGTCAAATTTTTGAGCTATGCCAGGTATATCAACAAAAGGGCACCAAATGCCCGAGTCTCCAATAAGAAAGCTGGTTCCATTTGCTGAAAAAGCAAAAAAAGCCGGCAAAAAAGTACTTCACCTCAACATCGGGCAACCTGATATCGAGTCGCCAAAAGAGGCGATTGATGCGGTGAAAAACATGGATCTGAATGTGATTGAATATTCGCATTCTGCCGGTTTTGAAAGCTACCGTAAAGGATTGGCAGAGTATTACCGCGGTGTCAACATTGACGTCAACTTTGAACAGATCATGGTGACTACAGGTGGTTCTGAAGCGCTCCTTTTTGCGTTCATGAGCTGTTTTAATCCGGGTGATGAACTCATCGTTCCTGAACCGTTTTACGCCAACTACAACGGATTTGCTGTTAGTGCTGGTATTAATGTTGTTCCGGTTCCTGCTACAATCGATCGCGGTTTTGCGCTTCCTCCGGTAAGTGAATTCGAAGATAAAATCACTGAAAAAACAAAAGGAATTCTGATTTGTAACCCTGGAAATCCAACCGGTTACCTCTACTCTCGCGATGAGCTTGAAACGCTTCGCGATATCGTGAAAAAACACGATCTATTCCTCTTTGCTGATGAAGTGTATCGCGAATTTGTGTACGATGGCGAATACCATACTTCTATTATGGAACTGGAAGGAATAGAAGAAAATGCGGTTCTCGTTGATTCTGTTAGTAAACGTTACTCGATGTGCGGAGCTCGCATAGGAGCAGTTGTTTCGCGCAATCAAGAACTTATGTCAACGATGCTCAAATTCGGACAGGCACGTTTGAGTCCGCCAACACTTGCTCAAATAGCAGCTGAAGGAGCACTCAAAACACCTAAAAGTTATTTTGAAAAAGTAAGCAGGGAATACAATGACCGCAGAAACCTCATGGTTGACGGACTCAATGAAATTGAAGGAGTTCGTTGTCCTAAACCATCGGGATCTTTTTACTGTGTGGCTGAGCTACCGGTTGACAATACCGAGCGCTTTTGCCAGTGGATGCTCGAGTCATTTGAGTACGAAAACGAAACTGTTATGATGGCACCATGTGCCGGCTTCTACTCTACTCCCGGAATGGGCGAAAAAGAAGTGCGCATAGCGTATGTTTTGGAAAAAGAAAGTCTCAAGCGAGCATTAAAGTGTCTTGAAGAGGGAATCAAAGCATATCCTGGAAAAGACTAAACAATTTAGTAAATAAGTGGTTTAGTAAAATAAATAAGGTTGCCTGCCAACCTTTTACGATTAATATCGTCTTAGTAGAAAGCTGTTGGGACACACGTTATTTCCTTGCTCAAAAAATATTCGTGTCTCAGCGGCTTTTTTTATTCGTATAAAGTCCAGCTACTCGTCTCGGGCTGAGAAAGTTCAACATCAGGGTTCAACATTACTTTAATCGTATTTTGAAGCAACTCTTCAAAGCGTTCAAAGTGTTCTTTTTGCAGAATACTTTCATTGCCGACTTTGAGTTTTAAAAATCCGCCCGATATCTTTTTCAGCGAATAAATACCGCTCTCAATTTGCTCGTAACCCTTCGTTTTGTGCACGAGCCAGGCGTAAAACATCACCTGCCGGGCCTTGTCTTTTCCCTGTTTTTCAAAGTTGAACAAATCATCAATCGAAGATATTCTCAAATCCTTTTGCTCAACAGAGCCTGTTTTGTAATCAACAATTCGGTGATGCGTATCAAAAGAATCAATGCGGTCTGGAAAACCCTTTATTTTTATTTTCTCGCCATCAACTTCTAAAAACACATCTTCAGGTGATTCCTGATGAGCTACAGCAAAAGATTTTCCATTCTCGATCTCATCAGCCTGTAACGACAAAAACTGATCAATCATTTTTTGAGCTGCGTGAAACGTGAGGTAATTACTGCCGATGCTCAAATCTCCTTTAAATCTCTTTTTCATCTTTTCGGTCAGAGCCGAACGAACCTTCGGTTTCAAAGCCAACACATCGTCTTTTTTCAAAAGCTGTTTGGAATTCACAAAACGTTTGAATAATTCTTCGAGAGTTTCGTGGACGGCCGTACCAAACGTGCTGACTTCAATATCTTTCTCCAACTCCGCTTTCTCTTTAATTCCGAGGGGATGACGGAAGTAAAAATCAGCAGGTGAGTTGAAGTATTTGTTGAGTGCTGATGGAGACAAGCCTCTGTCTTTTGAGGTGAGGTAATGCCGGATCTGACCGAGAACATTCTCTGTTTTTTGAATGGAATTCACCTGAAATTCGAGCGGTTCACGATCAAATGATATATTTTCTCTCTTCCATTTTCGATCTCCCGAAAGCCCCCACTCCACTTCTAACTGCCTGATAAACCGGCTTTCCTCATTCATTCCCAAGTCACTCACAGAGGTGTCGTAAAGGAGCGTCACTTTTTTTGCACGCTGCAAAACACGGTAAAAGTGATAGGCGAAAATGGCATCTTTTTGAATGTGAGTTGGTAAATGGAATTTGCGTTTTACTTCAAACGGGATAAACGAATTGCCCTGTTTGCCCGCAGGCAAAGTTCCTTCATTCACCGATGTCATGATTAGGTGATCAAAATCGAGGCACCGCGTTTCCAGCATTCCCATAAGTTGAAGAAAATCGCTCTTTTCTCCTTCGATAGGAATTGTTTCGCCCTGTGCGCTCAAAATCACAAATCGCCACAGCTCCTCAAAAGATATTTTAACGGTCAGATCCTCAAGGTAGTCTGCGGTTCTGATCAATACCTCTACCAATCGTTCAAGATGAAACTGCTCCAGCTTGTCATTGATTTTATTCTCGTCATTAGCTGTTTTAGCGAGTAAATCTATAGCAAAACTCAACCAACTACCGGGCGACTGATTGGGATTGAGAATATTTTTGGTGAATGGTTCATCAAACAGTCCATTATCAAACTGTAGTAACTCGGTGTGGGTAAAAGCCATTTTTTGCGATTCGCGCAGTTTTCCCAGTTTTTCAGAAACTGTGTTATGATCTCCAAAATAGTGAAATGCAGGATGTGCGTAAACCGATAAAAGATCTTCAGTAAACAAAGTATTGTTTGATGCCCGTTTCGCGTTGACAAGTGCATTGAGTACACTCTCTGTAAAGCTGTAAGTAAGGCTCGTTTGTAATGAATACCCGAGTGTAATGTTAATGTTATCAACTGATTGAGGCAAGCTACTCAAAACCGGATTGAGCAGATTTTCATCAGCCAGTACAAGGGCAGTATTTTTGCGTTTCCCTTCTTTTTCCAAAAGGGCTCCTGCTACTTTTGACATTCCTACTTTTCCCGAAACCCCAAATGTTTCGATCTCTTTTTGCGGATTGCTAAATCCGTTTGATGAGTAGGGCTCTGACTGTTGTGGCCAACGTTTTAAATACTGTCTGATGAATCTCCCGGCTTCGTGTTTTGTATTGTCGAGATAGTAGGGATCAACATCAAAATGAAGTTGACAATTCAACTTTTCAATAAAATAATCGACCAGCTCCTCCTCGCAGGTGTTGAGAGCATTAAAGCCAAGCCAGTGAATGTTTTGAATGAGCGGAAAACGATCGCTCATCATGGAAGAAACATTCTCGGCCGCCTGGCGGTAAATGAATCCCTGATAGCCCATTTTGTGTTCCTCAAAATGATTGGTTAGTTTTTTGTAAAGTGGTTCAAGGTGCTCCCAAAAATCGAGGTAGCGCTTTTGAAAATCGGTCATTTCGCTACCGTCAATATTCCAGGATTTGAGAGCTCTTTCATCACGTAAGTATTCAAAGAGCTTTTTGATCTCAATTTTGTAGGCGTCCACTTCGTTGAAATCGGCCAGTAGGATGGTGATCCAGTTCAGGTAATCCCGAAATGTTTCAGATTCACTACCAAAAACTTCCCGGTAAAACGGATAAGTTTCAAGGATGAGCTCAGGTGTGGGTAAATTGCGAAAATTGGTGAGTCGCTCAACGAAATCCTCCACCGATATTATTTGGGGTAACCAGGATATTTCCGTTAGTTGATCTTTGATCGCTTCTTCAAAAAAGAAACATGCTCGCCTTGATGGTAAAAGCACAAGTGTGTTTTCCATCTTTTGGTTTTGACGCAAAATATTTTGAGCTACTTCATCGAGGAAAGTACGCGGTTTATTTCTCATTCCTGCTGTAATTGGAACGGGCTAAGGTAAAGAAATTTGAATTTGAATCGCAGTTTATGAAAGTAATCAAATCAAACCTTAAACCCATTCTTCACAAACTTCCAAAACTCTTTACGACCCTTCTCTGTAGCAACAGCTTTCCACATTTCATTAAAGAGTGAACTCTCTGGGTTTTTCGATTGCGTTTCTTGCTCCTCGCCTTCCAGTTCTCCCATTTTCACGAACTTATCAGTAAAGTTATCGTGCTGCTTTTGACCGGGAAAATAGTCGAATTTTTCTGCTAACTTGTCTGCTTTTGTGTAGCGTTTCTTCGCATCTGCCTGATACCCTAGCTTCTCCTCTATCAAACCAAGGTTGTTGTGAGCGATAGCATCATCCGGATCTAACTTAATAGCTACCTGATAATCTTTGTAAGCTCCCTCAGTATCACCACAGGCATCGCGGATATATGCCCTACTCGAATAGCGATAAGGGTTTTCGGGTTCCAGTTCTGCCGCTTTATCAAAATCGACCAAAGCCAGACTCAATTTATTGAGATGAAAATATGATATACCGCGCTGATAGTGTATTTCAGCATCATTTGGTGATACCTCAATCGCATTGGAAAAATGCTCTACAGCTTTTTCAAAATCCTTTTCTTTGTAAGCCTTTACTGCTTTTTCAAAATGTTGGTTCATATACTACTAAACAAAAATGAGTGACGTAAAGTTTCCCGTATTCCGTAAGTATTCTAACGAGAGGTCATTTTTTAAAATTGAATCTGACCGCAAATTTACTGAACGTCAATTGATTGGTGACAAATATACCGAGTTTAAAATCGAAGCTACTCAATATCCTGAAATGTTGATGATTATGGAATTGATCAGTCTCGGTCAGAGCCACATTCTAGCCAGCTCAGCGATAGAATTCGAATCGATTGCCAACTCGCGAAAATCAATTTGACCGCCTCAGCATCTCGATGTGCGGAATATCATCTTCTAAATACATCTCACTCACTTGCTCGAACCCGAGATCAGAATAAAATTGTTTCAGGTATTGTTGCGCTGATATTCTGATTGCTTCTTCATTGTATTGCTCTTCAATGAAATCGATGGTTTTGCGCATTACTTCGTTCCCAATTCCGCTCATGCGGTAATCAGCATGGACGGCAACTCTCCCTACTGACGGCTCTGAATAGGAAACACCGGGAGGCAGAATTCGGGCACAGGCCACGATTTCTCCATTTTGGATCTGACCAAAAAGATGGACCGCCTCTAAATCTTTATCATCACATTCCTGATACGGGCAATTCTGTTCCACAACAAAAACGGAGATCCTGAATTGCAAGATTTTGTGGAACTCGCGGGCAGATAACTCATCTAACTTCTTGTAAAACCAATTAATTTTTGACATTCTTTACAACCAAATTGAATAAGCGCTGTTACAATTGAAACAAAGGACTTAGACAGCATGCGAATATACACTTTGAAGCGCGAACAGGTTTTACCGATATCACTGGAAAACGCCTGGGAATTTTTTAGCACACCGCTCAACCTCAACGAGATAACACCTGATGATCTCAAGTTTGACATTTTGACCAAAGGACTTGAGGGAGAAAAAATGTATCCGGGCATGATCATCAATTATAAAGTTAGCCCTTTTGCCGGTATCAAATTCAGATGGACAACTGAAATTTCTCATGTTAAAACTCAGGAGTACTTTGTAGATGAACAGCGTTTTGGTCCTTACGCTTTTTGGCATCACAAACACTTTTTTGAAGAAGTTGAAGACGGAGTGAAAATAATTGACATTGTGGATTATGGATTGCCTTTTGGCTTTTTGGGAAAAATCGCACACGCATTGATCGTGAAGAGTAAACTCAAACACATTTTTGATTTTAGGCACGAGATACTGGCAAAGGAGTTTGGGATTGACAAAAAATAAAAAAGCTGCCAACAAAATGCTGACAGCCCTTAAAATCAACCACTATGAAACCTAACCCTAAAAATTACATTCCTAATCCGTAATAGCCTCTCAAGCCATTCGGGTAAATTCCTTCTAACAATACGCCTCCTTCTTTATTGGAAAGAATCTCATTCAACTCTTCGCGATTTTCAATCGGTTTTTTATCCACTTTTAGTATGATGAAACCTTCTTTGATTCCGGCACTTCTTATTTTTCCTGAGTTGATGTCTGTGATTTGAACACCACCTTCAATATTGAGTTTCTCTTTTAACTCATTGTCAACTTCATTAAACGAAGCTCCTAAAACTTTCACCAAATCTTTTTCACGCTTTTCGATCAATTCGGTGTTACCAAATCTATTGCGCAATTCGATCTGTTTTTCAAGCAGTTCATCATCACGAATCAATTTCACATTGACTTTATCGCCCGGTCTGTAACGACCGATTTTTTCCTGTAGCTCAGCCACGCTTTTCACTTTTTGTCCGTTGACCTCAACGATGACATCTCCTTCTTCAATCCCCGCATCTTCAGCAGCTCCATCTTCCATGAGAGCACTTACATAAGCGCCCTCAGTTGTTGTCAATTCAACTTTATCGGCTAATTCGCCATCGATGTTGCGAATTGAAACACCTATGAATCCGCGTTGCACAGCTCCGTATTTCACGATATCGTCAACTACTTTTTTGACAATATTTACAGGTACTGCAAAAGAGTAACCCGTATAGGAACCGGTTGGCGATTTAATCGCTGTGTTGATCCCCACTAATTGTCCATTCGCGTTGACAAGTGCTCCTCCGCTGTTTCCGGGATTTACAGCAGCATCGGTCTGAATAAAAGATTCAATTGGAGCTACTTTATTTCGTTCATCAGGCGGTAATATGTTGATATTTCGCCCTTTGGCCGATACAATTCCGGCTGTTACGGTAGAATTCAGGTTGAATGGATTTCCTACAGCCAGTACCCATTCACCGAGTTTTAGATCATCTGAGTTTCCGTACTGGAGCGGACTCAGGTTTTGGCTTTCCACTTTCAGAACCGCAAGATCAGTACTGGGATCACGCCCAATGAGTTTTGCTTTTAATGATTTATTGTCATTCGTGATAACCTCAATTTTATCGGCATCTTCAACAACGTGATTGTTCGTTACGATGTAGCCATCGTCAGAAATCAACACACCAGATCCTGATGCTGCTCTCTTTGGTCCTTGTTTCAATTGAGGCTCTCGCTCCCCGTGGAAGAAATAGCGAAACGGATCTATTTGATAGTACTGTTCGCCTTCCATCACCGTTTTTACGTGCACTACTCCGTGAACTGATCGCTCGGCAGCACTCGTAAAATCGGGAGCGGAAAATGGTTGAACATTGGTAGTCTTTCGGCTCGGCTCTGACCGATAAGTGTTTTTTGCTAAAAGAGTTTGAACACTGTCTTTTTGATTGACAAGTTGGTTAGCATTTGGTTGGTAAAACCAGGTGAATGCACCCAGCGAAATGAAGCCGCCCAAAATGGCAGCTACTGATAATCCGGCAATATTTTTTAATCGTTTCATAGGCTTTAATTGAATTATTTATCACTCAATTTTACGCCTACAACCGATATTTAGTTATTCGATCTCGGTTAAAAAATGTTAACCCCTAAGATGCTATAAGTCGGGCTATAGCTTGTGCACAGCCATTCCTAATTCTTTGAGTTTCTGTTGCCATTTCCATGCCGATGCCATCATATCTTCAATGTCAAACTTCGGTTCCCAACCGAGGACTTCCTTTGCTTTTTGCGGATTGGAATAGATTGACTCAACATCGCCATCTCTGCGATCACCAACTTTATAAGGTGCTCTAACTCCGGTCGCTCGTTCAAAGGCTTTTATAGCTTCAAAAACGCTTACACCTTCTCCGCTACCCAGATTGATTACATCGAAGAATTTCTCATCATCCTGCTTTTTCAAAAACTCGTAAGCCAGGGTGTGTGCAGAGGCTATGTCGCTCACATGAATGTAATCTCTAATGCAGCTTCCATCACGTGTTTTCCAGTCAGATCCAAAAACAGTAAAAGCATCGATTACTCCGGCAGCGCTTTGCGTGATAACCGGCACGAGGTTGTTGACACGCTTGGCCGGCAACTCTCCTATTTCACCAGAAGGATGTGCACCTACCGGATTGAAGTAACGAAGAGCCATTATTTTCACGTCTTTCACATCAGAGAAATAATGGAGCATTTCCTCCCCGTTTTGCTTGGTATAACCGTAAGGCGACTCTGGTCGTTTCAGTTGAGTTTCTTCAGTAACCGGTAATTGATCTGCTGTCACATTTCCGTAAACAGAGCACGATGATGAAAAAATGAAATGTTTTACGCCAAATTGCGAACAGGCATCTGCAAGGTTGAGAGTAGAATTGTTGTTGTTATCAAAACAAAAAATGGGGTTATCCACAGAATCGGGTACAGATTTCAAAGCAGCAAAATGCACGACAGCATCTATGTCTTTCTCACTTTTAAACAGACTAAAAACCGCTTTTTTATCGCGAAGATCGATGTTGTGGTGTGCGATTTCCTTTCCGGTTATTTGGGCAATACGCTTGTAAGTTCCTTCCTCAGAATTGAGGTAATTATCCACGCCAATAACTTCATAACCTGCGTTGTGAAAGTCGACAACGGCATGACTTCCGATGTAACCTGCTGCTCCGGTGATCAAAACTTTTTTCATCTGTTCAATTGATTGTGCTTGTTTCCTGGTTCAAAACTAAGTTTCCTGTCAAAATAATACTGATTGAGTAGAAACTTAATTTCGATTTGATTATGCACGGGTAGTGTAAATCATTTTGTCTGCCACAAAGGCTCCAGGACTCAAAGGTATTCCTTCGTGTTCATTGTGTCTTTGAAGCTTTCGTCTCAACTTCAACAAAACTGAAATAGTTTGTGGGCCGTGCTTACAGCACTCGTTGGTAACGATTTGGCATTGAGCTCTGGGCTGAAGCCCAGAGTTATGCGAATTCGTGCCTACGGCACTAAACTTCTTCCCAAGACCTGACAGGTTTCGGAAACCTGTCAGGTCTAACGGCACAAAGCTCCTCAAACTCAGCCCTGCACTTTTCAGTTGGCTGAAACAAACTATCAAACCTCCCAACCTTCAAATCTTAGAGATTCTTAATCTGACTCTTGGTCAGATTCTAGAAGCTCTTAGATCCCGGACTTGTTACGGGACCCTTAAAAACTTAAGAATTCAATAATCCCAAACGATCTCGGCCTCAGCCTCAACCTCCTAACTCCCTCCTACTTCGACTCAGTCACAGCTCCGCACTTCGACTTCATCCTTCGTCTTCGCTCAGTGCACCGCTCAGTATCCGGGCTTTACACTTCACAACAACACTCAAAATAACTGATAACCCGAAACTTAACACAAAATAAAATCTATCACTCTACTATCTTGGTAGATTTATAGAATTAAAGTATGTTTGCCAGCCAAATAAAATTTAAAATGACCCTGACAAACGAACTATTACAAACCGCAATAGATGCTTCAATCGAAGCCGGAAAAGCAATCCTGGAAGTTTACAACACTGATTTTAATGTTGAAACAAAGGATGATAAATCTCCACTGACTGAAGCTGACAAGCGTTCTCATAATATCATCAAGAAATACCTCGATAAAACAGAAATTCCTGTTTTGAGTGAGGAAGGCAAACACGATGATTACAGCACGCGAAAAGACTGGGACAGCCTGTGGATTGTTGATCCGCTTGATGGAACAAAAGAATTCGTAAAGCGAAATGGCGAGTTTACTGTTAACATTGCCCTGGCTGAAGGAAATACGCCTGTAATGGGGGTGATTTATGTTCCGGTCACGGGTGATCTCTACTTCGCTTCTAAAGATCACGGAGCGTATAAAGTAACGACTAAAGATTCGGCTGAAGTTTCGGTTCTGACCGATAAAGCTGATAAACTACCGATCGATCAAAACCGTGATAAATTTGTGGTTGTGGGCAGCCGCTCACACATGAGCGAAGAAACAGAAGCTTTCATCAACGACATCAAAGAAAAACACGGTGATGTGGAAATCCTTTCTCGAGGGAGTTCGCTTAAGCTGTGCATGGTTGCTGAAGGCTCTGCAGATTTTTATCCACGCTACGCTCCCACAATGGAATGGGACACTGCTGCCGGACACGCTATTTGTACTGCTGCCGGGTTCAAAGTAACGCAGTACGAAACTGAAAAGCCCGTTATTTACAACAAAGAGAACCTACTCAATCCCTGGTTCCTCGTTCACCGTTAATGGAAGAATTCAAGCCATACGCGGTACTTGCGATCATTATCGCCATTGTTATTCTGCTCGTTTTGGACAGGATCAGGACCGCTTTAGTCTTTTTTGCGGGAGTTATTCTACTCTACGTTTCGGGGATTGCTGACACTGCTCTATTACTGGAAAGTTTTTCCAACCAGAGTATCATCACGATATTTCTACTCATCCTGTTAACCGCTGTCGTTCAGGATAATTACAATTTGATCGGGGCGCTGGATGCGCTGTTTAAAAAAGCTCAGAGTCCGAGGAAGTTCCTCTTTCGCATGACACTTTCGGTGGGGTCCGTATCCTCCATCATGAATAATACACCTATCGTAGCGCTCATGATTCCGTACGTTTATCAGTGGAGCCGGAAAGCAAAGACAGCACCTTCAAAGCTGATGATCCCACTGTCGTTTGCCGCGATTTTAGGTGGAATGATCACGCCAATCGGGACGAGTACAAACCTTGTTTTAATCGGTTTTTTGAGATCAGCAGGTGATCCATTGCTCGGCCTTTCAGATTTTATTTTACCCGGCATTTTGGTTCTGATCGTTGGTGTTATTTTCCTGAGCACAATCGGAACCAAACTGCTACCGAGTCACGATGATGTGGTAGATGATATGCGCCAAAACATTCGCGAATATCTCGCGGAGACGGAAATACCAACTGGATCAGACCTACACGGAAAAACTGTTGCTCAAGCAGAACTGAGAAATTTGGACGGAATTTACCTGGTTGAAATTTTGCGAAATGGTGATGCCATAAGACCTGTAACCCCAGATGAAAAACTGAGACAGGGCGATCGCCTGTTTTTTGCCGGAGATACTTCGCGCGTAGTCAGTTTAGTTGAAGATGTAGAGGGTCTAACATGGTCCAAAAAAGATAAATTTCAACTGGGCGATGAAATCGATATACTGGAAGTTGTGGTTCCGTACAACTCAAAATTGGAAGGAAAAACACTCAAAGAATCAGAATTTCGCGAAAACTACGATGCAGCGGTAGTGGCCATTCACCGTAATGGTGAACGCGTATCGGGGAAGTTAGGTGAAATAAAACTCGCATCTGGTGACTTGTTGCTGCTGATTAGTGGAAAGCAATTCAGTCGATTATCCAATCAGGATAAAGACCTTTACACTGTTTCAGTAATCTCAAAACGCAACCGCCAGCCGGCCTGGAAAAGATGGCTTTTTGGTTCGTTTGTGCTGGGCGTTATCGCGATCATTTTAGCAGGATTAGTAAGCTTGTTTAAAGGTTTGATTATTCTGTTTACAGCTGCAGTTGTATTGAGGCTCATCAATGCTGAGGGTATTAAGAAAAACCTCAACTTCGATTTGTTCGTGATTTTGGGTAGTGCCCTCGTCCTTGGAAATATTTTCATCGAAACAGGAGCAGCTGAATTAGTTGCCAAACCATTTATCGAATTTTTAAAACCATTTGGTACAACATGGATTTTGATCGGGATATTTGCGCTCACCGTGCTGTTCACGTCATTTATCACGAATGTGGCTGCCGTGAGTATTTTATTCCCCCTGGTTTTTCAAATCATTCATGACCTCAATCTCAATCCATTACCTGTATATTTGACACTTGCTTTTGCAGCATCAGCTGCATTCATTACTCCCGTGAGTTACCAAACAAACCTCATGGTTTACGGTCCCGGGAACTATAAGTTTAAAGACTTTTTGCGCATCGGATTGCCGTTCACATTGATTTACGGAGCCGTTGTGATTTTATTTATGCTAAACTTTTACGAAATCAATGGCTAAGGAAAAACTACATATCATCCCGCACGACCACGACATCAGTCAGGCTGATAGAGAAAAACTCAACGGCCACAAAGGACTGCTGATCTGGTTTACCGGATTATCGGGATCGGGAAAGAGTACGGTTGCAAATTTGCTGGAACGCAAACTCTACGAAAAAGGGATTCACACTTTCATCCTCGATGGCGACAACATTCGCAGCGGATTGAACTCTGACCTCGATTTCTCATCAGAGAGCAGGAAAGAAAACATCCGCAGGATTGGTGAAGTGAGTAACCTTTTTGTGAATAACGGGACGGTTGCACTCAGTGCTTTCATTTCCCCGTTTCGGTCAGATCGCGATCAGGTACGCAACATCGTGGGCTCTGACCGTTACCTCGAAATTTTTGTGGATTGCCCACTCGAAGTGTGCGAAGAACGCGATGTAAAAGGACTCTACAAAAAGGCGAGAGCCGGAGAGATCAGTAATTTTACGGGAATTAGCTCTCCTTTTGAAGCACCTGAAAATCCCGATGTACATTTGCGTACGGATAAAGAATCAAAAGAAGATTGTGTAACCAAAATAATGGATGTGATACTGCCAAAAATGGCACTTAAATAAACCCTGAATTATGCAGAAATACACGCTCAAACACCTCCAGGAACTGGAGTCGGAGTCGATTTATGTGCTGAGGGAAGTCTTTGCTCAATTTGAAAATCCCGCTATTTTATTCTCTGGCGGTAAAGATTCAATTGTGTTGACTCACCTCGCACGCAAGGCCTTTTACCCGGCCAAAATTCCTTTCCCTTTATTTCACGTTGACACGGGACACAACTTCCCTGAAACGATTAATTTCCGCGACAGCTTAGTTGATAAGTTGGGCGTTAAACTGATCGTGGGATCTGTTCAAAAGTCCATTGACGATGGTCGTGTGAAAGAAGAAAGAGGTATTAATGCCAGTAGAAACCAATTGCAAACGACTACTCTTCTCGATACCATTGAGGAGCACCAAATCGATTGTGCTATGGGTGGCGCGAGACGCGATGAGGAAAAAGCTCGTGCAAAAGAACGTTTCTTCTCACACCGCGATGACTTTGGTCAGTGGGATCCTAAAAATCAGCGTCCCGAACTATGGAACCTGTTCAACGGCAGAAAAGTGATGGGAGAGCATTTCCGCGTATTCCCGATCAGTAACTGGACCGAAATGGATGTTTGGCAATACATTCTCGCTGAAAAAATCGACATTCCCGGCCTCTACATCGCTCACGAACGCGAAGTTGTTTGGCGCAATGATACCTGGATTCCGGTAAGTGACTATATCAATCTTCGCGATGATGAAGAAGTGGTTAAAAAGAAGGTTCGTTTTAGAACACTAGGTGATATAACGATTACCGGAGGTGTGGAATCTGAAGCAGATACACTTGAGAAAATCGTGGAAGAAGTTGCTGCAGCACGTCAAACTGAACGCGGTAACCGTGCTGATGATAAACGATCAGAAACTTCAATGGAAGACCGCAAGAAGGAAGGTTATTTCTAAACAACAAAATTGAGATTGAACTATGAGCTCTTATTTAGATATGGAATTGCTTCGCTTCACCACAGCGGGAAGCGTTGACGATGGAAAATCGACTCTCATCGGGCGATTGTTATTCGACTCGAAATCGATTTTTGAAGATCAAATGGATCAGGTGAAAAAGACCAGCCAAAAGCGCGGTCTCGATCACACTGAACTGGCTTTGCTCACTGACGGACTCAGAGACGAACGCGAGCAGGGTATTACCATTGATGTGGCTTACCGCTACTTTGCCACACCAAAACGTAAATTCATTATTGCCGATACTCCCGGACACATCCAGTACACGCGCAACATGGTTACAGGAGCTTCAACGGCAAACTTAGCTGTTATCCTGGTTGATGCCCGTAACGGAGTAATGGAACAAACGTGCCGCCACTCGATTATCGCTTCTCTCCTTCAGATCCCACACGTAGTTGTGTGTGTCAACAAAATGGATCTTGTCGATTACAGCGAAGAGGCATTTGACAAAGTGGTTGAAGAGTACGAAGCATTTGCAGCAAAACTCGATGTCAAAGACATCCGCTTTGTGCCAATCAGTGCACTTCACGGTGACAACGTTGTGAACAGATCAAAAAACATGGACTGGTACGAAGGGCCTACTCTTTTGAATACGCTCGAAACCATTCACATAGGATCTGACGAAAACCACATCGATTGTCGTTTCCCTGTTCAAACGGTTATTCGCCCGCACTCTGATGAGTTTCACGACTACCGCGGTTATGCCGGTAGAATTGCCGGTGGCGTTTACAAGCCGGGCGATGAAGTTACGGTACTGCCGAGTGGCTTCCAGTCGAAAATCAAGGAAATCACGACATTTGACGGTGCACTCGAAGAAGCTTTTGCTCCGATGTCTGTGACCTTAACACTCGAAGATGATATTGATGTGAGTCGCGGTGACATGATCGTGCGCACGAACAATCAGCCCGACATGGAACAGGATGTAGAATTCATGATGTGTTGGTTGCACAATGAACCACCGCGTCCGCGAGCTAAATACATCGTGCGTCAAACAACCAATGAAGCTCGTGCTATGATCAAGGATATTCAGTACAAAATGGATATCAACACACTGCACCGCATCGAAGATGATAAAAGCATCGAGATGAATGATATTGCTCGTGTAAAGATCAGAACCACCAAGCCGTTGTTAACTGATCCGTATCGAAGAAACCGCCATACGGGATCACTCATCCTCATCGATGAGGCTACAAACGACACGGTAGCGGCTGGTATGATTATTTGATCTTACAAGTACGATTTAAAACAAAAAATCCCCTGTAGAATATAATCTGCAGGGGATTTTTTATTTCAATAAAAAAAGCCCCACTCCAACACGGAAAATGAGGCTTTCGTTTTAGGGGTACGTTAAACGTTAAGGAATAACCTGAATGGTTCCACCATACGATTCTCGCTGTCCTTCGTAATAAACGACTGCCCGCCAAAAGAACACGAGTTGTGTCCTGTTAAAACTATCTATGTTGCGCGGACCTTCCCATTTCTTGGATGGATCTGAGGTTCTGAATACAACATTATTACTTTGATCGAGTACTTCTAACTCAAAGCGGTATGCCGGATTTTCCAGCGCAACCGGCAACCACGTATCGTTTTTACCATCTCCGTTAGGCGTGAATGCATCAGGAGCGAGCAAGTTATACGATTCTTCAACAAAGATTACCTGTTGATTGGTATCAGCACAACCCGCATCATTTGATGTGATAAGGCTCGCGTTGTAACTTCCTTTTTTCAATAAGAAAACAGAAGTACTTTCATCCTTTGATACAATTTCATCGTTGAGCAACCACTTGTATGAAGCACCACCCGAACCGGTATTTTCAAAGTTGTAATGTGGTCGGCCGCCATCAATAAGGTCTTTTGAATATGTGAAATTTGCTGTTGGTTTTCCTTTCACTTCAACTTCAATCGGTTCAGTTTCACCAGTTGAATAAACCGCTACGAGATTTTTCGTTCCTTCATCAGCAAAAGACAATGAATGTTCATCATAAACTCGTCCACGGCTGTCTTTCAATTTGAAATCTGTACCGTTACTCAATTCAAATGAAACCTTTTCACCTTTACACACAACAGATTTTGAAACCGTCAAAATTGGAGTTTCGGTCTCTGTTTGCTGTGGCGAGTTCTGCGTGTTTTCAGTAACTACCGAATTGTTTTCACGGTCAGAGCCAACTTCGTTTTCCGCCTGCTTTTCATTTTCAGAAACGGGCTCAGAGGTTTCAGTCGTTGATTTCGTCTCGCTGTTCACTTCTGATTTTTCATCAGTCTGCAATTTAGCTGGTTCTGACGATGAAGCAACATCATTTTCAATTGACTCTTCAACCTTGCTTTCCTGATTTTCAACTTCATCAGATTGCTGATTTATTTCAGCCACCTGCTCAGTTTGGGTATCAGGATTGGTGCTCGGTTCTGACCATTCATAATTCACTGCAAAACCAATTGCTGCAGCAACTAAGGCCAACAACCCGAATTTCAGTGCTGAAGAGCCGGCTTTAGGTCCTGCATTTCCAGAACCTGCGGCATCCATTCGCTGTTGAAGATCATCCCAGGCGTTATCCCTACGAGGCCCCTCGTAGTTCTCCATCGCCTTTCTGACTTCCTTTTCAAAATTATTTAGTTCGTTACTCATCTATGATGAATCGTTTTCAGTTGTTCTTTTAGTTTATGTTTCGCTTTTGACAGGTTCGATTTTGACGTTCCTGTACTAATTCCCAACAATTCTCCAATTTCCTTGTGGGAATAATCTTCGATCACGTACAAATTAAAAACGGCTCGATAAGCCGGTGGTAAATCCTGAATGGCTTCCATCACGCGTTCGCGTTCTGAAAAAAGTGTTTCGTTCCATTCAATTTCATCGTTGTCATCGGCCTCAAGCCAGTCGTAATCTGTATCATCAATACTTATGTGATCAAACTTTCTTTTTCGCACAACATCAATGGCCGTGTTGACGATTACTCGTCTTACCCAACCTTCAAAAGAACCGTTACCATCGTACTTTTCAAGGTTTAGAAAGACTTTTATAAATCCTTCCTGCAACACATCCCATGCCTTATCCTTATCACCAATATAGCGCAGGCAGCTACCGTACATTTTGGGATACAAAGACTCGTAAACCTTTCGTTGAGCTTGTTTATCTCCCTTACGGCAACTGTCGATAAGATTTGCATAATTTGGTTGCTCCACGCTCATTGTTGTTGATTTAATGACGCATTTTTGCTGAAGGGTTGCTTAAAGCGAAGGTTAATTTGTGACTAAATTAACATTCATTTCAGTAATCCGTTCGTTATGTGTTTTTAATAATTGGGGTTTTTACCTTTGCCTGCCATGAGTACTGAAGTTCAAATAGACGAAGAAGCTGAAAAAAAAGCAATCATCAGGGAATACCGCAGATTGCTGCGAGCTGCCAATGTGAAAAAGGGCGATAAAGATTTTTCCCTCATCAGGAAAGCTTTTGATATTGCCCGTGAGGCACACAATGATGTGAGGAGAAAATCGGGTGAGGCGTATATTTTTCACCCGCTCGCAGTTGCGCGAATCGTTGCTGAAGACATGGGCCTCGGTACAACTTCAATCGCCTGTGCGCTTCTCCACGATGTTGTGGAAGATACCGATCTCGAAATCGAGGATATTGAGGATTTATTCAGCGAAAAGATCGCGCGCATCATTGACGGACTCACAAAAATCGAGGAAGTATTTGAACAGGGCGCTTCGCTACAAGCTGAAAACTTCAGGAAAATCATCCTCACACTTGCCGATGATGTACGTGTTATTTTGATCAAGCTCGCTGACCGACTCCACAACATGCGCACACTCGATCACATGCGCAAAGACAAGCAGCTCAAAATTGCATCCGAAACGCTTTACATATACGCTCCGCTAGCTCATCGTCTCGGACTGTACAACATTAAAAGCGAGCTGGAAGATTTAGCACTCAAGTACAAAATACCGAGTGTTTACAAAGATATTTCCACAAAACTGCAAAAGACCAAGGCGGTCAGAACCAGATTCATCAACCGCTTTACTTTACCAATTCGCAGAGAACTGGATAAAATCGGTATAAAATACGAAGTGAAAAGTCGTACCAAATCGATTTACTCCATTTGGAATAAGATGCGCGGCAAGAATATTCCGTTCGAGGAAGTGTACGACTTATTCGCCATCCGCGTCATCATCAACACCCCACTCGACCGTGAAAAGGCAGATTGCTGGAAAGTGTATTCTGTCATCACCGATTTTTACCAGCCAAACCCCGATCGACTTCGCGATTGGATTTCAACTCCAAAAGCCAACGGATACGAGAGTTTGCATACAACGGTAATGTCACCAACCGGAAAGTGGGTTGAAGTGCAAATCCGATCAAAACGGATGGATGAAATTGCCGAAAAGGGATATGCCGCTCACTGGAAATACAAAGAGGACAGCCAGCACGAAGGTGCACTTGACGAATGGATTTCACGCGTGAGAGAAGTTCTTGAAAGTCCGGAGACAAACGCTGTCGATTTCATCGATGATTTCAAACTCAACCTGTTTGCCAAAGAGATATTTGTCTTTACGCCAAAAGGAGACATCAAGTCATTGCCTCACAATGCTACTGCCCTCGACTTTGCTTACGAAATTCACACAGAGCTGGGCAACAGATGTGTAGGTGCTAAGGTGAACCAAAAACTGGTTCCAATCAGTCACCCGCTAGACAGTGGTGATCAGGTACAAATTGTGACTTCTAAAGCGCAAACACCAAAATTCGAATGGCTCGATTTTGTGGTTACAGCAAAAGCCAAATCCTCGATCAAAGCTTCAATTCGCGAAGAGAAAAGGAAAGTTGGAAGGAAAGGGCGCAAAATGCTGGAAGCAACTTTCAAAGAATTAGGTATTGAATTCAACGATCAGAACCTGCACACCCTCACGCAAATTCACAAAATCAGCGGAAAACTGGAACTGTTCTACCGCGTTGGAAACGGTTCAATCGATCCGGCTGAAATTGGAAAACTGACAGTTCACAACGGATTTATTCAGCAGCGCAGCAAAACGAAAAAGAACGCGAAAAGCCTTGAGGAAATCGTACAAAAAACCCGCGGGAAGAAAGATCCACTGGTTCTGAGTACAAACCAAAAACAACTCAATTACAAGCTTTCTACTTGTTGTAATCCAATTCCGGGCGATGATGTGGTCGGGTTTATCACCAATGACGGAACCATCTACATCCACCGCACAAACTGCCCAAATGTGGTTCCGATCATGTCAAACTACGGTTACCGGGTTGTAAAAGCAAAATGGGACAAAAAAGAAGCTGTTTCCTTTCTTGCCGGTATCCAGATGAATGGTTTTGACAGAACGGGAATTGTCAACGACATAACGAAAGTGATATCAAATGAAATGAACGTGAGTATGCGTTCCATCTCATTTGACAACAATGACGGAGTATTTGAAGGGAAAGTATTCGTTTATGTGAACGACACGTCACATCTCAAAAACCTGCAGGATAAACTCCGTAATGTTGAGGGAGTTATGAAGGTCAACCGCATTGAGTAAGAATCGCAATAAAATCAATACCTTTGTCAACTGAAGTTGAAAGCATGTCAACACCAGAAGTAAAGGAAAAAGTAAAACAAATATTCTCGAGTTTCCTCGAGCAAAACGGACACAGGAAAACACCTGAGCGTTTTGCTATCCTGGAGGAAATTTACAGCAACGATGGTCACTTTGATGTGGAGTCATTATACCTCCTCATGAAAAACAAAAACTATCGTGTTAGCCGTGCCACATTGTACAATACAATTGAGCTGTTGCTCGCCTGCAATCTCATCCGCAAGCACCAGTTTGGCAAGAACATGGCACAATTCGAGAAATCGTACGAAAACAAACAGCACGATCACGTCATCGATGTTGATACGGGCGAAGTCCGCGAGTTTTGTGACCCGCGTATTCAGCTTATCAAAAACACCATTGCTGAGCACTTTGGAGCTGAAGTTTTACACCACTCGCTCAATCTCTACGCTCGCTTTCCTAAAGACGAAAACAAACAAAAAGACGACAAGGGAAATCAACCCGACTCAACAAAATAATCCCGAACGATAATGACAAAAGCAGACGTACTTCTCGGCCTACAATGGGGTGACGAAGGCAAAGGAAAAATTGTTGATGTACTCACACCTGAGTACGATATTATTGCCCGTTTCCAGGGCGGACCTAATGCCGGTCACACGCTGGAGTTCAACGAGATAAAACACGTTCTACACACAATTCCTTCCGGTATTTTTAGACCCGATACGCAGAATATCATCGGGAATGGTGTGGTGATTGATCCGGTTACACTGGCAATTGAAATCGACTCGTTGAAAGAACTCAACGTGGATGTGCAGGAAAGTATCCAGGTATCGAAAAAAGCACACCTCATTTTGCCAACTCACAGGTTGCTCGATGCTGCATCTGAACGAGCTAAGGGAAAAGAGAAAATCGGTTCTACGCTGAAAGGAATCGGTCCAACGTATATGGACAAAACAGGCCGTAACGGCTTGCGCGTGGGCGATATCATTGAAGAGAACTTCAAAGAGCGCTACGAAAACCTCAAATCAAAACACCTTGAGCTTCTCAAGAATTACGACTATCCGCTCGATGAGCTGGCCGATATGGAATCGGTATTTTTTGAAAGTGTGAACTCAATCCGTGAATTGACGCTGATCGACAGCGAGCATACTGTGAACAGGGCTATGACCGAAAACAAAAAAGTACTTGCAGAAGGTGCCCAGGGATCATTGCTCGATATCGACTTTGGTTCTTATCCTTTTGTGACTTCATCGAACACGATTTGTGCCGGAGCCTGTACAGGTCTTGGCATTGCGCCCAATAAAATCGGTGAGGTTTACGGCATTTTCAAAGCTTACTGTACGCGGGTTGGTAGCGGTCCGTTCCCTACTGAACTCTTTGATGAAGACGGAAAACGACTGGCGACTAAAGGTCACGAATTTGGTGCTACAACCGGCAGACCAAGACGTTGCGGATGGCTCGATATTCCGGCTCTCAAATACGCGATTATGCTCAACGGTGTAACGCAGCTCATCATGACGAAGGCTGATGTATTGAGTGCTTTTGACGAGATCAAAGTTTGTACACACTACAAATACAAAGGCGAAACGATCGATTATTTCCCTTACGATGTGCTCAACAATGAAGTAGAGCCAATTTGGAAATCGATGAAAGCGTGGCAAAAAGATCTCACAAATGTTACTTCAATTGATGAGTTGCCACAGGAGTTGATGGATTACGTAACCTATTTGGAACAGGAATTGCAGGTTCCGATCAAAATCATTTCTGTTGGCCCAAGACGTAGCCAAACACTATTGAGAGATTAATGACAAAATCGCGGTACATAGAATTTTGGAGCTTGCTTTTACTGGTAAGCTCCTTTTTTTTGACTGCATCGGTTCACGGTCAGAACCGGGAAAAGATCAAGCTCATTTACGCCAAAGAAGCGATTATCGATAAAACCGGTGGTAAATCGGTGCGGAAATTAATTGGTGAGGTGGAATTCAAACACAACCAAACCAAAATGTACTGCGATAGTGCCTACCTCTATCCTGAATCAAATTCACTGAGAGCATACAGCAATGTGCGAATTGTGAAAGGAGACTCGATCGACTTAACAGGTGATTCACTCTATTACGATGGTAATTCTTCCTTCGCTGAGTTGCGCGGAAATATTACGCTCAATGATGGCAGCCAAAATCTGAGAACACAATACCTCGATTACGATGTGAGTAAAAACTTTGGCTACTATCAGGGTGGCGGCCTGGTTACAAATCTGAATGACAGTTCAACGCTCAAAAGTGACATCGGGTATTACTATGCTGATAACGACAAATTCAAGTTTAAGAATAATGTGAAGATGGAAAGTGAGGATTACACGATTACATCAGACACGCTTGAATACGATCAAAAAGGAGATATCGTCTACTTTTTTGGTCCAACTGATATTGTTGGAGACTCATCGAGCATCTTTTGTAAACGCGGATTTTACAACCGAAAAACGGAAGACTCTGAGTTTGTTCGCGATGCTAAAATCGTCAACAAAGATCAGCAGATTGAGGGCGATAGCATTATCTACAACCAGGAAACACAAAACGGAGAAGTATTTGGAAATTCGGTTCTGACCGATACCGTGAACAACATCATGCTCAAAAGCGACTACGCCTACCTCAACGGAACAGACAGTATTTCGTACGCTACCGGTAACTTGCTGATGGAGCAACGCTACGAGGATGATACGCTGTACCTCCACTCTGACACGTTGTACACACTTTACGACTCTACCCGTGAACACCGCGTGATTCGCTCATACCACAAAGTGAAATTTTTCAAGAGTGACATTCAGGGAAAATGCGATTCGCTGCTATACTCCACTGCAGACAGCACGATCAAGATGTTTATCGATCCGGTTATTTGGTCTGATGCGAATCAAATGACGGGAACCACAATCACGATCAGAACCTTTGACGGCAATGTGGAGTCGCTTTTCATCGAAGATAAAGCGTTTATCGTATCAATGCAGGACAGCACGAAACAGTTTTTCAACCAGGTAAAAGGGCGTACGCTGCTGGCTCATTTTAGGGATAACAAAGTTTACAAAATCGATGTCAACGGAAATGGCGAAACCATTTATTACGCTGAAGATGACGAGGACAAGGAAGCGATGGGCATGAACAGACTCGCTTGTTCTGAAATGACGGTTTACATGGACAGCAACCAAATCGATAACATCAGGTTTTACAACAAACCCGAGGCTACGCTGTACCCGCTAAAAGACCTCACCGATGAACTGCAGTTCTTCCGCTATTTTCAATGGCGAGCTGCTGAGCGCCCCAAAAAACGCGAAGACGTTTTTATTTGGCGGGAGGAGTGAAGTCCTGGAATTTTGAATGATGGATTATGAGTTATACATCGAGAATTGAATATTTGACTAATCTAAATTTCCTTTGAAAACCAAATATAATGGATAAAGATTTGAAAATTCAGTAAGAACTTTGTCAGTAATATTTTCCTCAGAAAATGAAAGGTTATTTGGATCATAATCTCGACCTATAACAAAATACTTTTTATAGTCATCGTCACGAGTAATCTTATATAATTGTGATGATGAATTGATATTACCTATTAAGTATTTCCCTCCACTTAAATCACTTGGTTGAATCCAATAATCATCATTTAATTCATTTAATTTCATATAGAATAACTCCCTAAACTCTTTTTCTTGCATTAGCTTCTTAAACCTAACACGCTCAGCTATTCCTCCTTTTTTATCTTTTCCTACAACTAACCAAATACCAATCTTGTTTGGTCTTAAAATGATTTGAATTCTGGGGTGATTTAAAAAAGATCCTCCTTGTAGTTCATCTTTTGAAAAGCCATAATGCAACCACATAGAAGCTAAATCTTTATTCGTAAAGTTTTTCCTATAAATATGCGAAGAAACTATATTTTGAGGATGGTAATGTGGATGTAAATCATGAAGATGAAATTCATTGAACCTATCTACTATTGAATAATGAAGCTGTTTAAACTTCTCTTTTACCTTTTTCCTTTGTTCATTGGCTTTATCTCCATAGTCATTCCAGTAAATAGATTGATAGGCATCAAAGTGCTCTTGTTTAAAGAATTGATTATCATCAACCTGAGTGTTTGTAGTTAAGGGCTCTTTCGAAAGAAAGTCGTTTAAATCAGCCTTTTCACGATATGCTCTTTGTTTAGATCTATCGAAGAACTTTTTATAATCCTCTACAAATTGAGTGGTAATCGGTTTTGATGTAGAATACACTTCTTGAAACCAATCTACTAATAAATTACATTGATTTTGATCATCTACTCTTGCACTGACTTCTACATTTTTCTCTAGACCTCCATCTGTAGTATTGGCAGAGCCAATAAAGGCAACAAGCTTCTGATCAATTTTAAGGATGTAAACTTTAGGATGAAAAATGGTTGATCCCAGAACTACTCTACCAACCCTATAGTTATGAGCCATCAAAAATTGATTAAGAATGACTGGATCGGTTGGAAGATGAACACCGATAAGGTATTTTCTATAACAGTCCTCTGGCAATAAACCCTCAATAAAACTAAAAGCACCTTTTTTAATTAGAGCCGAAGCAACATATACTTGCTGTGCTTTAGGCAGTAATTGCTCTAGCTCTTTTTTAAGGTTTAAGATCATTCTTCATTCAAGTTATCCCGTACATTTTTGAAGTTTTCTAAAGCACTCTGAATATTTTCTATAATCTCGTCAAGAATGACATCCGGTTCGGGTAGATTGTCTAAATCAATTACACTGGCATCTCTCAGCCAGAAAATATCCATATTGGTTTTGTTCCTTGACACAATATCATCATAGGTGTATTTTCTCCAACGACCCTCCGGATTTTCTTCGTTCCAGGTTTCTTCCCGGTCATCAATCTGACCAACCTTGTAACAGTCAACAAAATCCTTCAAATCATTATAGGTTAAGGGATTCTTTTTCGGGGTGTGATGCACATTGGTTCTGTAATCGTAAAACCATATTTCATCGGTTCCTATTTCTTTTGCAGGTTCTTTTTCCTCAAAAAACAGCACGTTTGATTTTACTCCCTGGGCGTAAAAAATACCAGTTGGAAGCCTTAGAACTGTGTGAAGATTCATTTCTTTAAGTAGTTCCTTTCTAATGGTTTCTCCTGCACCTCCTTCAAACAAAACATTATCCGGAAGTACTACTGCAGCACGTCCTTTCTCATTAAGCATTGAAGCAATGTGTTGTAAAAAAGAAAGCTGTTTATTGCTCGTAGTTACCCAAAAGTCATCTCTGTAAAAATATCTTTCCTTTTTAGCTTGCTCTTTATCTATTGTTGGAACATCACTACTACTTTTTCCAAAAGGAGGGTTAGCTAAGACAATGTCAAAATGCTCTTTTGCTTTTCCATTTTCATCTATGAACTTCAGACTATCCGTTACTAAAATATCCGGTGTTTCTTCCAGGTCTCCAATACCGTGTAAATAAAGGTTCATTAAGCAAAGACGAGCTGTGGCATTTTCAATTTCCCATCCATGAAACATTTCGAATTTTATAAATTCCTTTTGCTTTTCTGATAAGCCAGAAATTGTCTCCAAAAACTCTAAAGCTCCCAGAAAAAAACCTCCCGTACCACATGAAGGGTCAGCTATTGTTTCACTTGGCCTTGGTTGCGTGCATTCCACCATTGCCTGTATTACAGGTCTTGGTGTAAAGTATTGACCTGCGCCACTGTTTTCTGCATTTTTTTGTAAAAGTGACTCGTAGATTTCACCCTTTATATCTACTTCTGTGGAAGACCAATCTTCATCATCAATAAGCTTAATCAATCTTTTCAACTTAGCAGAATCATGGATTTTGTTTCTGGCTCCAGAAAATATCTTTTTCAGCATGCCTCCAGATTCAGCTAGTTTTAAAAGTGTTTGTTCATACTTATCTTGTAACTCACCTCCAGTTAGCCTCTTTAGAGTTCTCCATTCGTATATGTCTGGTAGTTTATATTTAGACTGGTTTTCATCAGCCATTTTTAGAAACAGCAAATAAGTGAGCTGTTCTAAGTAGTCATTGTAGCCTAAGCCATCATCTCTGAGGGTATCACAAAATGACCATATTTTTTGTGCTATGTTATTTGTTGTCATAAGGTTCTTACAAGGTTTTTAAGCCATTCTTTATATCCACTTATTTCAGCATAAATCATGAGACATGCCTTTGCTGTACTGGTAAATGCTTTCCTTTCCGAATCAACGAGCTTTCTTAATTCTTTGTAACATTTCTTAATCAAACTTCTTCTTTCTGCTGCATTTTGAGCATTATCAATTGCCTCTTTAGCATCCATTATTTGTTCCACACAATCATCCCAAACGATTTTACGATCTTTATTGAGTTGATCTAATTCTAGATGATAGTAAAAAATGGATTGTTTTACCCTATCAACGTCTGCAGGATCGTTTGTAGCAGGAATTGGAATTCCTTTATCAAATGTGATTAAACAGGCATCATCTGGCTCAAGAGGATCCAACAAAACAGGGAATTCACAATTACAATTTTCCTCATCATCTGCGACTCTACCATTTTCTAGATCGAGAGGGAAATAATCACCTTTTCCTTTCACTTCATCACAATCACTTAGTCGATCTCTTCTACGCTTGTTTGCCAAAGCTCCTGAAAGTCTATAATTATCCCAGTTGTATGCTAACCACCAATAGCCATTCTCTTTGTGTGTTGTAGAATTACTTTTAGGATTCGTGTAATCCACTTTTTGCTTGGATTTGCTTTTAGGTCGAAAGTGATCTACTTCGAGATCTCCATTACCTATTGGAGCTTCCGAATACCAACACTTATTGTGTGAAAGGCTCAGCATTATTGGTTGTAGTTTATTCCATACTGCATGAGTTCTTATATATTCTTTCTTCTCAGTAATAGTCATCCCATTCATAGCATTAAACTGAGCCTCTTTGAGTTGCTCCCATGTCGACCCATCATCATCTCTGAAGTGAGAAACAGCGTCTCTAAACCTATTTTTATCGATGTGCCTCATTCGCCCTTTTTCTCTTCTTTTAGAATTTCGTCTAACACCTCTTTGGCAATCTTATCAAGTTCCTCTGCTTCCTCTTTCGTGTATTTTCTGTCAACATAAGCTTTATTTTGACTTGTAAGCTTTATGAATTGATTATACCGACTATCTGCTGTTTCGTCATTAAAACCGATATGGTCAAAATACTTTTTAAGCCTCTCGAATATATGCTGCTCTTTATCACCTAATTCACCCTGAGACAACTTGGCTTGCAGAAACCGTTTTTGATTTAATAAATCCTCTAATTTTTTGCTCATTAGGGATGGAATCCCAAACAATTCACTTGTAAGAATTTTGGAGACAGACATTTCCCGTGGACTCATGTAGGGGTTAAAGGCCTCTGTCTTTCCTTGCTCATTCTTTTTGAAAATCTGAACTTGATTTTTTTTCAGGTTGCCAATAACTAAAGGGTCATGAGTACAGAAAATGATTTGAGTATTACTTTTTCTCTTCACCACTTTATCCAAATAATCCAAATATTTCCACTTCCAAACTGGGTTTAAATGAGTATCTGGCTCGTCAAGAAGTACTAATGATTCTTCATCCTTGGTGAATTTCAAAAGACCTAAAACAGTGAGAAATTGCTTTTCTCCTTCAGAGAGTTCAGCCATTGAGAGTTCTCCATCTACACTCTTTTTTTGCACTTTTATTCTTACATCATTGTCTTCTAGAAAATCTGAAATGTAAAGGCTTTCAAGAGCGTTAAACAATTCAATATTATTGGTATATTTTTCTTTAATCAGTTTTTCAACGGTAGCTTTGTCTTTCAGGAATAAGTAAAGTCGACTTATTGTAGCATTCTTTTTGTATGAAACTTCCATCCTTGCTTTATGCTCTATAGGGGCATAAGAAACTTCCAACAAGTCCTCTAGAAAATTCCTTACCAAACCTGTTGATTTCCAGAGATTTGAGGGTTTACGGCTCGACTCTTTAGCCCAATCAGGCTCTTTTAACATAAAAAGCGCTGAACCAAAATCTTCAATATTGATTTCCTCTTTTAAAAACCGAATAGTCTCTTTGGCTTGATCCTCGAAAAGGTAAAATGCAATCAGTGCAAAGCTGGCATGTATATTTTGAGCCAGGAATATCCTTCTAATAGAATCAAAGTTTGATTCCGCTGCATCCTTTTCAATAATTTGCTTGTAGTATTCTCTTTGATGCGGTACATATAAGCTTTTAAGTCGCTCACTAATTCCCGAATAGTAGATAAACACATGCTTTGGTAGATAGTCCTCAATGTTTTTGGTTATCCTGGTGGTCTCAGATTTACCATTTACTTTGAATACATATTTACCATCATCCAGATCAATTTCAATATTATTTCCTCTACACTCATATTTAATGTAATAGTCAAAATCATGATTCTTAACCTTTTTATTGTGATTGTAGATTAGATCTAAATCTCGATAAATGATTACAAGCGCCTCGAGAAAATTCGATTTACCTGTAGCATTCAAACCAAGCAAAACGGTTTCCCAGGCATTCTCTTCAATGTTTATCTGGAAATTTTTTAGATTCTTAAAACGAGATTTAATATGTACTGTATCTATTCTCATTTAGATAGTGATAGTAGTGACTCAGTTCCTTTTTTGACTTCATTAACCTGATCTTGAATCTTTTTAAGTTCTGCATAGAATTCCTCTATGTTTTCCTTGTGCTTACTTTGCTGCCATACATCTTTAGCCAGCATAGGTTTTTTTGATACTCTGAGCACATCTTCGATATTTAGCTCTTTATTCATCTTCTTTGTATTTTTTGGCACCTTTTTCTTTTGGCGTTTCTGTTCTTCCAAATACTGCTTTTTCTCTTCTTGAATACGTTTGAGTAATTCAGAAGCAGATTCATCTTTTGGGTCTTGATCTATTAGTTTCCCTTCGAATGCTTTTTTCAGAATGCTTTGTCTTAAGGCTTTCGATTTTTTGAAATTAGAGTCAATCTCATTTTCAAGATTATCAATGATCGATAATTGAGATTCAATCTCTGATACAATTTGTTCTTGTTCTTCTAAACTCATGAATGGAAATGGTAACCCTTGAATGATACCTAAATTCAAAACATCCATAGTTGCACCATGAGTATGAGTAGAATACAAACTCTTGAGAAAATAGCTCTCAAAAAAATACTTGAATATAAATGGCAAATAGTACTTCTGATCAAGCGACAATTTGATCAATCGTGGGTTGATTATCCCTTTTTCGCAATCCTCTGGAAGAACTAATACCTTGCCCACAGTTCCAACAAGACTTATTAGAACATCTCCTGGCTTAATGCTACAAGAAATTAGCTCATCATATTTTTCTTGGTCAACGTAATAATCACCCATGTACGCATCACCTGAAATCACTTGCTCTTGGCCATATATTTTATACCCAGCTTCGACATAAGATTCCTTTTTAAGTGAAGAACCAAAAGGTCCAGCCTTAATCGAATACTGTCCATATTCTGAAAGTAAATCAATTTTAGACCAGCTCCATTGCTTAGGTAAAGAAGGAAAATCTTCAATTTCACTTAGTGAAAATGAACCCAAGTCCTTTATTTTTCTAGGCTTCTCTGGCCTCTTCACTTTTTTCCCATCTTTCTCCCATTCCTTGATAGCAGCTTTCCAATCTTTTAGCTCTAGCTCATATCTAGTTTGTCGTTCTTCTTTGATGCGTTCGAGCAACACTTCTCCGGTTTCTGGATTATTTTCTGTCCTCCAGTCTTCCGTAAGTTTACCTTCAAAAGCATTCTTTAAAATAGCTTGACGGTAAACTTTAATCTTTGACAAAGATAGCTCTAGCAAAGCTTGAATATTATCTAATTCACTAAAGACACTATCTATTTTCTCCAGAATCTTATATTGTTCATTGATTGGAGGGATAGGGATACGAATATTCCAGAAAATCAAGGGATCTACATGAGGTATTCCTGTACCCTTAGCATTTGACCTTACGTAATCGGTTTTTGACTGGAGGAAATAATATAGAAAATCACTAGGTATATTAAATAAGGTTATACTCATTAATGTTGACCCTAAACCTCCTTTAATTCCTTTTAGGATTAAGCCACTTCTAGCTCCATCCCAAACAACTGCTAAATTTCTTTTATCAATTTCCAGCACTGATTCTCTATCAGCAAATTTTTCAATTTCTCCAAGTTCTAATGCCTTAATATCTAAGTAAGGAACGAAGTTATTTTTCGCTTTTGGTTCTAAAGTTTTAGGTCGTTTACCTTTTTTATAAACTACTATTTCTCCAAGTGGAATTTCCACCCATCCCTTTGGTAACCTATATTTTGTCAAATCCTCTTTCACTTCATTAAGTTATATTATAAACATCGCTTAGCAAACACAATCTAGTTAAAATGAAAACAAATAATTTTAATACTGTTTCACAAGCACCCAATTTAAAGTCAGTTCATTTTAAATATAGGAAATTAAACAAACATTTAAGTGCAATATAAAAAACACTTTCGAGATTTAGGGAAACTCCATATCACAACAAAAAAAAGCCCCATCCTAAATAGAATGGGGCTTTGAATTATAATGATTTTTAAAAACTCAATTATCGATAAACTGGTTGTGCCAGCTCTCTTTGATCGGTAATAACCAGCGCTCTTTGAGCTCGCCTACATTTGCCACGAGATTGTTGAAGACTTTCGTATCCTCAGAAACTTCTTTTTTCTTGGAAAGCCCTTCGAGTTCTGACAGTGAACAAATGCTTATAGAGCCGCCATTTTTGAGGTAAGCTACCTGCATGCGGTCAAAGAAATCCACTTCGAATTTCTTTTCCAGCTCTTTCACAAAGTAAACTGACGAGTCGATGCTGCATCCTGTAGCTTTAACTTTTTCTTCATCAGCTGCTATGATTAGAAAATGATCGAGGAGGAAATCTCCGGCAGCGGTCATAGATGACCCGTGTGCTTGCCAGGACTCCAAAAATTCATCGAGTGCAGCTTTTAATTTCTTTTGTTCATTTTCTGAAAGTGGTTCTTTTGACTGATAAGCCCAAACACGTGCGTGATCGGGAAGTTGGAAAACAGGTGATTGTAATTTCGTCAAATTTATTTCACTCATACACTACAAATCTTCAGCTGTTGCGATTAATTCTGCTACATCGTACACCTGTACGTTATCTTCTCTTTCTTTGTTTTTAACTCCATCGGTCATCATTGTGTTGCAAAACGGACATCCCGTTGCAATGACATCAGGCTCAGTTTCGAGTGCCTGTTCAGTACGTTCAATGTTGACTTCTTTATTTCCCTTTTCAGCTTCTTTGAACATTTGAGCTCCTCCTGCTCCACAGCACATTCCGCGCTCTTTACAACGCTTCATTTCAGAGAGCTCAACATCCAGCTTTTCTATGAGTCCGCGCGGAGCTTCAAAAACACCATTTGCTCTTCCCAGGTAACACGGATCGTGGAAAGTAATGCGCTTTCCTTTAAAGGTTCCGCCACCTTCGAGTTGTAGTCTGCCATCTTTGATGAGACTATTGATGAATTGCGTGTGGTGAACCACATCGTAACTTCCACCCAAATCAGGATATTCATTTTTCATTGTGTTGAAACAGTGCGGACAACCCGTCACAATTTTCTTCACTTCATATCCGTTCAAAACCTGGATGTTTGCCATGGCCTGCATTTGGAAAATAAACTCATTTCCTGCACGCTTGGCCGGATCTCCGGTACAACTCTCCTCGGTTCCGAGTACAGCGAATTTAACACCCGCTTTGTTCAATATCTTGACAATTGCTTTGGTAATCTTCTTCGCCCTATCGTCAAAACTTCCGGCACAGCCAACCCAAAACAACACTTCTGGAGTTTCACCTTTGGCATTCATTTCTGCCATTGTAGGAACTTTCATTGCTTCACTCATACCAATAACTTTTAATCTGTTTCTTCAGCCCATTTTAGTCTGTCAGCCTGGGCAAACTGCCACGGTGCTCCGTTGTTTTCCACATTAGTAAACATTCCCGCCAACTCACTTGGAGCAGCACTCTCTTCCATAATGAGGTAACGTCTCATCTCCATGATAATTGAGAGCGGATTGATGTTTACCGGACAAGCTTCAACGCAAGCGTTACATGTTGTACACGCCCAAAGCTCTTCAGGTGTGATGTAATCGTTTAGTAGAGCTTTACCGTCTTTGTGATCTTTTCCGTTTTTATCGATTCCCTTGCCAACCTCAACAAGTCTGTCGCGTGTATCCATCATGATTTTACGCGGAGACAATAATTTTCCCGTTTGATTAGCAGGGCATTCAGAGGTACATCTACCGCACTCTGTACAGGAATACGCATCCATGAGGTTTTTCCAGGTCAAATCCTGAACATCTTTTGCTCCAAATGTCCCCGGTTCCTCAGCTCCTTCTTCAGGAGCCGGAGCTGCAAATGGATCAGCATTTGGATCCATCATCAACTCAACTTCTTTTTTCACTTTATCATCATTCGTAAACTTGCCCTGTTCTTCGAGATCAGAATAATACGTATTTGGGAAAGCCAAAATGATGTGGAAATGCTTTGAATAAGGCAAATAATTCAAGAACGCCAGGATACCAACGATGTGCAACCACCATGCTGTTCTTTCAATTGCCGCTAAAGTGGTCAGATCCTGAGGGAGCATTCCGGTAAGGAACTGGCTCGCTACAAATCCGCCCTGTAAATCTGAAGTATATTTTTCAAGTCCCAGGCTCGCCAGTTGATCAGCAGATGCCTGTAATAAAACGCTATCAGCAGCATTCATCGTAAGAAAAGCTGCCATCAACACGAGTTCTATCCACAAGATGTTTAGCGCATCAGTTGTGGGCCAGCCTTTCATCTCGGGTTTGTAAAAGCGTTGTATACGCATTACTAACCTTCTCAGTAAAAACACGACTACACCCAAAACAACGAGCAGAGCCAAAATCTCAAAAAAGTTGATGAGGAAATAATAGAAATCCCCAAGAGCACTTGAGAAAATGCGGTGCGTACCAAAAATTCCGTCAATGATAATTTCCAGAACTTCAATGTTGATTATGACAAAACCAACGTACACGAAAATGTGCATGATGCCGGCAATGGGTCTGACCGTCATTTTAGATTGACCAAGTGCGACACGCGCCATTGTTTTCCAACGCTCACCGGGGTTATCACTGCGGTCTTCATCCCTACCGAGTAAGATGTTTCTCCTTATTTTCCCGACATTTTTCGCAAAAAAAACGACCGCTGCGATGAAAATCACAGCGAAAATGATATTTGATATTCCCATAACTACCGCTCTTTCTTTTTAGGTTTCTCTGCCGGCTTCTCCTTCCTTCCAAACACAGAGAAATGTACGTAACGTTTAGGATTCACACGCATATCCTCTAACAGCTTATCCAGCTCAAGTGTTGCAGATTCGAGGTTGCGATAAAGCGTATCGTTGTTGACGAGTAACCCTGCAGAGCCTTTTCCTTCATCGATTTTCTTCATCACTGAAGCAACGCTTTCCATGGCAGTACCCGCTTTATCAATTGTCCCAACAATATCAGCTTTGACGAGTGAATCACTTATAGAAGAAAAATTGCGCAAAATTGTATCAATGCGCTCATTGTTTCCTTCAATATTAGAAACGATCGAATTCATATTACTGACAATCGTATCAAACTTTTGGCGCTCACTAATCACCAAAGTATCAACACGCTTGAGTGTTGTTTCAAAGGTCCTGAACGAACGGTTGATACTCTCAAAACTCTGTGTAAGGTTAGTTCGTGCATCCTCGTTGAGAATTGCCTGTACGATCGTCACAACAGAATCGATTGAACCGATTAAATCATTCGTCTTTTTCTCCAGTGGTTGAAGGCGCTTATCAACTTCAGCTTTAAGATCACCCTCAATTGCTGAGTTCAGTGTATCACCAGCCTTTGCAGGAGTTCCTTTCATTCCGCCCTGAAGTGTAATAGCCTTAGAGCCAAAAAGATCTAAACTTGAAATGCGGGCAACTGTTTGCTCAGTCACTTTCACAGTTTTGTTGGTAACGCGAAAGCCCACAACAATTTTTCCCGATCCGTTAGAATGGAGTTTAATCGAGTTCACCTTTCCAACATTGTAACCGTTGAGTTGTACGTAATTGTCCTGAGACAAACCATCAACCCTCTCATAAACAGCATAGTACTGTTTACCGGTTTCAAAAAGACTCGAACCCTGCAAATAACTGAATCCTACTACTGCAACGACAAGCGTAATAATTGTTACGATGCCTATTTTTATTTCTTTTGAGATAGCGGTAATATTTTAGTTATTAATAATATCTACAGCTTCACGCAAAGAAATACGTTTTCCGCGATAAATCGCAATAACAAACGCATCTTTATAACCCTTTTCCCTCACTTCATCCTGCACTTCAGTAATTGAGTCAACTGAATTCTCAGCTCCCACAACATACTTGTAAACACCATCTATTTTGACCTCCTCAACATCGCCTAAATTATCAAAATATCCTGATACATCATCAATCGGTTCGGGTAATGACGCTAATTGAACGTGAAACACAGGTTTTTCATCATCAGCTTCTTTTTCACGGTCAGAGCCTGATTCAGCTTCTTCCTCCACCTCTTGTTCATCGGTTTTTTCCGCTTGCTTTTCTTCTTTATCAGGATCAACAGAAGTATCTTCACCTTCCATCGCTATTTTGTAACGTTTAAAAGCTCTGTAAACAGCTGAGGCCATGTAAACTTTACCGTTTTCAGAATTGAGAAAGTCCTCTTCAGGCGGGTTGCTGATAAAGCCGAGCTCGATAAGCACACTCGGCATCACTACTCTACTGATAACCCAGTAACCGGCTTGTTTCACACCGCGATCTCTACGATTAACACGTTCCCTAAACTGATCCTGAACGAGATCTGCAAAATAAATGCTCTGCTCGAGAAACTCTCGCTGCATCATACTGAGAGCAATCATACTCTCAGGTGAAGTTGGATCAAAATTGCCGTAGTTCTCCTCGTAATCTTCTTCCATTAACATCACGCGGTTCTCACGTTTAGCTACTTCAAGGTTTGCTTCGGTTTTGTGCATTCCCAAAACAAAAGTTTCAGATCCGTGAGCGTGTGTACTCCCAATCGTATTGCAGTGGATGCTGATAAAAAGATCAGCATCAGCCTCATTTGCAATTTTTGTGCGTTCAATCAGTTTGAGAAAAACATCTGTTTCACGCGTCATGATCACTTTTACATCAGGAAAATACTTATTGATGTAATCGCGAAGTTTTAGCCCCACATCCAGGACAATATCAGCTTCAGTAGCATCGTAACGCCCCGTACCAATAGCTCCCGGGTCTTTTCCACCATGTCCCGGATCGATCACAATTGTTTTAACGCCAAAACTGTTTCGCTCTTGTGCAATGATAGTGGCACTGAATACGTTCAACAGGATTGTAGCTAAAAAAGTGATGAAAATGACGTTTAATGTGGACATATATCCTTTTGCCATCTCTGTTTTGAATTTTTGTTGCTTAGTTTTGCTGCCCAACTTCATTATCTTACAAATTTAACACGAAAGATTGGGGCGTTATTTAAGGCACATATATTTATTTCACCTCATTTTGTTGATAGCCCTTTTCCTTTTTACAGGAGCTAACCAACAAGTTTTCGGCCAAAGTGAAACAGGCACTCAGGATTCCGCCAAAGTTGAGCAGGTTGTCGAGGACTCAACAGGCTCTGACCGTGAGGATAACAGCTTCCTTGAATCAAAAGTAGACTACAATGCTGAAGACTCGATGATCATTGATATGCAGCAACAAAAAGCATATCTCTACGGGAATGCGATTGTTACTTATGAAGATTTAAAACTCGAAGCTGATTACATTGAAATAGATTTCAATTCGAACCTCGTGATGGCTAAAGGCCTTCCAGATTCTACAGGTGAAGTGAAAGGGAAGCCTCTTTTTACTGAAAAAGGCCAGCAATACGAAGCAGGTCAAATGACCTACAACTTTAAAACGAAAAAAGGAAAGATTAAAGATGCTCTTACTCAACAAGGTGATGGCTATATTCACGGGCAGGATATCAAAAAAGAGAACGACAATATTTTCTTTATTAAAAACGGCCGCTACACAACCTGCAATAAAGAAGATCCCCACTTTTATATACTTGCCTCAAAGCTGAAAGTCATCAACAATGAAAAGATTGTGACGGGTCCTGCCAATATGTGGGTCAGCGATATTCCTACTCCGCTCGCTATTCCGTTTGGTTTTTTCCCAAACAAACGAGGTAGACAAAGCGGTGTGATGATTCCCAGTTACGGCTTTTCTCCTGAGCGTGGTTATTTCCTTCAAAACGGAGGATTATATTTCGGGATAAGCGATAATTTTGATGCTTCCATACGAGGTGATATTTACTCAAATCTCTCATGGTCTACTAATACGCGAATCAATTACAAAAAGCGTTATAAAAGAAAAGGCTCTTTTGATTTTCAGTATACTGATGCAAAAGATGGGGACCCTGAAACAACAGACTTCACTAGAAGAGAGAGCTTTTTTGTCAAATGGAATCATTCTCAAGATCCAAAAGCATACCCAAACAGTGACTTTAGAGCCACAGTCAACTTTGGTAGTACTGATTTTTATCAAAACACATTTAATAGCGAAATCAGAAATGTGGTAAGGAACGACTTTGCATCGAATATTTCTTACACAAAGAATTTCGCTAACTCCCCTTTCAACCTTACATTTAACGGTAGTCATAGTCAAAACAGCAGACAGGAAAGTGTAACAGCTACACTCCCTCAGGCTACATTAACTATGAGCCGGATTTTCCCCTTTAAACGGAAAGTGCGTGTAGGAAGTGAAAAATGGTATGAGCGTATAGGTTTTTCGTACAGTACAGATATGAAAAACACAGTTACAACTTCAGCATCTGAATTCAATCTCCCCAATATTGAAGACCGAATGCGATACGGTGTTCGTCACAGTATTCCTATTTCAACATCGATTAAAGCAGGACATTTCACATTTAGCCCAAACATCAACATCAACGAGGTGTGGCAGTTTCAAACGATCAGGAAACAATACGACCCTGAGCTGGAAAATAACGTGAGACAAGATACACTCCAGGAGTTTAGAAGATTCGGTAATTATTCTGCATCTATGGGACTCGCTACAAAGCTATACGGTATGTACAGCTTTGGTGAAAACAATAAAGTTGAAGCAGTGAGACACACATTCACACCAAACGTAAGCCTGCAATTCACTCCTGATTTCAGCAGCAGCGAAAGTGGTTACTTTGAAGAATATCAGGTTGACTCTTTGGGAAACACTCAACAATATTCTGTATTTGAAGGTGGTATTTACGGAGCTCCAAATCAGAACCAGAGAGCTGTCATCAATTTCGACTTGCAGAACAATGTTGAAATGAAATATAAATCTGAAAATGATAGTGGCGATGTTGAATTCAAAAAAGCTCCTATCCTTGAAATGTTGAGTGCCAACTGGAACTATGACTTACTGAGCGACTCACTCAATTGGTCACCAGTTAACCTCCAATTAAGAACGACAATTGCTAAAATCATAAATCTTCGCGGAGATTTGCGGTTAGATCCTTACGCCCTCAATGAAAATGGTCAACGCATCAATGAGTTTCAATGGGATGAAAACCAAAGACCATTCAGAATGACACAAGGCTCTGTTAATGTTGGATTCCAATTTCAAAGCAGTAATGTCAAAAACCGCTCAACTGATAAGGGCACAGAGGCTGAAAAGGAAGACGTAGAAAACAATCCTGACGCCTACGTCAACTTTAATATTCCGTGGCGTTTATCAGTGAATTATAATTTTCAGGTTCGCAAAACAGGAAACAGAACAAGCCAAATAAACAGTGTCAATTTCAACGGTGAAGTCAACCTCACTGAGAACTGGAGAATCTCATTCAGGAGTGGTTACGATATTGAAAACAAACAGCTCAATATCACATCATTTGATGTGTACCGCGATCTTCACTGCTGGCAAATTCGCTTTAATATCATACCGTTTGGTTCGCGTCAATCTTACAACTTTAACATTGGTGTGAAAGCTCCTATGTTACAAGATTTAAAGCTACAACGTAAACGTAGTTGGTTCGATAATCAGTAAATTTACAACATGAAATTTTCATTTATCGGTCAGATCCAATTTCGGTTCCTCATCATTTTGGGTTTATTTCTAACCAGTTGCGGAAATCAATCTGAAAAATCATCAGCTGAGAAATCTGATTCCACAATCAAAAAGCCAACTATTCAGCACAAACTGATCGAACGAACAGTTGACAACTGCAACACACAAAGCGATACGTGTACATATGCCAGCGTTAAGTACCCGGTTTTTTCCGGCTCTGACCGAGACAAAGAACTCAATAAATTTATTTTTGATTCAATCCTAAATGTCAATGACACTAGTGAATTGAGAAGTTCTTTGGATTCGTTCCTAATTCAATGGCGCAAAACTTATGAAATGATGGATGAAGCAATGCCATGGGTTAAGGAAAGTGCATTTATGGCTTCATTTGAAGATTCGTTGCTTCACATCGAACAGAGTCATTATTTGTACAGCGGAGGCGCTCACGGGAACTACGGAGAGTTTCACAGCTACTTTTCATGGCCTGAATTAAGACATTTAAGCTGGAAAAATTTCATTGATGAAAGTGAAAATGAGCTCATTGCTAAACTCAAAACTAACCACGCAAAAGCGATGAAAAGCAAGAGCTATAATGATTTGATAGACAAAGGATATATATTTGACGATTCGCTATATGTTCACAATAATTTCGTGATTGGGAAAGACAGCATTTCATTCCTTTACAATCCATATGAAATAGCCCCATACTCTGAAGGAATTGTAAAGATTAAAGCCGAGAGAACGAACAAATGAATATTATTCTTATCTTGGACTCGCTCAAAATACTAACCTCATTAAGATGTGCATTTTAGTTGTAGATGATGATCCAATTGCTCGCCTGATCATTGAACAGAATTTGAAATTAGCTCAAATTGACAATGAAATCCTTTCTGCTGAAAACGGAAAAGAAGCATTGAACATGATAAAATCTTCGAAACCTGAAATTGTTTTACTCGACCTGAACATGCCTGTCATGAACGGGTTTGATCTTCTCGATTCTATGACTGAAAATGGCATTGAAACCGATGTGTACATCATCACTTCAAGCACATTGCAAAACGATAGAACCAAGAGCTACAAATACCAATCGGTAAAAGGTTTTTTTGAAAAACCGATCAATAAAACAGATATCGATCAGGTGAAAAAATCGCTCAAAGGTTAAACATGTTCCTTTTTCTTCTCAAACGGCCTTATAATCAATCGGGCTCCTTTGTCGTATTTGACATAAGCATACGTCCAGTTAATTAAAGTCACCATTTTGTTGCGAAAGCCAACGAGCGCAATCAAGTGAATAAACATCCAAATAAACCAGGCTAAAGCTCCACCAAGGCTGATGTTATTCAGATCCACAACCGCTCTGTTTCGTCCAACAGTTGCCATTGACCCCAGATCTTTATATTTAAACGGTGTTGTCTTTTTGCCCTTTTCGAGTTTAAATAAATTCTTTGCGAGATGCTCGCCTTGCTGAATTGCCGGTTGAGCAACCTGCGGATGTCCGTTCGGGTACTGATCGGTTTGCATTGCCGCCACGTCTCCCAAAGCAAAGATGTTTTGGTAACCATCAACACGACTAATTTCATCCACTTTGTAGCGTCCATTTTTGAGTAGGCTCTCCCCATTTATTCCTTCAATAGGACGAGCCTGAACACCTGCTGCCCAAATAAGCGTTTTGCTTTCGAGCTCACCTTTTGATGTTTGAGCAACGTTTCCGTCAAAATCTTTCACCATGGTATTCAGCCAAACCTGAACACCTAATTCTTCGAGATAGTTTTCAGCTTTCTTTGCCGAGTATTTACTCATTCCGGCAAGTAATGAATCTCCCGCTTCTAAAAGGTGAATTTGCATCAAGCGCAAGTCGAGATCGGGATAATCGTTGGGAAGCACGTGTGATTTCAACTCTGCCAAAGCTCCGGCCAATTCGGTTCCGGTTGGTCCACCGCCAACAATCACAAAATTCATCAGCTTTGTGCGTTCCTCAATATCTTTGGTGAGAAGTGCTTTCTCAAAATTCTCGAGTATCAAGCTTCTCAGGTTGAGCGCCTCGGGAACAGATTTCATCGGCATCGCATGCTTTTTGATTTTCTCGTTCCCGAAAAAATTGGTTCCGGTTCCGGTCGCAATGACGAGGTAGTCGTAATGGATCGGACCAATACTCGTGTTTACGATTTGCTCATCAGTATTGACTTTTTCCACTTCAGCTACTCTAAAATGAAAGTGCTTTTTGCTGCTGAAAATTTTACGGAGTGGATAAGCGATGCTATCGGGTTCTAACCCTGATGTAGCAACCTGATAAAGAAGTGGTTGAAAAGTGTGGTAATTGTGTTTATCGAGTAAAACGGTTTGGAAATTTTTATCTCTGATTTCTCTGGCTATTGCCATACCACCAAAACCTCCACCAATGATAACGACACGAGGGAGATTTTTAACCGGAATGTTCATGAGACTACCTTTCTGATTTACTTTTTAATAATTCGATGCGCAATGAATCTGCCTCTTTTTGAGCTTTGTACTTATCGAGAAGCAGATTTTGCCTGTGTTGTGCCTGCTTGAGAATCTCGTTGTTCAACACGTCAATTATCGTGTTTTGATGATACGAGAAAAAGGCAAAGGCCACAATAATCAGCGACATAAAAAGGATGAGAATATTTTTTCTATCGCTCAGCATCCTTATTTTGCTTCTTTTGAAAGTTCTTCGAATAACTTCAATAACTTAGCCTTCATATCTGCACGAAGATTATTGAAGTATTCTGATTTTTCGTGATTGTGCTTGCCTTCATTCACACGAATGATGAGTTCATCGTATTCATTAACTGCTTTATCGATGATAGGCTCTAGCTTCGATCGCTTTTTAGGATATTGCATAATGCACTCATAGCACTCGTCAATAAAATCTGCAAATTGAAAATTGATCTCCTTTTTTAAACCGCGAATGTTTGCCATGGCCTTGATATTGAAATAAAAATAATTTTGTTCAAATTTAGCAATTCAATTGTAGCGTTCATGCAAAATGAAGAAAACAACGATATTTTAGGAAAAGCATTGATGGATTTCCTTCATAACAGGGATCCTGAGGATGTAGTTGTGATCAATGACCTCAACCATACAGACCTCTACCCTATCGATTACTTTTTCCGTGATTACGCCAGCTTGCCCGATTTAGAAAAAACAGCGCTCAAATACTGTGAGGGAAAAGTCCTCGATATTGGAGCCGGAGCCGGTGTTCATTCACTCATCTTGCAGGAGCAGGGATTTGAAGTAAGAGCCATTGACCGATCTAAAAACGCGTTTAAAGTGATGCGGTATTTGGGAGTTGAGAAATGCAGGCAAATGGATTTTTTCGAAATCGACAAAGAACGCTACGACACGCTACTCCTACTCATGAACGGAATTGGAATTGTGGGAAAGCTCAATCGACTCCCCGAGTTTTTTGAGAAAGCTAAAGAAATGCTGCATCCGGGCGGACAAATAATCCTGGACTCAACTGATATCGAATACATGTACAAAGAGCCCGATGAAAGTATCAGGATCGACAACAGCAAAGATTATTACGGGGAAATTGAGTACACCATGAAGTACAAAGGTGAAACCGGAGATCCTTTTCCGTGGCTTTTTATTGATTTTCGCACACTTTGTCAATACGCCAAAAAGAGTGGATTTACCTGTGATATCCTGAGCATGGAGGGCAAAAACCACTACCTGGCCAAACTAATTTTTCGAGCTTAGATACGGTTTAAAAGGCTCCAAATCTTTACTTCGCTGTTTTAAAACCTCCAAATAAGATTTAGCCAATCGGGAATCGTAATTTTCAATACAGCGCTCAGCCCATGTAATTGCTAGATCTAAATCACCGGCCATTTCGCTGGCAAGTGCCATGTTGTAACTCGCTTTTTCGGCAATTTTTTCACGGTCAGAGCCGGCCAACTCAAACCACAAATCGGTAGCTTGCGGCCAGTCGCCTTTAATTGCCAGGTTTCCCGCTTCAACGAGTTCATCATTGCCGTACAAATACATAGTCCGCTGTACATCTCTCCAGTGCAAGCTCACCATTTTAGCGATGTTACTCCCCACAAACAGAGCCGTTTGTTCGAGCATTGAAGCTTCATCTGGCATGTTGAAATGAACTTCCTGGGGCGATTCACCAGAAGCCATGCTCGTGAGTTGATCACTCACCTGACTTTGAGAGAGCACTTCTCCATTTCGGTTGTAAATTCTAAAAAAGATTGTCATGCTCACCGTTTGTGATCCATCAAAATACGGAACGCGCACAGTGCCGTATGATCTATCAACGGGAGCGCTGTAAGTGACCTGTCCGTTTGCATCAATCGAAGCATCATAACCTTCAAGAACGAGAACTAAATCAGCTTCAATTTTATCGAAAATCGCATCCAGCGCTTTCTTGGGAAGAGGCCCGCTTTTCATTCTGCTGAGCGGATTTACCTTAAACGAATCTGCAATTTGAGGCGTGTAGTAATTGACCTCCTTAAATGCTTTGCTTATTCCGACTAAAGTATAATGCTGGATGTAATTGTTTTGAGCATTGATTTGCTCGATGAAAGTTCCATTCCTGTAGAACTCAGTAAGCGCGAACTCACTATCGATGTTGTTGAAGAGCGCCATCGGTTGTGGGAGCTTCACCAACCCCGATTGGGGCGGGTGAAGCACCTCAATTTCCAATTTTGTTGTAGCGCAACTACCAAATAAAAAAAGACAAACCGCTAAACACGTAAAAAACCTCATTTACGCAATCGGTTTGTTTTCCATTTAGATACTGACGGATTATCATTTTCAGCCGTAACAGTAGATTTACGTCTGTTTTCAATAGCCGCACGCGTCCCGAATATTGCCGCAACTTTTTCAATAGCCGGATCTGACTGTTGTTCAAACTCTTCAGGATTCCAGTGTTCTTTCACAAAGTGCGTATCGAAATTTCCCGAGCGGAAAGCTTCGTGTTGAACTGCGTATTTGCAGAATTCCATTGTTGTAGTCACACCTGAAATACGGTATTCATCAATAGCCCTCACGAGACGATCAATCGCTTCATCGCGTGTCCTTGCGTGAACGCTCAGTTTACTGATCATTGGATCGTAATAAATAGGAATATCCATTCCTTCAACAAACCCATCATCAACTCTGATTCCCGGACCTTCAGGCGACCTGTAGGTCAACAGCTTACCAATATCGGGCAAGAAGTTATTCATTGGATCTTCAGCGTAAACGCGAGCTTCCAGAGCGTGACCGTGAATTGAAAGATCATCCTGCTCAAAGCTCACTTTTTCACCACGTGCAATGTTAATTTGTTCTCTAACGAGATCAACTCCTGTTATCAATTCAGTGACAGGATGCTCAACCTGCAAACGCGTATTCATTTCGAGGAAATAGAAGTTGTCATTAGCATCGTAGAGGAACTCAACCGTTCCGGCACCTACATAATCACAAGACTTTGCCACATCGATTGCACACTGTCCCATCTCTTCTCTTTTCGCATCAGTGAGAACCGCAGATGGCGCTTCCTCAATTACTTTTTGGTGCCTGCGCTGAATACTACATTCACGCTCAAAAAGGTGACGGTAATTCCCGTGCTTATCAGCCAAAACCTGGATCTCAATGTGACGTGGGCCTTTTACATATCGCTCGATAAAGACAGAGCCATCACCAAAAGAACTTTCTGCTTCGCTGACAGCCATTTTCAATTGTGACTCAAATTCATTTTCTTCTTCAACGATACGCATTCCTTTCCCGCCACCTCCAGCAGAGGCTTTGATCAAAATAGGAAAACCGATTTCACCGGCAATCTTTTTCGCTTCATCGATGTCATCAACAGCCTCATCAGTTCCCGGTACGAGCGGAATATCGTATTTCTTAACTGCAGCCTTGGCAGCGAGTTTTGATCCCATGATTTTCATTGCCTCAGCAGACGGACCAATAAAAGTGAGTCCGGCTTTTTCTACTGCATTGACAAACTCAGGGTTTTCAGATAAAAACCCATAACCAGGATGAATTCCATCAACATTCAATTCTTTAGCGAGATCGATAATCTCATTTATCTTCAAGTAAGATTCATTAGATGGTGGCGGACCAATGCATACAGATTGATCAGCAAATTGCACAAAAGGCGCATTGCGATCTGCCTCAGAAAAAATTGCCACCGTTTTAATTCCCATTTCTCTGCAAGTACGCATTACACGCAATGCAATCTCTCCTCTATTTGCTACAAGTATCTTGTTCATCTATTCAAGTTTATTTTCGATGATTCTAGTGGAATTCAATTATACATATTAATAGAGCGCTAAAATACGAGTTCGATATTCAATTTGAAAACGACAAATAAATTAAGTAAAGATTAAACCATAACAGTTCATAACATTAGCTTAACATAGGGTTCATGATTTTAAAACTATTGAATAATGATTGATAACAACTCTAACAATTATGTAACAATTTTGGAGTCATTCAAAAAGGCCTTTAATTCGTTTTAGGGGTTAGATTGATTAATTTTCAGTGGTTTAGTTTGTTAGGTTAAGGGAGCTACTAAGCTCCCTTTCTTTTTTGGTCTAAATTTCATCCAAAATAATTCAATTCCTCCACATTAACCCGAGTTTGGTTATCAAATACCACTGAATAAAATAGTACCTTTGCCAGCCCATTTAGCGCGAGTAACCGATAACGAACATTCATGGGCTCAATCAAAAAAAACTTTACGTCTCAACTCGAACTTTCTCTCTTTGGATATATTGCCAAAGCAGCTGAGGAAATAGATCAGCCGGCTTATGTTATTGGTGGTTGGGTTCGTGACTTACTCCTCGAAAGACCTTCTAAAGATATCGATATCGTTACGGTAGGCAGCGGAATTGAACTAGCTAAAGCAGTAGCCAAACAAAGTAAACGATTCACTGAAGTTTCACAGTTTAAAAACTTTGGTACTGCTATGATCAAGTTTGATGAATATGAGGTTGAGTTTGTTGGAGCAAGAAGAGAGTCTTACAGCAGAAACTCGCGCAAACCTGTAGTTGAAAACGGCACTTTACAGGATGACCAAAACAGACGCGACTTTACAATTAATGCTTTGAGCATTGGTCTCAATCGTGACGATTGGGGAAAAATCTACGATCCGTTTGACGGGTTAAAAGATCTAGAAAACAAAACGATCAGAACCCCGCTAGCTCCAGGTCAAACCTACTCTGACGACCCGTTGCGTATGATGCGAGCCATCAGATTCGCTTCTCAACTCAACTTTAAAATCGATACTGATTCTTACGAAGCGATAGCCAAAAACAAGAACCGAATCAAGATCATCAGTAAAGAGCGAATTTCAACCGAACTCAACAAAATATTATTGAGCGACCAGCCATCTGTTGGGTTGGAACTTTTGTATAAAACAGGTCTGTTGGAAATCTTTTTCCCCGAGCTTGTCGCATTATCTGGAGTTGAAGAGATTGACGGGCAAACACACAAAGAAAACTTCTACCACACTTTAGAGGTTGTCGACAATATTTCTCGTGAAACTGATAATCTGTGGTTGCGCTACGCGGCCCTTTTACACGACATCGGAAAGCCGGTTACTAAACGCTTTGACAAAAACATCGGGTGGACATTTCACGGTCACGAATTTGTGGGATCAAAAATGGTTCCCAAGATTTTTAAGCGACTCAAGTTACCGCTCGATGACAAGATGAAGTACGTTAAAAAACTCGTAGCCTTATCTTCAAGACCCATTGTTTTAGCGACTGAAAAAGCGACTGACTCTGGGGTAAGGCGCTTACTTTACGATGCCGGAAACGATGTGGAAGACCTGATGACACTCTGCGAAGCTGATGTTACCACGAAAAGTGAAAAGCGGAAAAAACGCTACCTCAACAATTTTAAAGTGGTGCGCAAAAAACTCAAAGAAGTTGAAGAGAAGGATCATGTTCGCAATTTCCAGCCACCGGTTGACGGAAAAGAAATTATCAAACGATATAACTTGCAACCCGGTAAAGAGATCGGGAAGTTGAAAAATGCTGTGAAAGAGGCTATACTCGATGGTCAGATCCAAAATGATTACGACCAGGCAATCGAATTCCTCGATCAGCAAGCTATGGAAATGGGGCTTTTAGCGGGCTCTGACCGAAAAAATTAAAACCGATATTTGAGCACTTAATTCATACAATATGGAAATCAATCATTCACTCCTGGCAATTTCACCTATTGATGGACGCTACGCTGGTAAAACGAAACAACTAGCTGATTACTTCTCAGAATACGCGCTTTTCAAATACCGTGTTTGGGTTGAAGTGGAGTATTTTATCGCGCTGTGCGAATTGCCTTTGCCGCAATTGAAGAACTTTCCAAAAGATCAATATGAAACGCTGAGAAATCTTTACAGGAATTTCAATCCGCAAGATGCTCAAAAGATTAAAGATCATGAGGCCATCACAAACCATGATGTAAAAGCTACTGAGTATTTCATCAAAGATGTTATGGAAAAAGAAGGTTTGGGTGATTATCTCGAATTTGTTCATTTTGGATTGACCTCACAGGACATCAACAACACCGCTGTCCCGATGAGCTTGATGCACGCTTTACAGGAAGAAACGATTCCGCAATTTGAAGAACTCATCGAGCAAATTGACGAACTAGCATCTAAGTGGAAAAATATACCGATGTTAGCCCGCACTCATGGTCAGCCCGCTTCACCAACAAACCTGGGCAAAGAATTACAGGTTTTCAGCGAAAGACTTACTATTCAGCTCAACCAACTTAAAAACATTCCTTTTTCGGCTAAATTTGGCGGAGCTACTGGAAACTTCAATGCTCATCAGGTTGCTTACCCACAAACTGATTGGGTGGCATTTGCTAATAAGTTTGTGAATGAATCACTCGGTTTGAACAGAAGCCAAACAACAACTCAAATTGAACACTACGATAATTTAGCTGCTACTTTTGATGCATTGAAAAGGTTGAATAACATCGTTCTCGATTTGGATAGAGATATATGGACTTACATCTCTATGGACTACTTTAAGCAAAAAATCAAAAAGGGTGAAGTAGGATCCAGCGCGATGCCACATAAAGTCAACCCAATCGATTTTGAAAACAGTGAAGGAAACATAGGCATTGCAAACGCAATTTACGAACATTTAGCTGCAAAACTTCCTGTTTCACGTTTGCAACGAGATCTTACCGATTCTACTGTTCTCCGCAATGTTGGAGTTCCGGTTGCTCACACAGCTATCGCACTAAAAGCCACAGCAAAAGGACTTAGCAAACTTGTGATCAATGAAGAAAAAATCGCGGCAGACCTAGAGCAAAACTGGGCTGTTGTGGCGGAAGCGATTCAAACGATTCTCAGAAGAGAGCAATTCCCCAAGCCTTATGAGGCGCTCAAGGATCTGACCAGAAAAAACAGTGTCATTACGAGCGAGAGTATAAGGCAGTTCATTGAAACGCTTGATGTAAGTGATGATGTAAAGAAAGAGCTCAAAACGATAACACCTCAAAACTATACTGGAGTAAATCTGGTTAAAAAATAACAGATCGCACAGTTAGAGTTCAAATTAGACTTATTAAATAATTTGCAAGAAGCGCTTTTTGCCAAATATTATTTTAAATAGACGGTTGTTTTTAATTAAAAAAGCACCAGAAGTACAGATAATACAAACTCATACTTTAAATTAGGCCTCAAAACCACAATGAGCTAATCGATGGTTAAGTTATTTAAAAGGGGAAAATATTTACTGACCATTGTAATTTCTTGTTTCGCCTTTATTTCTTCAGTTTTTGGTCAGAGCCAGGACTACTACATAGAATATTGGAACAGTCTCAACGGATTACCTCAAAATAGTGTGAACGACATCACACAGGACTCTGTAGGTAACATTTGGATAGCCACCTACAACGGTATTGTCAAATTTGATGGTGTAAACTTCAAGACCTTTAACTCTAAAAGTTTTCCAAACCTAAGGTGCAACAGATTTGAGTCAATTGTTAAAGGAAACGGCAACGAAATCTATGCTTTTTCAAGTGTTGGTTGCCTGGTTCACATTATAAATGACGATTCTATAAAAACGAGCGAAATTGACGTCAACTCTGTCAACACGCATGCCATTAGCTTCACAAAAAATTACGGCCTCGTTTTCAATGAATTTGAAAAGTTGAGATCTTTTAATAACGGAGAGAAAAAAACACTTTTCAACCTCAAAGGAAACATCAGGATTCAAGGTGCTACAATTTCAAATGATAGTGAATTTTATTTAGCCACTGAAAAAGACTTGTTCTTGCTTGATGGACAAAAAGAAAAGGTCATCAAGAACAATGATGACTCACCTATCATAGCTCTAGATTTGGTATCAAGAAATGACACCATTTTTGCCAATACTACTTTGAGTATTCTGTTTATTAAAGGTGATGAGGTTATTAAAGAAATCCCAAACAGCACAGATGCAAGCGTTTCAAATGAATTAATGCTTGATGGTGATTACCTGTGGCAAACAACCTCAGAGGGCTTGAGGAGGATCAACATCAACACTGGGAAAATCCATGTCATCACAGAAAAAGACGGATTGAGCGATAATATCGTTCGGTCCATTCATAAGGATCAGGAAGGAAACCTTTGGGTTGGTTCAATCATCAACGGAATCAATAAACTTACTCCCACATTTTTTCAAACGTTCAACAAGAAAAATGGACTCACGGGTAAGATTGTAAACCCAGTTTTTTATGACCGGGAAACAGGTGATATTTATGTGGGAGGTAATTGCACAGGTTATGATGTTATTCACCCAGATGGAACTGTTGAAAATACAAACTGTCAGCACGGAAACTATTTAGATCGGTTAGATCCCGGCCACCGTAATGATTGCATTTGGGCCATATTCATTGATAGTAAGCGCAATAAGTGGTTTGGACTCGCTACTGAGGGAGCTATGAAAATCAATAATGACGGCTCTAAAGAGTTTTTTTATAAAAATTTAGAAGGAAGAATTGTAAAAGCTATTACAGAAATTGATAGCTCTGTGTATCTAGGTACTTCAAATGGAATACACAAGTATATCGAAGAAGACGGTTCTCTTGAGCAAATTGCTCCTCACAACAATGCACTTGCACAATCAACTGTTACAACAATTCACCAGGATAAAAAAGGCAATCTACTTGTAAGCACGGCTAATAAAGGTTTCTTCATCATCAAAGAAAACAATAGCATTGAAAGGCTAACAACAAACAATGGTCTCCAGGTCAACCACACCAGAGATGTGTTCATCGATGAAAAAAACAATTACTTCATTGGCACATACGGTGGTGGAATCGTTTTTCACAATGATTCTATCACTAAAACCATCTCGATAGATGATGGCCTTTTCAACGAAGTAGCTTCAACGATTATTCTGCATAAAGGAAGGTTTTGGGTCACCTGCAATCAAGGACTCTACAGCATTGAAGAAAAAGAGATGTACGATTTCATCTTTGACAAAACAGATCGAATACACTGCTCCTATTTTGGTCATTCTGCCGGCCTTGAATCCATAGAGTTTAATGGTGGATTTCAACAAAGCGGGACTGTTGATGAAAATGGAAACTTGCTTTTACCAACTTTCAATGGATTAGTGAAATTCAACCCTGATGACATTCCCATTTTACCAATGCCAAATATCTTAATAGATGAGATAACTGTAGATGGTGAAAAAATCAAAAACTCAGGTAAACCGCTCAATTTAAGTAATGACTTTTTCAGGTTCCAGGTGCAACTATCTTCGCCCTCATTTTCTTTTCAAAAAAACAGGATAGTTGAGTATAAAGTTGAAGGTTATGATGACGTTTGGCTCCCAGTACCGGATGATTTCAAGCTGTCGTTCACATCATTCCCACCTGGTGATTATACGCTATTGGTCAGAACCAGACATTTGTTCTCTAATGACGCTGAACCCAATACGACACAACTATCCTTTTCTGTCCAGGCTCCATGGTGGCAACAAGCTGATTACATTCTAATATTACTACTGGTAGTTGTGGGGCTTTCGGTTTTGATCGTGATTATACTCAGGAGATCAAACAAGCTGCGAGAACGCAATATGCAGCTCAAGATTAACCAACAAACTGAGGAACTTCAAACGAGTAGAGCCAATTTACAGGCTATTATTGAAAATACTGATCAACTTATTTGGTGTGTCGATAACGAATTCAACCTCCTTGTAGCAAACGAAAATTACCTAAAAGTTCACCACAAAAAATATGGTAAATCTCTTGAGCAGGGAGAAAGTATTTTCGAATACAGCGATGAAGAAATCCGGAGTTTTTGGATGCCGTATTTTGAACAGGCCCTAAAAGGAAAAGCTGTAAAAGCTGAAGTTGAATCAAAATCTACCAAGCGCTTTAGAATTAATGAAGTTTCTTTTTACCCGATCATTAAAAATGATCAGGTTACTGGTATTGCAGGATTTACAAAGGATATTACAAAAAACAAATTGAGAGAGCGCGAATTGCGTGAAGCCAGAGATTTGGCTCAGGATGCAGCACAATCTAAAAGTGAATTCCTGGCTACAATGAGCCATGAAATTCGTACTCCAATGAATGCTGTCATTGGTATGACGAGTCTTTTGAGAGATACAGCTATAGATGAAGAACAGCAGGAATACATAGAAAACATTAGAATAAGCGGCCAAACTCTTTTAACCATAATCAATGATATTCTAGACTACTCCAAAGCTGAAAGCGGAAATATGGAGCTCGAAGAACATCAGTTTAGAATTGACAAATGTGTGAGGGATGCAATTGGGCTTGTTCAAAATCATGCCAGGCAAAAGAATATAACGCTTGAATACCACATTGATAAAAATGTTCCGGCTTATGCAAATGGTGATGAAACAAAACTGAGGCAGGTGCTTCTCAACTTGCTCAGCAATGCTGTGAAATTCACTAGAGATGGCGAAGTCACTGTCAATGTTGATCTTGTTAGCGATAAAAACGGATTCGTTATTTTAAATTACGCTGTAAAAGACACAGGAATTGGGATTGAGTCGGAAAAAATAGATCAGTTATTTCAGCCTTTTAAACAGGTGGATGCCAGTACAACAAGGAAGTTTGGAGGAACAGGACTTGGACTTGCAATAAGTAAGAAACTGGTTGAGTTGATGAATGGTAATATATGGGTTAATAGCATTTTAGGTGAAGGCTCTACATTTCAATTCAATATTGAACTCCAAAAAGTTGAAAAGGCTCAAATTGAAGAAAACCACTTTAGTCTTTTTTCAAAAATCTATGTACAGCTTGAAGATAAAGACGTTCAAGAAAAAATCTGCCAGGAACTTAGTTCACTACACCTTCACTTCGAGCAAGTTGACGATTTAAAAAACGCGATCAACCCGTCTCACGAATCACTTTTAATCACTGATAGTGAAACGTATGCAAATGTATTTTTGGATCTGACCAATGACATATCTTACTTATTGCTCTACAAGGTTGATAGTACCAGAATAGCAGAACAGCATCCCAAAAAGGCTATTTTCACCAATATTGAAGAAATTTCAAAAACCTCTCTCGATAAGGCATTTGGAACGATATTCAAGAAAGCCAAACCTGTTAATAATGAATTTGGTGTACTGGCTGAAAAATACCCTCTGAGAATATTAGTTGCTGAAGATAACCTTGTCAACCAAAAACTCATCAATATGATTTTGGGTAAACTCGGTTATGACTGTGATTTAGCGGCAAATGGTATTGAGGTTATTCAGGCACTCGACAGGATCAATTACGATCTCATTTACATGGATTGTCAAATGCCAGAGCTCGATGGTTATGAAACAACTTTAAAAATAAGAGAAGAGAACGATCACCAGCCGATTATCGTTGCTATGACTGCAAATGCAATGAAAGGTGATAAAGAAAAATGCCTTAGCGTAGGAATGGATGATTACCTTCCCAAACCGATTGACATGGAACTTGTTAAAGCCAATATCAATAAGTGGGGAAGCAGAATAATAAACGGGGAAGAATGAAAAACTTACTAATTGGAGTCTTAGCATTTTCATTAATTGGTTGTGCAGAAAGTGAAAATGTAAACTGTTCTAAGTTTAAAACCGGTGAATTTACATTTAGCGAAAAGAGCAAGGTGAGAATCCTACGATCTGATTCTATTCAAAAAGAATACAGCCAAAATTCTGGCGAAGAATTCATCGATGAATACTCCATCAACTGGATTGATAGCTGTACTTACAGCGCTAAACTCATCAAAACAAACCATCCTGAAGGTACATCGATGAGCATTGGCGACAGCATGGTTGTCACTATCATGCGTTCAAAAGATAACAAGTACGAATGGCAGGGAATGGTAAACGGAGAAATGAAAAAGGGCATCATGATCAAGCTCGATGAGTAATGGTCAGATCCATAAACCCGCTATTTCAATTGACCTCAGCTCGAAATCTGTTCGTTTTGCATAATAATCATTCCATCAGCCAGCCCGATTTTTGGAACGTGCATAATACTGCTATCACTCCACTTCATCGCGTTGAAGTAAATATCACTTGCCGGAACAATCACATCTGCTCGATCAGGGTTTAACTTGAGATTCTGCATTCGTTCCTCATAGCTCATTTTACTGAGCGACTGACGTGTGATTTTCAGCTCGTGATACAAGAGTGGTCTGGGATATTTTTTATCTGTGAGCTTGTATATTTTATTGATATTCCCCCCGGATCCGATCATTTCAACATGATTCAAATGACTGGTTTTTTCCTTGATCCATGATTTCATCTCCTTCCAGTCTGCATCTTTTGAAAGACCATTCAAAAGTCGCAATGTGCCCAGGTTAAAAGACTTTGCATCGTAAATCTCACTGTTTGATAAAATACTGATTTCAGTACTTCCTCCTCCAACATCAACATAAACATAGTTTGAATCTTCATCGATGTTTTCTTTGAAGTGCCCATTGAAAATGATCTCCGCCTCACGCTTACCATCAATGATTTCAATATCAATTCCGGTTTCATCTCTCACTCTTTCAGCGATGGCTCTACCGTTTTTAGCCTCACGCATTGCTGATGTTGCACAAGCTTTAAATGATTCTACATTATGAACTTTCATCAGATAAGAATAAGCCTTCATTCCATCGAGAAATCGCTCTTGTGTTTCATCGCTAATCTCTCCTTCAACAAAGGCCTCTTTACCCATTCGTATTGGAAGCCTGATAAGAGCTACTTTTTTGTAGTTGTGGTCTTTTGGATTTCCTATTACACCGCAAATCAAAAGTCTAATAGCATTTGATCCGATATCAATTGCTGCCAGTTTCTTGTATATCACCTATTTTCCCTCCTTAAGCTTGCCTTTGTAGTATTCGTACAACTCGAGTTGCGATCTTATTGGTTTATCTTTTTCTTTCCGTTTTCTCAACTTATTCTTCAGCGTTCCATCAAGAATTCTAGCCTTTACATTATCACGCCATTGAATATCAATAAAGTCTTTTATTTCTTTTTGTATTTCGCTGTCATAAATAGGGCAAGTCACTTCTACTCTAGCATCAAGATTTCGCCCCATCCAATCGGCTGATGAAATATATATTTTTTCATCACCTCCATTGGCGAAGATAAAAACTCGGGAATGTTCTAAAAAACGATCGAGAATACTAATAGCTTCAATGTTTTCGCTGTATCCTTTTCTACCTGCAACCAGAGAACAAATTCCTCTCACGTTCAACCTTATTTTAACCCCGGCATTACTGGCTTCATAGAGTTTGTGAATCAATTCCGGATCTACCAGGCTATTCATTTTTAACGTGATAGAAGCGTCTTTTTTCTTCTTAGCATTTTTGATTTCATTATCGATCAGATCCTTGAGTTTACCCCGCAGTGTCATCGGTGATGGTACGATATGTTTCAGGTTCTGAATGTTACTCTCCTCTCCTTCCAAATAGTTGAAGACCTCATCGATTTCACGTGTAATTTTCTGCTTTGAAGTAAACAGTGCAAGATCGCTGTAGAGTTCAGCAGTACTTTCATTGTAATTCCCCGTCCCTATGCTGGAATAAAAACGCGTTCCTTTCTCAGATTCGCGCTCGATCAAGCACAATTTGCTGTGAATCTTCAATCCCGGCATTCCAAAAAGAACCTTAACTCCTTCATCTCTCAAAACGCCAGACCATTTAATATTGGCCTCTTCATCAAAGCGAGCCTGAAGTTCTAAAATCACCGTCACTCTTTTGCCATTCTTAGCAGCGTTGATGAGTGCGTTAACCACTTTTGAGCGTTTTGCCAAACGGTAAATCGTGATTTTTATGGAGCGTACCTTTGGATCAATTGCTGCTTCTCTCAACAGTGAGATAAAGTAATTGAACGTTTGATAAGGATAATGCAGTAAAACGTCTTTCTTCCTAACTACATCCAGTATGCTCTGATATGGTTGAAGGTCCCTGTGAAGGAGCGGTTTTACATCATCATATTGTAATTGCCCACTGTCAAAATGCGGGAACTTCATGAAATCCTTGAAGTTGTGATACCTACCTCCCGGAATGATGTTATCGTTTTTATCCACTTCCAGGCTTTCAATCAAGTATGTGAGAAGGTCTTTGGGAATTTTACGATCGTATATAAACCTAACAGCCTCAGCTTTTTTTCGCTTTTTGAGGCTTTTTTTCATTTTTTCTAAAAAGCTTTTTGATACATCTCTGTCGAGATCGAGCTCAGCATCACGCGTGATCTTGATTGTGTAAGCTTCAATGATATCATAATTGAGAATTGCGTAAATCTCTCGTAAGCAATAGCGTATAATATCATCCAAAATAATGATATACCGCTTATTACTGATACTCGGGATAACTAAAAACCTGGGTAAAACAGATGATGGGACTTCTAAAATTGAGTACTGAACATCTTTTTTATTTGAACTTTTTGAGAGTTTAATAGCGAGATAAATAGACGCATCACGAAGTGTGGGAAAGCGGTTCGTTCCATCTAACATAATTGGAACCAAAGCCGGATAAACGTGTTGATGAAAATATTCTTTCACATATGCTCCCTGATCTTCCGTGAGCTGCTCTTCATCAACGAGATTAATTCCTTCTTCTCTCAACTCGTTTATTATTCCCCGGTAAATACGCTGAAAATCCTTTTGCTGCGAAAGCACAGTATCCTGAATTTTAGCCAACAACTCTTGCGGATTTTCCATGATGATTTCCTTCATGTACTTTTTCAGTGTCACCATCCTTTTAACTGTAGCTACACGAACACGAAAGAATTCATCGAGGTTATTGGAGAAGATACCGAGAAACCTCACTCTCTCCAACAGAGGATTTTCAGGGTCTTCAGCTTCCTGTAAAACACGTGCATTAAAAGCAAGCCAACTTATTTCCCTGTTGATAATGTGAATTTCATCATCGACTTTATTGCGCTGAATGTACTCTAAAACTTCAAGCATATCGGCTATTTCAATTCTTTGGGTTTGATGAAAAATTTGAGCTGGCTTTTAGCTTTTCCAATTTCCCGCCAGTTTTCAGCTTCAATTTCAATAGCTACCACAGCACATGTTGGAATCTTTTCTACTGAATTGTGCAATAACATATTGAAAAGATTGGTCAGAGCCGGATCGTGTCCAAAAATCATGAGACTCGATGCATCATTGCGCTGGTTGGCAATTACTTCGAGGTAGTGATGTGCTGATGATGCGTACAGATCGTCCTGAAGAGCAATATGCTGCAAGGAGTAATCCATTTTTCTGGCAATAATGACAGCGGTGTGGAAGGCTCTGACCGCGACACTGCTAACAATTAAATCTGGACAAATTTTATCTTTTCGCAAATGCTCGCCAATTAAATAAGCATCCTGCACCCCTCTTCTTTTGAGAGACCTGTCAATATCGCTTAAGTCTGTGTCTTTCCAACTAGACTTACCATGTCTTACAAGATAAATGGTTTTCATAGCTCAAATTCATAACGTTTATTAATTAGGACAAAAGTGTTACGGCAAGTTGGCTTGAGTTCTATTAAATCGTTACGTTAAAATTAAATTACCTCCTTCACATTCAGTATAAAAATAGTTGAAAACTTTGTTAACAAATGGTTCATTGTTGTTAATAAGTGCATTTTGATGCTTATTAAGTTTGCAATTAGAATTAGTGTAAAATCGGGGGGTTTAATGTTTCGTACGCTTTTTAAACGAAAAGTCTCAGAAGAAAAGTTAGTTGTTTACTTTATCAACTCAACTATTGAAATGGTTGACAACGGCTTTGGTGATGTGGCTGAACTGATCAATCAGGATCCTTGTTTTGTGGAATCACCAAACATTCAACCTAACCAAAACGATCAGTTTTTACTGATTGTTTTAGCAGGTAATATCAAACTTATCAGTAATAATTTTGAAAGTATCCAGGACAGGAGATTGTTGAATAAAGCGTACAATGTACTATCTCACACTTTCGACTTACCTGCTGATGAAGTTCAAAAGTTAATTTCAAACTACCAAAGTTATATCAGTAAGGTTAATTTCCCCTCAAAGAATACGCTTTATGGAATGTCTAAAGCTGTATTTCACAAATATGGCCTCAACGAATTCCAGGAACCTTACTTCAGGAATATGAAAGCCCCCAATCCATTATTCATAAAGCGGTTAGACTCAATCATTGAGAAGTTCATTTGGGACTGGACCGAGTTCCAGGAGAAGTATAAAATTGTAGAGCGTTAATCTTTTAATCCAAAGTGTTCAACGGCCATTTGGCTAACATCTTCTCCAATTGCAAGTGCTGCTGTTGCTGCCGGTGATGGCGCATTTAAGACGTGAATACTCCTGTCATTATACATGATCCTGAAATCGTCCTTAGTATCACCATTATCTTTTAGCAAAAGAGCTCTAACGCCACTTCTTCCTTCTTTGATATCATCCATGGTCAGATCCGGAATCAGGCGCTGAAGGGTTTTGAGGAAGAGTTTCTTTGAGAAAGCTCTGCGGTATTCATTAATACCAAAACTCATGTTTTTCATGAATAGATTCCATGTTCCTTTGTAAGATAGAGCATCAATAGTATCCCTGATATCGAAGTCTGTTTTTCCGTAGCCTTCTCTTTTAAAAGTGAATACAGCATTAGGTCCACATTCAATTTCACCGTTTGTCATCCTTGTGAAGTGAACACCCAGGAATGGGAAATCGGGATTAGGAACCGGGTAAATCAAGTTGCGGACTTTGTGTTTCGCTTGATCGGTTAATTCATAATAATCACCTCTAAAACCAACAACCTTTTCGTCTAAATCTACTTTATCTTTTCTCGCAAGTCTATCAGCCTGAAGTCCGCCACAAAAGATCAAGTGTTTCGCCTTGTATTTTGCTTTGCTGGTGTGCACAATATTACATTCAGAACCGCCCTCAATATCCTCTACTTTCTCTCCTAAAACGATCTTGCTGTTTTCCTGAATTTTTGTGACCAATTCAGCCATTTTCTCAGTAGCGGCACGGTAGTCAATTATTCCGGTAACCGGAACCCAAATTCCTTTTATTCCGGCACAATGAGGTTCAATTTCTCTCACCTGGTGACCATCAATTTTCTCAATCCCCTCAATACCGTTTTGCTGACCGATGTTAAAGATTTTATCCAAATGAGGAAGCTCTTTTTCATCAGTGGCAACCACGACTTTACCACATACATCATGTGGAATGTTGTGCTCTCGCGCAAATGTCACGAGCTCTTTTCTTCCTCTCACACAGTTGATAGCCTTTTTACTACCCGGCTTGTAGTAAAGTCCTGAGTGAATGACACCACTATTGTTTCCAGTTTGATGATCAGCCAAATGCTTTTCTTTCTCGATCAGAACTATCTTCTTATCAGGAAATTTCTTTTGTATCTTATATGCACTCGCTGTTCCAACAATTCCTCCACCGATTACAGCAACATCGTAAGTCGTATCCATTTCAAATAAATTTGGGGTGCTAAATTAAAGTATTCTACATTGATATTCGTTCACTTGACTTCAGGTAGAACATAGCTAAAAGGGCTAGCAGAAAAAATACACCTAAAGTCAATGCACTATAATGCATATCACCAGTCATTTGTTCAATAAAACCATAGGCGAATGTTCCCAGGACTATTGCCATTTTTTCTGTTACGTCAAAGAAACTAAAGTAAGTTGTGTGCTCGCCTTTTTCGGGTAGCATCTTGGAATAAGTACTTCTAGCGAGAGATTGAATTCCGCCCATGACCAATCCAACCGTTCCGCCAAGCATGTAGAACTTGATTGCTACATTTGGATCTGACCGTTGAAGTAAAAAAGCAGCTCCACATATCCCCAGCCATATTATTATGGCCAAAACGAGTCCTTTGAAGTTCCCAATTTTCTCAGATATTTTCGAGAACAATACGGCTCCTAAAATTCCCAAAAACTGGATGATTAAAATCGTGCTGATAAGCTGAAGTGTACTCAAACCCAAAGCTTTTTGACCAAATACGCTAGCTAACAAAATAACGGTTTGTACTCCCATGCTAAAAAAGAAAAAGGCAACGAGATATTTACGTAAGACGCCCAGTTTTTTAAGTTGAATCCAAAACTTTCTCAATTCTCTATACCCGTTAGTGAGTGTACGCCACTTAATAGATTTTCGCTCTACTGGCTCGGGCAGGTTGCGAAATGTAATTTGGGCGAAAAGTGCCCACCATGCACCAACTAGCAAGAAAGAAAGCCGGGTAGCAAAACTTTTTTCCAAACCGATAAATGAATGACCTTCAATCAAAGCAAGACAAAGAATTAGCAACAATGAGCTCCCTAAATATCCCAGGCTATAACCTCTGGCACTGACTTTATCCTGTAACCTTCTTGGTGCTATTTCAGGCAAATAGGCGTTGTAAAAAACCTGAGAGCCCCAAAATCCAACACTAGCTAAAATTGAGGCTAGAAGTGCCAGCCAAATCATATCGACATCATCAAAAAAGAATAACCCAGCACAACTGATTGCTCCCACGTAACAGAACCTTCTCAAAAAGGACTTTTTTCTTCCGCTGAAATCTGCTACACCTGAAAGCAGCGGACTCATAAGCGCAACGAGAAAAAAGCTTGTTGATAAAGCGTAAGAGTAGAGTGATGTATTGGTGAAAGTGGCACCTAAAAATTCTATTTGGTCAGATCCGTTAACTGTTGTAACCGAATTGTAGTAAATAGGGAAAATGGCAGTGGATATCACGAGCGAGTAAACAGAGTTTGCCCAATCATAAAAAGCCCATGCCTTGATAACTTTAGGCTTATACTGGTAGTGTGCCATGATGCAAATAAAAAGAAAAGGTCAATAGGAATTCCTATTGACCTTTATTCTTTGAAAAGATTGTCTGTTTATCTAGCTTCGAACGTAACTCTTCGGTTTTTAGCTCTAGCTTCATCAGTGCCGGCATCGTCCACTATTTGTGAATCGCCAACACCTTCAAAGGAAAGCCTCGATTCATCAATTCCCCTTTTGATAAGGTAATCGTGAATGTATTTAGCTCGCTTAGCGGAAATATCTTCAGAGATTTTTTCAGCTTCTTTTGCTGAACTGTGACCTATTACTTTTACCTGAAGGCCTTCATTTTCTTCGAGCAAGCGAATTACTTCAATAATTGCTGCTGGTGTACTTGGGCTTGTAGAGTTATAATCGAAGTAAACCTTTTTGAGACTCAGTTTTTTGGCTGCATCCATGTCTGCGTCTTCACTAACATTTTCGCTGTAAACAACCTGCATTTCATCACTTTTCTTTTCCTCTTCACATGTGCATGAAGAAATTTCTTCCATGTTGTAAACAGATACATCATCTACAAAATAATAAGCATCGTTTGTTTGGAGTTGATCGTATCCTTTTACTCGTCTCATCGATTCGTAATCGTCCCGGTCAGCTTCCTCAGGATTTGTAAAGTTCCCGATTGTCAGGTATTTCTCACCACCTTTTGCAGTGTAAGTTCCGCAAATTGTTTTCCACATATATTGATCCATGAAGATTTTATTTTCAGGATGCATGATTTGTGGCTTGATTTCCCAGTCATCGATTGTATTACCTCTTACTTTTCTATCACTCAAGTAACCACCAATGTTATTAGTCGCATATCGCGATATTTTAGATAGTACTATGTTGAAGTTTACACAATAGGTTTTGCCTTCAATCATATCATCTTTAAGGCGAACCTGAATAAAAGTGTTTTTTGTTCTACCTCTGTATCCAAACATGCGAACACCGGCATAATTTTGACCATCTAGAGGCATTTGGTATCCCATTTTATTTTCTGGAATTCCCCATTCGTCTTTTGCTTCTTTTGAATAAACATCTGCTCCATTTTCTTCATCTGGAGAAAACCACTCAATTACATCTTCTATTGCTTTGTCGCCTTTTCGTATGCGACCATCAGTTTGTTCAAAACTCCCGTTTGGAACGAGGTTGTTTTGCGCACTGAGCGAAAGAGTAAAAAAAGTACCAACCGCAAGGGTTAAAACTGCTCGAATATTCCTTTTCATAATTTTAGAATTGATGTTTCTTAACTGTTTCAATAAATAATTTCACCTTTTCCGGATTTGTATCCGGGTAAACTCCGTGGCCTAAATTAGCAATATATCGCTGACTACCAAAGTCTTCAAGCATTTGCTGAGTTTCTTTTACAAGAACCTCATCGGGTGCATAAAGCGTACAGGGATCTAAGTTACCCTGTAATGTACGCTCATTACCAACTAGTTGCCTGCCTTCTTTACGGTCCATATTCCAATCTAAGCCTACTGTATTGCAATTTAATTTTGCAATTTCACTGATGGAGCGGTAAGCACCTTTTGAAAAAACGGTTTTGGGCACAGTGTCAATGCTATCGCAAATTTCTTTGATGTATGGCAAAGCAAATTCCTCGTATTGTTTTTTGGGAAGTATGCCTGCCCAGCTATCAAAGACTTGTACCATATCAGCACCCGCTTCAATTTGTGCTTTAAGGTAAGTTATTGTGGTTTGTGTTATCTTATTAAGCACAGAGTGTGCCAAAGTTGGATTTTGATATAAAATCTTTCGTGCGTTACTGAATGTTTTTGAGCCGCCACCTTCTACTATATATGAGAATATTGTCCACGGAGCTCCAGCAAATCCAATTAATGGAACACGACCATCGAGTTCTTTTTTCGTGAGTGATATGGCATCGCTAACATATCTCAACTTGTCGTGTGGATCAGGGATAATGAGTGACTCGGCATCGCGCTCGGTTCTGACCGTTGTTTCAAAAATAGGTCCTACTCCCTTTTTCATTTGATAGGTAACGCCCATCGCCTCGGGAACTACAAGTATATCAGAGAAGATGATAGCGGCATCAACTCCCAAAATATCGACCGGCTGCAAGGTAACTTCACAAGCTAGCTCAGGTGTTTCAACCAGTTCTTTAAACCCTGATAATGAATTGCGAACAGCTCTGTATTCGGGCAAAATCCTGCCTGCCTGGCGCATTAGCCAAACGGGCACTCTCTCAACTTTCTCGCCTCTTGCGGCTCTGAGTATTAAATCGTTTTTCAATTGTAATTTCATTTGAGGTGTTCAAATATACAACTTGCTCACTTCTGTTAAGTCAATAAAAAACCCCGACAATTTTGCCGGGGTTTTCTGTTAAGCTCTAGTGTGAATTAGTTCGCATAGATCTTTTTGATGAGATTCAATGCAGAACCTTCTTTGAACCATTTAATTTGGTTCTCATTGTATGTGTGGTTCACTTTAATGGTATCAGTTGATCCATCTTTGTGTTTGATCTCAACAGTAAGCTGCTTATCTGGAGCAAAATCTTTAAGATCAACAAAGTCGAATCTGTCGTCTTCCTGGATTTTGTCATAATCAGCTTCATTGTCAAATGTCACAGCTAGTACACCTTGTTTTTTGAGGTTTGTTTCGTGAATACGAGCAAATGATTTTACGATCACTGCTCTCACACCGAGGTGACGTGGCTGCATTGCTGCGTGCTCACGAGATGATCCCTCTCCGTAGTTGTGATCTCCAACTACAACTGAAGGAATACCTTTAGCTTTGTATTCGCGCTGTACATCAGGAACTGCTCCGTACTCACCTGTGATTTGACTTTTGACTTTATCAGTCTCCTTATTGTAAGCATTTACAGCTCCTGTAAGTGTATTGTTTGAAATATTGTCGAGGTGACCTCTATATCTCAACCATGGACCAGCCATTGAAATGTGGTCAGTAGTACACTTACCATAAGCTTTGATAAGAAGAACAGCATCAGTTAAGTTTTCACCGTCCCACGCGTCAAATGGTGTAAGAAGTTGTAAACGGTCAGATCCGTCTTTCACTTTTATATCAACACCGCTTCCGTCTTTAGCCGGCTTTTGGTAACCTGAATCTTCAACAGCAAATCCATCAGATGGAAGCTGAATACCTTGTGGTTCATCGAGTTTTACTTCTTCGCCATCTTCATTGGTAAGCGAATCTGTCAATGGGTTAAACGCCAAGTCACCTGCAATAGCCATAGCTGTAACGAGCTCTGGAGATGCTACAAATGCGTGAGTATTTGGGTTTCCATCATTACGCTTAGCAAAGTTTCTGTTGAATGAAGTAATGATCGAGTTTTTCTTTTCAGGATCATCAGTGTGACGAGCCCACTGACCGATACATGGCCCGCATGCATTCGCCAGAACTACTCCGCCCATTTTATCGAACTTTTGGAGAATTCCGTCACGTTCTGCTGTGAATCGAACCTGTTCAGATCCAGGAGTAATTGTAAACTCAGATTTAGCCTTAAGATTTTTGCTAACCGCCTGATCAGCAATTGAAGCTGAACGAGTAAGATCCTCGTAAGATGAGTTTGTACATGACCCTATAAGTCCAACTTCAAGCTTTTGTGGCCAACCTTCTTCTTTTACTTTCTTGGCAAATTCAGAAATTGGTGTTGCTAGATCTGGAGTGAAAGGACCATTAATGTGTGGCTCAAGTTCACTGAGGTTAATTTCAATTACCTGGTCAAAGTATTTTTCAGGATTATCGTAAACATTGTCATCAGCGCGAAGGTGTTCTCTAACACTTTCAGCGAGTTCAGCTACATCTTCTCTATCGGTATTCTTGAGATAAGTAGCCATTGATGTATCGTAATTGAAAAGCGATGTTGTGGCTCCAATCTCAGCACCCATGTTACAGATTGTACCTTTACCAGTACAAGACATAGATTCAGCACCAGGTCCAAAGTATTCTACAATGTGGCCTGTACCACCTTTTACAGTAAGGATACCAGCAACTTTGAGGATGACATCTTTAGCTGATGTCCATCCGCTCATTTCACCGGTAAGCTTAACACCAATAAGTTTAGGGAACTTGAGCTCCCATGGCATTCCGGCCATCACATCAACTGCATCAGCACCACCAACACCAACTGCGAGACTACCGAGTCCGCCTGCGTTAGGAGTGTGAGAATCGGTTCCGATCATCATACATCCAGGGAAAGCATAGTTTTCGAGAACTACCTGGTGAATAATACCCGCACCCGGCTTCCAAAAACCGATACCGTATTTGTTAGATACAGATTCGAGAAAGTTGTATACTTCGTTGTTCTTATTGATCGCTTCCTGTAAATCTTTATCAGCTCCAACTCTTGCCTGGATCAGGTGATCACAGTGTACAGTTGAAGGAACTGCTGTTTTATCTCTTCCCGATTGCATGAATTGCAAAAGAGCCATTTGAGCAGTAGCATCTTGCATCGCTACACGATCTGGTCTAAAGTCAACGTAATCTTTTCCTCGCTTGTACTCTTTTGTTGGGTCACCTTCATCGAGATGAGAATATAGGATTTTCTCTGCCAGCGTTAGTGGGCGTCCCACTATTTCGCGGGCTTTCTCAATCCTACCAGGCATATTTTTATATGCTTCTTTAATAAGATCTAAATCAAAAGCCATAGATAATGTTATTGTTTAGTTGTTCAATTTTAGACAATTGCGAAAATAGTAATTTGTTGGGAGCTTTAAAAGCCGCGACAGCACTTTGATCACAACATTTTTTATTGGCCGCAAATCGATCATTAGCTCCGATTATCATAATTATTTTTCGTCCTTATAAAATTAAGCATTCTGCTCATATATTAACTTACTTTTGAAAGTGATGTCAAGTTTCATAAAACAGAACACAATTATCAGCCTTAAGGCGATAAAAGGTCAAAAGCTGCGTTCTTCACTTACCGTTTTGATCATCGCATTTGGTATTATGGCACTGGTTGGGATTTTGACAGCCACGGATGCTCTCAAAGCTTCAATCAGTGATCAGTTTTCCTCTATGGGTGCTAACTCCTTCACGATTGAACAACTACCGAATACCAGAATAAGAAGGGGCGGTGAAAGAATTGAGGGCTCAAGACCAATCTCGATTAAGGAGGCTAGTCAATTTATTTCTCGTTTTGATCATCCTTCTATTTTATCTGTCAGTTTCAGAGCCAATTCCAGTGCAATTGCCAAAAGAAAAGACTACGAGACGAACCCTAACATTCAGGTCACCGGTTCTGACGAGAATTATCTCTCAGTAAAAGGTTATGACCTTGAGTACGGAAGAAACTTTACCCATACTGAAGTTGAACAGGGCCGTCATGTTTGCATAATTGGATCTGAAATTAAAGAGAAATTATTTCCAAACTCTCAGGCTACAGGAAATGAAATAAAGATTGAAAACGTAAAATACGAGGTGGTTGGGGTTCTGAAAGAAAAAGGAAGCTCGATGGGTTTTAGTGGAGACAGAAATATTTTCATTCCGCTCAAAACTGCCAGAATGTATTTTGCGAGTGGATACACATCTTTTGATATTCATGTAATGTCTTCGTCTCCTGTTGAAATGGAGGTAGCTGTGCAAGAGGCAATGGGAACAATGCGTATCATCAGAAAAGACGACCTCAAAAGTCCTGAGAGTTTTAGAATTAGACGAAGCGACAGCTTATCTCAACGGCTTATTGAAAACATTCAGGTTGTGACAATTGTAGCCTCAATTATCGGAATCATCACGCTTTTTGGAGCTGCGATTGGATTGATGAATATTATGCTGGTTAGTGTTACTGAGAGAACGAGAGAAATTGGAGTAAGGAAGGCACTTGGCGCAAAAGCTTCTATTATTCTTCAACAATTCCTTATTGAAGCATTGACCATTTGCTTACTCGGTGGGTTTGTTGGTATTCTTTTTGGTGTTGGGGCCGGAAATGCTGTTACTGTTTTAACGGAAGCTCCTTTTGTTATTCCGTGGACATGGATTTCACTCGGAATTATACTTTGCCTTTTCACAGGTGTGATAGCCGGGTTTTATCCTGCAAAGAAAGCCTCTTCACTCGATCCTATTGATGCGCTGAGATACGAATAAAAAAACCCGAACTCTAAATAGAATTCGGGTTTTAAATATTGATTTTCGTTATTGATTACTCACCAACAACTTCAAACTTCACAGTTTCAACCACATCTTTGTGGAACTTGATAGTAGCTTCGTATTCACCAACAGATTTAATTGGCTCCTGATTGATCGAGATGTTTTTACGATCGATATCTACACCTAATTTCTTGATGGCTTCAGCAACCTGGATAGTGTTCACAGAACCAAATATCTTGCCCTGATCTCCAACTTTAGCTCCAATTTTCAATGACATATCATTGAGTTTGGCTGCGTTACTCTTAGCTTCTTCAATAATTTTCTCTTCCTTGTGAGCTCTTTGACGTTGATTTTCTTCAAGCATTTTCTTTGCTGAAGCTGTCGCCAAAATTGCCTTTCCTTGTGGAATAAGGTAGTTTCTTCCGTACCCTGGTTTTACAGTTACTAATTCACCTGCATCACCGAGGTTTTCTACGTTTTCTTTAAGTATAATGTCCATTTGATTACCCTCCTTATTTTAACATATCACCAACATACGGTAAAATAGCCAGGTGGCGTGCTCTTTTCACAGATGTAGCCACTTTCTTCTGGAACTTTGTAGAAGTTCCTGTAACCCTGCGAGGAAGAATTTTACCTTGTTCATTAACAAATTTCAAAAGGAACTTGTAATCCTTGTAATCAACGTATTTGATACCAGCTTTCTTAAAGCGGCAGTACTTTTCTTTTTTTACTTCAATGTTGATTGGTTGAAGATATCTGATTTCTGATTCAGCCATAATTATAATGCTTTAAAGGATTCTTAATTTGATGCTTCAGCGGCTTTGTTACGCTGCTTTTCAGCAAACTCAATGTGATTCTTGTTCATCTTAACAGTCAAGAAGCGCAACATGCGCTCATCACGTTTCAGTTCAAGCTCAAACTTTGAAATAAAGTCACCATCTGCTTCGAATTCAAAAAGCTGGTAAAAACCGGTAGACTTATTCTGGATAGGATAAGCGAGCTTTTTAAGCCCCCAGCTTTCTTGATGCTTCACTGTAGCACCGTTTTTCTTTAAGAAGTCCTTTACATTGGTAACTGCTTCCTTTACCTGATCATCAGATAAAACGGGAGTTAAAATGAAAACAGTTTCGTACCTTGTACTCATAACTATTGTTTTAATTAAAATAAAAATTGGCCTGCAAAAATACAGAAACCCTGACATTTACAAAACTGTATCCCATTGATTTTTTGGTCAGAACCAAAATTAGCTAAGTTTCAGTCAAAACTTCGAGCCCAAATTAATTCTCACATCGCATCAAAGGGCTATATTTGTACCACTCATGGATAACTTCATAGTATCAGCACGAAAATATCGCCCAACCGACTGGGATTCGGTTGTTGGACAGGGTTCTATCACAGACACTCTGCAGAATGCCATCGATAAAAACCATTTGGCACAGGCTTTCTTATTTTGCGGTCCAAGAGGTGTTGGTAAAACGACAACAGCCCGTATTTTGGCTAAAGCCGTAAACAAAGAAGCACTATCAAAAGATGGTGATGGTGTTGATGAAAATGAAGATTTTGCCTTTAATATTTTTGAGCTCGATGCAGCCTCAAACAACGCGGTTGACGATATTAGAAACCTGATCGATCAGGTTCGCATCCCCCCGCAAGTGGGAAGTTACAAAGTGTACATCATTGACGAGGTGCACATGTTGTCAACAGCCGCTTTCAATGCTTTCCTCAAAACACTTGAAGAACCCCCGGCACACGCTATCTTTATTTTAGCGACAACCGAGAAGCATAAAATAATACCTACTATATTATCGAGATGTCAGGTTTTTGATTTTCACCGTATTCAAATTAAGGATATGGTTGAGCACTTGAAAGATGTTGCTCAAAAAGAAAACGTGACTGCGGATGAAGATGCTCTCCACCTCATCGCTGAAAAGGCTGATGGCGGAATGCGAGATGCCTTATCCATTTTTGACCAAATGGTAAGTTATTCAGGTAATGAAATCTCATATCAGGATGTTATTCAGAACCTGAATATCCTCGATTACGATTACTATTTTAAAACTACAGACCTCATCCTCGATGGAAATGTTCAGGGACTGTTGAATTTATTTAATGAGGTTCTGGATAACGGGTTTGACGGACACATTTTCATCAATGGCTTGTCTGCTCATTTCCGTAATTTACTTGTTTCAAGTAGTGACGAAACTGTAAAACTTCTCGAAGCGGGTGACAGTATAAAGCAACGCTACCTCGATCAAGCGAAATCCTGTGATCAGGATTTTTTAATGGCTGCTATTAAACTATGTACCGAATGTGACTTCAGGTATAAATCCAGTAAAAATCAGCGATTACTGGTCGAGTTAACACTCATGCAGCTTGCTTCAATTCAAAAGCATCCCGAAAAAAAAAATTACTAGACCCTGAGTTATCACTTCTCGACTTCCCTATTTTAGCTAATAGCGACCGTGTGTCAGGTAAAGCCAATCCCCAAAATCAGTCTCAAGGTGAGAAAATAAGGCGGGAAGTTCGCAACAATGCTCAAAAAGGATCTGACCAAAACAGTCCTAAAAGGGTAGTTAGACCTTTGCAAGATAAGTTCAGGAGCAAAAGTGTTATCAGAATTAAAAAGCAAGAGTCTGAGAATTCTTCAAACTCTAACGATAATAAGGATGAATCTGTAGTATCGGGTGAAACGAGAAACTTCACTAAAGAAGAGTTTGATGCAGCGTGGGAAGAAACTACAGTTGAATTCCTGAATGATGGGAAAAAGTCGCTTGCCAGCATGTTGAAGCGCAGAGACCCAGAAGTGGATATTGATAATGCTACTGTCCATATTAAACTCGATCATAAAGCTGCAAAACTGGAATTTGATGGTTATCGATCAGATTTACTGGGAAAGCTCAAGAGCAAGCTACGCAACGATAATATTCAATTATCATTTGACATCTTGAAACAAAAAGATGATGCTGATAAAGGGAAATTATTCACTAACTCAGACAAGTTCAACAAATTGGCTGATAAAAATCCGGCATTAAAAACACTGAGAAAGAAACTTGGGTTAGATTACGATTTTTAATCTATTTTCTTTTGACGATGTTTACCATTTTGGTAACTGACTCACTGTCTATTGTTAAATGCACAATATAATTTCCTGATGAAAATTGATTGGTGTTAATTGAAACGATTTGACTTGGACTTGTCAACCCGATTGAGCGATCTATTAATAGCTGACCAATTGAGCTGTAAACTCTAAGTGTTAAATCTTTATTAGAAAGATCAGATAGTAATAATTTAATTTCATTCCCCTGAAGAATTGGATTAGGGTAAAGCTTTATTGATTCTTCGTTAAATATCTCCTCAATTCCAGTGGATGTGTAATTGATTACTTGAGAAAAATTAGACTGGCCACAAATATTGAAAGTAGTTAATTCAACTTCATAATCACCTGATTCATCATAAGAGTGAGTAGGAGAATTTTGGATTGATAATTGACCATCTCCAAAATTCCAAAGCAAACTATCAAAGTTCCTAGTCAGGTTATTAAAATTAACATTTGCACCTCCTACTATAAAATCAAAGTTAGTTTCAGGAACAGTTTTAGACTGTACTGAAAGTGTATCTTTATTTATGCAGCCGTGTTTTCCCTCTACAGTAAAAATATAATCCCCGGGCTGAGTAATAAACCTTTCGTGATTTGAAAAACCATCTTCCCAAAATGATATGAAACCAGAATCAGGTGAAACACTAAACCCATCGCCTTCGCACAAAATGGTGTCTGACTCTATGTTATTAGCAACTATCTCATTTTGTACAATAACACTTTCATCGTTCATGCATCCGTTGCTATCCAGAGCGGTAACATGATAAGTGCCTTCTTCCTCTACGAGAATACTCATTCCATTCTCTCCTGAATCCCAGGAGTAAAAAATAGAAGAGCTTCCCTGAATTGAAACTAATTCAGGTGTGCCATTACACATCCAGGAAGTATCAGGTAATTCTATAGATGGCAGAGATCTTAGATCAACAAAAACACTATCTGATGAAGCGCATCCTTCAACATTTTCAACTGAAACTTTATAAACTCCTGAATTTGTCACCTCTATCTGATGGCCCTGGGTTCCGTCATCCCATTGATAATATAGGGACTGAGAGCTACCATTATCAGCATTAATATGAATTGAATCGCCCTGGCACCCTTTAATTACATCAGGAAGCGATGGTTGAGGTAGGGGTATTTCATCAATGACTATTTCATCAGAAAAATCACAACCATTAGTGTCTTGAATATTTACTGTATAAATACCTGAATCTGAAATAATTTCTTTTGGTCTGCCTGACTCAAGCTCAACCCAATCGTAAGAAATGAAAGATGTATCAAGCATTAACTCTATTTCATCACCTTCGCAAATAAAAGTATCAGCAGGCAAAATAGTTGATGGACCAGCATAATCATTAACCTGATAAGTTTCATTGTTCTCACAACCATTCGTTCCAGTTATTGAAACAGTGTAGCTTCCTTCACTGGAAAAAGAAGGGATTGAAGAGTAGCTTCCATTACTCCACTGATAAGTATTGATAGAGGTTGAACTCACATCAATTTGTATTGTATCCTCTTCACACTTGTAAAATGGTGAATAATCAGGTAAAGATGGAGTTTGTAAAAGACTCAACTCGAGCACCATCGTGTCATTTTGAGGATTTACATCTACATTTCCCGGTTCGAGTTCACTACTTATTAATATTTCATAAGTTCCAAAACCTGAAAAATTAAAATCAGAAATATAAAAGTGCCCGGTATTTCCAGGTGATAAATTGCCTGACCATGATGCCACATCAGTAGGGTCATTTTCATTTATATCTTCAAACGAAAAATCAACTTGAGATAAAGTGCTTTGCCCCATGTTGTGAAAAGGAATTTTCACGCTATCCAAATCATTGATGGTACTCAAGCAGATTGAAACTTTAAATGTTGAATCTAAAGCGACATCATAACTTCCATTTTGTTGAGAACTCGAATATTCTTGTGCTGAAAAACGCAAGGGCGTAAACAACATAAATACACAGAGTATAGAAATTGATATTTTATAAGCCTTACCCAACAAAATTTCGTTTTAGGTCACCTAAATTATGTAATCTTTTGGAAACAATTGTAATAAAGTTCAAAAGTTTATGAATATTCATTCTAAACAATATCTCCAAACACCTCTCTAGTAAACAATTAAGGAGTGTTTACAAAGTAAACTAAATCAGTAGCTCTCGTTACCGCAGTGTAGAGCCATCTCAAATAATCCTGATCCAGCCATTCTTCCTGGAAGAACGATTGATCTATAAAAACTACAGGCCATTGTCCGCCTTGAGATTTATGACAGGTAAAGCTGTAAGCAAACTTTATTTGCAAGGCATTATAAAGTGGATCAGACTTAACAGCAAGTAAGGCTTTTTTCTTGTGACCAAACTCTTCGTAAAAATAACTCATCCTTTCATTGAATAGTTTTTTTTGGTCTTCTTGATTCAAATTTGAACTCGCTTCCTTGAGCGTGTTCAAGAGTAAAACAGCGTCAATTTGTTTGTCCTCAGCACTATTTATAAATGTAATAGATGCTTCAGCAAATTTGAAGTCTTCAATACTTTCAAAATTTGTAACTCTATCTACCTGAACAATATCTCCATTTGCTATGAAATCTTCACGGTCAGAGCCCAGCCAGAAATAATTATTGCGTACAATCATAATCAAATCACCGGCATCGATCTCGTTCTCTCGAAAAAGTACAGTTTTTCTCAGCTGTTCATTGTACATATTTGCAAGCTTGTTTGACCGTGTGACCACAATAAACCCATCTTCTCCGTACTGACTCATGACACTCTGTACTACATCACTCATTTCATTTGAGTTAATGCTAAATACATCCTCATTATTAATGATGAACTCTGGTAACTCCTTAACTCCGTCTTCAATATTTTTCCTGATTAGAGTAGCGTTTTCTAGTATCCCTGAGAGTTCCTCTTGTCTCACAACCTCCTTTAATTCCGCTCCGTCAATGGATAGTTTGTATCGACCCAACATATCTTTGGGAACTAAAGCTGGGCTTAAGTTCGTGCCAACCGGAGGAAGTTGAGCAATATCTCCTACCAGTATTAATTGATTAGACAAATTCTCGTAAACGAAATCTACTAAATCATCGAGCAAATTACTTTCACCTGCAGTTAACTCACCAGATATCATTGAAGCCTCGTCCACTATGAAAATGGTGTTTTTTAATTTATTTTCTTTCCTTGAAAAATGATAACCCTGCTCTCCTAAATCGAGTAATCGGTAGATGAATTTATGAATTGTAAATGCCGGCTTTTCACTGTAGTTTGACATCACTTTTGCAGCTCGACCTGTTGGTGCAAGCAATATCGTGTTCTGACCAATAGCATTACTCCATTTCACTAAAGCTGAAATACAGGTTGTTTTACCAGTGCCTGCAAATCCTCTTAAAATGAATAGTTGCTTTTTATCATTAAGAGTAAATTGCTCAAGCCTTGACAAACAATTCACCTGATCTTTAGTAGGCTCGTGATCGATGTAATCAAAAAGTGTTTTCATTGAAAGAGTTCTGCATTCAATTTGGCTTTTCAATATTAAGGAAATGAATGAGTATTTGTCATTTAAAAAAAATTGTAAGTTTGTTGGCATTCAAAATTCACACAAACCGTACAGAATAAGCAAAAGATGAAAGAAACAATATCTCGTTTCGCACCGGCAATAATCTTATTTCTTGCAGGATTAACAGTTATCATTTTTGGAGGTGTAACAGGTCAGGATATGCGCTTCATGCTAGGTGGAGGCAGCATTATATTGATTGCAATTTTTGTTACTCTCAACGCTATGGGTATTATCAATGCTAAAATTAGTGCAGTTGCTTCTATTGTACTCGCTATTTTGAGTATTGTACTACTCTATTTCAATTTTATTAGTATTAAAGAACCTATAGATTTTCGTAAAGAGAAATCAAAGCGCTACTCTGCCGTTATTCAACGTCTTAAAGATATAAGACAGGCTGAAGTAGAATACAAAAAACAACACGGTGGTTACACTGGTGAATGGGATACACTTATCAATTTCCTCGTACAGGACAGCATTGCTGTTGTCAAGAAGTTTGGTACAGTTCCAGATTCACTATCAGAACTAGAAGCCATTAAAAGAGGAATTATTTCTCGTGATACATCTCTTGTACAGGCTAAAGAATACGTTTACGATGAAGATTACATGGATATAAGAGATAACAAGCATGACCTTGTAATTGACTCGTTGATGTATATTCCATTTACAAATGGTTCAAAATTTGAACTAGAAGCTGATACTCTTACAAGAGAAAGCGGTATGAAAGTTAGTGTTTTCCAGGTTACTGATACTGATCCTTTCGATCCTGAAGATGTCCTTCAGGTAGGTTCACTTTCTCAGCCAACAACATCAGGTAACTGGAGTGAAGAAAAATAAATCAGTTGAATAGATCAACGACTTTAAATACTATTGAGCATTATGGAAGCAGCCCTTCAAAAGAGGCTGCTTCTTTGTGTTCAGGTGTGGCTGTTTTAGATGTACACCACCTAACAGTTGCTTCATTCAATTCTTCAACGAATGAGTTTCAGGAATACTTTGTTTTTGATGTTCCTGAAAACACATCATCACTAAAGGAATTGATGAATAAGCTACAGCTAAAAAAGCTGTATGTAGCAGTTCAAAACAACCAATTCACTGTTGTGCCTACTGGTGTTATCACCCCTGAAAATAACACGGAGTACCTCAACTTTATTTTGGGAGAAAAACGCAATCAAAAGGAAAGCTCAATGGTGATTAATAATCTAACAGCTAACCTTTTGTATCGGATTGATCAATCAGTTTTCAAGGATCTGACCAAAAATGGTATTACTGTATTACACCCGGCAGGAAGCGCTTTAGCTTATCACTCTGTTTTTAATGATGACAAAGCTCATCATGCGGTCTTTCTTCACATTTTTGACGAAGCATTTCACATCTATTTTTTCAAAAATGGCTTGTACCACTCTAACTCATTTAAAATTACATCTGATGCTGATATAGCGTACTACACACTATATTCAATGGAGCAGTTAGAGATTTCAGTTGAGGATACCCCAGTTCATTACACCGTGCAAACAAGTAAGCAACTGAATCAACTCGATTCTTTGAAAAATTATTTACCAAAACTTGCACCTATTGAGCTCGACACATCTTTTGAACTGAACAAAGATCTTCAAGAGACACTTCCAAATGGTGTGGGCATAACACTTTTAAGTACATTGTTGTGCGAATAATCAGTGGTAAATATAAAGGTAGAAAGATAAACACTCCCCGAAATCTTCCAGTAAGGCCAACAACAAATTTCGCGAAGGAGTCACTGTTCAATATACTTACTACTCAATACAGCGTTGAGGATAAAGTAGTACTCGATTGTTTTGCCGGATCGGGAAATATGAGTTTTGAGTTTTTGTCAAGAGGAGCAAAGGATGTTTACGGAGTTGACATGAGCACTAAATGCATCAAGCATCTGATTCAAACATCTAAGGAATGGGAAACTGATAACTTCAAGGCCATCAAGCGCGATGCTATTAAGTTCGTGAAAAATGCAAAAATTAAATTCGACATTATTTTTGCTGACCCACCTTACGACTGGCCTAATTACAACGAGCTCATCAATACTGTTTTTGAAAAAGAGCTCTTAACTGATAAAGGATTACTCATTATAGAGCACGATAAAACGCATCAATTCAAAACGGTTCCTAACTTTGTTGAAGAACGGATATACGGACATGTCCATTTTTCAATATTTGAATTATGAGTAAAAATAAGGTTGCAGTTTTTCCAGGATCATTTGATCCAATTACTGTTGGTCACGAAGATATCATCAATCGCGGTAGTGAGCTTTTTGATAAAGTAATTGTGGCAATTGGTGTCAACAGCAGTAAAGAGTACATGCACAGCCTTGATGAAAGGTTAGAAATGCTACGCAAAACATTCAAAGACAACGACAAGGTTCAAGTTGACACCTATCAAGGACTTACCGTTGAATACTGCAAAGAAAAAAAGGCAAACTTTTTGCTCCGTGGATTACGAACAACCGGAGATTTTGAATTTGAACAGGGCATTGCAACTATGAATGCGAAGCTCGTTCCTGAGGTGGAAACCATCTTTTTGATGAGTAATCCACAGCACTCGGCAGTTTCCTCAACAATAGTTAGGGATATAATTCGTAATAACGGAAATGCCCGTCAATTTCTCCCGCAAAATATCCGTTAATGAAGCGATTAATCTTCCTTTTCACAGTTCTTTCCCCTCTATTGAGTACCGCACAATTGAGTGGTTCAATAGAAGGTTTTTACGGTCAAAAAATCTATCTGCTCAAAACAGTTGAAGCACTCTCGGGGACTTACGACAAACTCGACTCAGGCCTTATTAGTGAAGATGGAAGTTTTTCATTTCGGTCAGAGCCGGAATCAGGCTTTTATTACCTCAAAATAGAAGATCGGTACACTCCGTATTTTCACGATCAACGGTGCGATAAACCAATTACTTTAAAAACACCTGAAGACCTCAACAACAAGCTCATCCCAGTAGAGGTTGAATATGCATGCTCTTCAAAAAACTATCAATTCTTACATGAAGCAGCTATGTTACAGGATAGTGCAGTAGCTGATTTTATTGAACGCAATCCAGCACCAAAAAAAGACACGCTATTTCCCAAAAACTTACGTGATTTTAACGACTCACTCACTTCGGTTCTGACCGAAGCACATGAGAAATTCCCGCAACTCAAACAGGACTTAAAATTGAGAGTCACATCGCTCAAAGTACTTTCAGGCGCTAATCGTGATAGTGTCAAAAAGAGTATTTTCAAGTCTGAGCCAATAAAACCGGAATCAGCAGATTACCTGTCTTTATTCCTGCAGGTGTACAATCGCGACATCGATCATTTCCTGCTCGTCAACAAATCTCGCTACACAGATTCATTGATTGTTTACAGCGGATTTAAAGCTGTAGTGAACTTATTCCTTTCTGATTCACTTTTTGAAAGAAGAGACATGGCTGAGCTCGCCCTGATTACAAAACTACATTTCAACGAGCTGCCCAATGTGAAACCATCTCGCAAGAAAACACTGCTCAAACAAGCTATTGAAGATGCTGAAACACCAATTATCAAACGTATTGCTTCGAGTATCTTAGCTGACATGTCTCATCTAAAAAAATCGAGTAAAGCACCGGCTATCAATTTGCGTGATACCCTGGGAAATTTGGTTACCCTCGATCAATTTAAAGGTTCATACGTTTACATCCAGTTTTGGGCAACCTGGAATGAAGCATCTGTTGAGGATCTGGTTTTCATGAATCAACTCTACGCAAAATACAAGAATAAAATTGCTTTCCTTAGTATTTCAGGCGATCGCAATCAGGAAGACTTTTACAGCTTTGTTCAGAACCACAGTTATCCCTGGCAGATTCTCCATTACAACAAAAAATTCAGCCTGATTGAAAAGTATTCTGTCAGATCCTATCCGATGTATTTCTTAGTTGATCCTGATGGAAAATTAGCCCTTTCTCCCGCTTACGAACCGAATAGAATGATCGGTTATTTTGACGCTATTATCAACTCAGGTGAGGATGCCGTAAAAGATTTTGAAATTATTCGCGATTATAAGGAAGATTAGGATTGTTGAATATTTCCATTACATCGTTTATCGCTCTGTAAGTGTTTTCACTCACCGCATTTAAGTCGCCTTGCTTGAGCCATTTAACATCTGTGATATCTTCTTCTAGCTGAGGAATTAGTCGTCCCTCATAGTTTGTTTTCATTGTAAACCAATAGGTCTTTTTCAAAACTCTTCGATCATCTTCCCAATATGTGTGATAGGTATCGCAGAGCTTTTTCTCAATTCTGAGTCTGCCCACTCCACATTCCTCCTGCACTTCACGTAAAGCAGCTTCCCTGGGATGTTCATCACCATCGAGTTTGCCTTTTGGCAAGTCCCATTTTTTCTTTCTAAAAATAAAAAGCAATTCATCATCTTTATTTTGAACAACACCACCCGCAGCTTTAACGAATCGACAAATCCTTCTGAAATAATAAAATAACTCATCAAGATCGTAGTGAAAAACCATTAAACCAATAGCCGTTTTATCGTGTTCAAAAGCTTCAATTTGCAGTTCCATTTTTTTCTTTGACACAAATCGATGCTTCCCAAAAGAGGTCTCAATAAATTGGTCTGGCCTATCTGTTAAGATAACAGGCCGGTTTGTAACGAAAACTTTATACATTTGTTAGTATGAATATTCTTGATGATTCGGCCCTCAAAGTAGCGGAATTTTTATTGCAAATCAAAGCAGTTGTTTTGAACCCGAACGACCCTTTTCAATGGTCGAGTGGTTGGCAATCGCCTATTTATTGCGATAACCGCAAAACGCTTTCTTATCCTAAGATCAGAAATTTCATCAGGCAAGAGTTCGTCAAAACCATTGATGCTCACTTTGGCCGACCTGATGTTATTGCGGGTGTCGCCACGGGCGGTATACCACAAGGCGTTCTGGTAGCACAGGAAATGGGACTACCATTTGTTTATGTGAGGCCTGAAGCTAAAAAGCACGGGATGACGAATCAAATCGAGGGCGTTCTGGGAAAAGATCAAAGTGTAATCGTCATAGAAGATCTCATCTCTACCGGAGGTAGTAGTATGAAGGCTATCAAGGCTCTGAAAGAAAATGGAAGTGCTGTAAAAGGCATGGTTGCTATTTTCTCTTATGGCTTTGATTTGGCAAGGAAAAATTTGAGAGAAGCTCAATGTCCTTATTACACGCTATCGAATTACGATGCACTCATCGAAAAAGCTCTCGAAACGAATTACATCAAGCAAGAAGATGTTGAAGTATTGAGAAACTGGAGAGACAACCCATCTGAATGGACACCTAAAAAATAATCATGGCTAAGATAGAAAGCAAAGAAGTTACGATAAACGAAAAATCAACTACTCTCTCAAAGTTTTTAGGCAATTTGAATAATCTTCAAAAACTGATGCCTGAAGATAAAATTTCAGACTGGGAATCAGACGAAGATTCTTGCCGTTTTCAAATAAAAGGTCTCGCAAAAATTGGGATGCGTAAATCATCTGAAGATTCATCCAAAGTTGTTATGGAATCTGAAGGGAAAAATCCATTTGATTTTACGCTTACGATCAATCTCGATGAAAAGGGTGACGACACTACTGCTAAAATCCTTTTTGACGGAAAGATGAACCCGTTTATGAAAGCGATGGTTGAAAAGCCTTTGACGAATTTCTTCAACATGCTCGCTGATAAGCTAGCTGCTAATCACGGATAAGCGCTATTTCTTTAATTTCAAATTTCATCGGGTTGCCGAGTTTATCCTCAACCATGAGTCTGCCCTGCTTACTCACTCCTGTAACTTTAAGCACGGCTTGTTCTCCGTTTACTTCGTAATTTTTCCACTGGTTAAGACCAAAAAGACTGCGCTCAAACTCTTTATCTAATGATTGAGGGTTTTCTTTCAATCTGATGTAAAGGTGTTCTAGAATTTGACAAAACTCTTCTAATAGAAATCTCAACTCAAAAAACTTTCCTGTTTGTTGTTTGAGTGATGTCGCGTTACTAGCTGTATCACCAAATTCAATCTGATTAACATTTAACCCCACTCCTATCACGCTACTTCCAATACGATTTCCTTTCCAGGAATTTTCGATTAAGATCCCTGCTGTCTTGAGGTTCTGAATGTAAATATCGTTAGGCCATTTTATTTGAACATCTTCATATAGCTTGTCTCGCAATAATCGCTTAAGCGCTACCGTAACCAGCTTATTCAAAAGAAAGTGATCATCGGGTGCTAAAAAACGCGGATACAATACCACGCTAAAAGTGAGGTTTTGATATGCCTGACTCATCCAGTTGTTTCCGCGCTGCCCACGACCCTTATATTGTTCATCAGTCCAAATTACTGTTCCTTCGGGAACATTTTGTTTTGATAGGAGTTGTAGAGCGTAACGATTGGTTGAATCGACACGCTGGAGGTGAACAATATTTTGACCTGTAAACAATGTATTCATATCTATTCAAGAGATATCATAATATGAAAGTCTGTCATCAATCGAAATTCCTATTTTTGCAGGCTGAACACAACAAGAATGACGAAAGAAAACGAAATTACATCAACCCAATTAGCTGAAACAGCCGTTTTAGGGCTTAAAGAACGCAAAGGAAAAGAAATTAAATTACTTGATTTGCGTGAGATCAGTAACTCTGTAAGTGATTATTTCGTTATATGCCACGGTTCTTCGAACACTAATGTTGCTTCACTGGCTGAATCTGTACAGGATGAAGTTCGTGAACATCTCGCTGAAAAGCCCTGGCATGTAGAAGGAACTCAAAATGCTGAATGGATAATTATTGATTATTTCAATGTTGTGGTTCACATTTTTCAGGAAAGCGTTCGTGAGTTCTATAATTTGGAAGACCTTTGGGCTGATGCCAAAGTTTCAACTATTGAAGATTAACAGAAACAATATTGAATGAGCAAACAACAAGATTCTAAGCGCTCTAATAGAGTTAAGGGTAATATTCCCAAGCCGCCAAACAAGAACAACAAAAAGAAAAACAATTTCAATTTTTATTGGATCTACGCTATCATAGCTGTAGTGCTCATTTCTTTGAACTTGTTCAACTGGGGGCCTTCTCTAACGCCTACTACATTTCCAAAATTCAAGGAAATGGTTCAAAGTGGTGATGTAAATAAGGTCATCATTTACAATTATGAAAAGGCTAAGGTTTTTATCAAACCTGATTCCCTTGAGAAATATGAAGGAAAACTTCAGCAACCTTTAATTGGTGAGAACTCTCAAAAAGGACCTCACTTTGAATTCACCCCTCCAAAAGGAGATTTCTTTACTCAACAACTCGATGAGTGGCAAACGGAATACGATTTAGCATACGATTTCATTCAACAGGACAACTGGGGAAGAGATATTCTCGGCTGGTTGATTCCAATTGGGTTGATGTTTGGCCTTTGGATACTGATCATGCGCAGAATGAGCGGTGGCGGTGGTCCTGGCGGACAAATATTCAACATCGGGAAATCAAAAGCTACCCTATTTGACAAAGAACAGGGAGTTAAAATCAACTTTAAAGATGTTGCCGGTCTAGAAGAAGCTAAAGAGGAAGTAATGGAAATCGTTGATTTCCTCAAAAACCCCAAACGCTACACTGCCCTTGGAGCTAAAATCCCTAAAGGTGCATTACTGGTAGGCCCTCCTGGTACAGGTAAAACATTGCTCGCAAAAGCTGTTGCCGGTGAAGCGCAGGTTCCATTCTTCTCACTTTCAGGGTCAGATTTTGTTGAGATGTTTGTTGGTGTTGGAGCTTCTCGTGTTCGTGACCTCTTTAAACAGGCGAAAGAAAAAGCTCCTTGTATCGTATTCATAGATGAGATTGATGCAATTGGTCGTGCTCGTGGTAAAAACGCGATGCAGGGATCAAATGATGAACGCGAAAACACATTGAACCAACTCCTTACTGAGATGGACGGTTTTGGAACAAATAGCGGTGTTATCATTTTAGCAGCTACTAACCGTGCTGATGTTCTGGATAGAGCATTACTTCGTCCGGGACGTTTTGATCGTCAAATCAATGTTGATTTGCCAGAAAAAGAAGAGCGTAAAGCAATTTTCAAAGTTCACTTGAAGCCTTTGAAGCTTAAAGACAATGTGGATATCGAATTCTTAGCGAGCCAAACTCCAGGGTTTAGTGGTGCTGAAATCGCAAACCTCTGTAACGAAGCAGCGCTTATTGCCGCTCGTAAAAAGAAAAAAGAAATCGATAAGCAGGACTTCTTAGATGCGGTTGATAGAATCATTGCCGGGCTCGAGAAGAAAAGCAAGATCATTACTCCTGAAGAAAAGAAAACAATCGCTTTTCACGAGGCTGGTCACGCAACAGTGAGCTGGTTGTTAGAACACGCTTCACCACTTGTGAAAGTAACTATTGTGCCGCGTGGTAGAAGTCTGGGTGCAGCCTGGTATCTACCGGAAGAGCGTCAAATCACAACCAAAAAACAGCTCTTTGATGAAATGTGTGCTGCGCTTGGTGGTCGTGCTGCTGAGGAAATCACATTCAACGAAATTTCAACCGGTGCATTGAGTGATTTGGAGAAAATCACCAAACAAGCTTATGCGATGGTCAAGATGTACGGACTCAATGATAAAATCGGAAACATTAGTTACTACGATTCATCAGGTCAAAATGACTACAACTTTACTAAGCCATACAGTGACACAACTGCTGATGTTATTGATAAAGAGGTTAGTAAGCTCATTGAATCCATGTATGTTCGTACGAAGAACCTTCTTATCGAAAATCAAGACAAACTGAATGAATTGGCTGAGTTACTTCTCGAAAAAGAGGTTATCTTTAGAGAAGATTTGGAACGCATTTTTGGTAAACGTAAATTTGAAACCAAAGCTGACAAAACAGCTGAGCAAATTAGGTTGACTGAAAAGCAAGCTCAGGAAAAAAGCAGTGATAACGGTCAGAGCCAAAAAGAGCTCCCGTCAAAAGACAAAGATTCTGAGGATAAGCCGAAAAGCGATTCCGGATCTGACCAAAAAACTGATGAAAAGAAAGACTCTGATAAGAGTGATAAAAAAGAAGAAAGCACTTCAGATAATACGTCTAAATAACCCGAATTATGAACCCAAAAGATTGGAATTTAGTTTACGAAACAAATGACAAGTTTGATGCTGAATTAATTCAGGCACATTTGAAAGAAATGGACATTGAAGCTTATGTTTTTGACCATCAAGCGTCTATGTTTAAATCTCTCAATCAAACGAACTACGCTGTAGGCGTTTATGTTCACCCTGAAAATGTGGACAAAGCAAAAGCTTACATTGAGGAGCATAACAAAAAGTCTTGAGTGAATTAACGGTACGCGCATTATCTGGAGGCGTATTTGTAGCGGTATTAATCACCGGTGTACTTTTGGGTTCAACTTTTTTTGTTCCGCTTTTAGCATTTTTTTCATTGATTGCGGCAAGCGAATTTTCTAAACTGGTGAAGTTTGGAAACAAGGATCTTGTACGCGTATTTATTTTGGGCGCCATTGCATTTTGGATAAGTGCTATATCCTGGCAATTCTCAATAATTGATATTAACTCGGTTTTCGGAATTGCTATTTTCGTCCTCTTAATCATGTTAGTGGTTGTCCTGTTTAGTAAAACTCCAACCCCATTTCTTGATTCATCAGGCGTTATTTTAGGCTTCGTTTACACACAGCTGGGCTTTCTGGGAATCTTCCTTTTTGGGCTATCTCTCGACTCAACATTCAATCCTCATAAAGTACTTTTCATTCTTATTTTGATTTGGACTAACGATACAATGGCCTACTTAACAGGCAGGGCAATGGGGAAAAACAAACTAAATGAGAGACTCTCTCCAAAAAAGACCTGGGAAGGAACGCTTGGAGGTGCAATCGCTTCATTAGCCGGTGCTTTTATTCTTTCAAAATTCATTTTTCACTTCGATAGTAAAGCATGGATCATGGTAGGCCTTGTTGTCTCAATTTTTGCCACCCTAGGTGATCTTTTTGAATCTATGCTAAAACGCAATGCCGGAGTAAAAGATGCCGGAAACATCATTCCCGGTCATGGTGGAATACTGGATCGGTTTGACGCTGCACTCTTTGCTATTCCAGCAGCATGGGCATTTATTTTAATTTTCGCTTAAAGAATGCTGCAATACGTTATATTTGAAGCCGCTTATGAAATTTCACAAAGAAGGTAGAGTATCCATAACAATTGCTGTAATTGTAGGTTTTATCCTCATTTACCTGGGTACTCAAACATTTGGTCACATCGTATGGCTAAAACTATTGCTGGTATTACTGGCGCTATTTATTCTTATTTCAATTCTGCAGTTTTTCAGAAAACCAGATCGCTCATTAGCAGCGTTACATCCAGATCTTGTTTATGCACCTGCTGACGGTAAAATCGTTGCTATTGAAGAAGTTGAAGAAACTGAATACCTGAAGCGAAAATGCATACAGGTTTCAATTTTTATGAGTCCGCTCAACGTACACATCAACTGGAATCCGGTTAGCGGGATCGTGAAATATTTCAAATATCACCCGGGCAGGTTTTTAGTTGCCTGGCACCCAAAATCTTCGACAGACAACGAGCGTACAACGGTTGGTGTTCAAACCAAAAACGGAACTGATGTTCTCTACCGCCAAATTGCCGGTGCTATGGCCAGGCGAATTGTTTGGTATGTTGACGAAGGTGACGAAGTAACGCAGGGACAAGAGTTTGGGTTTATCAAATTCGGATCACGCGTTGATATTTTCCTTCCAACAACGAGCGAGGTTCGGGTTAATCTCAATGAAGAAGTTCGCGGTAACCGATCGATTATCGCTGAGATTTAAGAAAATCAACCATGTGATCGTGGTGACCGACTTCAATCAACCCTTCATCTGTTCTATCATTGAGCATTTCAATTTGAGGGCTGTAAAAGCATTGCTTCATACCCACTCCTCTGGCTCCAATAATATCTGAGTTCCAATCGTCACCGACCATTAAAGAGTTTCCAGCTTCTGCTTTTGCTTTGGTCAGAGCCTGAAAGAATATTCGCTCATCGGGCTTTTTGTATCCAGCACTATCTGATGTTATAACAACATCGAAAAAATGATCTAAACCACAATTTTCAAGTTTGAAATGCTGAACCTCATCAAATCCGTTTGTGATGATATGAAGCTCATAATGATCATTGAGTTCTTCCAACATTTCAGCAGTTGATGGTAACAGCTTTTTCTGTTTGGGGCTCTCCTGGATATAGAAGTCTCCCAAATCCTTTGCTACCGGTTCTGACAAGCAACCTGCCTGTTTCAAAGTATCACCAAACCGTTTTGTACGCAAAACACTCTTTTCAACCTGTCCTTTTCTGTAAAGTGCCCACAGTTGATCGTTGATTGCTTCGTATTTTTTGATAAACTGCATAGAATCATCAAACCATTGTTGCAAACCAAAATGCTCATAAGCCATTAATAGAGCTTCACGAGAGTTGGTTTCAAAATCCCAAAGCGTTCTATCTAAATCGAAAAATATGTGTTGTACGTTCTTCAAAATAACTCCTTTATTGAGTTGATTACTGGATTGGAAAAATAGGTGAGAACAAAACTCCAAAATACGACTGACATTATGTAAGCAGGAATGGATTTTCGGTCGTTACGGAAATACTTGGCCGAGATAAGTGCGCTTACCGGAATGGAAATAACTGGAATCAAAAGTGCCATTCCCACTACTCCAAATCGGTTTTTAAATCTGATAATCAGCCTGTTTTTTCTGGTGAATTTCCTTTTCGGCCTTTTGCGCTTTTTTCTAAAACTCCTTTCAATCCAACTAAAGAACCAGGCACCAAAATAGAAGAAGAAAAGTGAACCTAGTATTCCTCCAATGATGTTGATAATGATTGCCTCTGAAGCTGAGTAGCCAGAGGCTAATATAGTTCCCGGGCCCATTAAGAATTTTGTACCGCTCACGACAAGGAGCACCAGAATTTTTGAAAACTCTCCCCACATGTTCCCTTACTCTACTCTTTTTCTCCGTATGCTAAATCTCCTGCGTCTCCAAGTCCGGGTACGATGTATGCCTGAGCTGTGAGTTCTTCATCGATAGCGCCCATGTACAACTCTGCATTCTTCCCTATTTTTTCCTTTATGTACTCCACACCTTCATTACTGGCAATAACTGAAACGATGTAGGTTTTAGCAGGTTTTCCAAATTGCTTAACCAGCGATTGATAGCTTAAATACATAGAGCGGCCTGTCGCCAGCATTGGATCAACGAGAATGAGTGTGCGGTTTTCAATATCAGGACAAGAAACGTATTCAACCTCAACTTCAAATTCATCGCCACTGTGATGTTTTCTGTAAGCAGAAATAAAAGCGTTATCAGCTTTGTCAAAAACACTTAAAAAACCTTCGTGGAGAGGAAGTCCGGCTCTGAGTACAGTACCTAAAATTGGCTGACTTTTTAAATCGAAACCACTGGCTTTACCCAAAGGAGTAATGACTTCTCGCTCACTGAAATCGAGCTTTTTCGATATCTCGTAAGCCATCAAACTACCTATGCGCTTTAAATTGGCTCTAAAACGCATCCTGTCTTTTTGAATCGTGTTGTCCCTTATCTCATTAAGGTACGTATTGATGATTGAATTTTCTTTTTGAAACTCGCGAACCATTTCTCAATTGAATTTCAACAAAGTTAGGTTTTAAATTAATCTTCGTAAATGTATTCCAGCATATCCTCGTACACTTTTCGCCATCCTTTCCATTCTCCGTACTCGCTGAGTGAATCGTTGTGCCACAAAGTGCATAACAACCCATTTACACTTTTCACACGATCGATTATTGGTTTGAAATAATTCATGGCGTCCTCTGGGTTTTTACCCATATAGTATTTCAGCGTTGCCTCCATTAAACTGTAAGGATAAACGCGAAGTCGGGTTTGCCTGTTTTGCTCGAGATCAAAAAACAGAAAAGGGGTGCACGTTGAAGCTCTAAAACCGAGTTCAGATGCGTAGCCCATTGAATAATCGTTGTAGACTTCAATCTCTAAAAGTTCCCTATAAGATCGCGGAATATCGATTTTTAAAAAATGCTGCCGGCTATCAGCTACCGGCATGTGAATTATTTCTTTCAACCTGTTGGCTTCCATCTGTAAAAGCTCGGGATCATCAGTTGAAGCATAAGATGGATGAATCCCAACTTTGCAATAATCATTGACCGATTTAATAAGCGATCTAAACTTTCGGCTCGTGTGGGGAACGTTTTTATCGTTCACGCCATAGTTGGCCAGCAGAAAAAAGAAAACACTTTTAAAGCCGTATTTTTCAGCTTTCTTCAACACAAAATCGAAAGTGTTAAATGGATCTGACCGTTGACCTATCAACGTTTTCAATCTATCGGTCAGATCCGAAAAGTTTAGCTGGATTACTGACCGCAAAATAGCTCCAGTGGATCTCAGCAAACCCTTTTCCATAAAAGCGTAAGCATTGTCAACATCAATTGTATTGAGATACCTGAACTTCCTGATTGGCGGAGCGCCTCCTTTTTTCCTCAACACATTTGTCACTTCCTGCATCCACATATCAATGAGCGGAAGATTCAAAAAACTTTCTCGAAATGCGATGCTTTCCTCAGGTTTGAATCTGCCGTGCTTATCCTTTCCGTGAGGCAAATACTCTTCATAGCGAGTCACTAAATAAAAAGCGGCCGAAAACAGATCAAATGGAATATCACGACCTCCGGTTCCGAAAAAAACAGGCAACTCTTTCCACTTGAAAAAAGTCATTTCCTGCTTCTCGATAATTCGTTCCTTCAAGAGAGCAGCCGGTTGAATGTGGATCGATTTTTCAACCACAGCACGGTGACTGTAGCAAATTGTAAAAACACCATCTTTCAGGTCATTTTCATGGTAAACGATGTCCACAGCATATTGCAAAATATCGCCAAAAAGGAAGTTTGCAATGTACTTGAAGCGGCTCGTTTGAACCTCTGAAAATATTTGGATATGTTTTTTCTCAGGCATTTATAGCAATCCGTCATCAGCAAAGCTAAGGTAATTTTCATCACCGATAATAAGATGATCAAGGACTTGTAAATCGAGTAACGATGCTCCTTCTTTCAGTTTTTCAGTGAGCTGGATATCAGCCTGACTAGCTGTGAGGTTACCACTTGGGTGATTGTGTGCCAGTATAATACTGGAGGCCAGTTTCTCCAAAGCAATTTGAAAAATAATTTTGGCATCAGCCACTGTTCCGCTCACTCCTCCTCTGCTTATGGTTTTATGAGTCATGATCTTGTTACCGCGGTTGAGCAAAACCACAACAAATTCTTCATGAGGAAGATCAGCCAATAGCGGGTACAGGTATTGGTAAGCGTCCTGACTAGAAGTGACCTTTTTCTTTTTGATCAATTGGTCAGATCGCCTCCTGCGAGCTAGCTCCATAGCCGCTGAAATCGTAATGGCTTTGGCATCGCCAACACCTTTGAATTTTTTGAGATCTGATATTGAGAGTTTTCCCAACTCATTGAGGTTTTGATCGCAGGAATTGAGAATTTGTTTTGATAGATCAACAGCTGATACTTTCGCTGTTCCCGAGCCTAAAATGATGGCTAATAGTTCAGCATCGCTTAAAACACTTTTGCCTTTTAGGAGTAATTTTTCACGCGGGCGATCATCCTCAGCCCAGGCTTTAATCGCGGAGTAAGGTTCATAGTTAGGGTCATTCATACAATTAAATTAACGCGTTTAATTGTATAAAATTAAAAAACCCTTACAGAAAATCTGTAAGGGTTGAATATTTTTAAGTCTTGTCCAGAGACGGCTCTTACATATTGTTCACCTGACGGTAAAGGCTAGACTTCAAGTTAGCTGCTTTGTTGTTGTGAATAATGTTACGTTTAGCAACACGATCAACAAGCGCAACAACCTTTGGCAATTGTTCTGTAGCTTCATTCTTATCTGTTAATTGACGAAAAGCGTTAACAGCATTACGCATAGTTCTTGCGTAATAACGGTTGTGAACACGTCTTTTCTCTGAACTTCTGATTCTCTTTAATGCTGACTTGTGATTTGCCATAATACTTTAATAATTAGCCCTGTGGGCATTCAAAATTATACCTGTAGTCCGTACGGGAATCGAACCCGTGTCTCCACCGTGAAAGGGTGGTGTCCTAACCCCTAGACGAACGGACCAAAAATAATTAAAATAACGTTACAAAACTTAGTAGTCCGTACGGGAATCGAACCCGTGTCTCCACCGTGAAAGGGTGGTGTCCTAACCCCTAGACGAACGGACCATTGTACAACCCTAAATTTTTAGGGACTGCAAAGGTAATAAAAATGTGAACTGGTCAAAGTGTTTCAAATAAATTACTTCAAATTTATTTTGCGCTCTGCGTTCAGTTTAAAGCCGAGCCTTTTCCCTGTTTTCAATTTTAAATTGTTGGAGAGTTGCTGCATCTGACTTACTGAAACAAGCTGTACTTTTTTGAAAGGAGGTGTATACAATTCAAAGTTGAGTGCGTACAGAATTGAGCTTTCAACCACGTCAACTATTTTCTCTTCATCCAAAATATCTTCACCAAAATCCCTGTAGAGTGTATTGAGTTCTTTATTTCCTTCAACATAAAAATGGTTCTCTTTATTGATGAAAATCCTTGAAACGAGGTAGCCCAAATCGTTATCGCGATTGTACCTGAACGAATCTGAAAGAAAATTGTAAATGTTAATCACACCACAGTAAGCTCTCAAAGGATCTTCTTCGACATAACCTGTTTTCCAGATATAATTGGATTCATCAAATGAAAACACGTTTGAGTGCATGTGAAAAATGAGCGTATCACCTCCAAACCGAATCCTGGCTTCGTATTCACCTTCCGATTCAAACTCGACTTTCACCCGCTCATCGAGCGCACAAACTTCTTCCTGATATGAATCAACAACCTGTTTGATAACCTCTTTAAACTTCTTGAATTGAGCAGTTGTGTTTTCAAAAACATCCTGTTTCGTGCAGGATCTCTCTTTAAAAAGGTCAAATATTCTCTCGCGTTTTGTCATAATAATTAATAAGCTTTTGCAAAAAGTACTCGTTCTTTTGACGGATTACCTGAGAATACGCATTTTCCGTCTTCCTTTTTGTTGTTTAATGGAATACAACGAATGGTGGCTTTTGTTGACTCTTTAATTTTGTTTTCTGTCTCTGCTGTACCGTCCCAGTGAGCACTCACAAAGCCACCTTTCTTTATCGCCTTTTTAAAATCTTCCCAGTTATCAACTTCAGTTGTATTCTCGTCTCTGAATTTTTTAGCTCTATCGAAAAGGTTTTCTTGAATTTCATCCAAAAGGCCCGGGATAATATCAGCAACCTCATCCATAGGTACAAACTGCTTTTCGAGTGTATCTCTACGAGCTAACTCAACCGTGCCTTTTTCCATATCTTTTGGTCCGATCGCGATTCGGGTTGGTACTCCTTTAAATTCGTACTCGGCAAATTTCCAACCGGGCTTGTGTGTATCACGATCATCAAAACGAACGATGAATCCTTTATCCTCGAGTTTTTCTTTTATCTCTTTCGCTTTCTTTGAAATGGCCTCAAATTGCTCATCATTTTTGTAAATAGGTACAATAGCAACGTGAATGGGTGCTAACTTTGGAGGTATAACCAATCCATTATCATCGCTGTGGGTCATGATCAGAGCCCCCATCAATCTGGTAGAAACGCCCCATGAAGTTGCCCAAACGTATTCCTCTTTTCCTTCTTTAGATGCGTATTTCACATCAAAAGCTTTGGCGAAATTTTGACCAAGGAAATGAGATGTTCCGGCCTGTAGTGCTTTACCATCTTGCATAAGTGCTTCGATGCAATATGTTTCAAGTGCTCCGGCAAATCGTTCACTCTCAGTTTTGATTCCTTTCACAACCGGAATAGCCATATATTTCTCAGCAAACTTCGCATACACTTCCAGCATTTGCTCAGCTTCTTCAATAGCTTCGTCTTTTGTCGCGTGAGCCGTGTGACCTTCCTGCCACAAGAACTCTGCAGTGCGAAGGAATAGTCGGGTTCGCATTTCCCAGCGAACAACATTTGCCCACTGGTTCAATTTAATGGGGAGGTCACGATAACTCTGAATCCACTTGCGGTAAGAGTTCCAAATAATCGTTTCAGATGTTGGTCTAACGATTAGCTCCTCTTCCAGTTTAGCTTCAGGATCAACTACAACTCCTTTTCCATCTTCATCATTTTTGAGTCGGTAATGGGTTACAACAGCTGCTTCTTTTGCAAATCCCTCAACGTGATCAGCTTCTTTACTCAAATAAGATTTTGGAATGAAAAGCGGAAAATAGGCATTGCTGTGACCTGTTTGCTTGAACATCTTATCGAGTTGTGATTGCATATTTTCCCAAATGGCATAACCGTGCGGCTTGATGACCATGCAGCCTCTAACGTCACTCGATTCGGCTAAATCGGCTCTGACCACTAACTCATTGTACCATTTTGAATAATCCTGCTCTCTTGTCGTGAAATCTTTTGCCATCGTTTTTCGTTGTATTTTGTAGAGGCAGCAAAAGTAACGAAACACTTTTCAAAACTTTAAAGAGTTTGTTAATACATTGAACTGCTTTGAGCATTTGTTTATATTTGAGTATTATGAAGATTAACAGAAAACACCTATTATTTTTATTTGCTATCAGTTCTTTGGGATTGATTACTAGCTGTTCTTCAAGTAAGTTCAGCAGTACAGGTTCCTATGAATACGATGGCGTATATTTTGCCTCTAACGACTACGAGACTCCTGTTAAGCCACAAAACAGGGCTGATGAGTCTGTCGATTACTACTCTTCCAGCGCTGATAGCTCAGGCAGTATTTCCAATTATGATTACTACGATCCAGAATTTGCCACGAGAATAAATCCGGCTAGAGGTGGAATTGGTTCTACTTTGCCCAATTATTACCGTTCACCGGCATCGGGATTTAACAATTATTCGAGCTTTAATACTTCACTCATGTTTGGAGCCGGATCAGCTTTTTATTCTCCTTCATGGAGATCGGGGCTGTACTATCAAAGTAACATGTATGGATCACGTTTTTATGATCCATATGGCTCTTATTACGGTGGTTTTTCTCCTTACTCTCCGTACTCTTACGGAAATACTTTTTACAACCACTATTCTCCATTTTACAATCCTTACGGATTATATTCAGGATTTGGACCAAACTATTTTGGACGTGGATCTTACTTCAATCCATCTGGTACAGCTGCTCCCGTAGAGAGCAAGCCTACTTTCAACAGGCCACGCAATACAGCCGTTCGCTCTTCAAGAACCGGAGTTTCTCAACGGTCAGAGCCACAGAGAAAGCCGAATTTTGATCGCAACTCACCATACTCGGCCGGAAAGCGTAGCTCTGCGTCAGGTTCATCAAACCGTTACAATCCAAATGACAATAGAGGTAACCTGAACAAACCGAACTTTAACAGGGATAACTTCAACAAAATTTCGAGAACGAGGAGTTCACGTACCGGTGGATCTGACCGATACACACCAAACAGATCAGGAAATAACCGTTACACTCCATCGAGAGATAGAAGTAATTCGAGGGATTATACACCTGACAGAAGTAATCGCAGATATACTCCCAGCAGAAGTTCATCACCGAGCAGGAATATCTCTCCAAGTCCACGAAGCTCTTCGCCATCGTCATCACCGAGCCGAAGTAGATCGCGTTCACGTCAATATTCACCGCGAAGATGATTTGGAGAAAATCTGCACTACTCTTCTTTCTTGTACTTATTAACGCTGTGGGGTTTTCACAAAATGAAACCGATGCCCTCCGTTTAGGCCGTTTAGATTACTCTGGAACAGCTCGTTTCAATGCACTTGGTGGAGCAATGGGAGCGCTTGGTGGCGATCCGTCAGTTGTGAGTACAAATCCGGCTGGGTTGGGAGTTTTCAGGAGATCAGAGGTGAGTTTAACGCCATCTTACTACATCAACAACAGTTCTACTACTTTTAACGGAAATACCAGTGATGCCAACTATAACAACCTGGGGTTAAACAACCTTGCAATGGTCTTTTCTAAGGAACAGGACAATGTATCGGGGTTGCTTCAAACTTCGTGGGGAATCGCTTACAACAGACAGGCTAACTTTTTCTCTGAAACGAATCATCAAACGGATAATCCTTATTCGTCACTACTCGATATTTTTCGATATGATCTCGAAAATCCAAAGCCGGTAGTTATGCCAAATGAAATTGGCGAATTTGGCATATTTGATTATGACGTAAAACCGGCTTATGATGCCCGCCTGTTAAATTACGACAGTGCATTTAACGGATATGTTCACGCGAACGAAGGTTATGAAGGAGAACAGCGGAAAACCTATCAGGAATCGGGGTCTTTGAGTGAGCTCAACATTGGATATGGCGGAAATTACAACAACCGCATTTATTTTGGAGCCTCTCTCGCCATAACGCTCTACCAATTCACTCAAAGGACGACATACAGCGAGTACGATTTGCCAGACTCTGCCCAATTCACAACTTTAAAACAATACAGTTTTGAGGAAGAACTCGATATTTCAGGTAGTGGTTTCAAAGGGAAATTCGGACTTATTTACAGAGTTAATGATTATTTGAGACTAGGACTCGCCTACCACACACCATCACAAATTACAATTGATGATCAATATTCTACTACTGTTGAATCATCTTTCCAAAGTAACGACTTCCAGGCCAGTTCTCCCATAAGTAACTTTGGCTACACAATAAGGCAACCCGGGAGATTACAGGCATCGGCCGGAATCATTTTGGGTAAAGCAGGCCTGATCGGTATTGAATATGAATATGCTGATTTCCGTAAGCTCGAATTGCGCGAAGCTGAATCAGGCTTCTCCTTTGATCCTGTCAACAATACTATTCAGGATATTTACCGTCAAACTCATCATTTGCGAATTGGCGGTGAAGCCAGGTTTAGCCAGTATTTTGCAAGAGGCGGTTTTCGATATGATCAGGATCCCTATGTCAATGGTATAGAAAATGATTCTCCGGTTTTCACCTACAGCTTTGGTGCAGGATTGAGACAAGCAGGATTTTATGTTGATATAACCTGGAGGTGGAGACAGTATTCTGAAAACATGTGGATTTACGATCCAGCCTTTATTGAGAAATCTGAAATCACTTATAACTCACACGCTATAATGGTGAGTGCCGCTTATCGCTGGAAATAAAGAAAATAAAAAAGGCGAAAACTTAACGTTTCCGCCTTCATTATCTTTTTACAAAAAAGCGTGATTACTTAATCACATCTTTTAAGTTTTCTGCTTCTTCGTTAGCGAGTTCTTCGTCAACGAGAATACGTCCACTGTGCTCATCAACGATTACTTTCTTGCGAGCAGCAATATCGAGAATACGTTGTGGAGGTATGCGGATGAATGATCCACCCGCAGACTCACGCTCGACAGGAACAACGGCCATACCGTTCTTCACTTTTTGACGAATACGCTTATAAGCCTTTAACAAACGATCTTCGATACTCTTTTCAGCATCTTTAGATGCTTTTTCGAGTTTTTTCTCGTCCTTCTCAGTATCAGCAACGATTTTGTCTAACTCACCTTTTTTGTGGTCCAGTTCTTTTTGACGATCGTTCATATCCTCAACTGTGGCTTCGAGAATTTCAGTCTTGTTTTCAATTCTCGACTTGAATTCTTTGATGCGTTTTTCAGCAAGCTGAATCTCGAGAGACTGAAATTCGATCTCTTTAGAAAGTGAATCGAACTCGCGGTTATTGCGAACATTCTTTTGCTGCTCTTCATATTTCTTGATGAGCGCTTCACTTTCTTTGATCGCATTTTTCTTGGCAGAAACATGACCTTCGAGATCAGAAATTTCTTCCTTGAGTTTTTCGATTCTTGTGTTGAGGCCTTCAACCTCATCTTCTAAATCCTGAACCTGAAGTGGTAATTCACCTCTAACAGTTCTGATTTTATCGATTTGAGTATCGATCAACTGAAGCCTGTAAAGTGCTCTCAGCTTTTCTTCAACACTCAAAAGTTTTGGATCTTTCTCCGCTTTTTTAGCCATAAATCAGAGATATGATATTGGATTGGTATTTACTTTTGACAAATGGATGGCAAAGGTAGAAAAATTTTGCTGAAGTAATTCCACAAATAATTCTGCTGTAAACTGCTCACTCTCAAAATGACCTACATCCGCAATGATAATTTTGCCGTCAGCATCAAAAAACTGGTGGTATTTGTAATCTCCCGTGATGAAAACATCGGCCTTTGCTTTTATTGCGTCATTCAATAAAAAACTCCCGGCACCGCCACAAATAGCGACTTTTTCAATTTTTTCAGATACGATATCAGTATGACGAATCAAGTCTGTTTGGAGTTTTGTCTTGAGCGATTTCAAAAAACTCATCGCTTCAACCGGCTGCGGTAAAAATCCTACCATTCCACTTCCAACTTCCTGATGTTCCTTCGTCAACGGATACACATCGTAAGCCACTTCTTCGTAAGGGTGAGCATTTTTCATTTCGGTCAGAACCGAACCGAGCTTCGGCTTTTCAACAATTACCTCAACCCTTGTTTCCGGCTCTGAATGTAGTGTTCCTATTTCACCAACGTGCGGATCTGCATCCTCTCCGGCTCTGAATGTGCCCTCACCTTTTAGATTATAACTGCAGGAATCGTACTCGCCAATTGAGCCGGCTCCGGCTCTGAACATTGCTTCTCTCACATCATTGACGTTGTCGTGAGGAACAAATACAACTACTTTGCTGAGTATTGAGTTTTTTGGCGACAATATTTCGAGTTTTTCCAGCCCGATTTTTTCTGCGATCTTTTTGTTGACTCCGGTATGAACATTATCCATGTTGGTGTGAGCAGCAATGATGGCAATGTCGTTCTTAATCGCCTTGATCACCGTTCTTTCAACATAATTAGCACCGGTTAGGCTTTTGAGTCCGCCAAAAACGATTGGATGATGGGCCAGAATCACATTGCAATTTTTTTCAATCGCTTCCTGAACCACATCTTCAACACAATCGAGACTGCAGAGAACTCCTTTTACCTCATCGTTCACATTTCCTGTAATCAAGCCCGAGTTATCATAACTTTCCTGATATTGGAAAGGTGCCGATTCGTTGATAAAGCCTACTAAATCTCCTATTTTCATACCTGGACTTTTGCTGCAAAATTACGCTATTGAAAAAACTCATGAAATTTGGAACTCAATGTTGTAATTTCGCGCTTAATGAATCCGATTAGATTGTTGTTATTTCCGTTCGCACTCCTCTACGGAGCCGCGGTTTGGTTGAGAAACCAACTTTACAACATTGGTGTATTTCACGAACACACTTTTGATGTTCCCACTATTGTTGTTGGGAATTTAACTGTTGGTGGCACAGGAAAGACTCCACATACTGAGTATTTAATCAGATTACTATCAAAAGAATACAACATTGCCACACTCAGCAGAGGATACGGCCGAAAAACAAATGGATTTTTGCTTGCTGATATCAACTCAACTCACAAGGATATTGGTGATGAACCCAGGCTTTTCAAACACAAATTTCCGGATCTGACCGTGAGTGTTGATGGAAACAGGGTTCGGGGAATTCAATCGCTATTGGCTCATGACAGTGGTCTCGACATCATTTTACTCGATGACGCTTTTCAGCACAGGAGAGTAAAGCCAGAAGTTAGCATTCTACTTACCGAGTACAGCAAAACATACAAGGAGGATTTCCTTTTGCCGGTTGGGAATTTGCGCGAGCAGGCTTCTAACAGTCAACGCGCTGATGTCATTATCATCACGAAATGTCCGCCTGTTCTTTCTCCGTTGGACAGAAGGGCATTGAGAGACAAAATCGCTCCTCAAACTTATCAAAACGTTTATTTCTCTTACCTCGATTACGGAATTTTACAACCTGTAAACCCAAACCTGAATTCACTACACCACAGGACGGTTTCAAAAGCGCTGCTCTTTACTGGAATTGCTAATTCAGAGCCGCTACTCTATTTTTTAAAATCTCAAAAAATTGAAATTACTCACCTCAAATACGGAGATCACCACAATTTTACTGAAACGGATATTGAACAATTAATCGAGGAGTTTGAACGAATTAACAGAAAGAACGATGCTGTCATCATCACGACTGAGAAAGATTACATGCGCATGATTGGCGAAGAAAAATTTGAGCCTGTTCTTTCAAAACCGCTCTATACTCAGCCAATTGAAGTGAAGTTTCACGGTGATGACCGGGAGGAATTTAATGAGCAAATATTGAATTATGTTAGACGAAATAAAGTCCACAGCGACCTTTCTAAAAAAGAAAATAAATCAAACGCCTGATATTGTTCTCATTCTTGGATCTGGACTGGGAGAATTAGCAACTATCCTCAAAGATCCGGTTGAAGTACTTTACAGCGATATTCCACATTTCCCACAAACTACTGTAGCAGGGCACACTGGCAAATTGACTTTTGGAGAATTGCACGGCAAAAAGATTCTTATCTTCCAGGGAAGATTTCATTACTATGAAGGCTATTCAATGAACGAGGTTATTTTCCCCATTAGAGTTGCCGGATACATGGGCGCTAAAAACTTAATCGTCACCAATGCGGCCGGAGGGTTAAATCCTCAATTTGAAGTTGGTGAAATCATGCTCATTACTGATCACATCAACCAGATGGGGGATAATCCATTGATCGGAAAGAATATTGATGAATTGGGTCCTCGTTTCCCTGATATGACAAAGACTTACTCTAAGGAAATGAACAACTTACTCGTTGATGTAGCCAACAACACTTTTGTATCGTTACAATCGGGAGTGTATGTTGCAGTAAGCGGTCCTACTTATGAAACACCGGCTGAGTTTAAATACCTGCGCATAATCGGTGGTGATGCTGTTGGGATGTCAACTGTTCCTGAAGTCATTGCCGCAAAACACATGGGTATGAATGTCATGGGAATTTCAGTAATTACAGACATGGGAACTGATGAAAATATTGAGCCAATATCACACGAAGAAGTTCAAAGAGTAGCCCAAAACACTGGTAAGACCTTAACTAAATTATTAGAAAACTGGATTAAACAAGTTGATTTGGCGAGCTTACCTGCCAACGAAAACCATTAATTTTGCGTCATTATTTGAATTGACTATGTACGATAAATACGAAGCAGTAATAGGACTTGAAGTCCACGCACAATTAAAAACGAAGACAAAGGCATTTTCGTCAGATCCCAATGCATACGGTGAATTACCCAACCATTTGGTTACACCAGTATCATTAGGGCATCCCGGTACATTACCACAATTCAATGAGAAGTCGCCAGAGTTTGCGGTGAAACTAGGATTGGCGTGTAACTCAAAAATCACGGCTGAAAACCGCTTTTCAAGAAAGAACTATTTCTATGCCGATTTACCTAAAGGCTACCAAATAACTCAGTTTGATACGCCAATCTGCACAGGCGGATACATCGAGATCAAGCTCCAGGAGAGTACAAAAAAGATCAATCTCACCCGTATTCATATGGAGGAAGATTCGGGTAAATCCATTCACGATCAGGATCCGTTTCACACATTGATCGACCTCAACCGTGCCGGGGTTCCACTATTGGAAATTGTAACGGAACCGGATATCAGAAGTGGTGAAGAAGCATATCAGTACCTTTCTGAAGTACGAAAACTGGTTCGCTACCTCGAGATTTGTGATGGAAATATGGAAGAAGGATCGCTTCGTTGTGATGCTAATATTTCGGTCAGACCCAAAGGATCCAAAGAGTTTGGACAAAAGGTAGAGGTCAAGAACATGAACTCGATTCGCAACGTGCAACGCGCGATTGAACACGAGACGAAAAGACAAATTGAAGCTCTCGAAAACAACGAAGAAATATTTCACGAAACGCGCACTTTCAATGCTGTAGATGGAACAACTACCAGTATGCGGAGTAAGGAAATGGACAATGATTATCGCTACTTCACAGAGCCCGATTTACTTCCGCTGGAAATTACTACGGAGTACATCGAGAAGATGAAAAACGAGCTTCCTCCTCTACCGAATGAGCTTTTCAAAAAGTATGTGGAGGATTTCAACCTCTCAGATTATGATGCCGGTATCCTTACAGACTCAAAAGAAATCGCACTCTACTTTGAAGAGGTTGTTTCAAACACGAAGAACTTCAAAGCTGCAGCAAACTGGGTGATGGTAAATGTGAAGTCTTATCTCAACGAGAACGCATTACACATTTCAGACTTCCCTGTTTCACCAAAACAAATTGCAGAGTTGATTCAACTCATTGATGATGGGAAAATCAGTCACTCGGTAGCGTCACAAAACTTATTTCCGGCTCTGACCGAAACATCAAACAAATCACCTCTCGAACTCGCTAAAGAATTAGATCTTATCCAGGATCAAAATGAGGATAATATCAAGCAGGCTATTGAAAGAGTAATTGAAAATAACCCTGATGAAACTGAGCGTTACCGCAACGGTGAAAAGAAATTACTAGGCTTTTTCATGGGACAACTCATGAAAGAAACGCGCGGTAAAGCTGATCCTAAAAAATCAAATTCGTTAATCAGAGAAATGTTAGAATTATGATACGTACACTTTCGCTTTTAACCTTAATCACATTTGCACTTTTCTCTTGCTCTCCTGAAGAGAAGGGAAATGTATCGATTGAAGGAAAAATTGACAATGCTCCTAACCAAACTCAAATTTACCTCTTCCATGTTTCACAGTCAACTCAGGCTGTCGATACGGCTGATTTCAACGAAGACGGAACTTTTAAAATGATTTATGATGTTGATAAGCCCGGTTATTACAGATTGGGGTTCAATAAGGCTAACAACTATGCTTCGTTGATTTTACAGCCAAATGATAAGATTACTGTGAATGGTACTTCAGGCAATTTAGAAGGCTACGCTCAGGTTAAGGGCTCTAAAGATGCAGAAGACTTACAGGAGATGCTCCAATTACAAATGTCCTATTACACGAAGGCTGATAGCCTCAAAAGGGCAATGCAGTATGCACAGCAGAACAAAGATCCTAATTCTTACAGAGAAGCTCTTGGCGTTTTGCAAAACTCAAGATCGCAAATGATGGAGTCGATGAAGACTTTCATCAAAAATCACAAGGGATCAATTGCTAACTTAGCTGCTATAGAGCAACTGAGACCAAATCAGAATTTTGAGTTGTATAAACAGGTTAGAGATGATCTTTCTGAGAAAATGGAAGGTGTTTACATCTATGATCGTTTTGCTCAACGAGTTGAAGGTATCGAAAAAACATCGGTTGGCAGTAAAGCTCCAGAATTAGCATTTCCAAATCCAGAAGGAGAAACTGTAAAACTATCTAGCCTACGAGGCGAATATGTTTTAATCGATTTTTGGGCATCGTGGTGCAAGCCATGTAGAGCTGAAAACCCTAATGTCGTTAGAATGTACAACAAATACAAAGACAAAGGATTTGAAATTTACGGTGTGTCTTTGGATAAAAAGCGCAACGCATGGCTGCAGGCAATTCAGCAAGACAACATTGAATGGGTTCAGGTCAGCGACTTAAAAGGATGGCAATCAGAAGCAGCAGGCATTTACAGCGTTAGCTCTATACCGGCAACATTCCTTCTCAATCCTGAAGGTGAAATCATTGCCAAAAACCTTAGAGGCAGAGAGCTTGAAAACAAGCTTCAGGAAATATTTGAATCCTAATTTACTTTTTTGAAACAAGTTCAATGAGGTCGGCTAGTCTGGTTGAGTAGCCGATCTCGTTATCGTACCAGCCCACAACTTTTACCATATTGCCAATTACACTCGTCAATAATGCATCGAATATACTCGAATGCTTGTTGCCCTGAATATCTACTGAAACAACAGGGTCTTCTGTATATTCCATAATCCCTTTCAACTCATTTTGAGCAGCTTTTTTGAATGCTTCATTGACCTGTTCAATAGTCAATTCATCTTTGATGATGAATGTCATATCTGTCAATGAACCATCGGGTACTGGTACACGGATTCCGGCTCCACCCATGTGGCCGTCTAGCTCGGGAAATATCTTTGTTATTGCCTTTGCAGCACCCGTTGTTGTTGGAACAATGCTCATAGCTGCTGCTCGAGCTCTTCTCAAATCAGAATGAGGAGCATCCTGTAGTTTTTGATCACTCGTGTAAGAGTGAACAGTCGTGATGTAAGCGGCTTCTATTTCGGTCAGATCCTTCATAACCTTTACCAAAGGCGCAGCAGAATTGGTAGTACATGAAGCATTGCTAATTATTTGTTCAGAACCATCAAGAATACCCTCATTGATCCCGATGCAAACACTTTTAATGTCATCACTTTTGGGTGGTGCAGAAAGAATTACCTTTTTGGCTCCGGCTTTAATGTGTAAACCTGCTTTGTCGATCGTTCTAAAGATACCTGTAGATTCAACTATAATATCAATATTCAAATCTTTCCAGGGTAAATTCTCTGGTGAACGTTCACTGAACATTTTAATCTCCTTGCCATCAATTGAAATTGAATTTTCATTCCATGACACATTTCCCTGGTACTTACCATGTACAGTATCGTACTTGAATAAGTGACCAAGTATAGACGGTTCTGAAAGATCATTAACTGCAACTAGATTGACATCACTACGAGTTATTAACTCTCTAGTGAGCATTCTTCCAATTCTTCCAAAACCATTTATTGCAACATTTATCATATCGAGTGACTTTCCGACAAATTTAACGGCTTATCATAAAAAAAGCCTCCAAATTGGAGGCTTTTTCAAAATATTAACTGAAATAAGTTATCTCATAATTACTTCACTACAATAAAGCGAGCAGTCTTTTTAACGCTGCCATTAGTAATTGTAGCGATATAAGTTCCGCCTTTAAAGTCTGATACATTTAGGCGAAGCTTTTTCTTACCGGATTGATTTGCTTTATCAGTAAATGATCTAACGAGTTTTCCACTCAGGTCATAGATAGCGACATCTACTTCTTCGTTTGCTGAAGCTGAGTATTCAAATGTTCCCACATTTGACATTGGATTTGGATACACTTTCATTTCAATGTCTCCATTTTTATCAGCAAAATCAGGATACTCTGGAGTTGAATTTACAAGATCACTTGTTCTCCAGATACCTCTACCATGAGTACCAGCGTAGATAACTTCATTGTTTGTCGCTTCAGTCCAACCTAATTTTTGCTGACGAACCTCAAAAACAGGAACGTTAGCTAAAGTTGCATTCTCATTACTCCAGGTAACGTTTGTACCGGAAGTTGAAAAATCTGAAGTTGACCAGATACCAAAGTCAGTACCTAGAAGTACAATGTTAGGATCCAACACATGATATTCAGCATCGTAAACCGGGAAATCTTCAAGATTACCCTGAGCATTTCTAGCTACAGCTGCACCAGGTGCAGAAACAGCGTTATCTAGTTCATAAACGTGGTTTTGATTTCCGTAATTACCAACTGTTACAAGAACTTTCTCAGGATCGTTAGGGTGAATTGCAAAACCAGTTATGTTGTTATTTTGACCAGCACTGAATAAATTCCCATTGTGCGTCAGAACGTTTGCTGGATCATCCTCCATATAAAGGTTTCTGAAACCACTAAATCTATGTACACGGCCATTTCGAGTTCCAACGAATAAGTGATTACCATCTTGAGAGAATTTGAGTGATCTTATTCCAGTGATCCCCCAAATATCAGCAAGATTATGCCATTCAGGTATAGTGTTATCTAAAACTTCTCTTGAGAAAATGATACCTGCATTTGTAACAGAAGCCATATATCCTTGTACAGGGTCCTGAATTCTTACAGAGTCTCCAACATTAAGTGCTGTTGTTAGTGTATAATCAAATGGATAATCTAATGTAGCACTATTGATTTTTAGCACATCTCCATTGTTAAATGTAGCTGCATAATAACCAAAGAAATCTGACTGATCTGCCGGAGCAGCGTCAAAGCTGAAGCTATAGTCGTAAGTATTGTAATCAAAAGTACCAACACTATCGCCATCTGTATTTTCTAAAACTCCATCACCATCATAATCATTTACCCTTTGAGGATTTCCTGGTGTTGGGTTAAAGAAAGAAATACTTCCTGGTGCAATTTCAGCCGCTGGTTGGTTTGGCACAACAGTACCTGAAAATGCTACCTGACTACCTGTGAGTTTTCCTAAAAACTGCTCTACAGTATCAGCTCTAAAGGTAATTGAATCAATACTTGTTGAATCATCAGCACTTTCCCAAATATCAAACTTTGTGTTAAAAGGAGCTTTTCCTAAACCAGCGTAAGGTGAAGTAGAATTAAAAGATCCCCTAAACTCAAAAAATGGTGTTGAGGTACTTGGTGGCTCAAACTTGATAATACGGTTGTAATAGAGCGAAACGAATCCAATTTCTCCTAGTTTGGAAATCTCGGTATCAAAACCGTCACCACCGGCAACTTCAACTCCATCTGTAGTACCACCGATGTCTGTATCACCAGTTTCAAGAAGGAAAGTACCATTATCCTGAGTACCACCTAAAACCTGACCCTGTGGCCCTACAGCAATATCGTAGAATTGAGTAGTAGTAAAATTACGGTTTAGCGTAGAAAATGACATACTTCCACTTGTTGCGTTGTAACTTACTCCAACACCACCGTCATTACCAATATACATTGTATTAGGATTGTTAGGATCAAAAGTGAAGTAGTGCTGATCGGCATGAACGTAAATACCAGAAAATGGACTTGCAAAAGTTTCAGCTACGCGAATCCATGAGCCATCGATTTTGTAAATCTGAACTCCACCGATCATTAATTTTTCACAATCATTTGGAAATACTTCAAGAGCAAGATCATAGAAACCCTGACCTGTTCCAAATAGGTTAAATGTAGAATCAAGCGTTGTTGTAGGAGGCAAAGGTGAATTAACTGACCAATTCAAACCACCGTCAGTTGATCTAAATACTCCTCCCAGGTCTCCACTATTAGTTGTAATAGCGTAAACGTAATTTGGATCAGAGTCACAATAATCTAAATCAATTCTTTCAATAGAAGCCGGGATTTGACCGGGTGCAGGTTGATAGCTGCAGTCAACAGTGGGATCATCAGAATACCATACACCAATACCAAGTCCAACTAAAACTCTTCCATCTGGAGTAATTTCGATATCCTGAACAAATGCATTATCCTGTGTGCAATTTGCTGTTAAGGTTTTCAATGGCTTCGTCCAGGTTTCACCACCATCAGTAGATACAAACAATCCATTAGAAGTACCAGCAAATACCTTGTTATCGTCATCAGGATGAACTTTAAGTCTGTTAACATAAGACCAATCCTGATTTGTATTGTATGCTGCAGGAATAGTTGATTGTAATTGCTCAAAAGTTTCACCGCCATCAGTAGATTTAAAAACACCACCACCTGGCATAGGTGCTGAACCTTCAAATTCAGATCCTGTACCCACATAGATTGTTCCATCAGGCCCCTGATCAATAGTAGAGATAATTAAACTTGGCATAAGATCATTGATCGGTTCCCAGGTTGATCCACCATTAAAACTCTGGAAAAGACCACCGGAAACACTACCAGCAATCAAATGTTGAGAATCTTGATTGTCAACAAGGATTGCTCTTGTACGGCCCCCTTGATTATCAGGGCCCATACTCTCCCAGTTAAGTCCTAATTGAGATGTTTTATTAGCTCTTTGTCTTGCAACTTTTTCTCTCGCTTCAAAAACGTCTTTTGGTTCAAACTTTCCTGTATTAACGTTTGCTCTCAACTCACTGAAGATTTTATCTCCACCCATCAAACGTTTTGCTTCATTATTCCCCTCTTCACGAGGCGCATATTGAGGTGTTTTTGGAATAATTTCTCCAAAAATGAAATACGCCCCAACTAATCCTGCGGCTATCGAGCTCAGTAAAACTTTAATCTTCATAGATTTACGTTCTTTAAACTATTTTTAAAAAATCTGTGCCAATTTATATTATTTTAACAACTAAGAAAAATTAAATTTAATTTCCGGTAGTTTTCCCTACATATTCGGGATGAAATTGGCGCTTTTCGGCTTATTTATCAATGTGTTTCTCGGCATGGTAGCTGGATCTAACAAGCGGACCACTCTCCACATATTTAAATCCTTTTTCCAGCCCTATTCTTTTATATTCAGCAAACTTCTCTGGTGTAATAAACTCATCTACGGGCAAATGGTTCGGTGTTGGTTGTAAGTATTGTCCCAGAGTCAGGATGGAAACTCCTACTGAACGAAGATCATCCATCGTTTCAATTATTTCTTCTTCAGTTTCTCCAAGTCCTAACATGATTCCACTCTTGGTTGTCATTCCGCCTTTTTTGAGTCTAAATAGAACTTCTAAGCTTCTATCGTACTTAGCTTGTATGCGGACTTGCTTTGTCAATCTTCTAACTGTTTCGAGATTATGTGAAACAATTTCAGGAGCTACTTCAATTACTCGCTGAAGGTTTCCCCACTCTCCTCTAAAATCAGGTATAAGAGTTTCAAGTGTGGTTCCGGGACTCAATCTACGTACGGCTCTGACCGTTTCAGCCCATATTTCAGATCCACCGTCTTTAAGGTCATCCCGATCGACTGATGTTAAAACGCAATGCTTAACTCCCATCAATTTCACAGATTTTGCTACTCTTACAGGTTCAAATGGATCAACTTTATCTGGTTTACCGGTTGCCACGTTGCAAAAGCCACAAGACCTGGTACAAACATTCCCGAGAATCATAAAGGTGGCTGTTCCTGCTCCCCAGCACTCACCCATATTTGGGCAGTTTCCACTCTCGCAAATCGTATGGAGCTTGTAGTTGTCTACAATCTCTCTAACTTCACGGTATTCTTTTCCAGTAGGTAATTTAACACGAAGCCATTTTGGCTTGTTTTTCATTACTCTACCTTCTTTGTTGTGAATAGATGTCTTACGTTGCTTTGTAGCTACTTCAGCCATATTATATAATCTTCTTTCCGAATTGAATATTTAAGTAAAATGTCAACCACAACTGGTTGTTGTCAGTATTTGCCATGATCGGAACCTCTTTGCTATATGCATCTAAAACGGCTCCAACCTCTAAAGCTTTCAATGTTTTATCGAGCGGTGCGTATTCAAAGTTCATCGCTACTCGTGCCGAAGCTCCCGGCACTAATGAGGAGTTTGCTAACCCGGTAAAAATTCCCGCTCTGCCGTGGATTATATTTGGATTATGAATCTCAGGATCGTAGCGCTCTACATTGATAATATCTGGTCTTGCAATTGTACCCTGCTCGGTAATTTCTAAATAGACCGGCTTTACTATTCCAAGGATAGGACCTCCAGAATAAACCCAACTAATCTCAACTCCTTTTTTCAACTCTTTCCCAAAAATCACATCTTGTCTACCAATGTGCATTCTCAAAGAGGTCAATGAATTTATTTTACCAAAAAAGTATCCTCTGGCATTATCATTATACGGGTTATAAACTTTCTTTTCCTTTGGATGCTTCATCATCAATAACTCGGCACTCCAAATCCGTTTCGATGAACCTGTCAAATATTGAGAATAGCGAAAGTTTACGCCAAAACCATGTGAATGGACAACCCCACCGCCAGAATAATCGGCACTGTAATACAGCTTTGTGTCGTCATCACTTTGGGCTCTGACCGAAGTAAAAGCCATAGCGATGATGAATAATAGATTAATTGTGATAGCTTTGAGTACTCTCATGAAAAAACAAATGTAGTGAAATAACGCATATAGGATTTTAATTGTTTTATGAAAATTGCAGCTTTAGAATACAAAGGAAATTTAAGAGTTGAATCTGTTCACCTCAATTCAAACCAATTGATTTTTACCGATGCTCCAAAAGACAACAATGGAGAGGGAAGAGCGCATTCTCCCACCGATTTATTTTGTGTTTCTCTCGCGAGTTGTATGCTTACGATGATCGGTATTAAAACCAAATCTTTGGATTTTGATCCATCTGGTACAAAGGCTGAAGTCCACAAAACGATGGATAGTGATCCCAGAAAAATCAAACAAATAGATATTCACTTCCAGTGGAATCAGAAAATTCAAGACAATAAGCTAAGAGAATTATTGACTCAAACAGCATTGAATTGCCCTGTTAGTTTGAGTATTAACCCTGACATCACTTTAAATACTTACTTCAACTTTGAATAGTGGTTAATGACTCAGCTTCAATATTGTTGTGTGACTCATGATGAACCACTTTGCCATTATCTATGACAATCAACTGGGGAGATTCGTGATATACTTTGAAATTATCTGCAATTATTTGAGATAATTGCCTGTTGCGAATAACATCAACTTCAAATATATCTACATCAGAAAATTCAGCCTTCCAATCAGACTGAAAAGACCGTTTAACCCAACTACTAACACCACAGCGTGAACTGTGCTTAAAAATAGCAAAGCTATATGGCTTCTCCTCTAATAAACGGTTTAACTCTTCCTCACTTTTGAGTTCGTGCCAACTCATGAACGTACATCAGTCGTTTTTTGAGGAGTTGCATCACCGTAAGCAGGACACTTTTCGTGACTTTTGCAAGAACTTATTAAAACTCCCAATACAAATACGACTAAACCAGTTAGGACTACTTTTTTCATTAGTTTCGAATTTTAATGTTGAACAAAGGTAAAGGATAATTACAATTATTCAATTTTACCGTTGTTTAGTTTTCACCATTAAAACGTGAATATCAAACAAGTGTTGCCATGAGTGAGCTAAAAATCAACCCTCAAATAGAACCTTCGTGGTTAGAGGTTTTAAAAGAAGAGTTCGAAAAAGATTACTTTAAATCGATTAAAGAACATCTTATTGAAGACAAAAAGAACCACACGATCTATCCTCCCGGAAGCATGATTTTTGAGGCATTCAATCAAACTCCTTTTGATAATACCAAGGTTGTTATTCTAGGTCAGGATCCTTACCACGGACACGGTCAGGCTCACGGAATGTGTTTTTCTGTGCAAAAAGGAGTTGCCATCCCTCCCTCTCTCAAGAATATTTACCAGGAATTAAAAAAAGACCTTGGAATTGAGCCCCCAAACCACGGACACCTCATGAGTTGGGCTAAAGAAGGCGTGTTCTTGCTCAATGCATTTTTGACGGTCAGAGCCAAATCACCTGCATCGCACCGCAAAATTGGATGGGAGAAATTTACAGATCAGGTGATTAAATTACTCTCTGATCATAAAGAACATCTCGTTTTCATCCTCTGGGGAAACTTTGCCAAACAAAAACAAGAATACATTGACACGGATAAACATTGTGTGATTACCTCACCTCATCCCTCACCTTTTTCAGCAAATAATGGTTTCTTTGGCAGCAAACCCTTTAGCAAAGCAAATGAATACTTACAATCTAAAGGGATTGAACCCGTTAATTGGGAAATTAAATAAAGTGAAAATACGGCTAGCATTCATATTTATAGTAGTCGCACAATTTGCTTACTCTCAAAACTGGAGTTTCCGTTTTCCTATAGACTCAGTAGATGTATCCAAAATTGAACTGGATGAAGAGTCGCTTACTCCGGTAAAAAAATCATTATTGGAAATCCAAAGTGATCTCTATCAAAACGGTTATTTAGCAGCCTCAATTGATAGTTTCAAAATTGATTCTGCATCAGCAATCATTAGTGTTTATCTCAAGAAAGGAGATTCGTACAAATGGACTTCTCTAAACCCCGGCAATACCGATGAAGGAATACTTTCCAAATTAGGTTACCGAACAAAAGTCTATCGAAATAAACCTGTAAACAGTAAACAGGTTGCAAATCTGCTCGATGATCTCATTACTCATTATGAAAACAATGGATTCCCATTTGCATCAGCCCAATTAGATTCTCTTAAAGTTGATGGAAATGATATTGAAGCATCTCTCTATGTAGAGAAAGGAACGAAAGTCACAATCGATTCAATAAGGTTTATATCAGAAGATAAACTACCTGAAAACTATTTGGCTAACTACATCAACATCACGAAAGGATCTCTGTACAGTGAAAAGAAAATCGGGCAAATTGAAACCCGTTTTCAGGAGCTGTCATTTGCCAATTTATCCAGAAAACCTGAAGTTCTGTTTGGGAAGAATAACACTATTTTGGTTCTGACCGTGAAAAAAGAAAAAGCGAACAACATTGACGGGGTTTTAGGTTTTCAACCTCAGGAAGATGAAAATGAAGACCCAATATTTACTGGCGATGTACAACTGAACTTTAAAAATGCCCTTGGAATAGCCGAAAAAATTGCGCTGCAATGGAAAAGACTCCAGGATCAAACTCAACGAATCGATTTGGAAGTTGAGATACCTTACATTTTTAAAACACGTTTTGGTGTATCAGGCGAGTTGGGCATTTACCGGCTAGATACTTCATTTACCAATATTGAGCAACAACTCGGCATTCATTATTACTTGCGTGGAGACGATAAAATCACGGCATTTATCAATCAGTCATCAACAAATTTGATCTCAACAGAGCAATTTGAACAAAATACATCTCTCCCTGAAAATGCAGATGTCTCTTATTTATCTTACGGCCTGGGAGCAACAATAAGCAACCTTGATTATCGATTGAACCCCTCAAAAGGTTATGAATTAAAAATAAAAGGGCTTGTTGGGAATAAAGAAATAGAACGAAATCCGGCACTTGAAAACGTGGATTACGACAGTATTGAACTCTCTACTACTCAATACAAAACCCAGCTCAATTTCAATCACTACATTCCATTAGCTGAGCGACTCGTTTTTAACAACAACGTTCAGGGAGGCTTGCTCTACAACGAATCGCTGTTCAAAAATGAGCTGTTTAGAATTGGCGGATTGCGCACTTTGCGTGGCTTTGATGAGGAAAGTATCTTTGCCTCGAGCTATGCAATCCATAAATCAGAGATCCGTTATATCTTAGAGCGAAATTCCTTTGTTTATGGCTTTTTCAACTGGGCATGGTACGAACGTGACATTTCAAACGAATTCGTAACTGATGTGCCTTACGGTTTTGGAGCCGGAGTTAGCTTTGAAACAAAAGCGGGAATTTTCACAATTAATTACGCGCTGGGAAAACAGTTTAATAACCCTGTCACATTCAGATCCGGAAAAGTGCATTTCGGATTTGCGAACTTCTTTTAATAATGGAAATAACAACGATCATATTATTAGTTTGCATCGGCATAATCGGGTTTGTGATCGGTAAGTTGATCGAGCAAAAAAACACCAGGTCCAGATTAGCAAAATCTGAGAATGAAGCTGTAAAAGCGAGTCAGGAGCTGGAATCTTCTCAAAAACATACCCAATACTGGCAAAAGCAAGCTGAAAAAGCTGACTTGCGTATTCAACAATTAATTGAAACGAAAGCTTCGCAGGAGAAAACGATCGAATACCTCCAGGAGCAAACACAAACACTCAAAAAAGTACGGGAAGACTTCAACAAAGAGTTCAACGCCATTGCTGATAAGCTTTTTAAAGAACACGCCAAATCGTTTTCTGAAACGAGTAAATCTGAACTCAATCAACATCTACTTCCATTCAAAGATCAACTCAAAAGTTTTGAAGATAAAGTTGAGTCGCTCAAAACACGAAACATTGAACAACACGCGGCTCTCAACAATCAGCTCAAGAGTTTAACCGAGCTCAACAAAACAATCGGAAAAGAAGCTGAAAATCTCATCAACGCGCTAAAAGGAGACAACCAAAAACAGGGAGCCTGGGGAGAAGTTATTTTAGAACGAGTTCTGGAAGAATCTGGACTTCAAAAGAACAGGGAATACGAGGTTCAACACTCAACATCCAATCAGGAATCGCGACAAATAAAACCCGATGTCATCGTTCACCTTCCCGAGAACAAACACATTATCATCGACTCTAAAGTTTCACTCAAAGCCTATGAGCAGTATGTTTCGGCCAATGATACTGAAGAGCGAAAAAAAGCCGGGCAGTTACACGCTGCTTCACTCAAAAAACACATAGCCGGGCTCAGCCACAAACAATACGAAACAGCCAAAGGCCTCACAGCTCCGGATTTCGTTTTGCTCTTCCTGCCAATCGAAGCTGCTTTTAGCACCGCTTTACAGTCAGATCCAAAACTTTTCACCGATGCATGGGAAAAAAGAATCGTGATTGTGAGCCCCACAACCCTGCTGGCAACGCTTAAAACGATTGAATCTATCTGGAAACAGGAACGACAAAACAACCACACAAAAGAAATTGCTGAGCAAGGTGGGAAGCTTTATGATAAATTTGTAAACTTTATTGCCGATTTGGAGCGTGTAGATAAAGAATTATCGCAGGCGCAAAAAGCTCTTGATGATGCTCACAACAAATTGCATACAGGGAAAGGAAGTCTCGTTTCAAGAGCTGAAAAAATGAAAAAACTTGGAGCCAAAGCACGACACCAAATCCCAGATAAATTCACCAACGATGAATAGATTTTTTTCAATACTCGTCATTGTTCTTGCAGCTTACTTCTTTCAGGGGTGTGCCTCAACAAAGTCGATCAGTAACAGCAACCTCTCCAGTCTTTACAAACGAGGGAATAAACTCTTAGAACCTGAATTTGATGTTTTTCATAAAAAGCACGGACAAACTGATGTCCACTTTAAAGTGAATACCAAACAATTGTTGTACGTCCGCAATCCGGCTGACAGCCTTTACAGCGGAAAAATCAAGATATCGTATTTACTCTACAAGCATTTCGACTCAAATGAACTTATCGACAGTGCATCAACTGTCCTGACTGATGTTACCGATTCTCTTCAAAGTAAAAATCTCTATGGCAAGTTTTCACTGACAATACCAATCGGAAACCGATATATATTGCGGGTTAAAACAACAGACCTCAACCGAAAACAAGAAACAGAGAAACTCATTCTCCTCGATCGTGAAACACCAACTAACAGGCAAAACTTTTTGGTTCTGAACGAAAAAACAAACCTTCCTTTTTTCAAGAAGTACGGAACCGAAAAAGACTCGTTGAGAGTTGTGTACAACATGCTTTTAGCTGCTGATGAAGTGACGGTTGATTTTTATCAGCGTGATTTCCCTGTTGCTCCTCCTCCATTTGCCGTTTACAAAAGAGAGCCTTTCAGTTACGAGCCCGATTCCAGTTTTACAGTAACAACCGGATCTGACAGTAGCTTTCATTTTACTCCTTCAAAAAAAGGCTTTTACCACTTTAAGGTAGATAGTAAAAGTAGAGAAGGATTGACGTTTTATCACTTTGATAAGCAGTTCCCTGAAATCTACAAAGTTGAGGATATGATCTCAGCTCTACGGTTTATCACCAGCAAACGCGAATATGAGCAATTACAAACTGCTCAAAACAAAAAGGTAGCTGTTGACAGTTTTTGGATTCAATTAGCTGATAGCAAAAAAAGAGCTCGTGAACTCATTAAAACTTTTTATAACCGCGTTCAAAATGCAAACTATTTTTTCACCTCTTACAAAGAAGGTTGGAAAACAGATCGCGGAATTGTCTATTTAGTTTTTGGTCCGCCAGAGATTGTCTATAAATCTTCAACAGGTGAAAGCTGGATTTACGGAGAAGAAAATAATTACCTCTCCACTACTTTCAACTTTGTCAAGATGAACAATCCATTTTCTGATAACGACTACTTACTCAAACGATCTCCAAGTTATAAAAACGCATGGTACCGCGCTGTTGAGAAATGGCGTGAAGGACGTGTTTCATCATTAGATTATTAATTATTGTGAAGAAAGAACAACTCATTTTTGGAATTCACCCAATCGAAGAAGCGATTGAAGAAGGGAAAACGATTGAAAAAATTTTCTTGCTTAAAGGTGACACAGGCGAGGGAATTAAAATGGTTCAAAATCTTGCCCGAAACCATGAAATTCCATTTCAATACGTCCCGCATCAAAAGCTAGAAAGACTAACAAAGAGTAATCACCAGGGAGCAATAGCCATTTTATCTCCGGTTGATTATCATGCCCTGGAAGATGTAGTTGTAGAAGTATTGGAAAGAGGAGACGATCCTTTTATTCTTCTCCTTGATGGAATTACCGATGTTCGAAATTTTGGCGCTATTGCCAGATCTGCTCAGGCAGCCGGAGTTCACGCTATCGTTGTTCCAAACAAAGGTGCTGCTCCAATTAATGAAGATGCGATCAAAACATCGGCCGGTGCGCTTTTGAAAATTCCAATTTGCAAGGAAGCACACCTCGCTGATGCTGTTTATCTGCTTCAGCAAAGCGGGATTCGCGTAATTAGCCTGACCGAAGAAGGAAAAGAATCGATCTACGACAAAACGATCAATGGTCCGGTTGGCATTATCATGGGCAACGAAGACAAAGGTATTTCTAAAAAGCTCTTGAAAATCAGCGATGAAACAGCACACATCCCAATGCCTGGGAATTTAGATTCCCTCAATGTAAGTGTGGCTTCCGGAGTAACGCTATTCGAAATTGTGCGTCAACGACTTAAAGGTTAAAAAAACTGCTATGAAAAATTCATTTCTCATTCTGTTCCTGTTTTTATCGGTAATGGTCAGATCGCAGGTGACTTACGACAACATGGAAAATCTCCGTTCAGATTCGATCGATGTTTTGCATTATCACCTCGATTTAGACATGACACAAACCGAAAACCAGTTTATAAGTGGAGCCGCTACCGTGAAATTCAGCTCGCTGGATGACGGATTACAGCACCTACCACTCGATCTGCTGGCTCTGACCGTTGATAGCGTAAAACAAGAAAATCAACAATTGAATTTTTCTTATAATGACACACTGCTCATCATTAATCTGGGCAGAGTGGTTGACTCTAGCGATGTTGATTCAGTAGTTGTACATTACAGCGGTTCGCCAACTCAGGATGCAACCTGGGGCGGGTTTTTCTTTTCAGGGAACTACGCGTATAACATGGGAGTTGGATTTGATGCTAAACCGCACAATTACGGACGTATTTGGCACCCTTGTTTTGATAATTTTAAAGAAAGGGCTACTTACTCATTCAATGTAAAAACAGATGACAATCAGGTATCGACCTGTAATGGGATTTTGGTCAATGAAACGCAAAATGGACAAGTAACGACAAGACAGTGGGAACTGAATGATGCAATCCCGAGTTATTTAGCCTGTATTGCAGTTGCCCCTTACGCAACGGTTCATCAAAACCACCGTAACATCCCGATTGAACTCTACTCACTTCCATCTGACACCAACAATTTAAAAGCCTCTTTTTCCACTCTTCCCGATGCGATGGACGCTTACATAGATAATTATGGTCCATATCGATTCAGCAAAGTAGGCTACTCGATTGTTCCATTTAATGCAGGCGCAATGGAACACGCGACCAATATTGCTTATCCGCGCTATGCGATTGACGGTACACTGGGAAATGAAACACTGATGGCTCATGAGCTCTCTCATCACTGGTGGGGCGATTTAGCAACTTGTGAAACACCTGAGGAAATGTGGCTCAACGAGGGAATGGCCAGTTTTTCAGAATACCTTTATCTGGAACACGTTTACGGCTACGATCGTGCAAAACAAGCTATCAAACAAACACTTGAAACAGTGGTCAAGAGAGCTCACATTGACGAAGATGAGTTCAGGCCAGTATCTGGCGTGCCGCATCAGTACACTTATGGACGCCATGTTTACGACAAAGGATCTCTTGTAGCTCACAACCTGCGTTTCTACCTTGGTGATTCTACATTCTTTAACGGAGTTGAATCCTTTCTCGATCAATACAGGTTTAAAACCATGAACTCTGAACAGCTCCGCGATCATCTGAATACTCAATCTACAACTGATATTTCTCCGTTTTTTGACGATTGGGTTTTTGGTGCCGGATTTCCAACAATTGAAATCGAAGAGTTTAGTTCGAGCCAATCAGGCAATAATTACGCTATTGAGCTCACAACTGAGCAAAAGCTGTTTGGAGCTGACGAGTTTTACACGAATGTTCCGGTCAATATCACTTTTTACGGTCAGAACCGGGAGAAGCACACTGTTCGTGTTGTTCATGATAGTCAGTTTGCAACACATTACATCAACAATGTTCCGTTTGACCCTCAGTTTGTAACAGTAAATGAGGATGTCAAACTTGCGCAAGCTGTATTAGATGACTTTTACGAGATTGAATCGCCCGGTCAGTTGACAGCCGATTACAGCAATTTTGATCTCGATGTAAAGCAAGTTTCAGACTCTGCTCTTTTGCGAGTTGAACACTATTATTCAGCCGCTGATGAAGTCGACAAATCTTTTCAGCCATATAAAATCTCAAATACGCATTACTGGCGAGTTGATGGTATTATCCCAATTGATTTCCACGCTACAGGATCACTGCAATACAGTGCATCAGGCACAAACTCATTCCTCGACACAGGACTGGTAAGTACAACTGAAGATAGTCTGATTCTACTTTACAGAGAAATTGGAAGTGACCAATGGAGCGAGTATCCTCACTACTCAAAAAATGTACTTGGGAACCCGAATAACGGTTTTGGTTTGATTCAGCTCGATACAGTGTTGTTAGGTGAATATGCTTTTGCGAATCTCGATCACTCTGTACTGGGAAAGAGTGAACTAAAAATGCCTTCTGAAAAAGATTACAAGCTATATCCTAATCCAACTAAAGACTTTGTAAATGTAAGTTGTAATGAATGCAAAGGCTCAAAATTGTCTTTGTTCAATGTGAAAGGACAACTGATCAAAGAGGATGAATTGACTCAGGATCTGACCAGAATCCAATTACCTGATAGCACAGGCAAATACATTTACATCATCAAAGACGATGATAAAATTCTTGAACGCGGAACATTGATTTCGCAATAGAATTTTTACCAAACAAAAAAAGCGAGTGTCTCCACTCGCTTTTTTTATGTCTATTTAAAACTCTCTTATCGTTTTTTGATATCAACGTAATCACGTTGGTTGTGACCTGTATAGATTTGACGCGGACGACCAATTGGTTCTTGATTTTCACGCATCTCTTTCCATTGTGCGATCCAGCCTGGAAGTCGTCCCATCGCAAACATCACGGTGAACATTTTAGTTGGAATTCCAAGTGCTCTGTAAATGATACCTGAATAGAAGTCAACATTTGGATAAAGTTTCTTCTCAACAAAGTATTCATCTTTGAGAGCAACTTCTTCAAGCTTCTTAGCTATATCCAATACAGGATCGTTGATTCCGAGACGACCGAGTACATCATCTGCCGCTTTCTTAATGATCTTAGCTCTTGGGTCAAAGTTTTTGTAAACTCTGTGTCCAAAGCCCATCAATCTAAATGGATCATTCTTGTCTTTCGCTTTCTTAATGTATTTCTCAACATCTCCGCCATCAGCTTTAATGTTTTCAAGCATTTCAATTACTGCCTGGTTAGCACCTCCGTGAAGTGGTCCCCAAAGCGCATTGATACCTGCAGAGATTGAAGCGTATAGACTTGCGTGAGATGATCCTACGATACGAACTGTTGATGCAGAGCAGTTTTGTTCGTGATCTGCGTGAAGGATTAAAAGTTTATCCAACGCGTCAGCAACAACGGGATCAACTTCGAAATCTTCAGCCGGTACTGCAAACATCATCTTAAGGAAGTTCTCAGTATAATTGAGGCTGTTATCTGGATAGTTTACAGGATGGCCCTGTTCGTTTTTGTAAGCCCAGGCCGCCATAGTTGGCAACTTAGCCAAAATACGAACAATGCTCATATTTACTTTTTCCCATGATCTGTTAGGATCAAGAGACTCAGGATAAAAAGCAGTCATTGAACAAACCAGAGACGACAAAACACCCATTGGATGCGAGTTTGAAGGAAAACCTTCTAAAATCTTACGCATGTCCTCGTGGATCATCGTGTGGTTTTGAATACTTCCTGTGAACTCATCGTATTGAGCTTTAGTTGGAAGTTCACCGTGAATAAGCAGGTACGTAACTTCGAGGAAGTTTGATTTTTCAGCTAAATCTTCAATCGAATATCCTCTGTAACGTAAAATCCCATTTTCACCATCTAGATATGTGATCTCACTCTTAGTAGAACCTGTGTTTTTGAAACCCGGGTCAATAGTAATTGCACCACTTTGAGCGCGCAATTTACCAATGTCAATTCCAGTTTCATTTTCAGTTCCTGTAACAAGAGGGAGCTGATAAGAATTTCCGTTTAATTTTAACTCTGCAAATTCACTCATTTTTGTAGAACGTTTTTATTTAAATATATGTTGATACAGCTTTCGCTGAAAGCTTTGCGAATTTAACAAATCAAATTGTCTTTTAAAAGCTCAATTCGATTAACAAAACTTAAAGGACTTACCCTGATAATAATCATTTCCTCTAAGGTCCTGTTCAATTCTCAAAAGCTGGTTGTATTTCGCTATTCGGTCAGATCGCGAGGCTGAGCCTGTTTTGATTTGACCGGTATTTAACGCAACCGCTAAATCGGCAATTGTGGTATCTTCCGTTTCTCCACTTCTGTGACTCATAACTGATGTGTAACCATTCTTATGAGCCATTTGTACAGCTTCAATCGTTTCAGTTAAAGTTCCAATTTGATTCACTTTAATAAGAATCGAATTAGCTGTATTCGTCTTGATTCCTTTTGCTAGACGCTCAGTATTTGTAACAAACAAATCATCACCAACTAGCTGAACTTTATCTCCAATTTTATCTGTCAAAGATTTCCAACCTTCCCAGTCATCTTCATCACATCCGTCTTCGATGGAGATAATAGGATATTTATCTACCCAGCTCTTCCAATAATCAACCATTTCACTGGAAGAAAGTTCTTCACCTGTTGATTTTTTTAAGATATATTTCTTTTTGTCTTTATCGTAAAACTCTGAAGCCGCAGCATCCATAGCGATGTAAACATCATCACCAGGCTTGAAACCAGCTTTTTCAATTGCTTTTAAAACTGTTTCAACAGCTTCATCGTTCGACTTTAAATTTGGAGCAAAACCACCTTCATCTCCAACGTTAGTTGAGTAGCCTCCATCTTTTAAAACCTGTTTCAAATGATGGAATATTTCAGTTCCCCATCTCAATCCTTCACTAAAAGTTTTTGCCCCAAATGGCATAACCATGAATTCCTGAAAATCAATTTTATTATCAGCATGAGCTCCACCATTGAGAATATTCATCATGGGAACGGGTAGCTCACTCGTGAAAGTTCCACCAACGTATTTGTAGAGCGGCAGCCCATGATCAATTGCTGCAGCTTTTGCTACTGCCAGAGAAACTCCCAGTATTGCATTAGCTCCAATATTTGCTTTGTTCTCTGTTCCATCAATCTCAATCATCATACGATCGATTCCTTCCTGGTCAGATACATCAAAGCCCTGCAGCTCTTCATTTAATACACCGTTGATATTTTCAACAGCTTTCAATACTCCTTTACCTAAAAACCTTGTTTTATCATTGTCTCGGAGTTCTACAGCTTCATGAACACCTGTAGACGCTCCTGATGGAACGGCAGCTGTACCAACAGCACCTGTATTTGTTATTGCATCAACCTCTACTGTTGGATTTCCTCTACTATCGAGAATTTGTCTTCCGATTAATCTTACTAATTGTCCCATGATTGAAATTATACTAGCGCAGCTTTGTGCTCACGCATTAGGTTTGTGAATTGATCGAATAAATATTTTGAGTCGTGTGGTCCTGCTGATGCTTCAGGGTGAAACTGTACACAAAAGGCTGGCTTATTTTTCCATTTCAATCCCTGTATCGTGTCATCATTCAGGTGAATATGCGTCACTTCAATATCATCGTTCTTCTCAACAGATTCTTTTGTCACGACAAAACCATGGTTCTGAGAAGTGATTTCTCCTCTACCTGTAACGAGGTTTTTAACCGGATGATTGATTCCTCTGTGACCGTTGTACATTTTATCTGTTGACAGGTTTCCCGCAAGCGCCATTAATTGATGACCGAGACAAATACCAAAAACAGGTTTTTCCTGATTCAGTATTTCTTTTACAAGTTCAATAGAGCTTTTCATTGCTGCCGGATCACCGGGACCGTTTGAAAGCATAAAACCATCAGGATCCCACGCTTGAATTTCTTCAAGTGTAGAAGTCATCGGGAATACTTTTACACGGCAACCGCGTTCTACAAGACTCCTGAAAATATTTTGTTTTAGTCCAAAGTCGAGCATTGCTACTTTGAATTCTTCGTTTTCGGTCGGAACCTCATACGCTTCTTTGCATGCAACTTTTGACGATAGCTCAAGCCCCTGCATACTGGGAACTTCTTTCATCATCTCTTTGAGCTTATCGATATCTAACTCGCTAGTTGAAATGATAGCATTCATTGCTCCTTTGTCACGAATATGACGTACAAGAGCTCTTGTATCAACATCACAAATTCCGGCAATGTTGTTTTTCTCAAAGTATTTGTGAACAGTTTCGATACCTGCTGGTCTTGAATAAACGTCTGATATCTCTTTACAAACGAGCCCTGAAATCTTCACTGAGTCAGACTCAACTTCCTCTGGATGGATTCCGTAATTCCCGATGTGTGACGGAGTCATAACAAGGATCTGACCGAAATAAGAAGGATCAGTGAATATTTCCTGATATCCCGTCATTCCTGTATTAAACGCGATTTCTCCTGAGGTTTCACCTTTGATTCCAAATCCGCGGCCGTAGAATACTGTACCGTCCTCGAGCAATAAAACTGCCTGATCTTTAAACTTAAATTGCATACTCAAATCATTTATACAAAAAAAGGACAGAACTAAAAGCCCTATCCTTTTTCAAATAACATTTATGTCATCATCCAATTATTCTGATGATTTGTCATCTTTTTTATCATCTTTAGCTTCAGACTTTGGAGCCTCTTTCTTTGGCTTCTCTTCTTTCTTTTCCTCAGCTTTCTTTGATTCAGTTTTAGCCTCAGTAGCTTTTTCTTCTTTTTGGTCAGAGCCAGACTCAGCAGCAGCTTTTTCTGTTGCTTTATTATCTGTAGACTTTTTGCTACCTCCGCCTCTACGACTTCTTCTTGTTTTCGTTTTAGCAGACTTCTCTTCTTTTCCGTAAACTTCGTTGAAGTCAACTAATTCGATAAGGCACATTTCAGCTGCATCACCCTGGCGAAAGCCAGTTTTGATGATACGTGTGTAACCACCCGGCCTGTCAGCTACCTTAGGAGCAACGGATCTGAATAGTTCAGATACTGCATCCTTGCTTTGGAGTTGTTTAAAAACAATTCTACGTGAATGTGTAGAATCGGTTTTAGAGCGTGTAATCATAGGCTCTATATAACCTCTCAAAGCTTTAGCTTTAGCTACGGTTGTTACAATTCTTTTATGCTCGATTAAAGAACAAGCCATATTTGCAAGCATTGCCCTTCTGTGGCCTGCTTTTCTTCCTAAATGATTAAAAGACTTTTTGTGTCTCATTGATTCGAGGTTTTCGGAAGCCCTAAAAGCTTCTTCGTAATGCTATTAATCTTTATCTAATTTGTATTTGGATAGATCCATACCGAACTCCAAACCTTTTCTGTCGATCAATTCATCGAGTTCAGTAAGCGATTTCTTTCCAAAGTTTCTAAACTTCAACAGGTCGTTGCGCTCGTACTGTACTAAATCACCGAGTGTTTCAACCTCTGCTGCTTTGAGGCAGTTGAGTGCTCTAACACTTAGGTCTAGATCAGTAAGTTTAGTTTTGAGCAACTGACGCATGTGAAGTGAAGTTTCATCAAACTCTTCTTCAGCTGATTTTTCTTCATCATCAAGTGTAATTTTCTCATCAGAGAATAACATGAAGTGATGGATAAGAATTTTAGCAGCTTCTTTAAGAGCGTCTTTAGGATGAATACTTCCATCAGTCTCTATATCGAAAACGAGTTTTTCGTAGTCAGTTTTTTGCTCCACTCGATAGTTTTCAATCGCGTATTTTACGTTTCTTATCGGAGTGAAGATAGAGTCAATGGCAATTTCTCCTATTGGAGGATTTTCGTTTTTGTTCTCTTCAGCAGGAACATAACCACGGCCTTTCCCGATTGTTACATCCATTTGAATAGAAACGCTTTCGTCCATGTTACAAATAACATGATCAGGGTTTAATACCTGGAAAGCAGAAGTGTATTTACCAATGTCGCCAGCGGTAAATTGCTTTTTACCGTCAACTTTAACTGTAACAGTTTCAGTATTAGTGTCTTCAATTTGTTGCTTGAAACGAACTTGTTTTAAATTGAGAACAAGTTCAGTAACATCTTCAATTACACCTTTAATTGTAGAGTACTCGTGGTCAACGCCTTCAATTTTGATATTGGTTATAGCATAACCTTCAAGAGACGAAAGTAAAATACGTCTCAAGGCATTACCTACAGTAATTCCATAGCCCGGCTCGAGTGGTCTGAATTCAAACTCACCACGGAAATCATCCGAGCTATTCATTATAACCTTATCGGGCTTTTGAAAATCTAATATTGCCATTGCAACTTAACTTTAAATTTATAAGCTATTATTTCGAGTACAACTCGACAATCAACTGTTCTTTAATATTCTCTGGAATATCTTCTCTTGTTGGTACACTAAGGAACTTACCTTTTAGAGATGATTTATCAAACTCTAACCATGGGTAACTTCTGTTAGTACCATGAACAGATTCAGTAATAGCTTCAAGTGATTTGGATCTTTCTCTTACAGCAATAACATCGCCTGGTTTCATCTCATAAGATGGAATGCTCACGATTTCGTCATTGACAGTAATGTGTCTGTGATTGACGAATTGACGAGCAGCTCTACGAGTAGGTGCAATACCTAATCTGTAAACTGTATTATCTAAGCGACCTTCACAAAGTTGTAAAAGGTTTTCACCAGTAATACCTTTAATGCTAGATGCTTTTTCAAACATCTTGCGAAATTGACGCTCAAGAATGCCGTAAGTGTATTTTGCTTTTTGCTTTTCAGCGAGCTGAACAGCATATTCAGATTGTTTACCTCTTCTTCTCGAGTTTCCGTGTTGTCCCGGACCGTAGTTTTTTCTTTCTAAAACTTTGTCAGGTCCAAAGATTGGATCTCTAAAGCGTCTTGCTACTTTCGATTTTGGTCCTCTATATCTAGCCATGATCTAAATTTCTTTTAAATTATACTCTTCTGCGCTTTGGTGGGCGACATCCATTGTGAGGTAATGGAGTAATGTCGATGATCTCGCTTACTTCAATACCGCTATTGTGAAGGGTACGTATTGCTGACTCACGGCCTGAGCCTGGACCTTTCACATAAACTTTAACTTTTCTCAAACCTGCTTCATAAGCAATCTTAGCGCAGTCCTGTACGGCTACCTGGGCTGCATAAGGAGTATTCTTTTTAGAACCTCTAAAACCTTGTTTTCCTGCAGATGACCAGGAAATTACCTGACCAGAAGCATTCGTCAATGAAATAATGATGTTATTAAATGACGAATGAATGTGAGCTTGACCTATTGGATCAACTTTTACTTTTCTTTTTCTTGCTGCTGATTTTGCCATATCCAACTAAATCAAATTACTATTTGGTTGCTTTTTTCTTGTTAGCAACTGTTTTACGCTTACCTTTTCTAGTTCTTGAGTTGTTTTTCGTACGCTGTCCACGCAATGGAAGACTTGCACGATGGCGAACACCTCTGTAACATCCAATATCCATCAAACGTTTGATGTTCATTGAAACCTCAGAGCGAAGTGCTCCTTCTACTTTCAACTCATCGTTAATGAAAGATCTAATTTTAGCGAGCTGGTCATCGTTCCAGTCTTCAACCTTAATACTTTCATCAACTCCTGATTCTTTCAATATTCTTTTTGAAGTAGAAAGACCGATTCCGTAGATGTAAGTCAATCCTATTACACCCCTTTTTTGTTTGGGTAAGTCAACTCCTGCAATTCTTGCCATAGTAAATTATCCTTGACGTTGTTTAAACTTAGGGTTCTTTTTGTTGATCACGTAAAGTCTACCCTTTCTGCGTACAATTTTACAATCAGAACTTCTCTTTTTAAGTGATGCTCTTACTTTCATAATCTAGTTTATTTATAGCGGTAAACAATTCTTCCTTTAGTAAGATCGTAAGGAGACATCTCCACTTTAACTTTATCACCGGGCAAAATTTTAATGTAATGCATTCTCATTTTTCCGGAGATGTGTGCGGTGATAACGTGCTCATTTTCCAACTCAACACGAAACATCGCATTAGACAAAGCTTCAATTATTGTCCCATCTTGTTCTATAGAAGATTGTTTTGCCATATATTCAAATTAAATTTTTATCCTGCCATACCGAAAGCTGAAGCTCTTCCCTTCAACTTTCCTGATTTCATTAATCCATCGTAATGTCTCATCAACAAATAACTTTCTATTTGTTGAAGTGTATCAAGAACAACTCCAACCATAATTAATAGAGATGTTCCTCCGAAAAAGAGTGCAAAGTTATTAGAAACTCCGGCATTGATAGCAAATGCTGGTAAAATTGCTATAAAAGCAAGAAATATCGCACCTGGTAAGGTTATTCTTGAAAGCACATTATCAAGGAAGTTACTTGTATCTTGCCCTGGTCGAACTCCTGGAATAAAACCATTATTCTTTTTGAGATCGTCAGCCATTTGCTGTGGATTGATCGTTATTGCTGTGTAGAAATATGTGAATAAAATGATCATTACAGCAAAAATAAAGTTGTACCAGAAACCACTGATATCATTGAATAGTGATGCCCATCCTGCGAGTTCTTCACTCTGAGAGAAATTCACGAGTGTAATAGGAATCATCATAAGTGCCTGAGCAAATATGATAGGCATAACTCCTGAAGCATTAACTTTTAATGGAATATACTGACGAGCACCTTGTGCCTGTTGCTGTCCACCGGCAACTTTTCTAGCGAAGTTAACAGGTACCCTTCGAACTCCCTGTACGAGGAGAACAGTCAATAGAATAACAACTAGAAGAATAAGTACTTCAATCAAAATGATCACGAGGCCACCACCTCCATCTCCCATTTGTTTATCAAACTCAAATAAGAATGCAGTTGGTAGACCAGCAATAATACCGATCATAATAATCAGAGAAATACCGTTTCCAATTCCGCGATCTGTTATCTTTTCACCTAACCACATAACGAATAATGTACCAGCTGTAAGAATAACGATTGACGGTAATGTAAAAGACATGAATCCAGGATCAACAACCGCAGCATCAGGAACCTGCGTAGCTAAATAGCCCGGTGCTTGTCCTGCAGTAATAGCAATAGTTAAAAACCTGGTATATTGATTTATTTTTCTACGCCCGCTTTCACCTTCTTTCTGCATTTTTTGTACAGCTGGAACAGCAATTCCTAATAGCTGCATAATAATAGATGCAGAGATGTAAGGCATGATACCCAACGCAAACACAGAGGCTCTTGAAAAAGCACCTCCTGCAAATATATTTAACAATGCGGCAAGGCCAGTGGCACCTTCAGAAGCTTCCTCGAGAACTATAGGGTCTACTCCGGGGAGAACAACAAAAGATCCAAGTCTGTACACAAGAATGAGACCAAGAGTCAAAAGAATACGATCTCTGAGCTCTTCGATCTTAAAAATATTTGCTATGGTATCAAAAAGGCGTTTCATCTACTAAACGGTTTTTGCTTCACCACCTTTATCTTCGATGGCTTTGCGTGCGGAGTTAGAAAATTTATGTGCTTGAACGGAAACTTTCGACTTAAGTTCACCACGTCCTAAAACTTTAATTTTATCGTGACGATCAGCCATTCCATTAGCAATAAAGTCCTCAACTTTTACTTCTTCCAATTTCTTAGCTTCTGCTAACTCAGAAATTGAGTCGAGGTTAATAGGTTTGTATGCAACACGATTAATGTTGTGGAAACCAAATTTAGGAAGCCTGCGCTGAAGTGGCATTTGCCCTCCTTCAAATCCTAATTTGCGGCTGTAACCAGATCTTGACTTAGCTCCTTTGTGACCTCTGGTAGCTGTGTCTCCATTACCAGATCCTTCACCACGAGCAATACGCTTGCGTTTACGAACAGATCCTTTAGCCGGTTTTAAGTTATGTAATTCCATCAGTTATCTTATTGTGCGATTAAACTTTCTCAACTTCGATAAGGTGATTCACCTTTCTAATCATTCCCTCTATTTGAGGATTTACTTCGTGCTCAACGCTATGGTTGATTTTTTTCAATCCGAGTGCTTGCAGCGTTCTTTTTTGACGCTGAGGTCTCTTGATTGAAGAGCGCTTTTGAGTTATTTTAATTTTTGCCATGAGGGTATCTTTATCCGTTAAATACTTTGTCAATACTAATACCTCTTGTTTGTGCAATTGTAGATGCATCTCTAAGTTGAGCTAATGCATCAATAGTTGCTTTAACAACATTAGCTGGGTTTGATGAACCTTTTGACTTAGCGAGTACATCTGTTACTCCTACACTTTCAAGTACAGCACGCATAGCACCACCGGCAATTACACCAGTACCATGAGATGCTGGTTGAATATAAACACGAGCTCCACCGTATTTACCCAATTGAGCATGTGGGATAGAACCGTTGATTACTGGAACCTTGATAAGGTTTTTCTTAGCATCATCAATACCTTTTGATATTGCAGTAGTAACTTCTTTTGCTTTACCTAACCCGTGACCAACAACACCGTTTTCATCACCTACTACTACAACTGCTGAAAAGCCAAAGGTTCTACCACCTTTTGTAACTTTAGTTACTCTGCGAATATTAACGAGCTTGTCTTTGAGCTCAATATCGCTGGATTTAACTTTCTTTATGTTCGTCTTAGCCATAATATCTTAAAATTTTAAACCAGCTTCTCTGGCTGCATCTGCGAAAGCTTTTACTCTACCGTGATAGAGATAACCATTTCGGTCGAATACAACTTTATTAATACCTGCTTCAACAGCTTTTTCTGCGGCTAACTTACCTACAAGTTTAGCCTGGTCTATTTTTGGAATTCCGTGTGCCTCTTTAACATTCAATGATGTTACTGAAAGTAGTGTTTTATCAGTTTTGTCATCAATGATTTGAGCATAAAACTCTTTATTACTTCTGTACACAGAAAGCCTTGGTCTTTCCGCATCACCAGATAGTGACTTGCGGATTCTTCTCTTGATCTTATTTCTTCTTTCTAACTTCGAGATAGCCATAGGTCAATTTTATTTAGCAGCTGCTTTACCAGCTTTTCTGCGAATATGTTCTCCAACAAAACGAATACCTTTTCCTTTGTAAGGCTCTGGTTTTCTAAGTGATCTCAATTTAGCAGCGCACATTCCAATGAGCTGTTTGTCATGAGATTCTAAAGTAACAAGTGGATTTTTACCACGCTCAGACACTGCAGTAACTTTAACCTCTTTAGGAAGTTGGAACACGATATTGTGTGAAAATCCTAATGAAAGCTCAAGGTTCTGACCCTGTGCAGTTGCACGGTAACCTACACCTACTAGTTCCATTTCTTTCTTGTAACCTTCTGTTACACCTACTACAGCGTTTTGGATTAAAGCACGGTATAATCCATGTTTAGATTTGTGGTCTTTGTCTTCGCTTTTACGCTCAAGAACGACCTCGTTATCTTCAACTTTAATCGAAACTGCTGAAGTATCGTACTTTTCAGTGAGCTCACCTTTTGAGCCTTTAACTGTTACGATATTGTTGTCAACTTTTACATCGACACCATCTGGTAATTTTATAGGTGATAATCCTATTCTTGACATAATAATATCTTTAGTAAACGTAGCAAATTACTTCACCACCAACATTATGCAATTTTGCTTCTTTCTCAGTCATCAACCCTTTTGAAGTTGACATGATAGCTATTCCTAAACCATTGAGAACTCTTGGTAAATCATCTTTACCTGTATATTTTCTCAAACCTGGCTTACTGACTTTTTTCAAACTGCGAAATGCGCACTCTTTTGTTTTACCATCGTATTTCAAAGCGATTTTGATGGTTCCCTGAGGGCCATTATCATCTTCAAACTTATAGTTGAGGATGTATCCTTTGTCAAACAAAATCTTTGTCATTTCCTTCTTCATATTAGAAGATGGAATTTCAACAAGTTTATGTTTGGCTTGTGCCGCGTTACGTACTCGCGTTAAGTAATCTGCTATTGGATCAGTATTCATTCTATTCGCTTTTTTTTACCAACTTGCTTTGGTTACACCTGGTATTAAACCTTTCACTGCCATTTCTCTAAAAGTTACACGCGACAAACCAAACTGGCGCATGTATCCTCTCGGGCGACCTGTGATCTTGCATCTGTTGTGTGCTCTGACCGGTGAAGAATTTTTTGGTAGCTTTTGTAGCTCTTCCCATTTTCCTTCTTCTTTGAGTCGCGCTCTTTTCTCAGCGTATTTTTCTATCATCTTTGCACGTTTTCTTTCACGTGCTTTCATCGATTCTTTTGCCATAATCGAATTCTATTTTTTAAATGGTAATCCAAGAGCCTCTAATAAAGCAAAGCCCTCTTCGTCCGTTTTGGCAGATGTCACAAATGTGATATCTAACCCATTTATATGTGATACTTTATCAATGTCTATCTCTGGAAAGATAATTTGTTCTTTAACTCCAAGAGTGTAATTACCTCTGCCGTCAAGTTTCTTATTTACGCCTCTAAAGTCACGAGTTCTTGGAAGTGAAACTGCGATTAGTCTGTCGACAAATTCGTACATCATATCACCTCTCAAAGTTACACGAGCTCCAATTGGCATTCCTTTTCTCAACTTGAAGTTTGAGATATCTTTCTTTGAATAAGTTGGTACTGCTTTTTGTCCAGCTATATCAGTAAGTTCTTCTACTGCTTTTTCTATTAGCTTTTTATCGGCAGTTGCTTTACCTATTCCCTGACTCAATATTACTTTTTTGAGTCTTGGAATTTCCATAACGGAACTGTAGCTAAAGCGTTCCTTGAGCTTAGGAGAAACTTCCTCAAGGTAGGTCTTTTTTAATCTTGGTTGGTAACTCATGACTTAATTTCCTCCTGACTTTTCTTAGAATATCTCACTAATTTTCCTTCAGAGTTCTTTTTTCTTCCAATCCTTGAAGCATCTCCTTTAGAGTCTACTACCATAAGATTAGAGATGTGAATACCAGCTTCAGTTTCAACAATTCCTCCCTGCGGATTCGTTGCTGATGGTTTTTGGTGCTTTTTAATCATGTTAACACCATCAACTGTAGCTCTATCTTTTTTTCTGAAAATTTCTTTTACTGTACCTGTCTTGCCTTTTTCGTTACCGGCAATAACTTTTACAGTGTCGCCTACCGTGATATGTAGTTTTTTTCTCATGATCTAAATTTTAAAGCACCTCTGGAGCTAGTGAAACAATTTTCATAAACTGTCTTTCACGAAGTTCACGTGCTACTGGACCAAATATCCTGGTACCTTTCATTTCTCCAGTAGGATTGAGAAGAACAACTGCATTGTCATCAAACCTGATGTAAGAGCCATCTTGTCTTCTAACTTCTTTTTTAGTACGTACAACAACAGCTGGAGAAACGGCACCTTTTTTAACGTTTCCATTAGGCATAGCATCTTTCACAGATACTATTATTTTATCTCCAATTGAAGCGTATCTTCTCTTTGTTCCGCCTAATACGCGAACACAAAGAACTTCTTTCGCTCCGCTGTTATCTGCAACTTTTAATCTACTTTCTTGCTGTATCATGGTTGCCCAGTATCAAATATTATTTTGCTTTTTCCAAAATCTCAACCAAACGCCAGTTCTTGCGCTTACTCAACGGTCTTGTTTCCATGATACGAACTGTATCACCAATTCCGCAGTCATTTTTTTCATCGTGCGCAACGAACTTGGAAGTCTTTTTCACAAACTTTCCATAAATAGGGTGCTTCACTTTACGCTCTACAGCAATCACAATGGATTTATCCATTTTATCGCTGGTTACAACACCAATTCTTTCTTTTCTTAAATTTCTTTCCATGGCGATTCAGTTATCCGTTGAGTTCGCGTTTAGTCAATTCTGTATTCAATCGCGCAATTGTTTTTCTCTTAGCGCGTATTTCCATCGGATTCTCAAGTTGAGATACGGAATGGTTCATCTTCAACTGCTCTAGAGCAGCGCTTTCATTCTCGAGCTTCTCGATGATCTCGTCCTTTGTCAATTGAACTATTTCTGATTGCTTCATTATTCTAAAGATTAACCAACGTAGTCTCTACGTACAACAAATTTTGTCTTTACAGGTAACTTTTGAGCAGCTAAGCGAAGTGCTTCTTGAGCTATTTCTTGCTTAACTCCATCTAGTTCAAAAAGAATCCTTCCTGGCTTAACTTTAGCTACCCAGTGATCCAATGCACCTTTACCTTTCCCCATTCTTACTTCAGCTGGTTTGCTTGTGATAGGCGTATCTGGGAATATGCGGATCCAAACCTGACCTTCCCTTTTCATATAACGCGTCATTGCAATCCTCGCTGCTTCAATTTGTCTCGAAGTAATACGAGCTGGTTCAAGTGTCTTAATTCCAAAAGATCCGAAAGAGATTTCTGCACCTCTGGTAGCATTACCCTTAATTCGTCCCTTTTGTACTTTTCTGTGCTTAACTTTTTTTGGTTGTAACATCTCAGCCTATTTGTTGTACGTTACTTGCGTTTTCTAAATTTCCCTTTACCTCCGCGTTGGTTACCTACACCAACGTTTGGAGATAGATCTCTTTTACCGTAAATCTCTCCACGGCAAATCCATACTTTTACACCAATACGGCCATAAGTAGTATGGGCTTCAGATAGAGCATAATCGATATCGGCTCTGAATGTGTGCAATGGCGTACGACCATCTTTATACATTTCTGTCCGAGCCATATCAGCTCCGTTTAATCGACCAGAGATACTAACTTTAATCCCTTCAGCTCCCATTCTCATCGTGCTGGCAATTGCCATTTTCGTAGCACGTCTAAAAGAGATACGACCCTCAATCTGGCGTGCAATGCTGTCGGCTACTAGTCGAGCATCGAGTTCTGGTCTTTTAATTTCGTGTATGTTGATTTGAACATCTTTACCCGTAAGCTTCTTGAGCTCTTCTTTCAACTTATCAACTTCCTGTCCACCTTTCCCGATGATAATACCAGGACGAGCAGTGTGAATAGTTACTGTGATAAGTTTAAGGGTACGTTCAATTATAATCTTGGCAACACTTGCTTTTCTAAGGCGAGCATTGAGATATCTGCGAATGTCGTGGTCTTCAGCGAGTTTATCACCGTAGTCATTACCACCGTACCAGTTAGAGTCCCAGCCTCTAATGATTCCTAATCGGTTTCCTATTGGATTCGTCTTTTGTCCCATTCTAATTCTCTTTGCTTTTAGTGTCCAGGATTAAAGTCACGTGATTTGAACGCTTGCGGATTCTGTGGGCTCTACCTTGTGGAGCTGGTTGAATACGCTTTAACATTCTGGCACTATCAACTTTTATTTCTTTTACATAAAGATCAGCGTCTTCCCAACTGCTTTCAGTCTTCTGCTCATAGTTAGCAAGTGCACTTCTCAATAGCTTTTCTATACGTCCTGAAGCGTCTTGCTTGCTGAATTGTAGTATAGCTGCTGCTTCGTTAACATCTTTCCCTCTCACTAGATCCGCAACAAGGCGCATTTTACGGGGTGATGTTGGACAGTTATTAAGCTTAGCGAGGTAAAGGTCTTTTCTTTCCTCTCTTATTTTTTCTGCTCTTAATCTTTTTCTAGCTCCCATAGCAATTACCTTTTACCTTTATCTTTACGGTTACCTGCGTGGCCACGGAAGTTACGAGTAGGAGCAAATTCACCTAATTTATGACCAACCATGTTTTCCGTAACAAATACAGGGATAAATTTATTGCCGTTGTATACCGCGATCGTTAAACCAACAAAGTCTGGTGTAATCATCGATGCTCTCGACCAAGTTTTGATCGTAGACTTCTTACTTGATTCCTGAGCTGCTTCAACTCTTTGCATTAACTTGTAATGTACAAAGGGCGGCTTTTTAAGTGACCTACTCATTATCTCTTATTTTTTCTGCGTTCAACGATATACTTGTTAGTCGCCTTTTTAGGTTTACGCGTTTTGTAACCCTTAGCTGGAACACCATTTCTAGAACGTGGGTGACCACCTGATGCGCGACCTTCACCACCACCCATTGGGTGATCGACTGGGTTCATAGCAACACCTCTTGTACGAGGTCTTCTACCTAACCATCTTGAGCGGCCTGCTTTACCACCTACTTCAAGAGCGTGATCAGAATTACTTACTGATCCTATAGTCGCTTTACAAGTTTTTAAAACTAATCTTGTTTCTCCACTTGGAAGCTTGATAACACCGTACTTTCCATCTTTCGCTACTAACTGAGCATAGGAACCGGCACTTCTTGCAAGCTTACCTCCCTGACCAGGGCGGAGTTCAATATTGTGAATGATTGTACCTAAAGGAAGATCACCAATGTACATGGCATTACCAACTTCAGGTGTAGCTTCTTTACCGGCAACAACTGATTGACCTACTTTAAGGCCAGCCGGAGCTATGATATATCTCTTTTCAGATCCGTATTGTACGAGTGCAATACGTGCAGATCTGTTTGGATCGTACTGAATAGATTCAACAGTACCTTTAACACCGTCATTATCTCTTCTGAAATCGATAATGCGGTAACGTCTTTTGTGACCGCCCCCTCTGTAGCGAACAGTCATTCTACCCTGGTTGTTACGACCACCTGATTTTTTAATCGGTGCTAACAAACTTCTTTCAGGTTTATCTGCCGTGATCGTATCAAACGAACTCACAACTCGATAACGCTGACTGGGCGTAGTCGGTTTTAACTTTCTTATTGCCATGACATCTTCTTCGTCTAATGGTTTCTTAAATACTCTTAAATGTTGCTGTAAAAGTCGATTACATCACCATCTTTAACAGTGACAACCGCCTTTTTATAAGTTCCGGTGTTTCCGTCAATGATTCCGGTCTTAGTGTAGCGTGTCTTGCGCTTACCAGGATGAACCATTGTATTAACAGATTCAACTGTTACACCGTAAGCATCTTCTACAGCATCTTTAATCTCAATCTTGTTTGCCTCACGTTGAACCTTAAAAGCGTACTTATTTCTAAGTTCACTTTCGTTAGTCATTTTTTCCGTGATTATCGGCTTAAGCAATATACTCATCGCTGTGTTGCTTAACTTAGTGTGTTTTCAATAATTTCAATAGAACTTTTCGTAAGTATAAGCGCTTTTGCATCCATTACATCATAGGTATTTAGCTGCGAAGCACTTATTACTTTAACCCCCTTCAAATTTCGGGCCGACAAATATACATTTTTATTTGCATCTCCAAGTACTATTAGGGACTTTTTATCTGAAGCTCCCATGTTATTTAATACTGATGCAAAATCTTTTGTTTTTGGGCTCTCAAAAGAAAGATCTTCGATAACCATGATGTTATCAGATTTAGCTTTAGCACTCAATGCACTTTTACGTGCTACGCGCTTCACTTTCTTATTAAGTTTAAAGCTATAATCTCTTGGAGCTGGACCAAATACGCGTCCACCACCTCTAAAGATAGGAGACTTAATACTACCCGCACGAGCAGTACCTGTACCCTTTTGTCTTTTGATTTTCTTCGTACTACCCGCAATATCTGCGCGCTCCTTAGCTTTGTGAGTACCTTGTCTCTGCTGTGCACGATACTGTTTAACATCAAGATAAACAGCGTGATCATTGAATTCAACTCCAAATACAGAGTCGCTCAACTTAACTTTAGAGCTAGTACTTTTTCCAGTTTTATCGTGTACTTTTAGTTCCATTACTTCTCTACAATTACGTATGAACCATTTGGTCCGGGAACTGAACCAGTTATTAATATCATATTCTTCTCGGTCAGAACCTTAACAACTTTGAGGTTTTGAGTCTTAACGCGAGAACCACCAGTTCTACCGGCCATTTTAACACCTTTGAAAACTCGGCTAGGATCTGAAGCCGCACCAATTGATCCCGGAGCTCTCTCCTGGTCACCCTGACCGTGAGTTCTGTCTCCAACACCTCCAAAACCGTGACGCTTCATTACACCCTGAAAACCTTTACCTTTTGATGTTCCAATTACGTCAATGAATTCACCTTCTTCAAAAAGGTCAACCTTAACTTCGTCTCCAACTTTATAGTCTCCATCAAAGTCGCGGAATTCAATAACCTTTCTTTTAGGTGCAGTCTTCGCTTTTTTAAAGTGACCTAGCATAGCACTAGAAACGTTCTTTTCACTTTGATCATCGTAAGCGAGCTGCAAGGCATTGTATCCGTCAGTGTCTTCGGTTTTAACCTGAGTTACAGCACATGGACCAGCTTCGACTATAGTCACAGGAATGTTTTTCCCGTTTTCATCGAAGACACTAGTCATTCCAATTTTTTTACCAATAATTCCTGACATCACAATCGAATTATTATACTTTAATTTCTACTTCTACTCCACTCGGTAATTCCAATTTCATAAGCGCATCTACAGTTTTTGAAGATGAACTGTATATGTCCATCAATCTTTTGTAAGCACTCAACTGGAATTGCTCTCTCGACTTCTTGTTCACGTGAGGAGAACGCAATACCGTGTAGATTTTTTTCTTGGTTGGTAAAGGGATCGGACCATTAACTACTGCTCCGGTTGACTTTACCGTTTTAACGATCTTTTCGGCTGACTTATCAACCAGGTTGTGATCGTATGATTTTAATTTTATTCTAATTTTCTGAGCCATGCTTAAACCAAATTATGCTGTAACGTTTCCTTTAGATTTTGCAATAATATCCTCCTGAATTCCTGATGGAACCTCAGAGTAATGGTCAAACTGCATCGTTGATGTAGCTCGTCCTGATGATATGGTTCTGAGCGAAGTCACATAGCCAAACATCTCAGAAAGAGGTACCATCGCAGTAACAACTTGTGCTCCACCTCTTGAATCCATTCCTTCTACCTGACCACGTCTTTTGTTAAGGTCACCTACGATATCTCCCATACTTTCTTCTGGTGTGATAACCTCAACTTTCATAATTGGCTCTAAAATTACCGGCTTAGCTTTAGGAAGAGCTGTACGGTAAGCTAATTTAGCAGCCATTTCGAATGACAATTGATCAGAATCAACAGGGTGGAATGAACCATCTTTAAGAGTTACTTTCATTCTATCCATAGGATATCCGGCAAGAACACCATTTTCCATAGCGTCTTTGAAACCTTTCTCTACAGATGGAATGAATTCTCTTGGAATGTTACCACCTTTTATAGTATTCACAAATTCTAATCCATGCTCATCGTCATCGCGTGGTTCAATAGTAATATCGATATCAGCAAACTTACCACGTCCACCAGTTTGTTTCTTGTAAACTTCGCGGTGATCGATTGCTCCTTTGATAGTCTCTTTGTAAGATACCTGAGGAGCACCTTCGCTAACTTCAACTTTAAATTCACGCTTCAAACGATCAACAAGTACTTCGAGGTGAAGCTCACCCATACCTTCAATTACAGTTTGTCCTGAATCTTCATCAGTTTTAACTGTAAATGTTGGATCCTCTTCTGCAAGTTTAGAGAGGGCAACACCTAACTTATCTACGTCTTTAGAAGATTTTGGCTCAATAGCCAATCCGATTACCGGATCAGGGAATTCCATTGACTCGAGCACAATTGGGTGCTTCTCGTCACATAGAGTATCTCCTGTTCTTATATCTTTAAATCCAACTGCTGCTCCAATATCACCACAGTGCAACTCATCGATAGAGTTCTGTTTATTAGAGTGCATTTGGAATAATCTCGAAATACGTTCTTTCTTACCGGTTCTCATGTTTGTAACATAAGATCCTGCCTGGATAGAACCAGAGTAACAACGCATGAAACAAAGACGACCAACGAAAGGATCTGTAGCAATTTTAAATGCTAAAGAAGCCATCGGCTCATCTTTAGAAGGCTTGCGTTCTTCTTTTTCTTCAGAATTCGGGTTGATTCCCTGAATCGCACCTACATCAAGTGGAGATGGAAGGAATTCGATAACTGCATTGAGAAGTGCCTGAACACCTTTATTCTTAAATGCAGAACCACACATCATCGGAATGATTTTCATTTCGATTGTTGCCTGGCGAATTGCTTCGATCATTTCTTCTTCAGAGATTGAATTCTCATCCTCAAAGAATTTCTCGAGAAGCTCTTCATTTGTTTCAGCTACGGCTTCAACTAATTTACCTCTCCATTCGTGTGCAGATTCTTTGAGCTCTTCAGGAATTTCGGCTTCAGTGTAAGTCATACCCTGATCTTCCTCATTCCATAAAATAGCTTTATTACTGATAAGATCAACAACTCCCTGGAAAGTATCTTCAGCTCCAATAGGCACCTGTAATGGCATTGGATTTCCACTAAGTCTCTCGCGAACTTGCTCAACAACTTTGAAGAAATCAGCACCCTGACGGTCCATTTTGTTTACAAAACCCAAACGTGGAACTTTGTATTTATCCATCTGTCTCCATACAGTCTCTGATTGTGGCTCAACACCACCAACAGCACAGTAAAGAGCAACAGCTCCATCGAGTACACGCATTGAACGCTCTACCTCAACAGTAAAGTCAACGTGACCGGGAGTATCAATAATATTAACACGGTAATCTTCCGTGTTTGGAAGTAATTCACCCTGTTTAGTTGGGTACTTCCAAAAAGTAGTAGTTGCAGCAGAAGTAATTGTAATACCTCTTTCCTGCTCCTGCTCCATCCAGTCCATGGTAGCAGCACCATCGTGAACTTCACCAATTTTGTGGCTCAACCCGGTGTAGTATAAAACACGCTCAGTTGTTGTGGTTTTACCCGCATCAATGTGAGCTGAAATTCCAATATTTCTCGTAAATCTGAGGTCTCTCTTTTTTGCCATAACAGTAAGCCTTCGCTTGGGTTCTTAAAATCTAAAGTGAGAAAAAGCTTTGTTTGCTTCAGCCATACGGTGAGTATCTTCTTTCTTCTTGAAAGCACCACCTTCGCCTTTAGAGGCTGCCAACAACTCTTCAGCGAGTTTTTGCCCCATCGACTTCCCGCTTCTTGCGCGAGCAAATTTCACTATCCATTTCATAGCGAGTGAAATTTTACGGCTGGTGCGAACTTCCTGAGGAATTTGGAATGTTGCGCCCCCCACTCTTCTACTGCGTACTTCAACTTGTGGAGTAACATTCTCAACAGCCTTTTTGAAAGTAGCTAACGCTCCTTCTTCAGACTTTTCTTCCATTACGTCCATAGCTTCGTAAAATACTCGGTAAGCTAAACTCTTCTTACCTTGCAACATCAAGTTGTTTACGAATTTAGCTACTAACGTATCCTGATAGCGTGGATCAGGATCTACCTCTCTTAATTTCGCTTTTGCTTTTCTCATGTTATCTTAGAATAAGTTCAATTCTTACTTCTTCGGCCTTTTAGTACCGTACTTTGATCTTCTCTGTGTTCTTCCTTCAACACCTGCAGTATCGAGTGCTCCGCGAACAATGTGATAACGCACACCTGGTAAATCCTTCACACGACCACCACGTACAAGCACAATTGAGTGCTCCTGGAGGTTGTGACCTTCACCCGGAATGTAAGCGTTCACCTCGTTACCATTCGTCAAACGAACACGGGCAACTTTACGCATTGCTGAATTCGGTTTCTTAGGTGTTGTCGTGTAAACACGAGTACAAACACCTCTTCTCTGTGGACAAGAAGCTAGTGCAGCAGATTTACTTTGCTGAACTCTTCTGTTACGTCCTTTTCTAATTAATTGCTGAATTGTTGGCATATTCAGTTATAATACAGTTAATTCTATCAAATAATATAATCCCCACCGATTTTAAGCGGGGTGCAAATGTACATGATTATAATTTAAAAACAATAACCAGTTCAAAAAAATTGAGATAAGTATAAATTTATCAATCATTTAGGCCTCTAGCCTCACTTTTGAGCGTTTTTGGCCATATTTGTCACCTATTTTCAATACTCTTCTCTACAGTCAGAACCGAATTATACTTTTGCATCGTGAATTATCTAGACGAACTAAACGAAGAACAACGAAAAGCAGTTGAACAAACTGAAGGTCCTGTCATGGTTTTAGCAGGAGCAGGATCAGGTAAAACAAGAGTTCTAACTTATCGCATTGCACACCTTATTAACAAGGGAGTGCCTCCATTCAATATTCTATCTCTCACATTTACCAATAAAGCGGCCCGTGAAATGAAGGATCGTATTGGAAAAATAGTGGGCGAAAGTACAGCTAAATCGATTTGGATGGGAACTTTTCACTCTGTTTTTGCCAGAATCCTGCGATCTGAGGCTGAAAAGATTGGCTACCCTTCAAATTTTACCATTTACGATACTGATGACTCCAAAAGACTGGTCAAGCAAATCATCAAGGATCTAAATCTCGATGATAAAGTTTACAAGCCCAATCTTGTTCGGAACCGAATTTCTTCTGCAAAGAACAATCTGCTCAGTCCGCAGGCATATAAAGATAACCCAACTCTTGCTAAAGAAGATGCCCAGGCCAAAAAGCCTGAAATCGGTAGAATCTATGAAATCTACGACAAGCGTCTTTTCAAAGCGGGGGCGATGGACTTTGACGACCTCTTGTTTAAAACGAATATTTTACTCCGCGACTTCCCCGATGTATTATTTAAGTACCAGGAAAAATTCAGGTATATTCTCGTTGACGAGTATCAGGATACCAACTTCTCACAGTACATTATTGTAAAAGCTCTCGCTTCACGATTCGAGAATATTTGTGTTGTGGGAGACGATGCTCAGAGTATCTATTCTTTCCGCGGTGCTAACATTCAAAACATCCTGAACTTTAAAAAGGATTATCCCGATACCGAGACTTTCAAACTCGAACAAAATTACCGCTCAACTCAAAATATTGTAGAGGCAGCAAACAGCCTTATCGACAAAAACCAGGAGCAGTTCAAGAAGAATGTTTGGACGAGCAACGATACAGGGACGAAAATCAAGCTGACCCAGGCTCTGAGCGATAATGAAGAAGGACTAAACGTAGCTCATGAAATCTATGCTCTTCATTCTACCCATAACGCAGCGTACAGCAACTTTGCCATACTCTACAGGACAAATGCTCAATCACGAGCGATGGAAGACGCGATGCGCAAACTCAACATTCCTTACAAGATTTATGGCGGACTCAGCTTTTACCAGCGAAAAGAGATCAAAGACCTCATGGCCTATTTCAGGCTGGTGATAAACCCGCAAGATGAAGATGCGCTGAAAAGAGTGATCAACTATCCGAAAAGAGGAATAGGAAAAACGACAATCGATCGGCTTACGCTTTACGGAAATGAAAATGATATTGGTCTATGGGAGCTCATCAATTCGCTTCCAGCACATAGTGTTAACATACCGGGATCGGCTCGTAATAAAATTGCTCAATTTGCTGAGTTGATCAAATCGTTCCAAAATGTAGCTGAGAAGAAAAACGCTTATGATACAGGAACTATCATCGCTAAAAGCACCGGAATATTAAAGGAACACCACAACGATAAAAGTGCTGAGGGCGTTGCTCGCTACGAAAACATTCAGGAGCTACTCAACTCTATGAAGGAATTCGTAGAAGATGACGAAGCTGAAAACGAGAAAGATTTGCCGTCATTTGTTCAGGATATTCCGTTGCTAACTGATCAGGATCAGGACAGTGAGGAGGACCAAAACAAGGTTACCCTCATGACCATTCACGCTTCAAAAGGCCTTGAGTTTCCCAATGTTTTTATCGTGGGCATGGAAGAAGAATTATTCCCTTCACAAATGTCTACACAATCTCGGTCAGATCTCGAAGAAGAGCGAAGATTGTTCTACGTGGCATTGACACGATCAGAAGAGCGATGCTATTTGTCATTTGCGCGCAGCCGCTACAAATGGGGAAATCTCATACACTGCGAACCGAGTCGCTTCCTACAGGAAATAGACCCGGATTTCGTAGATGCTTCTGGCGTAACGCCAAATCAGCCCAGCAAAGATCCGTTTGCAACGAAAGGTGACTGGGGTTCATCAATGGGTGGTGGATCTGACCGAAGCGCTTCAACTCAAAGGAGAAGTGTAACTCCTCCACGACAAAAAATGATGAGGGTACCTAAAACCGATACTTCTAACTTTAAAGGTGATGATACTGCAAACCTGAGAGAAGGTATGGAAGTTGAACACGGTCGCTTTGGCCGCGGAACTGTCGTTTCAATAGAAGTGGCAGGAAACCGCAAAGCAGTTGTCGATTTTGAGGAACACGGCAAAAAGCAACTTTTATTAAAATTTGCCAAACTAAAAATATTGAACTAATTTCTCAGTTAAAAGCCTATTTTTGAGGCACAATTATATTCTTATGAAGTACAATACTACGAGAAAGCACCTCGTACTCCCTGAATACGGTCGAAATATTCAGGACATGGTTGATTACACACTCACAATTGAAGACAAGGAAGAGAAGAATAAAGCTGCGCGATCTATCGTGAAGTTGATGGAGCAAATGCACCCTGAAGTGCGTGAAATAGATGATTATCAGCATAAACTGTGGGATCACCTACACGTAATGGCAGATTATCAACTTGACTGCGATTCACCTTATCCAAAGCCGAATAGGATTGAGTTTGAAAGCAAACCGGATAGAGTTTCTTATCCATCGAACAATATTCGCTTCCGCCACTACGGTAAAGTAATCGAGAGAATGATCGAGAAAGCTACCGAATATCCTGAGGGCGAAGAAAAAGACGCACTCATCAACACAATTGCTAACCTGATGAAGCGTTTTTACCTCGTGTGGAATCGCGACTCTGTTAACGATGATGATATTTGGAATCACGTTAAAATGTTATCGGGTGGAAAACTCGTTAAGCCAGAAGGTGCAGATTTAACTGATACTTCTGACATTTTGAGAAGTAACAAGCCAAACAAGAAACGCTCACACAAGAAAAACCGCAAACACAGAAATCGCTAATAACAAATGGGTGTATTTGAAGTCAAAGGAGGTCGTGAACTCAAAGGAGAAATAACACCTCAAGGTGCAAAAAATGAAGCTCTACAGGTTTTAAATGCTGTATTGCTCACTCCAGAAAAAGTCACTATATCAAATATCCCAAACATCAGGGATGTCAACAAACTTATCGACCTGCTAAAATCGCTCGGTGTCAAAATTGAACAACTCAATGACGACACTTACACTTTCCAGGCTGATGAAATAGATATCGAATACCTCACAACGCCCGAGTTTAAAGAAAAAGGTGGCGGACTGAGAGGTTCAATCATGATCGTTGGTCCGCTTTTGGCTCGTTTTGGCAAAGGTTATATTCCAAAACCGGGTGGAGATAAAATCGGCAGACGCAGATTAGACACACACTTTGAAGGTCTTCAAAAACTGGGAGCAAACTTCGAATACGACTCAAACACCAACTTCTACAAAACTGAAGCAGCTAAGCTCAAAGGAACTTACATGCTCCTCGATGAAGCATCAGTAACCGGAACTGCTAATATCGTGATGGCGGCTTCAATGGCCAAAGGCAAAACCACAATTTACAACGCTGCCTGTGAACCATACCTCCAGCAGCTTTGCAACATGTTGGTGAACATGGGAGCCAAGATCAGTGGAATCGGCTCTAACCTACTCACGATTGAAGGAGTTAAAGAACTTCATGGTACGGAGCACCGCTGCCTTCCAGATATGATTGAGATCGGTAGTTTCATCGGAATGGCAGCAATGACGAATAGTGAAATCACAATCAAGGATGTTCACTACGATCAACTGGGAATGATTCCTCAGGTCTTTAGCCGACTCGGAATCACAATTGTAAGGCGCGATGATGATCTCATTATTCCAAAACAAAACCATTACGAAATCGACCAATTCATCGATGGTTCGATTCTCACTGTTTCAGATGCACCATGGCCGGGTTTCACGCCAGACTTATTGAGTATAGTGCTCGTTGTAGCTACACAGGCTAAAGGCAGCGTACTCGTGCATCAAAAAATGTTTGAAAGTCGTTTATTCTTCGTGGATAAATTGATTGACATGGGTGCTCAAATCATTCTTTGTGACCCGCACAGGGCTACAGTAATCGGGCTCGATAAGCAAGTTCCATTACGTGGAATAAGCATGACATCACCTGATATTCGTGCTGGTGTGGCGCTCCTCATCGCAGCATTATCGGCTGAGGGAACGAGCCACATCCACAACATCGAACAAATCGATCGCGGATACCAGTATATCGATAAGCGCCTCCAGGCACTTGGAGCTCGTATCAAACGAATTGACTAAAAGAACAACTTATGAAACCGACAGCATATTTATTACTTACCGCACTTTTCTCAGTTGTAGCCTGCTCTTTCGTGAATAAAGACGCAGCAAAAACACAACAGTCAGAACCGGTTAGAGTAAGTACCACTCCACCTGATTTATCTTCACAGTCAGAACCGGAAGTTGGAACTGATGTGGGAGACCTCGCACCGGAGATCAACCTACCCACCCCGGATGGAAAAGAAATTGCACTCTCTGATCTCAGAGGAAAAATGGTTCTCATCGACTTTTGGGCATCCTGGTGCGGGCCATGCCGTAGAGAAAACCCCAATCTCGTTAAGGCTTACGAAAAATACAAAGATGCAGAGTACGAAAATGCTGACGGATTCACGATTTACAGCGTATCGCTCGACAAAAACAAAAGCTCGTGGGAAAAAGCAATTGAACAGGATAACCTTTCCTGGAAGTACCACGTGAGTGATCTCAATTTTTGGAGCTCAAAGCCAGTATCAGAATACGGAGTGCGTGCTATTCCTACAAACTTTCTTATAAATGAAGATGGAATTATTGTAGCAAAGGATTTGAGAGGCGCACTTCTTCACCGCACAATGGATGAGTACGTGACTTCATTTTAATCGAGCGTCAGTCTCTAAGAAATACAATTAAGACAGGTTCAATACGACCTGTCTTTTTTATTTAACCACATTGAACTAATCAGTTAATCAGTTTGTGTGACAATTTGTCGGCAAGTCACACTTGGCAGAATCATTGATAAATAAGACAGCACAAATTTTAAGGATATGAGCAAGAAGGATAAAAAGAATCAAAACACTGATAAAGAGAAAGATATAAAAAACGAAGAGCAGTCTGCTCAAAACGAACAAACTGAAGAAAAAGCAGTTGACGAAAAAGAGACTGACAATTCGAACGGCTCTGACCAAAAAGAAGATAAAAAAGAGCCTACCTGGGAAGATAAATACAACGACCTCAACGACAAGTATCTGCGCCTCTACTCTGAGTTTGAAAACTTTAGAAGAAGAACAGCTAAGGAACGCGTTGAGATGATGAGTAATGCCGGATCTGACATGATCAAGGAAGTGCTTCCTGTCCTCGATGACATGGAACGCGCTATTGAGTCAAATAAAGATTCTGACGACATTGAATCGATCAAGGAAGGCTTTAACCTGGTTCACAACAAGCTATTTAAAACTCTTGAAGGAAAAGGTTTAAAACCGATGAACAGCATCGGTGAAGAATTTGATCCTGAAACTGCTGATGCTATCGCTAAAATCCCCGCACCTGAGAAAAAGATGAAGGGAAAAGTAGTTGATGTGGTTGAAAAAGGGTATTACTTAAATGATAGCATCTTGCGCTACGCCAAAGTAGTTGTAGGAGAGTAAAGCAAATTATTTATGTCGAAAAGAGACTATTACGAAGTATTAGGTGTTTCAAAAGACGCTTCAGACTCTGAATTGAAGAAGGCTTATCGCAAACTCGCGCTCAAATATCACCCCGATAGAAACCCGGGTGATGAGGAAGCTGAAAACAAGTTTAAAGAAGCGGCTGAAGCGTACGAAGTACTTGGAAATAAAGAAAAACGACAACGATACGATCAATTTGGTCATGCCGGTGTTGGTGGAGCTGCCGGAGGCGGTGGCTTTGGCGGTGGCGGTATGAATATGGACGACATATTCAGCCAGTTTGGTGACATCTTTGGCTCTGCCTTTGGTGGCGGAGGCGGTGGCTTTGGCGGTGGTGGCGGCCGCGCCAGAGCTCGCAAGGGAAGTAACCTGCGCATCAGGGTACAACTCACGCTCGAAGATATTGCTCATGGTGTCAAGAAAAAGATCAAAGTCAAAAAGCTTGTCAACGCTCCGGGCAACTCATACAAAACGTGTCCAACCTGTAATGGATCGGGGCGTGTGACGCGTGTTACCAATACTTTCCTTGGACAAATGCAAACGGCTTCTACCTGCCCTACTTGTGGCGGACAGGGAAAATCGCTCGACAACAAAGCTTCCGGATCTGACCAAAACGGACAGTTGCGCAAAGAAGAGGAGCTCGAGATTGAGATTCCACCGGGAGTTGAAGAAGGAATGCAGCTCACTGTTCGCGGAAAGGGTAACGAAGCGCCAATGGATGGAATTCCGGGCGATTTACTCATCGTAATTGAAGAGAAAAAGCACGAACATTTAGAGCGTGAAGGTCAGAACCTTCATTACGATCTGTTCCTGAACTTTGCCGATTTGGCTCTTGGCGAAACTGCTGAGATACCGACAGTTGATGGAAAAGCAAAAATCAAAATTGCTGCCGGGACAAATGCCGGAAGAATCTTGAGGTTAAAAGGAAAAGGGTTACCGAGCGTAAATGCTTACGGAAAAGGTGATTTACTGGTGCACGTTAATGTTTGGACGCCTAAAAACCTCACATCTGAAGAGAAAAAAATACTCGAAAAACTACGCGAATCGGAGAACTTCAAACCCAACCCAACGGGTAAGGAAAAGAGTTTCTTCGGCAGAATGAAGGAGTATTTTAACTAGGCATTATTCCACTCGTCAATTTTTTGACTTAGAACTTGTTTAATGTTGTAGAAAAATTTCGAGCGTAAAGGCTTGTGTTTGCTGACGAATCTCCATTTTTCTTGCATAGCCGGAGTGCTACGTAAGAAAAATTAGATGAAGTTCAGCGGACGCAATGTTTTGCGCGCAGTTTTTTATACCAACTATAAACAAGTTCTTTAGAAATATGTACTTAATTTTAGCCGCACAATTAAAGTGCGGCTTTTTTATGGATACACTTTTAGATGTCAAATCAGTAAGTAAGTGGTATGTCAACTACAAAGCGTTGAACAACGTATCACTTCAGGTTCCCAAAGGCAGTATTTTCGGTTTGTTGGGTCCAAACGGAGCGGGAAAAACCACGCTCATCAGAATTATCAATCAGATCACAGCTCCCGATGAAGGCGAAATCCTCTTCAATGGTGAATCGCTAAAGCAAAAGCACATTGCGCAAATTGGGTACTTACCTGAGGAACGCGGACTCTACAGCAAAATGAAGGTGGGTGAACAAGCACTTTACCTCGCCCAGCTGAAAGGGATGCCCAAAGCTGAAGCGATGGAAAAGCTGAAAAAGTGGTTCATCAAATTCGGTATTGAGGAATGGTGGAACAAAAAAATTGAGGAGTTATCAAAAGGGATGGCTCAAAAAATCCAGTTCGTGGTAACAGTTGTCCATGAACCGGAACTACTCATTTTAGACGAACCATTCTCAGGTTTTGACCCCATCAATACCAACCTCATCAAAGATGAAATCATGAAGCTGCGCGATAATGGAACAACCGTTATTTTCTCAACTCACAATATGGGTTCAGTAGAAGAAATTTGTGACCGAATTGCATTGATCAATAAATCAGAAAAGATCCTTGAAGGTCCGGTTGCTGATATCAAAGAGCAACACAAGCCGCACATTTTCAAGCTTACGTTCAAAGGCAATATGATCAAATTCACCAATGCATTGTGGACCGGCTTTGAGCTTGTCGATCACAAAGAGATTGGCGAAAACACCTTTGAAGCGAAAGTTAAAATCAAAGAAAACAGTACTCCTAACGACTTATTAGGTGCACTCATTCCAAATGTGGAAATCCACTCGATGAATGAAATTATGCCAACGATGAACGAAATATTCATCCAACAGGTAACGGGAAAGAACGAAAATGTTGAACTCGAAAACGAGGAGGCTTAACCATGGGAAAAATCGGATTGATCATACAGAGAGAATACCTCACTCGCGTTAAGAAAAAGTCGTTCTTGTTGATGACCATCCTCGGGCCACTCTTACTTGCCGGAGTTGTGGCTTTAGTAGCCTATCTCGGCTTTCAGGATGACAAAGAATACGATATTCTCGTGGTAGATGATTCTGGCGGAGCATTCAAGAGCATGGAAAATGGTGAAAACTTCACTTTTCATTATATTGACGGACTCGGAATTGAAGAAGCCAAGGATTCTTTCAAAGATTCAGAATACAGCGTTATTCTCCACTTACCTGACGGAATTCTCGCTCAAAAAAGACCTATCCTCTACTTCAAGGAACAGCCGAGCATGTCGGTGGAGAAAAGTATTGAGGCACGGATTGAAAATCTCGTAGAACGCGAAAAACTCAAGCTCTACGACATCAGCTATGCCGATTACAAACGAATCAAAACTGAGTTCAGCCTCACCATGATCAAATTCACCGAATCCGGTGAGGAAGAAACAGTAACCCGCGAAAAAGCACTCGTTGGTTTCTTCTTTGGTTTAGCTGTTTACCTTTTCATTTTCCTCTACGGAGTACAGGTGATGCGCGGTGTCATTGAAGAAAAAAATAACCGCATCGTGGAAGTGATTATTTCATCTGTGAAGCCGTTCCAGTTGATGATGGGAAAAATTGTGGGAATCGCACTTGTGGGGCTCACACAATTTGTACTGTGGATTGTGTTATCCTTTACTTTCATCACAGTTACGCAGCAAGTACTCTTCCAGGATAAAATGGAATCGCTCGCACAACAGCAGGTCCAAAAATCAACAGAACTATCAAAACAAACCGCTCCTAAACAAATTCAGGCTGATGTAGATTTTTCGGATCTGACCAATCCTAACCACATCGTGAACCGCATCAACTGGCCGCTCATGTTGAGCCTATTCCTCTTCTACTTTATTGGCGGTTATTTGTTGTACAGCGCCTTGTTTGCAGCAATTGGCTCGGCAGTGGATAACGACACCGATACGCAGCAATTTATGCTTCCCGTCACAGCTCCGCTCATCGTGGCTTATTTCATTGCCTTTACGCTAATGGAAAACCCTGAGAGTGATGCGGCATTTTGGGCTTCGCTGATTCCGTTCACTTCGCCCATCATCATGATTGAACGCGTGGCAATTGGCCTTTCACCAAACGAATACTGGGAACTGGGACTGTCGATGGTATTGCTCGTATTGGGCTTCATTTTCACGACCTGGCTGGCCGGTAAAATCTATCGCACAGGCGTTCTCATGTACGGTAAAAAAGTGAATTACAAAGAACTGTGGAAATGGATCCGTTACCATGATTGATCTCACGGCTATCATAGACATGGGCTCAAACACATTCAACCTGTTGGTTGTGAGGGAAAATGAGGACGGTTCTCCGCTCTATGTTTACAAGACAAAAAAGCCCGTAAAGTTAGGACAGGGAGGTATCGGTCAGAACCGAATCGCTGATGACGCCATCGAGCGTGCTCACGAGGCAATAGAGAGTTTTGTCTCCGTAGCAAAAGGCTACGAATGCATTACCATAAAAGCATTTGCCACATCGGCTATTCGCAGTGCCGAGAATGGATCATCTGTCATCGATCAACTGAGTAAAGAGTACGATCTCGATATTGAAGTCATTGACGGATTGAGAGAAGCACAACTCATTTACAAGGGAGCGCGAGCAGCAGTTGAGCTGACAGAAAAACCGGCTCTGATCATGGACATTGGCGGAGGTAGTGTGGAGTTCATTCTCGCTAACAATAAAACCGTTTTTTGGCAAAACAGCTACGATTTGGGAATTACCAGATTGCGCGAAAAATTCAATATCCCTGATAAAATCGAAAAAATCGATCGGGAAAACCTGGAGTTCTTCCTCGATCAAACCACTACCGAGCTGTTTGAATCGCTGGCACAATATCCGGCCGATTCGCTCATCGGGGCGAGTGGTTCGTTCGAAGCTTTCGCCAAAATGATTGAAGCGCAAAAGGAAAACACTTTTGACGAAAAAGCTTCATCTTACAAATACGGAGACGAGTTTCAGCCCCTCATCGATGCGCTTATCGGCTCTGACCGTGAAAAACGAGAAACATGGCCCGGGCTGGAAGAAATGCGAATCGACACGATTCATATTGCTGCTTATTTGGTACGGTATTTATTGGATAAAAAGACATTTGAACACCACTGGCTCTCGCAGTTTGCACTGAAAGAGGGCGCGTGGTTTGAAATAAAAGAACAACAACATGGCTGAGATTTTAGTAGTTGATGACGAACGGAGTATCCGCAATACGTTGCGCGAGATTTTGGAATATGAAAAGTTCAAGGTTGAAGAGGCTGAGGACGGACAAAAAGCGCTCAACATTCTCAAGAAAAAGAGCTTTGACCTGATGCTTTGTGACATCAAAATGCCCAAAACGGACGGAATGGATCTCCTCGAGCTTTCGATGAAAATCCACCCCGATATGCCGGTTGTGATGATCTCGGGCCACGGAAACATCGAAACAGCAGTTGACGCGATCAAAGCCGGAGCTTACGATTTCATCGAAAAACCGATCGACCTCAACCGTTTGTTGGTAACTGTGCGCAATGCACTGGATAAGAGTAGCCTAGTCGAAGAAACAAAAACACTTCGCAAGAAAATATCGGGTAAGAAAGGATCTGACATAATTGGAGAATCAAAAGCGATCAATGAAGTAAAGGAAATGATCGAAAAGGTTGCTCCAACTGATGCTCGTGTTCTCATCACCGGCCCAAACGGAACGGGGAAAGAGCTCGTTGCACGCCAGCTTCACGCTCACAGCGAGAGAAGTAAAAAACCGTTTGTTGAAGTCAACTGTGCTGCTATCCCGTCAGAACTCATCGAGAGCGAACTCTTCGGTCATGAAAAAGGTGCGTTTACCTCAGCCGTGAAGCAGCGCAAAGGAAAGTTTGAACAGGCAGAGGGCGGCACACTATTCCTCGATGAAATTGGAGATATGAGCCTGAAAGCACAGGCTAAGGTGTTGAGAGCTTTGCAGGAAAGTAAGATCAACCGTGTTGGTGGCGATAAAGACATCAATGTTGATGTGCGCGTTATTGCTGCAACGAATAAAAACCTCAAAGAAGAAATCGAGGAGAAAAATTTTAGGGAAGACCTTTACCACAGATTGAGCGTTATTTTAATTGAAGTTCCTGCTCTAAACGATAGAAAAGAAGATATTCCGCTCCTCACCGATCACTTTTTGGATAGTATTTGCAAAGAGCAAGGCATCGCTAAAAAATCGATGGATAAAAAAGCACTTGACGAACTCCAAAAGCACGACTTTTCAGGAAACATTCGCGAACTTCGCAACATTATTGAGCGACTCGTCATTCTTTCAGGCAAGTCAATTACTGCGAGTGATGTGAAGAAGTATTGTTAATCCAAATACCTTTTTTGCTTCTTTCTTTTCTCGCGGCCCAGCTTGGGGAATAAATTCAACGGATTTACGCAACGGAGAAAACTCCAGTCTGGTTGTGGGCGCTTGTAGCCTCGTTTACAATCAAGGCTTGTAAAAATAGCGTGCTTCAGGTGAACATATCCTCCAAAATGGTAAATGTCCTGTCCGGTCAAAACGGGGAGAAGATTTGAAACACCCAGGCTCAACGACCAAAAGCGCAAACCAAAACCTAAATTAGCCGCTCCTTTTTGGTTGATGGAAAACGGAAGTGAAAACTCAAACCTTTTCTTTTCAATCCGCGGAGTAAAGGCTATCCAGCTCATGCGTTGAACCCCAACCATGTTTGATTTTGGAATTCCGATCATCCCACTAACATTCAAAAAGATGTTTTTTCGAAATGTATTGTAGTCGAACTGTGCTGAAATAGCCATTGGCAACCATGCTCTCACACTGTTTGACGAATTGGAAAACTGACCGTCAAAACGAGTTTCAAAGCCGTTGCGGATTTTTTGTAGATCATTGTTGACAAAAGCCATCCGCCTGTCCCAGGTCGAAGAGCCGTTTTCAATTTCCCTAACTTGCGTTTCATTGGTGTAGTTGACATAACCTACATCCAGCAAACTCACACCAAAGCGGTAATGATAATCGATATGATCACAATTAGCATCCAGAGAGTGCGGAACATAGCGTTCAATCCCTTTCATCATCTTTTTGAACGTTACACCAATATCACCACTCACACCCCAACCGTTGAAAATATTGAGTGGTGAGGTTGAGTATTGTCCGGTCATGTTGGAAACCTGAAAAGTAGTATCGTTCGGAACCGAGTAATCGAACTGCTGGATTTTAAAGCTGGTTTGGTTGATGCCCCGCAAAATTTTGACTGTCCCGCCAAGTGTCCACATGTTGTTATTCCGTCTCCTAATTATTCCACTCCCATTAAAACCCAGTTCCATCCAGCTCATTCCATTCACGCGAAAGTTACCGGATGAGAAAGATTGCCCAACATGATCATCAACTTTCCAGTCGTACCAGTAATTATCAGCCATATCAACCGGAACGTCACGAGCACTTCCAAACACACGCACTGCAGAGTTTATTCCAATAGACCAATTCCCTGAAACGAGTGAAAATCCCGGCCCTGTTAGTCGTGCTTCGCCATTTGCCCAAACGGGTGATTCAGAGCCGGTACTAAAATCAGGATTGAATTTAAACTTGTACAGATTAAAATTCTCTTTTGAGAAAAAACCGTAGTTGTTTGTGAAATGACCGAAACCACCACCAAAATGCATATCGAGCCAGGGTTTAGCATCTGCACTGAAAGAAGGATTCAGCCTCACTCCTTCAGTCACGTTCGCGTTGCCCTGCGCAAGTCCGATCTGCTCCTGGGCTCTGACCGTGAAAAAACTCAGGGTCATGAGGATGATAAAAAATGGGGTTAAGAACTTGAGGTGCATTAATTCTATGTTTACATTTTTTCGCTATTTATACCTTTGACCGCTCAAAAGTTACGAAATGGAAAGCCTTCAACCAATCGATATTTTTCACCTAATGTACGATAATGATCCATTCAGCAAGTGGATGGACATGAAACTATCGCACATCGAAAAAGGTTCATGTACGCTCGAAATGACCGTGAAAGAACCCATGTTAAACGGCTTTTCTATCGCTCACGGTGGCATCTCCTACTCACTGGCCGATAGTGCTCTCGCATTTGCAGCCAACTCTCGCGGTCCGCAGTGTGTGAGCATTGAAACATCCATTTCGCATCTCGCGCCCACTGCTAAAGGTGATCAACTAAAAGCTGTGGCAAAGGAAAAACATCGCGGCAAAAAAACCGCAATCTACGAAGTCACAATCACCAATCAACACAACAAAACTGTAGCTTTGTTCAAAGGAACAGTCTACATCACATCTAAGAACTGGAATAACATCAAATAAAATGAGTAAAGAAGCTTATATAGTTGACGGAATACGAACAGGAATAGGAAATTTCACAGGAACTCTCTCTCCGGTCAGAGCCGATGACCTCGGAGCGCACGTCATCAAAGCCTTGATGGATCGCCATCCCGATTTAGACAAGGAAGCGATAGATGACGTGATCATGGGTTGTGCCAATCAGGCCGGTGAAGACAACCGAAACGTTGCGCGTATGTCATTGCTCCTTGCCGGATTGCCTTTTACCGTTCCGGGAGAAACTGTAAACAGGTTGTGTTCTTCAGGCATGAGCGCTGCTATTCACGCTTACCGAGCGATTAGAAACGGTGACGGTCACCTTTTTATCTCAGGTGGTGTTGAACACATGACACGCGGACCATGGGTTATTTCTAAAGTGAGCAAGCCTTACGGCCGCGATGCACAGATGCACGACTCAAGCTTCGGCTGGCGTTTCATCAACCCTAAAATGGAAGAGCTCTACGGAACTGAAGGAATGGGAATGACGGCTGAAAACCTCGCTCAGAAATACAATATCAATCGCGAAGATCAGGACAAATTTGCTTACTGGTCGCAAATGAAAGCGACAAAAGCACAGGAAAACGGACGTTTGAGTGAAGAGATTATTCCGGTTGAAATTCCACAGCGCAAAAAAGATCCAATTATTTTCAAGCACGATGAGTTTGTCAAGCCAAAATCGAGCATGGAGATCCTTGGCAAGTTACGTCCTGCTTTCCGCAAAGACGGAACAGTGACTGCCGGAAATGCATCGGGATTAAATGACGGAGCTGGCACACTACTTATCGCATCAGAAGACGGATTGAAACAACACAACTTAAAACCGATGGCTCGCATTGTATCATCAGGTGTTGCGGGTGTTGAGCCGCGTATTATGGGAATTGGTCCGGTTTACGCAACGGAAAAAGCGTTGAAAAAAGCCGGCTTGACCATGGACGACATGGATATCATTGAACTCAACGAAGCATTTGCTGCTCAGTCACTGGCCTGTACCCGCAAATGGGGAATTGCTGATGACGATGAGCGCCTCAACCCAAATGGTGGAGCAATCGCAATTGGTCACCCATTGGGAATGTCTGGTCAGCGATTGTTGCAAACTGCTGCGATCGAACTCAATAAAACGGGTAAAAAATATGCTCTTTGTACGATGTGTGTAGGTGTTGGACAAGGATACGCTACCATTATTGAAAATGTAAATGCATAGAGATGGATCCGAGAGTTGACGACTTTTTGGAAAAGAAAGCTACCGGCTGGAAACACGAGGTGCTGAGCAAAATAAGAGCTCTCATTCTCGATACCAGCCCAAAACTGAAAGAGACGATCAAATGGGGAGTTCCCTATTACGAGGGAAAGAAAAATATCCTCGGCATGACCTCTTTCAAAGATCACGTAGCTATCTGGTTTCAGGAAGGTGTTCACTTGTCAGATCCGAAAAAGTTACTCGTTCAGGCTAAGGATGTAACCAAAGCGCAGCGTCAAATTAGGATTTCAGAAAACGATAATCCGGATTACGAAACAATCGCTCAGTATATTCAAGAAGCAGCCGAGAATGATGCTAAAGGAATTCACACAAAGCCGGCTAAAAAACCAAAAACAGTTGAGTTACCCGCTGAGCTGGATTCGGCTCTGACCGATAACGAACGAGCAAAAGAAGAATTTGAAAATCTGAGTCCGTACAAGAAACGCGAATACGCTGAATACATTGAAACAGCGAAACGTGAAGATACGAAGCAGAGGCGATTGGAAAAGATCATCCCCATGATCGAAAAGGGAAAGGGACTCAATGACAAATACAAATAACATGGCGAATATATACGAGTTTAACGGCTACAAACCGGTCATTCACAAATCGGCATTCATCCACCCCAACGCAACGGTGACAGGAAATGTCATCATCGGGAAGGATGTTTATGTGGGTCCGGGAGCTGCTATTCGTGGCGACTGGGGCGAAATTGTGATAGAAGATGGTTGCAATGTGCAGGAAAACTGCACCATTCATATGTTTCCCGGCACAACGGTTACGCTTAAAAAATCGGCTCACATCGGACACGGAGCAATTATTCACGGAGGCACAATTGGCGAAAACACACTCGTGGGCATGAATGCTGTGGTGATGGATGATGCAGAAATCGGGAAAGAGTGCATCATTGGAGCACTGGCTTTTGTTCCGGCAAAGACCAAGCTAGAGGACAGGAGCTTGGCTGTTGGAAATCCGGCTAAAGTCATCAAAAAAGTTACGGATGAAATGGCCGATTGGAAAACGCGCGGAACCGAATTGTACCAAAAACTTCCTCAGGATTGCCGCGATTCACTAAAACCCTGCGAGCCATTGAGAGAAAAACCAAAATTCAGACCCAAACAGGACGACATTTACCAAACCTGGATGGACACAAAATCAACTGACAAAAAATGAAGCACACGATATTTTTCATCAACAAAAATCCTGAGTGGAATCAGGAATTAGCTGATCGCAGGTACAAGGGCGAAGAAAGTGAACGCAACCTCTACATCTTGTGGGAAGACGAAATCGATATTGAAGGTGAGCCCATGAGCTTTGAAGTTTTAGAAGATGAAACCTTCACAGTCAGAGCCGAAAAAGACGGTTCACCTATCGAGATCAAAGTTCCGGAAACAACCGTTTTCCGTTACAACTATGCAGATGGCAACTCGACCGATTTAGCTGTCTCTTCCTCTATCGTAGAAGAAATAGACCGCAGGCGAATCAACAACGAAGAAGTTGTTTATGTGTACATGAAAGCTGAAAAGGAAATTTTTAGACCTTATGCGGGTCTGTATTTGGAGGAAGAGCCTGAATTATAGGAATGATATTATAACAACAGTTGGAGTCACTTTTTAAGGAGGAGTTCCCTCCTTTTTCTGCGCCATTTTTTCTTAGGTACTTTTGGGGACAGTCATTTTTAATCATAGTGAAACCTACATTTCGCTACTAAAATTTCTCCCTCATTGTATTGGTATATCAGTCTGTGTTCACCATCAATTCGTCTAGACCAAAATCCTGCGTATTTGTGTTTTAAAGGTTCTGGTTTTCCAATTCCATCAAACGGATTACGAGCTATATCTTTTAACAGTTTATTTATTCTTTTCAGTTTCTTTTTGTCCGTTTTTTGCCAATACAGGTAATCTTCCCAGGACTCGTCTACAAATACATATTTCATGTGTCTTGGTCTTCGATTAGCTCTTTGTCAAAAGATTCTCCCTTTTTAAGTTTTTCGATGGCTGAGTCCAGTCTCACTTCATTTTTTCGTGAAGAAAGTTCGTGGTTAGTAGCCATTAACGAATTATACTCTTTTAATGACATCACAACTATTGCTGAATCTTTACCTCGATTGATAATCAAGGTTTCAAAGTTTTTCACTACTCTGTCCAGGTAATTCTTGATATCTTTTCTAAAATGAGAAACAGTTGTGACTTGCATGATTTTGTATTTTTTAAGTGTACAAATATATGTACAAATAATAGTCTTTACAATATTCCTTTTGGGGATAGCATAACTTGAAAACTAAAAATATAGATTTAATTTCAGTAAAAATTAGTGATAGAACTCATATCCCGTAATCCAACTAATAACAACTTGTTTCTATCGATTTCACTATTTTTGAAACCAAACCTGGCGTTTAACCAGAATTAATAAATTGGTTTCAATAACTTGCAACCCTATCAACTGATTTAGAAATGAAGAAAGCATTATTACTCTTTGCAGCTGCTGCAAGTCTTGTAGCCTGCAATCAATCACAAAAACAGGAAAAAAAGGCTAAGGCCGAGTGGAAACAATTTGACGTGAAATATCCCGAAACGAAAAAAGTAGATACGGTTGATGAATATTTTGGCGTAAAAGTAAAAGACCCTTATCGCTGGCTCGAAAATGACACTTCCAAAGACACTGAAGCCTGGGTGGAAAAGCAGAATGAGGTGACTTTCGGTTATCTCGATAAAATCCCATACCGCGACTCTATTAAAAGTCGCTACACTGAGTTGATGAACTACCCAAAAGTATCAGCTCCCAGAAAAGTGGGTGATTACTTTTTCATTTACAAGAATGATGGTCTCCAGGATCAAAGTGTCATTTACTACAAAAAAGGGAAAGATGGCGAGGAAAAAGTATTCATGGATCCCAATAAAATGAGTGATGACGGAACTGTTACAGTTTCTCTTATGGGAGCCAGTGACGATGATAAGTACATGGCGTACCGCTACTCTGAGGCCGGATCTGACTGGGGCGAAATTCGAGTTCGTGATATCGAAAAAAATGAAAATACTGGTGATATCCTCAAGTGGGTGAAATTCTCGGGTGCAGCATGGTACAAAGATGGCTTTTACTACAGTCGTTACCCCGCACCAAAAGACGGATTTGAACTATCAGCCAAAAACACATTCCACCAGGTTTATTACCACAAACTGGGAACTTCACAGGATGAAGATAAACTGATTTATGCCAATAAGGAAAACCCTAAGTTGTACCACAACATTGGCGTTACGGAGGATGACGAATATCTCATCCTCAATGTTTCTGAAGGAACAGAAAACAACGACATTTATTTCCGCAAAACAGCTAATGAAGGTGGAGACTTCAAGCCACTTATCGATGGTTTTAAAGCGAAGAGTTCTGTTACCGATCACAAGGACGGAAAGTTCTATGTTGTTACTGATCTCAACGCGCCAAACAATCGTTTCGTAGCAATTGATGTCAACAATGTTGATGAAGCAGGTTGGGAAAATATTCTGGATGAATCTGAAAGTAAGCTAAATGGTGTTTCAAAAGGTGGCGGATATTTATTCGCTCAATACATGGAAAACGCTACAGACAAGGTTTACCGCATGAATTATGATGGATCTGACCGTGTTGAAGTGAAGCTTCCCGGGACTGGTAGTGCTGGCGGATTCTACGCTAAAAAAGAAGAAGACAAGCTCTATTACACATTCACTTCTTTCACTTACCCGAACACGATTTTCGAGTACAACATCGAAAAGAATGAGAGCAAAGAATACTACCGTCCAGAATTGAAGTTCAACCCTGAAGATTACGTTGAAAAGCAAATTTGGTACAAGTCGAAAGACGGCACAGATGTTTCGATGTTCATCGTTCACAAAAAAGGAATTGAGCTCGATGGAACACATCCAACGATGCTTTACGGGTATGGAGGATTCAACATCAGCCTGACGCCTTCATTTAGCACTTCGAATATTATTCTGCTCGAGAATGACGGTGTTTACGCTATGGCAAACCTCCGCGGAGGTGGCGAGTACGGAGAAAAATGGCACAAAGAAGGTATGCTGATGAAAAAGCAAAACGTATTTGACGATTTCATCGCTGCCGGTGAATACCTCATCAAAGAAGGCTATACAACGAAAGACAAACTGGCGATTGCCGGTGGTTCAAATGGCGGATTGTTAGTTGGCGCGTGCATGACACAACGCCCCGATCTTTTCAAAGTAGCTTTCCCCGCAGTTGGGGTGATGGATATGTTGCGCTACCACAAATTTACAGTCGGCTGGGGATGGGTACCGGAATACGGCTCAAGCGAGCAATCGAAAGAAATGTTTGAGTACCTCAAAGGATATTCGCCACTTCACAACCTTAAAGAAGGAACTGATTATCCGGCAACAATGGTTACAACTGCTGATCATGACGATCGTGTTGTACCGGCTCACTCATTCAAATTTGCTGCTACATTACAGGAAAAACACGCTGGAACTGACCCGGTATTGATTCGTATTGCGGTCAGAGCCGGACACGGAGCCGGAAAACCGATCAGCAAAATAATCGAGGAACAAGCCGACAAATGGTCGTTCATGTTCTGGAATATGGAGTACGCTGATCTTCCGGGAGCAGAATAGTCCTTTTCAATAGTTTAAATTCTAAAGCCCAGATGTGAATTTCATGTCAGGGCTTTTTTTTGATTTGTGAAATAGAGCTAATTCTTAAAATCACCACTGCACTCCTTTACAACTCTAACACTATCAGGATTACAGGAGAGTTTTGAAATATAGAACTTTTCAAATTCACCGGGCTTACAATTATCATTGTTCATTGGCTCCCATTCTTCCTCAACCTCTCCGTTCAGGGTCAAAAAAATACTTGATTTAGATAGGTAAACCTTAAACGTATCAGAAATACATACCCAATCATAAAAAATTATCGTATCCCCATATCTTTTCTCGTAGCCCAAAACATCCATTTGTGAAATTGCATTATTGGCTGTTTCAACTGTATCTGCAAGCCCCAAAGACTTCATTGACTTTCTATCTATAGAAACCTCCACTTCTTCAATTTCACATGATTTTTTCTCAACAGAAACATCCACACCAATTGTTTGCTCATTAAGAGGTGTTTCTTCATCAGAAAAAAGATAACTGGCTAACTCTCTCTTGTTGTCTCCATTTACTTTTAATCGAATAACACCTCTATTTTCACTGAGCGTGTGAACAACTTTGAACGTATCTTTAATACAGAGCCATTCAGAAACGACATCTCCTTCTTTATTGACAAGTGCTGGTTTCATTGTTTGAGAAAACAATGTGTTTCCAAAAAAGAGCATGAATAAAAAAAATAAGTATGCTTTCGAAATCATCACTGTAAAATATTTGTCCATCTACTAAAGTAGTAGCTACTACTTTAGTAGATGGAATAAGGATTTAATAAACTAATTTATCCGTATAAATATGTCCATCAACAGACTTTACCTTAACTATATAAGTCCCCTTTGGTAAATCAGAAAGGTTAACTAAATTGCTATTAGAGGATAAATTTGACTTCTGTTTAACTAAACTTCCTGTTATTGAATACAATTCAACTTTTTTGAGTGGTTTCTGAACACCTTTAATTTTCACAAAAGAATTACTGATGAATAGTTTATAATCTCTATTTTGAGCATCTTCTTTAGAATAACCTAGGGTTATATTCTTATTTGATCCTGTAGAATCATAAAAAACAGATTCAGGAACACAATTATAATTAATACCAATTTCAGAAGGATCACAACTTTGACTTAAACTAAATGATTCAAAATATCCATCTTGACAGTTTGTATTATCTGTAGAGCCTAACGTTTTCACAAAATTACCATTTTTATAAAGCTCAATCTCTCCATCATCTCCTAACATTACGGAATACCTATCTTCACTACAAAACCAAGAGTCATACTCAACAAGGTTACCATCTCCACTAGCACCTACTTCAAAACAGTCAACAACAGCTGGGGTGAACGAGATATCACACCCAAATTCACTGTCCCATGTTGCTGCACAGTAACCACTCGAAGACCCTTCACAAGAATATACCACCCAAATTTGAACTGCATTTGAGCTAGCTGAAACAAATAGAAATAACACTGTTGCAATAAAGCAACTCCTAAAAGAGTTTTTTAAAATTAATTCTTTCATAATTAGAGATTTTTATTGATTATTCTGCTAATATATAAAACTTATTATCGTATAGCAAAATAATCGAGGAACAAGCCGACAAGTGGTCGTTTATGTTCTGGAATATGGAATACGCTGATCTTCCCGGAGCAGAATAATTTAAAGCTTCAATATACCTTAAGCCCTGATGTGAAATTCATGTCAGGGCTTTTTCAATTCGCGATTCGCGAATTGCGAATTAGCAATCCTTCACCAATAATTTCACCACTCCGTGAGTTTACTATAATTTAGTGCCTCCAATAGAAAAATTGCGAGGAGATGAAGAAATTACAAAACTACGCCCATGGTCAATGGGTTGAAGGTACAGGTGACGGAAAAACACTATATAATTCAATAACAGGTGAACCAATAGCAGCAGCTACGAGTGAAGGACTCGATTTTGGCGAGATGATGGATTACGGCCGCAGGGTTGGTGGTCCGGCTCTACGCAAAATGACTTTCCACGAACGCGGACTCATGCTAAAAGCACTGGCGATGCACCTGATGAAAAAGAAGAAGGATTTTTACAAGCTCAGTTGGGCTACAGGGGCTACTAAACCAGACTCATGGTTTGATATTGATGGAGGATTCGGGAACCTTTTTGCTAATGCGAGTCTGCGTAGGCAATTCCCGAATGAATCGTACTACGTGGATGGTGAAATGCACAACTTTTCACAAAGTGGTCAGTTTGTAGGTCACCACATCATGGTTCCAAAAGAAGGTGTTGCCATTCACATCAACGCCTTTAACTTCCCGGTTTGGGGAATGCTTGAAAAATGTGCTGTCAACTGGTTTGCCGGAGTTCCTGCAATCGTAAAACCAGCAACGCTCACATCTTATTTAACTGAGGCTGTTGTAAGAGAGATTATCGACTCAAAAATACTTCCTGAAGGTGCGCTTCAACTCATTGCTGGTAGCGCTCGCGGAATTATCGATCACGTTGAATCGCAGGATATCGTGACATTTACAGGATCTGCCAGTACTGGTAAAATGCTCAAGTCAAATCCGAGACTAATCGAAGAAGCAGTTCCGTTTAACATGGAGGCCGATTCACTCAATGCATCAGTACTGGGTGAAGACGCGGCTCCCGGAACGCCTGAGTTCGACATTTTCGTCAAAGAAGTTCGAAAAGAAATGACGGTAAAAGCCGGGCAAAAATGTACGGCTATCAGAAGAGCGATCGTACCGGAGAAATATGTCGATGACGTCCGCAAGGCTCTGACCGAGCAACTTCAAAAAACAACAGTTGGAGACCCGAATATTGACGGAACAAGAATGGGCGCACTTGCCGGACAGGAACAACGTACTGAAGTTCGCGAAAAAGTAAATCAGTTACTCGCTGAGCAGGAACTCGCTTACGGAAGCCTGGAAACAGCTGAACTCAACGGTGCCGATTACGAAAAAGGTGCTTTCCTCTCTCCTATTCTCATGGTAAATAGCGATCCGTTCAACAAAAAGGCCTGCCACGATGTGGAAGCCTTTGGTCCGGTTGCTACGATTTTACCTTACAAAAACAACGATGAGGCAATCAAATTGACCAGAATGGGAAAAGGTTCGCTCGTAACTTCTATTGCTACGGCTGATGACAAAACTGCGAGAGATTTCACACTCGGAACCGCAGCCTATAACGGCCGAATCATGATCCTCAACCGCGATTGTGCTAAAGAAAGTACAGGTCACGGAGCTCCTCTTCCACTTCTCGTACACGGTGGACCGGGAAGAGCCGGAGGCGGTGAAGAAATGGGTGGTAAACGCGGTGTTTTCCACTACATGCAACGTACAGCAATTCAGGGATCTCCAACGACATTGACTGAAGTTACAAACCAGTACCAGTACGGAGCAAAACACAAAGATCCCGGCAAACACGTGTTTCAAAAACACTTTGAAGAACTCGAAGTCGGTGAAACAGTTTTCACGCACAAACACACAGTCACAGAAACTGACATCACCAATTTCGCTAATGTAAGTGGAGACAACTTCTATGCTCACATGGATAGGACTTCTCTTGACGGAACCATCTTTGAAGATCGCGTGGCGCACGGCTACTTCATTCTTTCAAAAGCTGCCGGATTATTCGTTGACCCCAAAAAAGGTCCGGTTCTCCTGAATTACGGAATCGATAATTGTCGCTTCACGAAACCTGTTTATCCGGGAATGACGATCGGAGTTCGCTTTACGGTTCAGGAGAAAATCGAAAACGATAAACTGGGCGATGAAAATGTAGCCAAAGGAATCGTAAAATTCATGGTCGATATTTACGATGAAGAGGACGAAACAGTTGGGCTTGCAACAATCCTCACGATGGTGAAAAAGCTCGATCAATCGGCTGCAGAGCAAGCTGCCAAAGAAGCCGAAAATGAAGAGTAAGATAATTTTATTAGTTAATCAGGGGCGTGTATCAAAACCGAAAAGTGAGATTTTTCGGTTTTAAAAGGCTAACCTTAAAAAGTTCAAACAACTATAAAGGTTGGCTAAAGCTCCTTCAATTATCAGTTTTTTGGTCTCGTAAATGCCTTTTGATACCCCCCCTTTATATGCATACAAATGAAATCTGATATAGAAATTGCCAACAGCGTTGAGGCAAAAAATATTTCTGAGATAGCTGAAAAACTCGATATTGGTCAGAACCAGATTGAGCCGTACGGTCACCACAAAGCCAAGCTACCGCTCTCATTGATAAATGACGAGAAAGCAAAGCAATCTAAACTGGTGCTCGTAACCTCTATCAACCCAACTCCATCAGGTGAGGGAAAAACAACCAGCGCGATCGGATTGAATGATGGTTTAAACCTCATCGGTGAAAAATCAACTGTCGTGTTGAGAGAACCTTCACTCGGCCCGGTTTTCGGAATAAAAGGCGGAGCTGCAGGTGGCGGAATGTCACAGGTAATCCCGATGGAAGATATCAACCTTCATTTTACCGGTGATTTTGCAGCTGTCGAAAAAGCAAACAACCTACTTGCTGCTATCATCGATAACGATGTGCAAAAGAAGGATGGCGGACTCGGGATTGACCCGAGAACAGTTACCTGGAAACGCTGCATGGACATGAATGATCGCGCTCTGCGCAATATCGTTTCAGGACTTGGCGGAAAAGCTGGTGGTTTCCCAACTGAAACAGGCTTTAACATCACTGCTGCTTCTGAGATCATGGCCATTTTGTGCATGAGCAACACGTTTGCTGATCTCAAAGAAAAACTGGGAAACATCTACATTGGCGACACCCGAACAGGCGAAGCCGTTTTTGCAAAAGACCTCAAAGCAGAAAACGCAATGGCGATTTTGCTCAAGGATGCTATCAAGCCAAACCTCGTTCAAACGCTCGAAGGAAATCCGGCCATTATTCACGGAGGTCCGTTTGCGAATATCGCACAGGGAACGAATAGCATCATCGCGACCAAAACCGGATTGTCACTTAGCGATTACGTCATCACGGAAGCAGGATTCGGAGCTGATTTAGGAGCAGAGAAATTCTTTAACATCAAGTCTCGCCATGCTGGTGTTTCACCATCAGCCGTTGTGATTGTGGCTACGATCAGAGCCCTGAAGTACCACGGAGGCGCAAAGCTCGACAACCTCACTGAGCCGGATTTTGAGGCTCTGACCGAAGGATTAAAAAACCTTCAAAAGCATATCCAAACAATACAGAGTTTTGGAATTAAGCCGATTGTGACAATCAACAAATTCGTTGCTGATCAGGATAGCGAAATCAATAAGGTTAGTGAATTTTGTAAAAAAGAAGAAGTAAAAGCAATTGTAGCCGATAGCTGGGGAAAAGGCGGAGAAGGAAACCGTGAATTGGCTAAAGAAGTAGTAACACTTTGCGATGAAAATCCACCTACTTTCAACCCACTTTACAACCTGGATGACAACATCGAAAATAAGATCAACAAAATTGCAAAAGTGGTTTATGGAGCCGGTGATGTGAAGCTGAGCGCTAAAGCTCAAAAACAATTGAAACGATTTGAAAAACTCGGTTTTGACAAATTGCCCATTTGCATCGCAAAAACACAAAAATCACTTTCTGATGATGCTTCATTAATCGGAAGACCTTCAGACATCACCTTTAACGTGAGAGAATTTGAAATTGCAGCAGGTGCCGGTTTCGTCATCCCGATAGCCGGGAATATGCTCAGAATGCCCGGACTACCTTCTACTCCGGCCGCTGAGAAAATGGAAATCGATGCTGAGGGCAACATCTCAGGTTTATCTTAATTTTGACATCAAAAGCAACAAATTATGAGTGATATCACACAACAGGGATATGTTGAAACAACTGTAAAAGACGGAATTGGAACTATTGAATTCATGCATCCGGCCAGTAACTCATTACCGGGGAAACTGCTCGCAGAATTGGCGCAAAACATTACAGATGCCGGCAAAAATGACGACATCAAAGTTATTGTACTCAAGTCTGCCGGTGAGCGCGCTTTTTGTGCAGGTGCCTCATTTGACGAGCTGCTCGCGATTGATGACTATCCAACCGGCAAAAAGTTCTTTATGGGGTTTGCCAATGTGATCAATGCTGCACGCAAATGCCCAAAACTCATTATCGGTCGGATTCAGGGTAAAGCCGTAGGCGGTGGAGTTGGAATGGCGAGTGCCGTAGATTATTGCCTGGCGACAAAATACGCTTCAGTAAAGTTGAGTGAGTTAGCGATCGGGATTGGTCCTTTTGTTGTAGGCCCTGCTGTGGAGCGGAAAATTGGATCAGCTATGTCTCAAATGGCGATCAACGCTACCGAATGGCGAGATGCTCAATGGGCTCACGAAAAAGGACTTTATGCTGATATTTACGAAACTACTGAAGAACTCGATGAAGCAGTAAATGAGTTATCAGGTAAATTAGCAACTTACAATCCTGAAGCTATGCGTGACCTGAAAAATGTATTTTGGGAAGGTTGTGAAGACTGGGATGTGCTTTTAGAAAAACGTGCTGAGCTCAGCGGTGAACTCGTTTTGGAAGAATTCACCAAAAACTTCATCAACAACTTCAAAAACAAATCGAAGAAATAAACTAAATTCAATTCAATCCTCAATCCCGATTGGTTTTATCTATCAATCGGGATTTTTGTTTTAGTCCCAATATTTTTACGAAATTTACCAATTGATACCAGTAAAGTAATTTAGAATTTAATTTTCAGATAAAAGTTACTTACTTTTAAATCAGCTATTTTGCAACCTTATTTGGTGAACACAATTTGACGCTATGACAAAAGCCGATCTCAACAAACAGTTGGAAGAGCTCCTCGAGAAGGAGATGAACAATGAAACCGCTATATCTGCAAAAGATATACTAGCCAATTATCAAACCCTGGCAGCAGCCGACCACAAAACTCAACTCGAAGAGCACCTTGAAAAAGGTGGCAAAAAAGAAGAGTTCTCTCCAAAACGCGATGATGAAGACGAGCACTTTGATGAATTGTGGGCTAAGTTTTCTCAAAAGAAGAAAACATGGGAAAAAGAATTAGCGGATGTTCAGCAGGAGAATTACAAACACAAGCTGAACATCATTGATGAAATTAAGGATCTGACCGAAAACGAAGAAAACGTAAAGCGTGCTTTTGAACGCATGCGCGAGCTCGAAGAAAAGTGGAAAGAATTGGGCTCTGTACCGTCACAAAAATTCAGAGAGCTGCAAAATAAATACAGCAGAATGCGCGATGAGTTTTTCTACAACATGCGCATTTACAAAGAACTTCTCGAGCACGACCTCAAACGCAATCTTCAAAAGAAAGAGGAGTTGGCCGAAAAAATGGAGTCGCTCAAGGAGAAGAAAAACATCAAAGAAGTTGATACACTGCTCAAAACCTACCTGAAAGAATGGGATGAAATAGGTCCAACATTTCGCGAAGAATGGGAAAAAGTTCGCGATAGGTTTCGATCGGCCCAGCACGAATTGTTTGACAAAATCAAGCAGCATTACCAGCAGGTTAAAGATCAACACCTGGAAAATTTAGAACGAAAGAAAAAGCTTGTAGATCAGCTCGAGAAAATCAACGAGGAAGAAATTGAAACGCAAAAGCGTTGGAGAAAACTCACTGAAAAGGTTAAAGATCTCCAAAAAGAATGGAAAACGATAGGCTTTGCTCCAAAAGAGGAGAACCGAGAAGTTTGGGAGCGCTTTCAAAAAGCCGGTGATGATTTCTTTGAAGCTAAAAGAGAATACTTTGCCAATCTGAAAGTTGAGCAGGATAAAAACAAATCGCTCAAAGAAGAGATGATAAAAGAAGCTCAGGCTCTTGAAGATAGTGAAGACTGGAAAGAGACTAAAGAGAAACTCATCAAGCTTCAAAAGAGATGGCAAAAAGTGGGCAATGCGCATCAGCGTGATGAGCAAAGACTTTGGAAAACATTTAGAAGTTCCTGTAATAAGTTCTTCGACCGAAAGAAAGATTACTTTGCCAATAAAGACCAGCGCGAAGCAGAAAACCTGGAAAAGAAAAAGGCGATAATCGAAAAGATTGAGAAATTTGAACCTGCGGGAGACTACAAAAAGGATCTCGAATCTTTAGAAGATCTCACACATGAATTCAATGAAGTTGGTTTTATTCCCATCAATCAAAAATCGCTCATAGCAAACGCGTACAGAAAAGCAGTAAGGGAACAATACAAAAAACTCGGTTTGGATGAGGAAGAAACCAAAGAGCGACTCTACAAAAATAAGCTCGAAGATTTGAGTCATTCTTCTAATAGTGACAGGGTACTTGAGCGGGAAGAAAGAAAGATTCGTGAAAACATCAGTAAACTGAAATCAACTCTCAATAGATATGAAACCAACATTTCATTTGTGGAGAGCTCAAAGGGTGGCGAGTCACTGCTCAAAGATGTGAAAGATAAAATCGAGTCAACCCGTAAACAATTAGAAAACGAAGAAAAGAAGCTCGATATGCTTTACAGGACGCAAGAAGATGATGAGGAAGACGAATCTGTCTCTGAAGAGGAAACTGAAAACTGATCTGACCATGACACAGAATCAACGAAATAGTTTTCTATTTTCGCAGCCAAACTAAATCATATATGAAAAGAATTATACTTGCAGTCGTTATTGCACTAACGGCCCAAATCTCTTACGCCCAATTAGATTCACTTGTAAAAGATACAGCCTGGACATTAGAAGGCGTTTTATCTCTAACAGGTTCACAGGTTTCACTAACAAACTGGCAGGCCGGTGGTGAAAACTCAATCTCTGCAAATGGTTTTTTCAGCATCAACGCAGATTACAACAAGGATAAACTGACCTGGGAAAACTATATTGAGGCTGCTATTGGTGGTACAAGAATTGGTGGTGATGACCTCCGCAAAACTGATGACCGTTTTGAAATAGGAACTAAATTTGGGTATCAACTCAGTAAAAACTGGCAGGCAACAGGTTTTTCAACTTTCAGAACCCAGTTCACTGAAGATTTCGAACTTTTGGGTGATACAGCCAGGAGAAGAATTTCTCACATCATGGCTCCAGGTTATTTCTTTGCCGGTCTTGGTGCTCAGTACTCTCCGGTAAAATGGTTCAGAGTAAATATTGCTCCTCTATCAACTAAAATGACATTTGTTCGTGTTCAAAACCTCGCTAATCAAGGCGCTTTTGGAGTTGAGCCGGCTACGTATGATGAAAACGGTGAATTGATCTCTGAAGGTGAAAACACTCGAGTTGAGCTCGGTGGATACGTTAAAATTTGGGCGAAGAAGAAGATCATGGATAACGTTGTTATTGAAACGAAAGCAGACTTCTTCTCTAATTACCAGGAACAACCTCAAAACATCGATATCACCTGGGATGTAATGCTCAACCTAAAAGTCAACAAATGGCTATCTGCAAATATCACAACCAACCTTATCTATGACGATGACATCATGGTTGAAACAGGCACAAATGAAATGGGAGAAACAACTACTGGCCCAAGAGTTCAGTTTAAAGAAGTATTTGGTGCCGGATTGAGTGTCAACTTCTAATCAATTCCCAAAAATGAATTTTAAGCCAACTTATATACTGAAGTTGGCTTTTTTTATGATTTAAAATTCAGGCTATCTCAAAATATACTTTTATTATATTCTGATAAAACAACAAATACTCGAAACTATATTTCGATAAACAAAAGTAATTCGAGTACTTGTTTCGCTTTTTCTCATTATTTCAAAAAGAGAAGGAGAAACCGTACATTTACCCGCTCAAATTAGATGGCTATGAGTGAAGGAAAGTCTCAGGTTAAGAAAACCAACGTTTCAAAGGATATATTGAAGAAAGCATGGAGGTTGATGTGCGAAGCACGTGCAATGAGCGATTTGTTTGAAGAACACAAGCAGGTTACTTCCAAATACGTTCATGCTTGTTCTCGCGGACACGAAGCCGTTCAGTTGGCTCTAGGATTACAACTCAAACCGCAAGACTGGGTTGCGCCCTACTATCGTGACGACTCTATTTTACTGGGAATTGGCATGACACCTTACGACTGTATGCTTCAATTGCTAGCCAAGCGAGATGATCCGTTCTCTGGTGGTAGAACTTATTACTCTCACCCATCACTCAAGGATGACGACAAACCAAAAATCCCACATCAGTCCAGTGCTACAGGAATGCAGGCAATTCCAACAACCGGAGTAGCAATGGGTGTTCAATACCTCGAGAAACAGAAAATCGCTGAAGACTTTAATGGTCAGAACCCGGTGGTTGTATGCTCAATTGGCGATGCCGCAATGACTGAAGGTGAAGTCTCTGAGGCTCTACAAATGGCTGCTCTAAAGCAATTCCCCATCATGTATTTTGTGCAGGATAACGAGTGGGATATCTCTGCCAACTCAAAAGAGACACGCGCTCAAAACGCTGCCGAATTCGCAAAGGGATTTAAAGGAATTGAAGTCATTAAAATCGAAGGAAACGATTTCATTGAGAGTTACGAAAAGCTTGAAAAAGCAATCCACATAATCAGAACCGAGCGCAGGCCTGTACTCATTCACGCAAGTGTTCCGCTACTCGGGCACCACACATCGGGAGTGAGAAAAGAATGGTACCGCGATGATCTCGAAGAGCACGAAAAGAGAGATCCGCTTCCAAAATTCAGGGAAACACTGCTGGGGCTAGATCTGACCGAAAAAGAACTCGAAGAAATTCAAAACAAAGCGATCGAAAGTGTCCAGGAACAATACGACAAAGCTACTGAGGCTGAAGATCCAAAACCTGAAGATCTTTTCGATTACGATTTTGCTCCCACTCCGGTAACAGAAGAAAAAGGAGAGCGCGAGCCAAAAGGAAAAGAAGCAACCGTAATGGTTGACTCTGCGCTTTTTGCTGTACGTGAAATATTGAGCAAACATCCTGAAGCATTACTCTACGGTCAAGATGTTGGTGGTAGACTTGGCGGTGTATTTAGGGAAGCCGCTACGCTCGCACAGCAGTTCGGTGACGACCGCGTGTTCAATACGCCAATTCAGGAAGCTTTCATTATAGGGAGTACAGTTGGCATGGCAGCTACAGGCTGTAAACCAATTGTTGAAGTTCAATTTGCCGATTACATTTGGCCCGGACTCAACCAACTTTTTACTGAGTTGAGCAGATCGTATTACCTGTCAAATGGTAAATGGCCGGCTTCTTCACTCATCCGCGTACCAATTGGCGCCTACGGAAGTGGCGGACCTTACCACAGTTCATCAGTTGAATCGGTATTGACGAATATCCGTGGAATTAAAATCGCTTATCCTTCAACAGGTGCCGACTTAAAAGGTCTTTTAAAAGCAGGTTTCTACGACCCCAACCCGGTCGTTATGCTCGAACACAAAGGGCTTTACTGGAGTAAAATCAAAGGAACAGAAAAAGCTAAAACGATTGAACCCGATGAGGATTATGTAATCCCATTTGGCAAAGGTCGTGTTGTACAGGAAGCCGATCAAAACCAGGTAGAAAAAGGCAAATCAATGGCGATCATAACCTACGGCATGGGTGTTTACTGGTCAACTCAGGCTGCCAAACAGTTTGATGGCAAAATTGAAATCATCGATTTGCGCTCATTAGTTCCGGTTGATGAGAAATTGATTTACGAAACAGCTAAAAAGCACAGCAAAATATTGGTCGTTACGGAAGAGCCTGAAATCAACACGTTTGCGCAGGCACTTTGCGGATTGATTCAGCGCAACTGTTTTGAACACCTCGATGCACCGGTTGAAATAATTGGATCTGAGAATTTGCCGGCTATTCCGCTCAACAGTACTCTCGAAGCTACTATGCTCCCTAACGCTGATAAGGTTGCTGAGAAAATTGAAGCATTGCTGAATTACTGATGCCATTTGCTCAGTTGAAAGATATTCGGTTGCACTATCAGTGGGTCAACGAAAACGCAAGTGGTCCCATTATCGTGTTTCTCCACGAAGCTCTCGGTAGTATTGGCCAGTGGAAAGATTTCCCCGAACTCTTATGTAGAGCCACAAATTGCCGGGGCTTAATCTACGAGCGACAGGGACACGGAAAATCGACAGGTTTGACTTCGGTCAGAACCCCAAACTACATGCACGATTACGCATGGCAAGAACTACCTGAACTCCTCAACGCACTTGAAATCGAAGAAAAAGTGCATCTATTTGGTCACAGTGACGGAGGAAGTATCGCGTTATTATTTTCAGCTAAACATCCTGAAAAAGTTAATAAAGTAATCACCGAAGCGGCTCATGTTATTGTGGAAGATGTTACGCTCAACGGGATAAAACCAGTAAGAGAACACTTTCTTTCAGATCCAGTCTTCAAAGAAAAACTGGCCCGCTATCACTTTGACAATACTGAATCCATTTTCCTTGCATGGTGTGATACCTGGCTATCTCCTGATTTCAGAAATTGGGATATCACTCAAGAAATAAAATCGATACAAGCTACCCTTCTCTCCTTTCAGGGATCTGATGATGAATACGGAACCCACGAACAGTTAGATCTGATTAAAAAATCAGTCGGTCAAAACGCATTAGTTAAAGAGATCGCTGGTTGTAAGCATATTCCTCACCTTGAGAAAAAGGAAGAAGTACTCGAATTATCTCACGATTTCTTAGTTGGATCAATCTGAATTCTGAAAAACTTCGTTCATTCAAAACCCAACATTCATCATAACATAATTAATCATTCAGCCTTCACAAAAGCATTGGTTTGCTTTTCAGTTCCGATAGTCGTTTCGGGGCCGTGACCACAGTAAACTTTATAATCATCTGGCAGTTTGTACATTTTTTCCTGAATACTCTTTTTCAAAGTGTCGAAGTCTCCACCGGGTAAGTCGGTTCGTCCAATACTTCCGGCAAATAGTACGTCACCATTGATAACACTTTTACTCTCGTGATGAACTAACGCTATGTGACCGGGAGCATGACCGGGAACGAAAAGCACTTCCAGGCTCTGACCGCCAAATGAAATAACATCACCTTCCTCCCAAAAAACCTGAGGTGCCGGAGAAGACTTATACCCACCAAATCCGTACATATTTGCGCTCGGTTCAGCCATTTGATAAGTTGGTAATCCTGCTTTATGTCCCTCAACTTTAAGATTGTACTTTTTTGCTACAAATTGATTTCCAAGAATGTGATCGAGATGGAAGTGCGTGTTGATGAGTTTTACGGGTTTCAGATTTTTTGATTCGATAAATGCAACCAATTCCTCCTCTTCAAACGTTTCATAACAACCGGGATCAATGATTACAGCTTCCTGAGAATCATCGTATAACACATATGTGTTTTCCTGAAACGGATTAAACGTAAACTTTTGTATCTTCAGCATCTTAAATTGTTAAGGATTCAACAATAGTTTACAGCCAAAAATGTTATTGTATTATAGTTTGTATTTTTGGCTTTCAACTAAAAAATATTGATCGACAAAACTAACATATACCTGACGAAGGGACTGTTTATTCTCTCGATTATCTCCCTCATGTTATTTACTGCCACCCCCTCAAGTGGGCAGTTTTACAGAGGTAGCTACCAAACGTTTGGAAAAAACAGAGTCCAGTATGACCCCAAACAATGGGAGCACATTGACTTTGAGCATTTCAATGTTTACTTCTACGGAGCTGGTCGAAATCTGGCAGTTTACTCTTCACAAAGTGCCAAACGAAATCTCAAGCAATTAGAAAGCTTTTTCGATTACCGCCTGCAGGGCAAAGTTTACATGCTTGTATTCAACAATCTTCAGGAGTTTAGAGCCAGCAACATAGGGCTAGAACACTCTGAAGAGCAGAACATTGGCGGTAAAATTCAAATTCAGGGAAATAAAATATTTGTTTACTACGATGGCGATCACTCGCATTTAGACAGGCAAATCAGAGAAAATATTGCACGTGTCCTCTTCTTCCAGATGGGCTACGGACAGGACTGGAAAGAAGTAATCAAAAACTCTGCTCTACTCACCATTCCAGACTGGTACTCTGAAGGACTCGTTTCCTACGCAGCAAGCCCGTGGAATGTTGAAGTTGACGATCGTATTCGCGACATCATCCTCAATGAAGAGTTTGAAAAGTTCAACCACAGGACAGGTGAAGCTGCTGAAAATATAGGTCACGCCATGTGGCACTACATCGCTCAAATCTACGGTGAAGACGTGATTCCAAACATTGTGTACATGTCCAAGATCAGTAGAAATATTGAAAACGGATTTCTTTATGTGCTGGGCGTACCGCTTGAAACGCTGATTAAAGAAGCAAGAGCATATTACCAGCAGCGTTACGATTACGATGAAAAAGTAAGAACACTTCCACGGTCAGAACCGCTCGACATCAAGAGCCGGAAGAACAGAATTTACCAGAAATTCACTACAAATAAGTCTGGTGATATGGCCGCTTATGTGACAAATGAAGCTGGTCAACAACGCGTTTATCTTTATGACATCAAAAATGACAAGCGCAAAAAAATACTCAAAATCGGTCATCGCCTCGATCGGGTTCCTGAGCTCACATACCCGTTGATTGAGTGGCACCCAACTGAAAATATCTTAACCACTATTTACCGCAAAAAAGGCGAGATCATACTGGGGATGTACGATGTTGATGAAAAAGAGTGGGACAAACGCGAATTGAGACAGCTCGATAAAGTGCTATCATTCAATTATTCTCCATCTGGAAAAGAACTCGTTTTTTCAGCAGTGAGTGAGGCTCAAACTGACCTCTACCTATACAAAATGCTTACTCAAAGCCAGGTAAGACTCACGAATGATTTATTTGCAGACTTAGAACCGAGTTTCACAGCAGACTCATCTGGAATTGTTTTTACCTCTAACAGACCAACCGATACCATTGGTAGTATTAGAGGCAAAAAGGAAAGACGCATTGAAAATGTCCAAATCATGCCTACCTACGACATTTTCCGATACGACTACCAAACTGAGAGCGAGGTTCTGACCAGAATCACTGAAACCCCGCAATTTAGTGAAGAACAACCTTACTCTACTAAAGAAGGCAAATACATTTATCTGAGCCCGAAGAGCGGAATTATGAACCGTTACATTGCCTCGAGAGATAGCGCCATAAGCCGAATTGACACCACCATCCACTACCGCTATTTCACTAAGTCGAAACCGCTTACAAACTACAAGCGGAATATCATTCATCACGATATAAACCCTGAGGCCAATCAGGTGCTCGATTTGATTCAGTATGAGAATAAATATAGATTTTATATCACTCCGCTTGAAAACTTATCGACTTTGAATGAGTTGAAAGGATCTGCATTCAATGAGGAAAATAATCAAGAACAAAAAGACGAAGAACTCCCCGAAAGAATTGTCGTTCAAAAAGTTGAAGTGGTTGAAAAGGAAGAAGAAAAAGAGCGAGAAGTTGACATCGACAATTACCGTTTTGAATCAGATAATGAGCAGAAACCCCAAAAAGGATCTGACACAACACAAACAAAGGTTGCTGATAATGGACGAGAGCCACTGAAAAATTCGCGATTCATCGAGCTCAAGAAAGCTCCTACTCCACGCAACGGAAGTGGAAAACCGGGAGATTCTATCAAAATACCTATCGCAGAAATTTACCGTCCGGCTTTTTTAGCGAATGATCTTACTATCCAATTAGACTGGAATTTTGCGAATAACCTGTATCAACGATTCAATGGCGGCCCTTACATCGCACCGGGATTGGGAACCGTGGCTAAGACAAACGTAATCGACCTCATGGAGGATTACATTTTTGAGGGCGGAATGCGCTATGCGATCAATGGTAATAACACCGAGTTTTTTGCAAGCTTTGCCAACAGAAGAAAACGCCTCGATAAAGAGCTATTGCTACAAAGACAAACGACCACTCAGGAAGTACAGGCTTTCACACTTCAAAAAACTATTATCCACAAAGCAAGCGTAATTGGCAAATACCCATTTAGTGAAGTGGCCGGCTTAAAAGGAACTGTGAGTTACCGTAATGATCAAAATGTAATTCAGGCTACTGATGCCAACTCATTGAGAGAAGAAGATCAATATGATCACTGGGGTGGATTAAAACTCGAGTATATCTATGACAACACGCGCCCACTTGGACTCAACCTCATGCAGGGTACTCGATTAAAGGTGTTTGGTGAAATGTACAATGAGTTCTCTGCTGATCAGGGAGATTTTTATGTCGTGGGAACAGATATTCGCCACTATATCAAGATTCACAGAAACCTCATCTGGGCGAATCGACTGAGCGGTAGCACCTCATTTGGAAGTAGAAAACTCGTGTATTACATGGGTTCAATCAACAACTGGATCAGTGGTGAGGACATGTTCAACTTCAATAACAATGTAGCGCGCAACCAGGGATATTACTTCCAAACCATCGCTACACCAATGCGCGGTTTCATTCAGAACGCGAGAAATGGTAACAGCTTTGCTTTATTGAACTCAGAAATCCGCTGGCCTATTTTCCAATATCTGATCAGCAAACCTATCAAATCTGACTTCCTCAAAAACTTCCAGATTACCGGTTTTGGAGATTTGGGAACAGCCTGGACAGGAACTGATCCATACAGCGATGAAAACGCCTTTAACACCAGAGAAGTCACAAATGGAGGTTCTTCTGTAACAGTGAAACTCAAAAATCAAATCGATCCATTGATTGGCGGACTCGGTTTTGGGTTGCGTACAAAGGCACTCGGCTACTTCATCAAAATGGATTATGCATGGGGAGTTGAAAACGGACAACTCAAAGATCCAAGGCCTTTCTTCTCGCTTGGGTTAGACTTTTAAATACAATGAAAGTGACAGAAATCATCATCTTTATCGCCATTGGTTTGGCTGCCGGAATGCTCAGTGGAATGTTTGGAGTTGGCGGAGGAATCATCATCGTTCCGGCTCTCGTTTTCTTTGCCGGCATGTCACAGCACACAGCACAGGGAACTAGCCTTGGACTCATGTTATTCCCAATCGGGATACTTGCAGCTTGGAATTATTACAAGGCCGGTCACCTCGATATCAAAGCGGGATTGTTGATTGCAGCAGCTTTTGTAATTGGCGGATACCTGGGCTCAAAATTGTCGCTCACCATAAATCAGTTAACTTTGAAACGTATTTTTGGAGCTCTGATGCTTATCGTAGCAATCAGGCTCATTTTCTTTTCAAAGTAGCATGACCGATATCAAAAATAAAATTGAAAAGCTCGTTGGTCAGAACCTGAACAAGGTACTGGAGATCAGACGTCACATTCACCAACATCCTGAGCTTTCGTTCAAAGAGTTTGAAACATCGGCTTACATCAAGTCAATTCTCGATGAGCTCGAAATTTCCTACGCTGATAATTGGGTTAAAACCGGAATTGTAGCAGAAATACAGGGTGAGAAACCGGGGCCAACAATCGCACTGCGAGCTGATATTGACGCATTACCGATAGATGAAAAGACAGATCTCCCGTTTAAATCTGAAAAGGAAGGCATCATGCACGCTTGCGGACACGATGTGCACTCAAGCTCGCTGATTGGGGTTCTGACCGTGATCAACGAATTGAAAAGTGAGTTTGCCGGAAAAGTGATTTTCATTTTTCAACCGGGAGAAGAAGAAATTCCGGGTGGTGCTTCATTGATGATTAAAGAGGGTCTGCTCGAAAAATTTAAACCCAAATCAATTGTAGCTCAACATACCTTCCCCGATTTACCTGCAGGAAAAGTGGGTTTTTTCCCGGGAACTTACATGGCATCAAACGATGAGCTTCATGTAACGGTAAAAGGAAAAGGCGGGCACGGAGCAATGCCGCACAAAACAGTGGATACGGTTTTGATGAGCGCCCATTTAATCACTTCACTCCAACAGGTAATCAGCAGATCGAAAGATCCATTTACTCCGGCTGTACTCACTTTCGGTAGAATTGAAGGATTGGGAGCTACCAATGTCATTCCCAATGAAGTTCATTTGCAGGGTACATTCAGAACCATGGATGAAGCTTACCGTGAAAAGGCACATGAGCGAATGCTCGCCATAGCTAACGGGATTGCCGAAGGAATGGGCGGCTCGATCGATTTTAAGATAAGACGCGGTTACCCCAATGTGCACAACGATGAGGATTTGACCGAAAAATGCATGAATTGGGCACGTGAATATTTGGGTGATGAGAACGTAATCAACCTTGAGCAAAGAATGACCTCAGAGGATTTTGCATTCTACAGCCAGGAGATTCCAGGCTGTTTTTACCGACTTGGAACCGGATTTAATAACCGCGAAAACTTTGGTCTTCACCATCCAAAATATGAGGTAAATGAAGATGCATTGAAAACAGGAATTGAATTAATGTCGTATTTAACTATAAAACAATTGGAGCAATGAAGAAGATAATTACCGGAGTAGCCATACTGGCATTAGCTGCTTGTGGCAACAGTTCCAGCAAGAAAAATGATGAAAATCAGGGAGAGCGCAAAAAGCTCATGGAAGATGTAATGGCTTTGCACGATAAGTATATGCCACAGATGGATAGCCTCAAAAACCTGAACAACCGTTTAGGTACACAGCTCGATTCTGTTGTGAAAGATTCTGCCATGACAATCGAATTTGAAAACGCCCGCACGCAACTGGAAAATGCATCTGAAGGTATGATGGATTGGATGCGTAATTTTGAAAAGCCAGCAGATTCTGTCAAAAAAGAAGAAGCTATCAACTACCTCAATGATCAAAAGCAACTGATGGAAAATGTAGGTGTCGAAATGGAAAAATCGATGCATCGGGCAGACTCGTTGTTGAACCTTTCAAAGAAGAAGTAATTAGATGAACTTGAAGTGGAGTGTTGTGGTTATTGCGCTCATTGCATCAGTTAGTTGCATGCGCAATGCCGAGAAGAAGGAGCTTCCTGTTTTGGGAGCGAAAGATGTAGTTAAGCAGGATGAAAACGGGGAGAATTACATCGATACGGTTTACGCCCAAATCGATGACTTTTCTTTTACTGATCAGGACAGTAACACGGTAACGGGAGATTACTATGATGGTAAAGTGAGAGTGGTAGATTTCTTTTTCACATCATGCCCCACCATTTGCCCAAAAATGAAAAAGCAGATGCTCAGAGCTTATGAGGAGTTTGAGGGAAATGAAAACGTCAAGTTTTTATCCCACTCTATTGACACTCGCCACGACTCGGTGCCGGTTCTGAATGATTATGCAACTAAGCTTGGCATTGAAGCAAATCGGTGGAAAATGGTAACCGGTCCCGAAGAAGATATTTACAGCATTGCTGACGAATATCTCGTGAGTGCGGCTGAGGACTCGACTGCACCGGGAGGCTATGTTCACAGTGGCGCTTTTGTTCTTATCGATCAGAACCACCAGATCAGAGGCTATTACGATGGAACGCTTCCAAAAGACGTGGACCAAATGATGGTTGATATTAAATCACTCCTCGAGGAAGAATGAAGGTTAGAATTCTCATTATCGGACTAATAGGCTTTGGGCTTGTGATCGTTTTGTTAGCTCGCGGTTGTGAGTCACCCGCTAATAAAGGAGAGGCTTTGTACTTATCAAAATGTGCAAACTGTCACGGTGATGAGGGAAAGGGATTTTCCATTTACCCACCTTTGGCCAACTCAAATTATCTGGTGAAAAACAAAGATGATTTTGCCTGTATTGTGTACTACGGTATTGAAGGTGAAATAACAGTAAACGGACAAAAATACAGTCAGCGGATGTTGGGAGATCCAACACTCTCAGCAACTCAAATTGCTAACTTGATGAATTACGTTTACGGTAAATGGGGAAAAGATAAAACTGAAGTGAATAGTGAAGATGTTGAAAGAAGACTCAATAACTGTGAAAGTAAACTCGTAAAATGATCAATTTACAATCTACAACCAGACTTTCGTAAAGAACATTTTTTCCTATTTTTGAAACCAAACAAAAGAATCATGAGCGGACACGATACACATAACGAAGAAACCGAAAAAAAATCAATACTTAGTCAAATGTTTGATGAGTCAATTGCAGGTGGAGCAATGTTTTACAGCATCCTCGCTGTTGTATTGATGATACTCATCCTCACCGGAGTAATCCCGATGTTGTACTAATAATAACATTTTGAAAGAATAAAACCCCGATGGATTCAATATCTATCGGGGTTTCTTTTTTTATCGTAATTGTGACTTTTAAGGTTTATCACTCCCTCAAACCTGCACCTGTTTCTTTTTCAAGGTTCTGAAGGAGTTTACTCATCACCTTATCCACTTTCTTATCCGTCAGCGTTTTTTGTTCATCTCTAAAGATGAAGCTCACAGCATAACTTTTCTTACCATCTTCAATATTCTTGCCTTCGTAAACATCAAAAAGATTCACATTTTCAAGGAGCTTTTTTTCAGTTTTTTCAGCAACCTCAACGATTGAAGAGAAAGGCACTTCTTTATCCACGATCAGAGCCAAATCACGTCTCATTGCAGGATATTTGGATACCGGCTTAAAACGTACCTTAGCCTGACCGGCCAATTTCACAAAATTCGTCCAGTCGATCTCGGCAAAGTAGAGATCCTGTTTGAGACTGAATTCTTTCAGAAGATCACCACTGATGATTCCCAAATCAGCTACATGGTTTTTATTGATCGTGATACTCAACCCTGCACTAAGAAACCCAGATTCGCTTTCTTTCCACTGCACATTAAACTTATCCAATCCAAATGCATCAATAAGCGCAGATACGGCACCTTTAATAAAATCAAAGCCCACCTTTTTTGATTGTGTATTCCATGCTTCAGGCTCTTGATTCCCTGCTACAGCAATGGATAGTTTCTCACGCTCTTTGCTCTTGTCATTTTTAACAGAATATGTTCGGCCAAACTCAAAAAGTTTGATATCGGTTGATTGGCGGTTCTGATTGAATTGAGCGGCTTCCAGTAAATCAAATACCATTGAAGTGCGAAGTACATTCAATTCAGAACTCAATGGATTCGCAATTTTGACGATTCCTTTAGAGTCTATTCCCTTGAACTTTTCGTAGTAATCTGCTTTTGTCAAAGAATTGCTCATCGCTTCCAAAAATCCACGTGACACAAGAAGTTCACTAGCTCTGTTACGAATTACTTCAGGATTGGGTTTGGGCGCATAGCTCAACGAGCTAGATAGTTTTTGCGGTATTTCTATGTTATCGTACCCGTAAATACGCAAAATTTCCTCGATCACATCGATTTCGCGCTGCACATCTACTTTGAATGGCGGAACAAGCAATTTTAACTCTCGCCCATTTTCTTCATCTATAACGATTTCTAGTCTGGTTAGGATCGCTTTAACAAGCTTAATATCGAGTGATTTACCTCCTATCCTATCGAGGTTATCCATATTGAAAGTCACTTCAAACCACTCGTGTTCCTTTGGATGTTCTTCGACAATTTCGCTCGAAATGGATGCGCCACAAATTTCTTTCATCAAAAGTGCTGCTCGCTTGAGAGCGTAAATTGTATTGAGCGGATCAACTCCCCTTTCAAATCTGAAAGATGCATCAGTACTCAATCCGTGGCGTTTAGCTGTTTTACGCACCCAAACCGGATCGAAGTAGGCCGATTCGAGAAATACATTAACCGTTTCTTCTTTTACTCCTGAGTCAACACCGCCAAAAACACCGGCAATGCACATCGGTTCATCATCGTTACAAATCATCAGGTCCTTATCTGATAATTCGCGCTCTTCTTCATCGAGTGTTGTGAATTTGGTTTTATCGGCCACGGTTCTGACCGTAACTTTATTACCCTTAATTTTTGATGCATCAAAAGCGTGTAATGGCTGCCCCGTTTCGTGCAAAACGAAATTGGTGATATCAACTACATTGTTAATGAGAGCCAGCCCTATTGAGCGGAGCTTGTTTTGTAGCCAATCTGGCGAGGGGCCTACTTTCACATTTGTCAAAGTAACTCCAGCATATCGCGGACAAGCCTCAGTATTTTGAACATCAATCCCGATTTCGAGATCGTGATTATCGACTTTAAAGTGATCAACTTTTGGCCAGTTGATACACTTATCTTTCAATTCATCTTTCACAGCTCCAAGTGCAACGAGATCACGAGCTGTACCAATATGACTTGCTGCATCAGCTCTGTTTGGAGTGAGCCCAATTTCAAATACATTATCATTTTCAACCTTGAAGTATTCTGCCGCAGGCGTTCCTGTTTTTGGATTATCGGTCAGAACCATAATGCCATCGTGGCTAACTCCCAGACCGAGTTCGTCCTCAGCGCAAATCATTCCTTCAGAACGCTCTCCGCGAATTTTAGCTTTCTTGATTTCAAAAGGCTCTCCATCGGTTGGATGGATCGTAGCTCCTACCGTTGCTACAACAACTTTTTGGCCTTTATCTACATTTGGTGCCCCACAAACAATTTGTTTGGTTTCACCATTTCCCAGGTCAACCTGAGTAACTTTGAGCTTATCAGCATTTTCGTGCTTCTCACAAGAAACCACCTCACCGATGACGATGCCTTCTAGTCCGCCCGGAATGGACTGTACTTTTTCAACACCCTCAACTTCTAAGCCTGTTGAAGTTAACCAATCTGCTACTTGTTGAGCATCCAGGTTAATATCGATGTAGTTCTTGAGCCAGTTGTATGAAATTTTCATAATGCGCTGTACTGAATTGAAATGATGCGCGCAAAACTAAAGGATATTTGGGATAATGTGGGAGTTAATCCAGTAATTGAATTACAGCTTTATTTATTTTCTCAATATCTTTCTCTGTTGATCTCTTAGGCTCAAATTCAAGCTTTGTTTTTGCTTCAACCGCTTTAATTGTCCAGTGTTGATTTTGAAAAATGTGTTTTAGTCCTGAATTAGGTATATGTGATGTAAATCGAGATTCATATTCATTATTTGACTCCAGTTCAACAAACATACTCTCAATCTCACCTGCTTTTATTGAAGTGTCTGGATTTGAAATCTCAAATGATGACAGTTTTTTTAATGGCTTCTCATGAAAGATTGAAAAATTGACAACAGCAATATTCCCCTTAACAGATTCAATGTTAAAGTCAACTAGCAACTCTGCATCTTCTCCTTTAAATTTCATAGGTTTTATGAAATACTTAAGACCTCCTTCTTTAAGGTAAAAACTTCGATAAAGCTTTCCTCTATGAGATCCACCCCCCATAGAACCGCAGCCCACAAACAAAAACAAAGAAATGATAACACCGAAAAATATATTTATTCTCATTTTAATTTTTTCATATTGACACGCTTAATAAAAGCTGAGTCATTCATTAAAAAAGCAACTTTAGAGGAGTCACTTGATATTATTGAATAAGTCCAAAAGAAATCCTTTTTCTCAGAAAGTACAGAGACTATGTAACTTCCATCTCTTTCATAGAAATAACGTTGATAAGCATCATGAGAGTCAGATTTAATATGCCTGTTTGTTGAATCGTTTTCAATGTATCCAGCTAATTGGGCTCTTTTTATTTTAACCGGAATACTAATAAATGCCTTGTAATGATCAGATCTATCAGCAAGAACTTTATACAAAGGCCAATTGAAGGTCTCATATTTATTGAAAATTGAGTCATGAAAATTTATAATTGATTCTTCTCTGGCTATCTCTTTTTCATTATCCTGTAAATAATATTTAACACCATTCACAAGAGCTATTGTCTTATCATTTTTCTTTTGTTTCACACCACAACTAGTCGATGAGAAAAGTGTAGCAATTATCCAAAATGATAGTAATAAAAACTTATTCATAACCTATAAATAAAAAAAGGCGCCCTAAATAGAGCACCTTTAATCTAATTGATTTTTTTCTTATTCTCCAGTAACGATTGTCTCATAAGTTTGGATAATACCAAGAATATCACCTTGCTTAATATCAACAGTTGAAATCTTAGAAATTCCACCGTTTTTGGCAGCAGTTTGAATACTTGCATCCTGGTTGAAGAACAATACATGAAGGAAGCCTGTTGCTTTTGCAGTACCTACTTTGTCGCCAACTGGGTTGCTAGTAGCATCAACTGGCAAAGTAAGTGAACAACTTGACATGAATCCTACAACTGCAACTATAGCAGCTAAAGCTTTGATTTTTCTAAGCATAATAATTAAAATTTAGAGTTAACATTAATGATTGGTCTCAAAAATAAAATAAAAAACGAGTTACAAGAAATATCAGGATATTTTTATGGTAGAATATTTAGTAATCTTTTTTCATTCTTAATTAAGAATTATTGAAGCTGTTAAGAAATCCTGCCCCAGTTAGGTCTTTCTTTTTGAACTTTAGCATAGCCTTTGGCTACATTGCTATTTTGGGGCAGTTCGAGTTTAGGATCTTCTTTCAGAACCTGTATAGCAGCATGGCGTGCCAGTTGTAGTAACTTACCGTCCTTAGCCAGGTCGGCAATTTGGAGGTTGAGAACTCCACTCTGTTGTGTGCCCATTATATCGCCCGGACCTCTTAATTCTAGATCAACTTCAGCTACTTCGAATCCATCCTGGGTTCTGACCATTGTTTCCATTCTTTTACGCGCCTCTGCTGATAGTTTATTACCGGTCATTAAAACGCAATACGATTGCTCGGCTCCGCGACCTACTCGTCCCCTGAGCTGGTGAAGTTGAGACAGTCCAAATCGTTCAGCACTTTCGATAACCATGACACTGGCGTTTGGAACATTCACACCTACTTCAATGACTGTTGTTGCAACCATAATTTGGGTGTTCCCATCAACGAATTGTTGCATCTCGTAATCCTTATCCTCGGCTTTCATTTTTCCGTGAACAATTGAGATGCGATAATCAGGCGGTGGAAAGGCTCTTGAAATTGCCTCGTAACCATCCATGAGATCTTTGTAATCCATCTTGGCAGATTCCTCAATTAATGGGTAAACGATGTATACCTGCCTTCCCTTTTCGATCTCTTTTTTTAGGAATCCAAATACTTCAAGGCGGTGTTGATCGCGCTTGTGAATAGTTTCGATGGGCTTTCTTCCCGGAGGCAATTCATCAATAACTGAAACGCTCAAATCTCCGTAAAGCGTCATCGCCAATGTTCTTGGGATTGGCGTTGCAGACATAACGAGAACATGAGGTGGTCTGGTGTTTTTTCGCCACATCTTTGACCGTTGAGCAACTCCAAAGCGATGTTGTTCATCGATCACAACTATACCCAAATTTGCAAACCTTACGGATTCCTGTAACAGGGCGTGTGTTCCGACCAAAATATTGGTTTCTCCCTTTTCTAGCTGTTCGTGAATGGGTTTTCGGTCAGATTTTTTAATCGACCCGGTAAGTAAATCGACATTTATACCTGTTCCTTCGAGTTGTTCTTTTAATGTAACGTAATGCTGGTTGGCTAAAATCTCAGTAGGAGCAATCATCGCGCACTGATAACCATTATCTATGGCAATGAGCATTGTGAGTAGCGCGACCATGGTTTTACCACTTCCCACATCGCCCTGTAACAACCTGTTCATTTGTTCTCCGGTTCCCAAATCACGTCTCAACTCTTTCATGACGCGCTTTTGTGCTCTGGTTAGCTCAAATGGTAAATGGTTCTGATAAAAATTGTTGAAGTTCTCTCCTACTCTCTCAAATACAAACCCTTTATACTTTTCCTGCCTGTTGAGTTTGCTTCTCAATATTTGCATTTGAACGAAGAATAGCTCTTCAAACTTGAGCCGATAGCGCGCCATTTGCAAACTCCTTGAGTCTGGTGGTTGGTGAACAATATGGTAAGCTTTTGTTTTGTCGATTAGCTTGTAATGCTCCATTAGCTCTTTACTCATGGTTTCTTCAAACCTGATTTCACCTGAATCGAGCACTGTTTTTATCAACTTTGCCAACCCTTTAGAATGAAGCCCAACTCCAGTCAATTTCTCCGTTGTGGAATAAACTGGTTCTAAGCTGGCTTTTTTTCTTGCGTTTGCTTTCGATAGTGGCTCTAGCTCGGGATGAGCAAAATTGATTTTCCCCTTGAAAATTGAGGGTTTTCCAAAAAGAACGTAATCAACTCCTTCTTTCAGATTCTTTTTCACCCACTGAACTCCTTTGAACCAAACGAGCTCAACAGTCCCTGTTTCGTCAACCAACTTTGCTGATAATCTTCTCTGCCTTGGCTTTCCAAATTCCTGAATATGCCTCAACTTACCCACTATTTGAACGTTTGGCATATCGGGATGAAGCTGATTAACTTTATGGAATTGACTCCTGTCGTTGTATCTGAAGGGAAAAAGGTTTAAGAGATCTTCGCATGTTAGAACCCCGAGCTCACTCTGTAGTTTCTCACCTCGCTGCGGTCCTACACCTTTTACATATTCGATGGGAGTCGATAATTTCATGATTGACGAAGATAATGTGATTCCAAAAAATCTTTCATAAAAAAAGCCCTCCTTTTTGGAGGGCTTTAACTATGTGTTACCGCAAAGTGAATTAAGCCAACATCATTACCGGATTCTCGAGCATTGACTTGAATGTATTGAGGAACTCTGCTCCTTTTACACCATCAACTACTCTGTGATCACATGACAGTGTTACTTTCATGCGATTACCGGGAACTACCTGACCATCTTTTACGACTGGTTTTTCAACGATACCTCCAACAGCTAAAATACAAGAATCTGGCGGATTAATAATTGCCGTAAACTCCTCTATTCCAAACATTCCGAGGTTAGAAATTGTAAAGGTATTTCCTTCCCAATCTTCAGGTTGAAGTTTTTTGTCTTTTGCTCTTTGAGCGTACTCTTTAACTTCTGAAGAGATTTGGGTGAGTGTTTTCCCATTTGCGTGACGAACAACCGGCACTAGCAATCCTTCTTCAACTGCTACTGCAACACCCATGTGGACATGCTCATTGAAGCGTATTTTATCTTCTCTCCACGATGCATTGACGTAAGGGTGTTTCGTAAGTGCTATAGAAGCAGCCTTAATAACAAAGTCGTTAAATGAAACTTTACTTTCAGCTTGTTCATTTACAGCTTTTCTGGCTTTCATCACATTATCCATGTCTATCTCAACTGTGAGATAGAAGTGAGGAGCCGTAAATTTACTTTCAGAAAGGCGCTTTGCAATTGTTTTGCGCATTTGAGAAACATTCTGTTCGCTGTAACTCTCCTGTCCAATTGCTGCTGGTTGAGCTGCTGCCGAAGAAGGCTCGTAATTGTCGATATCTCGCTTCACGATTCTACCACCATCGCCAGATCCTTCTACATTTTCAAGGTTAATTCCCTTGTCCTCAGCTAGCTTTTTAGCGAGTGGAGATGCCTTGATTCTGCCTGATGAAGTGCGAGGTGTTTCTCTCTTGGCTGGTTTTTCTTCTTTAGTAGCAGTTGGTTTAGGCTCAGCTTTTTTCGTTTCTTCTTTTTGCTCTTCTTTTCCTGACCCTTTCTCTTCCTTCTTTTCTGCTTTATCGTCACTGTCAGAACCGGAATCAGCTTGTTTTTTCTCCTCTTCTTCGAGGATATCTGAAACGTCTTCACCCTCTTCACCGAGAATGGCCAATATTGAATCTACCGGAGCAGAATCTCCTTTTTCAACACCTATGTGTAGGAGAGTTCCTTCCTGGAAAGACTCAAATTCCATTGTGGCTTTATCGGTTTCAATTTCAGCGAGTAAATCTCCTGATTCTACCTGATCGCCAACACTTTTGTGCCATTCCGCAACAACACCCTCTTCCATGGTGTCGCTCAACTTGGGCATACGTACAACTTCAGCCATATGCTAAATTTTTTCTGTATTAATATTTATTGTCTCTGATGTAAGGATAATCTTCCTGCATGTAAACATCTTCGTAAAGCTCTTCTGGCTTTGGTGCAGGCGATTCTTCAGCAAATTTCACTGCTTCGTTCACAGTTTCTTTTACTCTGTCCTGTATTTCTTTGATCTGCTTTTCAGAAGCGTACTTTTTCTTCTCAATAATATCGAGAACAACGCTTACCGGATCTTTGCTTTTGTATTCTTCAACCTCTTCTTTACTGCGGTACTTTGCCGGATCTGACATTGAGTGACCTTTGTAACGATAGGTTCTAATTTCAAGAAGGTATGGCCCTTTACCGGAACGTGCATGTTCAGCTGCTTTTTCAATTGCATTGTGAACTTCTTCAACGCTCATTCCATCTACTGCCATTGCAGGCATATCGTAAGACTCACCTATTTCAGATAAATCTGTTACGTTTGAGGTACGCTCAACTGAAGTTCCCATTGCGTAATTGTTATTCTCGATGAGGAAAACAACTGGTAACTCCCACAACATTGCCATGTTGAAGGTTTCGTGAAGTGCACCTTGCCTAACAGCTCCATCACCCATCGAGCAAATGGTAACATTATCGGTTTCCTTGTACTTTTCTGCAAAAGCGATACCTGCTCCCAGTGGAATTTGGGCTCCAACTATACCGTGGCCTCCCATCAAGTTTTTCTCTTTGCTGAACATGTGCATGGAACCACCTTTACCTTTAACAAGGCCGGTAGTTTTACCGTACAGTTCTGCCATCATATATTTTGGATGGATTCCCATCGCGATTGGGTGAGCATGATCACGATAAGCTGTAATATGCTTATCTCCTTCTTTTGTAGCAGAAACTGCTCCTGCTACAACGGCTTCTTGTCCTATATATAAGTGACAGAATCCTCCAAATTTCTGCTGGACGTATAATTGTCCTGCCTTTTCTTCAGTCTTCCGCATGAGCAGCATGTCTTCATACCATTTCAGATACTGCTCTTTGGAGAATTTTGATTTCTTTTTTGTCGCCATATTAATTCACTTTGAGGAGTGGCAAATTTAGTTGCAGAATTCCCAATTGCCAAATAAACATTCACTTTGGATAAGATGTTGTGAATTCCCTAACATTTAATGATGAAAATCGAAGGAGAAGATAAGTGGTAAAAGATCTGTAGCTGACTGAAAACGAAAAACTTTCCCTGTTTCTCCGTAGAGGAATAGTTCAAATGGTTTTCCAAATTTACTTGTGTATTCTGCCATCACCTGCCTGCAATCTCCACAGGGTGAAACGGGTTCATCGAGTTTTTCGGTTGGACTTTTAGCTGAAATTGCCAATTTAACAAAAGGATCATTGGGATTTTGAGCTGCTGCTCCAAACATGGCCACTCGCTCTGCACACAATCCTGATGGAAAAGCTTTGTTTTCCTGATTGGCTCCATCTACTATTTTTCCTGACTCAAGTTCAATTGCTGCTCCAACCCGAAAGTTACTGTAAGGTGAATGACTCGCTTTTGTGTTATGAATAGCTCGCTCGATCAAACTACGATCATGAGCAGACAGTTCTTCAATACTGTCAAAAACTTCAAATTCGCAGTGTATTGATTTTTTGCTTTTTGCCATTACTGGTTGATAGGTGCCGGTTCGCCAGAGCTTTCTCCTCCACCATTATTGTTGAAGTTGAAAGTTAATGAAAAGCGCAATGTATTTTGAAGTGGTGAGTTTGTTATTGTTCGTTGTTCACCAACATAAAACGGAACAAGGTAGCTCATATCAATACCGATGGCATTGTATTTAAGCCCTAAACCAAAAGTAAGGAACTTGCGATTTCCTTTTAGTTCGTGTTCGGTGAAATAACCTAATCTGGCAGCAAAAAGTTTGTTGTACCAGTACTCGGCTCCTACTCCAAGATAAATTTCACGGAGTTCTTCTCTCAACACACTACCATCTTCTACTTCTGCTTTTCCATCAGGACCAGTTACGTATTCTCCATTTGAATCAGTGAATGGATTACCTGGTGCATCGTAGAATGATGTAAACATTGCGTTTGCCACACTTCGATCTGGTGACATCCCGGCTATCACTTCTCCATTGTCATAAATTGGTGGAGATGGAACGAGTAATTTATTCACATCAAAGTTTAATGAAACATCATTGTAATCATCGAGGTGTAATGTTATACGTGATCCTAACCTGAGGTTTGTGGGTAGAAAATCTTGCTCATCGAGGTTTGAGTATGAAATTTTGTTCCCGATGTTTGAAATTACTGCTCCAAATGCCAGTGTGGCATCTGTTCCGTTTAAATTGAGGTCATCGTTTTCGTAGTAGGCACTAATATCAGTTGCAGCTGCGAGTCCGGCCTTTGTTTGAGCAGATTGAACATCTGTTCCTCCTGTGAGGTTTGAATAGATGAATTTAAGGTTTATCCCTCCTGTCAATCGATCAGAGAGTACGCGTGAATAGCCTGCACCAATTGACCACTCATTGGGTCTGAATTGCTGAATATCATTCCCGAATTCATCAGTAAACTGAATATCACCGAGTGTGAAATAGCGAAATGATACGCCAATTGCGTTCATGTCATCTATTTTATAAAAACCGGTAAGGTGTGACAGGCTGATGTCAGAAACGAGGTTTCGCAACCAGGGTGTGTAGGAAACAGCCATTCCAAAGTTTTCTTCGTTTTTCACCATTTTGGCCGGATTCCAGTACATGGAATATACATCTGCACTTGTGGCTGCACCTGCATCGCCTAATGCTCCATGCCTGGAGTCAGGCGCGATTGTCATAAATGGTACGGCTGTCGTAATAGAGTTTACCTGTTCGGCTCCGGTTACTGTACCTACAGATTGCTGGTTCTGACCGTAATTCATTTGGCTTACTGCCAACGCGCCTATCAAAGCAACTGTTCCTCTTGCGATTAACTTCATTCTATCCAAAATTGAAATGGCAAATATAACGATAAGGTTGAGTTCTTATTTTATTCTAATTTAAAAGTACTAATTTCTCGAATTTGTTCACCGTTTTTCCGGTGGGAGCGGTAACTTTTACCTTATAAATATAAACTCCCTTTCCAATTTCATCTCCAAACTCATCGCGACCATCCCAGTATATGGGACCTGCGCGGTAGCTGTTAGACGCAAAAATAGCATCTAAAGTTTTCACGAGTTTTCCACTTACGGTGAAGACCTGAATGCGAACATCTAACTCTTGACCGGGGGCGTTGTGATCAAAGTAAAACGCTGTATTCGTTGTGAATGGATTGGGATAATTGAGTATGTGATCGATAGCCAACTCACTGTTATCTGCCACAATAAACTCTGTAAATGCTTTACCAGAATTGTTGTAAACATCCCAAACTTTCAAACTTAGGGTGTGCTTCCCTTCTTCTAATTTTTCAAATGGGTAAGTAATTGTTCCGCTTTGATATGAATCGAGGTCAGATTCATAATAATCGTTGAGCACTATTGCATTTGCTGTATTTTCATCGAGTATAGCTGTGATGTCATGACCAATTCCATTTCCAACAGTGTTGATTCCGTTTTCATCGAAAACTTTGGCAAATAAGTTAGGATTTTGGTCGGTCATGCCTCCTACTACAAAACTTTCATCATTCATCCACAAATTCACTTCAGGTCCTTTTTGGTCAGATCCGGCATTTTCAGATCTCCCGCCAATCACCATCTTTTCGTATGCTCCATTAGCATCGACTGAACCGTCATCAGCATAGTAGCTGATTTTCGCATTTCCAAAATCAAAGATGATGTCTTTTGGAACGACAAATGTGAATGAGAAATCTCCATTTTTTACAGTTGCCTTACCTTTAAATATGATGCTCTCCTGAGAATTGTATTTGAACACACCCTCATCGTCATTATCGAGTGTAGACACTTCCTGCGGCTGGTCGTAAACGGTAACCTGAACAACACCGTTAAAATCATCTACTTTTGCTCCAAATTCATCAGCTACCATTCCATCAATTGTCACTTTCTCCAACGCTTTTATCGTATCAGGTGCATTTGTGGTCATTACATTGTATTGCGGGTAAGCTAGTCTTATTGCCGGATCACCCAATAATGCGAAATTCCGGTAATTAACACCATTGTTATTGTTGATTAAACTTACATCTTTTGATAGCATAAGTAACTCTCCAAGTGTTGGAACTTTACCATCAACTGCTTCAAAAGCATAATCAGTAAATGTTTGAGATAACTCGTAGTTTGGAGATGAGTAAACGAGCCTTGTTGTCGTCATGAGGCCAATACCGCCCCCATCGGGATTTAACAACACGTATTCACCTGCACTCGTACGTTCAGGGTCATCATATCTACTGAATTCACAGGTTGCGGTCAAAAACAATGGCATATTGTTGCGATTCGTCCAATTGTTGACATCGTTTACTTTCAATACTCTTTCATGGGCCCAACCGGTTTCACCGCCATGGCCAACATAGCACATAAAGAGAGTTCCTCTCTTCATTGCATTATCGATTTCTTCATTTACATCGGGGTAGCTTTGACCACCGGCTGTTGCAACTTGTTTGTAGGCGTCAAACAGAATTTTATTGACGTTGTAATCTGGATAGTTCGTATCGATTTTCCTGGCCAGATTATTCGCCTGGCGCATATGTATTCTACCATCTTCATCATCTCCAATGAAAGTGACTGAGTTTCTCCAATCCCCAAACGTTGTTGGAATATTATGATAGCGAATGATTTTATTTACTACTCCTCTCGCTTGTGATAGACTACTTACTGGAAATCTACCAATTCCAATATCCAACGAACTCACGAGCTCATCACTTTCTGCATCATCGAGAAAACCGAAGTAGTCATCGCTGATAAATGAAGCGGTTGGTGTCATTGAGCGTAAACTCTGATAAGCAGGAACAAAATTCGTATTCCCTGAAATTCGTGACTTATAATCATAACTGGCATCGCCAAATAGTAATAAGTACTTTGGCATTTCAGCTTCATTGAGACCTGCTCTATCGTAAAACATTTTGACAAAATCTCTTATCGCTGTGAGGTCTTGAGCGCCTGATGAATACTCATTGTAAATCTGATTTGTGGTAACAACGTGGACAGATAAATTACTGTAGTCTCGGTGAAAATCAGCTAGTCTTTCAGCTTCATTGATAAACTTTGGATGACTCACGATCAAATATTCAGCAGCTGATAAACCGTGTAAATTCTGATTTTTAACTTTTCCTGAATAAGATGGTACCAATAGGTTGTTATCAGTAAAAGCTACGAATTCACTCAGTTCATTGCCGGCAGACTTAAAGCTGATTTGGTTCTGACTATTATTGACTGAAGGTTCCTGAGGTTCGAGCGGATTGGAAACATCCCAAATCTGCACATTATCTAAATCTCCTGTCAATCTATATTCTTCAATATTATTGGTATCGCTCTCGCTATTCCTGAATACGAGTTGGTCAGATCCTAATTCGAGCCTGCGTTTACCGATAAGCTCAATGTAATCGAGCCAACCTATATCCACTGAGTTCGCATTATTATACTGAACATTGATTGCCAAATTTGGTGACGAGGCCGAAAAAGTATTTTCATTGTCACCGTAATAAGCAAACCGATTAGCATAGCCGGCATTTACTCCATTGGAAAAATTAATCCCCAACACAGGATTTCCTCTATAGCTAAATGTGAATGAACTACTGCGCCCTATTGCCCTGCTCGCTACAGCTCCTCTTATTGTTACTGGTTTTGATGTAACGATGTTAGGCATCGTAAAGGGTATCGTGTATTCCCTCTTGACACTAAATTGCTCACCGAACCAGCGCTTCCCTGATTTGATGAGATTGCGCTGATCGATTTCGTGAATTTGGTGATCATCGAATTCATTTAACACAACATCTGGAGATCCCGTGATTGCATTTTGACTTCCAACTCTTTTTGGCTGTCCGATTTGATAATCTGTAGTAATAAAATAATAAGTAGTATCGGCATAGTAGTTTGTTTGGTGTCGATACGTTCCATTTTTATACTTCCATCTATTTTGGCTCTGACCGTAAAAAAGGATATAATCAGATTGATCAAACTGACCATTATTGTTTTGGTCGATGATCTTGATATTGTTTTCTTTTAAATCATCTAACCGTGGCTCACTGTTAAGTGTTGGTAGCATTCCGCCACCGTTTCCAAACAACCTTATTGAATTAGTTGATAGCCCACTTAAATCAATCCCCATTTGATCAAGCATGTTGTAACCAACTCTGTAAACACCATCTTTTGTAACACCTACTTTATACCAATCTCCTGATCTCAACACTGAACTTACCTTATACGATCTGGAAGCGCTTTTCCTGGTTGATTGTCCTTCCTGAAAGTCAAACTCTAATTTGAATGACGTAAGTTTCTCTAACCTGTTTGAAGTTGGATTTCTCCTAATAGGAACAAATGCGAATTTGGCAAAATTAGTTCTCCTCGATACCGATATATAAGTAGTGATATCGAGAACAGGTTTAATAGTAAGACCGTTTTCCTGAATTACCTGTTCTTCGGCTTTTGTTAAGGGCTCCCAACTTTGCTGAGTTAATTGAGCTTCTACATCGATTACGTTTGTTGGAGCTTTTTCAGAATAAGAATAAACCGGCAACAGGTTTTCAGTTTGGTCATAAATGGCTCCATCAAAGGATATGTAAGACTTTTCTTCACCGTTAAAATCACGAAAAGATTGAACTCCCGTCCAATTTATTTTGTGAATATTGCCAACGTGCTTACCTTTAGACCGTCTAAAATTCAAACTGCTTTGAGAATGAAGGTTTAACCCTGTTAAAAGCAGAGATATGATAAGCAAGAATAAGTTATTGATATTAAAAGAGAGCTTCATTCGTTATTGTTTACGTGATATTTCACAGATTTAGTTGAGTTTTACACCACAACGTTAACAATTTCCTTTTATTATTAATGTGGCAAATTGTTACAACAGACTGTAATCACCCCCAATAATAATGGAGGTTTAAAAAATTAATTCGTATAATTGCGATTGATGATCGAATAAACATGTTCAAAAGCCTTGGAAATAAGCTAACTGGTACGCTATTGGTCTCGGGACTACTCATCGCTTTAAGCGGAAACGCCCAGGACCCTCAGTTTACTCAATTTTACGCGAACCCTCTTTATTTGAATCCAGCGTTTGCCGGATCTAAAGAGTGCCCGCGCGTACACTTGAATTACAGAAATCAATGGCCCGCAATTCAGGGGCAATTTGTCTCTTACAGTGCTTCCTATGATCAGCATATTGATGCGATTTCTGGTGGTTTGGGCGGACTCGTTGTTGCCGATCAGGCAGGTAACGGAACGCTACAAACGATCAATGCATCTGCGATGTATGCTTACACATTACCTGTAAGTGAAAACTTCAGTATCAAAGCTGGTTTTCAAGCAACTTATTTTCAAAAGTCAATAAATTGGGATGATTTGAAATTTGGCGATATGATTGATCCGCGTTACGGATTCATCTACCAAACAAATGAAACTCCTGGCACAAATCAGGTTAATGGTGCAGACTTTAGCGCTGGCTTCCTCGGATATTCTAAATATGTATTTGCAGGAGTGTCAGTACACCACTTAACAGAACCTAGCGAATCTTTCTTCGAAAATGATAACGCTAAACTCTACCGTAAATTTACTGTTCATGCAGGTGGTAATATACCTTTAGAAGAAGGTTACGATAACCCTGCATCCATTTCGCCAAATATACTTTATCAACGTCAGGGTAATGCTCAACAGTTGATGTTTGGTCTTTACGGTAAAAAAGGACCTCTGGTAGCAGGTTTGTGGTACAGAAACAAAGATGCTTTTATCGCTCTTGTTGGTGTACAGGTTGAAAAATTCAAGTTTGGCTACAGCTATGACCTAACAACTTCAAGATTGACAAACGAACCCGGAGGCTCTCACGAAATCTCAATGGCAATTCAATTCAATTGCCCTCCTGAGAAAAGAAAATTCAGACCACTGAAATGTCCTGAATTTTAAATTCAACAAATAATATTATTTTTACGCTTTCGTTGAATCTTAAACTCAACAGCATGAAGAACGCATTAGGAATCTTTATCATCACAGCACTATTTGCTGTTTCCTGTAGCTATGAAAAGTCATCGATAACGGGTTGGAATTACAACGACCCTAAAAATGGTGATTTTCAAAAACTCCCATATGTAGAACAGGAAACTGGTCCGAACCTTGTCCTCATTGAAGGTGGTACATTTACAATGGGCCGAGTTACCGATGATGTGATGGGTAATTGGGATAACGTACCGAGAAGAGTTACGGTCTCATCTTTCTACATGGATGAAACTGAAATTTCGAACTTACACTGGTTAGAATACCTCTATTGGGTAAAGAGAGTATACGGTATGGATTACCCGGCCGTTTACGATGCTGCTCTTCCCGATACATTAGTATGGAGACGTAAGCTTGCTTACAATGAGCCTTACGTAGATTACTATTTGAGACACCCTGCTTACAGAGATTATCCTGTTGTTGGTGTTAGCTGGAAGCAGGCTAGTGAATTTTGTCTTTGGAGAACAGACCGTGTAAATGAGCAAATCCTAATTCGTGAAGGTCTTTACAATCACAATCCAAATCAAATTGCTGATGACAACTTCAATACTGATGCTTACTTAAATGGTCAGTATGAAGGTAGTAAACGAAAAGATGGAATTCCATGGGAAGGCCCAAACAGTCCTGGTTATAGACGTGTGAAAATGGAAGATGGAATTCTTCTTCCAGATTACCGCTTACCTACTGAGGCTGAATGGGAATTCGCAGCTTATGGATTGATCGGAAATACGCTAGGTGAAAATATCGTTGAAGAACGTCAATGGCCATGGAACGGACACTCAGTCCGTAATCCTCAACCTGAATACATGGGTGAAATGCTCGCTAACTTCATGAGAGGTAGAGGTGATAACATGGGTGTTGCTGGTAGTCTCAACGATAACGCAGATATCACTGCTCCAATTTATGCCTATTGGCCAAACGATTACGGCCTCTACAACATGGCTGGAAACGTATCTGAATGGGTAATGGATGTTTATCGTCCGCTATCTCATGAAGATGTAAATGAATTCCGCCCATTTAGAGGAAACGTTTTCAAGAAAATGAAACGTGATGAAGATGGTATCATCGCTCAAAAAGATAGTCTAGGTCGCATGCAAAAGGTTAAAGTTGAACCTGAAGATGCTGTAGACAGAAGAAACTACAGAAGAGCTGATAACATCAATTACGAAGATGGTGACTATCAATCTCAGTTAAATGAGGATGATGCATGGCAAAACTTCAAGAATCAAAAAGGTCAGGGACACACTGACGATGAAACTTACGGAATGTATGAGTTTGGTGCAGAAACCGGATCTTTAATCAGTGACCGATCAAGAGTTTACAAAGGTGGTTCATGGAGAGATCGTGCGTACTGGATGCATCCAGGTACAAGAAGATTCCTCGATGAAGAATACTCTACCGCATATATCGGATTTAGATGTGCGATGGACAGAATGGGTAGCCCTGAAGGTCTAGGTGGTGCATACTAAAAAATGATTTCAATAAATTTGAACCCCTGTACATTATCGTTCAGGGGTTTTTTTATGACTAATTATGGAGATTAAAGATTTACACAGCTTTTTTCTGGATTCGAGCGGAGTTTGCACGGATACAAGAAAAGTACAACTCAACTCAATTTTCTTCGCCTTAAAGGGCGATAATTTTAACGGGAATAAATTTGCTGATCAAGCAATTGAAAAGGGTTGCTCATGCGCTGTTGTGGATCAAAAATCAGTAATTGAAAACTCAAATCACGATCAGAACCAATTTATACTTGTTGATGATGTTCTCCTAACTCTTCAAAAACTAGCAAATCATCACCGCAATCACCTCAACACAAAAGTAATTGGACTGACAGGATCAAATGGCAAAACAACTACCAAAGAACTGTTGCAAGCAGTCCTGAGCAAAAAATTTAAAACTTTTGCAACTCCGGGTAACTTTAATAACCATATCGGTTTACCCTTAACAATACTTCAAACTCCACATGACACAGAACTCCTAATCCTTGAAATGGGTGATAATCAGCCAGGAGATATTGATGAATTATGTGAAATATCAGATCCTGATTGCGGTATCATCACAAACATCGGTAAGGATCATATTGAAGGATTTGGAAGCATGGAAGGTAATGTTAAATCTAAAAAAGAGTTATTTGATTACCTATCAAAAAGAGATAGAACTTGCTTCTACAATGGTGAAAATGAATACAGCAGTCAATTAATTGAAGGAATCTCAAATACGGCAGATTTCAGTGCTGAAAACTCCTTGAGCATAAAAGAGCAGAATCCGTTTATTTCTTACAAAAGCGAAGATGGAAACATTTATCAAAGCAAATTGATTGGAGCTTATAATATTGACAACATCAACTGTGCCTACAGAATAGGAAAGTTCTTTGGCGTTAGTGATGATAAGATCCATGAAGCTATTACCAGTTATACCCCATCTAACAATCGATCTCAATTTATTGAGACAAATGGTGGAAACCAGATTTTCCTTGACGCTTACAACGCCAACCCAACGAGCGTAGAAAAAGCACTTAAAAGCTTTAGTGAGATGCGATCTGACCGTGAAAAATGGGTTTTACTGGGAGATATGCTCGAACTAGGCTCTATCAGTAAAGACGAACACAGAAATATTTTATCCCTTTTGAAAGAGTTGAACTTTAAAAATGTTGTGCTTGTAGGTAATGCTTTTCACGAATTTGAAGACGAATTTTCATTTTCGTTTTTTGACAAAAAAGAAAAGGCGATGGAGTTTGCCCAAAATCAAAAACTGAAAAATGCATTGATCTTGCTAAAAGGTTCTCGCGGACTAAAAATGGAAGAATTCACTGATGTAATCCCCTAATAAACCTATCGTTAATTTGTCTTCAATAAAACAGAACCTTCTCCTCAGCTTTAACCTTCGTACTTGCTGGTTGGCTGGTTGGCTGGTTGGCTAAAACAAACACCAAACTCCCCAAACCTCCCAACTTCCAAATCTTAGTGAATCTTAGCCTTTGGCCCCAGCCAAAGCTTAGATGAACTTAAACCCTCGTGACGCAAGGAACGGGACTTAACCTAGACTCTAAACCAAAAAAAGCCCCTCAGCTTTCACTGAAGGGCTATCAAAATCTATATAAAAATTAGATTATTCAGCTAGCAAGCCTCGGCTGATTACGACTTTCTGAATTTCAGAAGTTCCTTCGTAAATCTGAGTAATTTTCGCATCACGCATTAAACGTTCAACATGGTACTCTTTTACAAAACCGTAACCACCGTGGATCTGAACAGCTTCTGTTGTTGCGTCCATCGCAGTTTTTGAAGCGTAAAGTTTCGCCATAGCACTGGCGTGACCAATTGGCTTACCTTCATCTTTCAATGAAGCTGCCTTTAAGCAAAGCAAGCGTGAAGCTTCAATTTCAGTCGCCATATCAGCGAGTTTGAAAGCGATCGCCTGGTGTTTGTGTATTTCTTTTCCAAACGCTTTGCGCTCTTTTGAATATGCTGTGGCCAATTCTAAAGCTCCGGCAGCTATACCGAGCGCTTGAGAAGCAATTCCGATTCTACCACCTTCAAGTGTTTTCATCGCGAATTTGAATCCGAAACCGTCTTCTCCAATTCTATTTTCTTTTGGGACCTTAACATCGTTGAAGATCAAAGTATGCGTATCGCTACTGCGAATTCCCATTTTATTTTCCTTTGCTCCAACAACAAAACCGTCCATGTCACGCTCTACGATAAACGCGTTGATTCCTTTGTGTCCTTTTTCAACATCAGTTTGAGCGATTACGAGATAAACGCTAGCACTTCCACCGTTTGTGATCCAGTTTTTAGTACCGTTTAGCACGTAGTGATCACCTTCATCGATTGCGGTTGTACGCTGTGATGTTGCATCAGATCCTGCTTCCGGTTCTGAAAGACAAAACGCTCCAATTTTCTCACCTTTAGCGAGCGGAACTAAATATTTTTGCTTTTGTTCCTCAGTTCCGAACTTCTCGAGTCCCCAGCAAACCAAAGAGTTGTTTACTGACATACATACCGATACAGAAGAATCAATTTTACTGATCTCCTCCATTGCCAACACATAGGAAACAGTATCCATTCCGCTTCCTCCGTACTTTGGGTCTGTCATCATTCCCATGAAACCCAATTCTGCCAGCTGCTTGATTTCTTCCTTCGCAAATTCCTGCTTTTCATCACGCTCGATAGCGCCCGGTTTCAGTACATTTTGCGCAAAATCACGCGCAGCTGCTTTCACTGCCTGTTGTTCTTCTGTTAATTGAAAATCCATTTTATTAAAATTTCGTCATTTTATGGGTTCGCGAATATAGTTTATCTGCCTTAATTTCGCTAACTTAACACCGTTATGATGGAAAACAATAAAACTCAACTTAATGTTTTAGGAGTGATGTCAGGAACTTCACTCGATGGACTGGATCTGGCTTTGGTGCAATTCAATGGATCTGACCACGAAGTACTTTTCACAAAATTTATATCCTACTCTAAGCAACAGCAAAACTGGCTCAAAAGCCTTTACGATGCTAAAGGTGACAGATTACAGCACGCACATTTAGAATATGGAAAGTTTTTGGGAGAAACGGTGAAAAAGCTCATCAAGGAAGAAAAACTGGATGTAGATTTAATTGCATCGCACGGACACACAATTTTTCATGAACCACGGAAAGGATTTACTTTTCAATTAGGCCAGGGGCAGGCAATTGCTCAGGAGGCTTCGGTCAGAACCGTGGCCGACTTCCGTACGCAGGACGTACTTCTTGGAGGTGAAGGAGCTCCGCTTGTGCCTATTGGTGATGAATTGCTCTACAAGAAATATGACGCTTGCTTAAACATGGGCGGAATTTCGAATATTTCATTCAATGACGGGAAAAAGAGAAGGGCCTTTGATATTTCACCCTGTAATTATCTCATCAACCGATTTGCAAGAGAACTCGGTCAGGATTACGATGAAAACGGAGACATAGCCAGGAACAACGAGCCTATTTCGGATCTGACCGATAGACTGAATTCACTGGAGATTTACAGAGACAAGTCTAATCCATCGTGGAGCACAGAATTGATAATGAGAGCTATTGAACCTCTTTTAATGCCTTTCATGACGCAGGAAGAAAAACTCATTTCTACATTTACGCATCATGCAGCGCAAAAAATTGCCGAAACTCTCAACTCGATCAAAAAAAACGGAGAGGTACTGCTCACTGGTGGCGGAACTTACAACAAATACCTCATCGAATTAATTAAAGAACAAACCGATTGGAAACTCGTAATCCCTGACAAAGAACTCATCGACTTCAAAGAAGCAATAGTTTTTGGCTTGATGGGGTATTTACGAGTAAATAATGAGATCAACGTTTATGCATCAGCAACAGGAGCCAAAAAAGACCACATTACGGGAGTTATTTATGATGAAGCATAAGAGCTGGTTTTGAGCTGTTTGATTAAATGCTAATCTTGCTAGTGTTTATGTAAACCATTAAGAAATTAAACTTCATTAAGATGCAGGTCGAGTTTTAAGGCCAAGTTCGAGGGTAAAATGCTCAAATTCTTACTATCCGTATTTTATTCTTACATTACATAAAATCTGAACTACATGGAAATCACTCAATCCTTGAGACGAGAATCTAATCCAGACTTACCCCACTAATCAAACAACGAGCTTTTTCGGCCTCGGAGACTGACGCGTAGAATTTCAGAAAAAGGAAGCGTACATTTTTGCTGTGCCTGAGCTCAGCCTTCGGATTTTTCCTAAAGAAAAATGCGCTAAAGGCGTTTGCGAGTTCAGTATAAATAGTGTTAGAAAAACTTAGTAGCTGATTTTTCAGCTACTTAGTGACTCTTACATCCACGCACTTGCTGCGGGACGATCGACTGCTAGAAATTCGAGCAAAGTCTCCGTCAGCCTTGATTTTTTCTATCTTTTTTATCAAGAAAAAAGATTAAATAAACTTCAAAAATGCTTTTCAAAGTTTACTATAGCTCCTAACCACAGCTAAAACATCAAGACTTCGGATTTATGAACCATTAAAAAAATAAGTTTCATTAAGATGCAGGTCGAGTTTTAAGGACAAAGTCGAGAGTAATAGTTGGTTAGCGATTGTCTTTTGCCAGTAACGCTGCGGACGCTGCGAAACCGCAGTGCTCGCTGCGTTATTCAGCAAAGCTAGCATCAATTCTTCTCCGCGCACGCAGCGATACTAGCAGAGCAAACATCAAAACTTAATGACCCTGAACTTCTAAATTGTTCAAAACCGTGAGCGACAGCGAACACGCTGCGACCTCCGCGTTATCTCAGCAGAGCTAACATCAAAACCTCGTTGCGTGCGCTGCGTTACAAACACCACCCCCCAACTCCAAACCCTTAACACCTTAAACATTAAGCAATCCTAAAACCACCATTAGAACTTCCCTCAACCTCAGCCTTAACCTCAACCTCCCAACTCATCACTCATAACCCATAACTCATAACTTCCTCACTCTCGACCTCGACCTTATCTCTAAACTTTAAACCATTAAACTCAAACAATAAACCCTAATTATTACATTTGCCAGCGAATTTGAAAGATTAACATCATTATAAATTTCTTGAAATGAAGGAACTACTCGACAAGTTCGAAAACAAAGATCCCGAAATCGTATTTGAATGGTCCGATTCTGAAACTGACGCAAAAGGCTGGGTTGTAATCAACTCACTGCGCGGTGGAGCTGCAGGTGGCGGTACACGTATGAGAAAAGGGCTCGATAAAAGAGAAGTTGAATCACTTGCCAAAACAATGGAAGTGAAATTTACCGTTTCCGGACCTCCAATTGGTGGTGCAAAATCAGGTATCAACTTCGATCCAAACGACCCTCGAAAAGAAGGTGTATTGAGAAGATGGTACAAAGCTGTTCGACCTCTACTAAAAAACTACTACGGAACAGGAGGAGATCTCAATGTTGACGAAATTCACGAAGTAATTCCTATGACTGAAGATGAGGGAATATGGCATCCTCAGGAAGGTGTTTTCATGGGGCACTACCAGCCTAATGAAGCACAAAAAATTAAAAAAATAAGCCAGTTGCGTAACGGAGTAATCAAAGTGATTGAAGACCCAAAATTCAGTCCTGATGTTGAACGCAAATTTGTTGTGGCTGATATGATTACCGGTTACGGAGTAGCAGAATCTGTTCGTCACTATTACAGCACCTATCACAACAATGACCTAAAAGGCAAAAAAGTAATTGTTCAGGGATGGGGTAATGTTGGAGCTGCAGGTGCTTACTACCTCGCTAAAGAAGGAGCCAAAATCGTTGGTATTATTGACCGCGTAGGCGGACTAATCAACAAAGACGGTTTTTCTTTCGAAGAAATTAAAGACCTCTTCCTCAAAAAAGACGGTAACAAACTCGTTGCCGATAACATGATGAGTTTTGACGAGGTAAATGAAAAGATTTGGTCTGTACCGGCTGATATTTTCATTCCTTGCGCAGCTTCCAGACTCATAACCCGTGATCAAATCGACCAAATGATCGAAAATGGAATGGAAGTCATTTCTTCAGGTGCGAATGTTCCATTTGCTGATTCTGAGATATTCTTTGGTCCGATCGCGGATTATACCGATAAACAAATTAGCGTTATTCCAGACTTCATCTCAAATTGCGGAATGGCACGTGTTTTTGGCTATTTAATGCAGGATGACGTTGCAATGACTGATGAAGCTATTTTCAGCGATACCTCGGTAACAATTGAAAAAGCTATTAAAGCAGCTCACTCAACGAATAGCGACACAAAAAATATCGCAAAAACAGCGTTTGAAATTGCGCTTAAAAAGTTAGTTTAGCGCCAAATTAAAAAATGCCCCCGGTAAGGAGCACACTTGTTAAACACTCAATTTTTTTGCCATGTATTTATTAATGGTTGTCATTTTTGTTTTTGGGTATCTTGGAATTGCCCTTGAACATAACATTAAAGTTGATAAAGCAGCATCTGCGCTTCTTACCGGGGTTCTTACCTGGACAATATTCGTTTTCGGAGCCAGTGATGTACTCAATGTTGATTACTCCTGGTCGATATCTGAATTCATTGCAAATTCGGGCGAATACGTAAAAGGACTTAAAAACTACGCTCTGGGACTTTCCGAATCATCAATCGGAGCTGATGAAAATGTAAAAAGTCTCACCAATCACTTCATTATCCACGAACTCGAGCACCATCTCATCGAGATTTCTGAGATTCTATTTTTCCTCATAGGTGCTATGACAATCGTAGAAGTCATTGATGTTCACGGTGGTTTTAGCGTTATAACAGACAGAATAAAAACGACTAAGAAGGTAAAACTCATTTGGATTTTGAGTATCCTGACCTTCTTCTTTTCAGCCGCGCTCGACAACCTCACTACAGCCATTGTAATGGCTGCACTACTGAAAAAACTCATTGCTGATAAAAAAGACCTTTGGCTTTTTGCCGGAGTTATTATCATCGCTGCTAACGCGGGGGGTGCATGGTCTCCGATTGGTGATGTAACTACTATTATGCTTTGGATTGGCGGTCAGATCACAGCCGGAAATATCATCGCAACGCTTATTCTTCCCTCTCTCGTAACTCTCCTTGTACCGCTTATCATACTTTCTTTTACGATGAAAGGGAACATTAGGCGGCCTGATGAAACCCGCGGAGTAGACAAGGATCTGACCACTACCGGGGAGAGAAACCTCGTTTTCATTTTAGGTGTAGCGTGTCTATTACAGGTTCCGGTTTTTAAAACCGTTACTCACATGCCTCCATTCATGGGTGTTTTGCTTGGTTTGGGAATATTATGGCTGGTTACAGAAATCCTTCACAAGAATAAATCGCACAAGGACAAAACTCAGTTATCAGTAGTGAATACATTGAGGAAAATTGACACTCCAAGTGTTTTATTCTTCCTCGGTATTCTGGTTGCTGTAGCCAGTTTGCAAAGTGCCGGTCACCTGATCGACCTTGCCGGAATTCTGGAATCCAGTGTTGGTAATCTTTATATTATCAATATCATAATTGGTCTACTATCTTCAATTGTGGATAACGTTCCACTCGTAGCTGCTGCAATGGGTATGTATGAAATAGGACCTGAAGTAGCCGGAATATCTTACCCTGTGGATCACGTATTTTGGGAATTCCTAGCATACTGTGCCGGAACAGGTGGAAGCTGTCTCATCATTGGTAGTGCTGCCGGAGTTGCCGTTATGGGTATCCTGAAAATCGACTTTGTTTGGTACCTCCGCAAAATCAGCCTCCTCGCATTAGTTGGCTACCTTGCCGGAGCAGGAGTATTCTACATCCTCGCACAAACGTTTTTCATTCATTGATAAAAGAGGCTCTCATCAGCATAACTTTAGTATTATAGTTAGTCGTTGACAATCAGATTACCGATAATGCTAATAAGCCATGAAGTAATTTTGTATTCTCCGTGAGCATTTTGTCTACTTCGCGACCTTAGTGATACCAGCAGAAATAACATCAAAACTTAACGACCCTGAACTTCTTAATGGTTTAAAAACAATGAGCGCCAGCGAACCTGCTGCGACCTCCGCGTTTTCAGCAGAGCTGACATCAAAAAAGCTCCGCGCTCGCTGCGTTGCTACTCTTTTAAACTCTAACCTCACCCAACTCATCACTCATAACCCATAATTCATAATTCCCAACCTCCAAACCTTAGTAAATCTTAGCCTTTGGCCCCAGCCAAAGCTTAGATGAACTTAGACCCTCGTGACGCAAGGAACGGGGCCCTTAACACCTTAACCATCAAGCAATCCCAATACATTATTAGAACTTCTCTCCTCCTAAACCTTAACCTCAGCCTCAACCTTGACCTCGACCTTAAACCTCACTATAAACTCAACACTCACCTAACTCCTAATCCATAACTCCAAACTATCAAACTCCCCAACACCAAACCCTTACACCTCAGCCTTGACCTCGACCTCCCAACTCATCATTCATCATTCAAAACTCATAATTCATAACACTCTCATTACTCTTTTCAACACCCCACTGTGATTTAATTTTCTCAACACACTAACCAGCTCCGCCAACCGTTCTTAAATTTGAGCCAAATATTGAGCGAAATGAATTTTATCATCAGTCAAATTTCAACCGGAGCAGACACAGCTTCTGCCGCAGCATCAGAAACAACAGAAGGTACCCTGAGCATTCTCGAACTCATCGCAGGTGGAGGATGGTACATAATGGGACCCCTCGGTATATTGTCTGTAATTGCTGTTTACATTTTCATTGAACGATTCAGAGCCATTAACCAGGTTGTGAAATCGAGCACCTCGTTCATGGAACAGGTTCGGACCAATGTTCTCAATGGAAATCTCGAAGAAGCAAAAGGAGCTTGTCGTAACGACAACTCTCCGTATTCGCGAATGATCGAAAAAGGAATTAACCGAATTGGAAAACCGATGCCAGATATTGCAATGGCAATTGAAAGTGAAGGAAAGCTCGAAGTAACAAAGCTGGAACAATCGCTTAGTACAGAAGCAACAATCGCTGGTGCTGCACCAATGATCGGGTTTCTAGGTACTGTAATCGGGATGATAAATACTTTCCACGAAATGTACTCTTCAGGAAACAGTGTTGAACTGGATCAATTATCTGGTGGTATTATGCAGGCGATGGTTACTACTGCAGCCGGACTCGTAATCGGGATTATCGCTTACCTGGCTTACAATATCCTCATTTCACGTTTGGATAAAGTAACTTTTAAAATGGACGAGCTCACAGTGAAATTCACTGATATGCTTCAAGAACCCGCTTAATTATGGCTATAAAATCCAGAAATAAAGTCAGCACAGCGTTCAACATGTCGTCCATGACCGACATCGTTTTCCTGTTGCTCATTTTCTTCCTCATCGCTTCAACGATGATCAGCCCAAACGGGATGAAGGTGCTCTTGCCAAAAAGTTCACAGCGAACAACTGGTAAACAAAACATCTCTGTTACGGTAACAGAAGATCACAAATACTACATCAATACTGATCTCGTTAAAAAAGAACAGCTCGAGCCACGCTTAAAAGCGAGATTGAGTGCTGAAGAAAAACCGGGGATAATACTCAGAGCCGATGAAGCGGTTGATGTAAAAAGCGTTGTTTACGTGATGGATATCGCCCAGCGAAACAAATACGAGGTTGTCCTCGCTACTCGAGGCAAATAACATGCAGGTTTGGGAAAATAAATACAAAAGAGAGGGACTGGTCGGAACCATTATCGTCCACGTGGCCTTGTTGTTGATCTTTATTTTTGCCGGACTCGAATATCCTATCCCCAAACCCGAGCAGGGAATTAAAGTAAACTTTGGTACTACCGAAACAGGTAGCGGAGATACACAGCCAGAAAACGTAGGCCAATCGCAACAAGTCAATGAACAACCGGTTCAGGAGGAGACTACCCAACCTGAACCACAACCTGAGACGAATCCGGTTGAAGAAGAAGTTGTGACGCAAGACAATACCGAAACGATCGAAGTACCGGAAGAAACTGAGGAACAAACCACAGAGACTGAAGAACCAACCGAGACTGAAGAAACCGAGGAAACTCAGGAACCGGTTGAAGAAGAACCCGAAATCAGCGAAGAACTCAACAGCGCGCTCGATAAATTCAAAAATGCTAAAGAAAATAGCGGTGGATCTGAAGGTGACGATGATAACGCTGTTGGCGATAAAGGTCAGATTGATGGAACTGACGGTGAAGCCTACTCCGGTGGAGGTGGCGGAAACGGGAACTACTCACTCGGTAATCGCAAGGCTCTGACCAAGCCAAAGCCAATATATGATTGCAACGAAAACGGTAAAGTTGTAATTGACATCAAAGTAGATCGCAACGGAAACACGGTCGATGCTGATGTTGGAAAAGGAACGACAAACTCTGCCGATTGCCTTACGAAACGTGCAATTCAGGCAGCCTTAAAAACGAAATGGCAATCGAACCCCGATGCGCCATTTGAGCAAAGAGGTAGCATCACTTATACATTCATTCAGAGGTGACGTACGAGCAAACTCTCGACTTTTTATTCTCGCAACTGCCCATGTATCAGCGGCAGGGAAAATCAGCTTACAAGGCGGATTTGAGCAATACTATCGCACTGATGGAAGCGCTGGATCAACCGCAAAAGAATTTTCCATCAATACACATTGCAGGCACTAACGGCAAGGGATCAACGGCTCACATGATGGCGTCTGTATTACAGGAAGCCGGTTATAAAGTCGGTCTATACACGTCTCCTCACCTCATGGATTTTCGCGAGAGAGTTAAAATTAATGGAGTGCCGGTTTCAAAAGACTTCGTTATTGATTTTGTTGGTCAGAACCGCGATCAGCTAGACAAAATTCAACCTTCATTCTTTGAGTGGACAGTCGGACTGGCATTCGAGTACTTCAGGCAGGAGAAAGTTGATATAGCCGTAATAGAAACTGGAATGGGTGGAAGGCTAGATTCTACCAATATCCTCACTCCGTTGGTATCAGTTATCACGAACATCGGTTTCGATCACAGTCAGTTTCTGGGTGATACAATTGAGAAAATTGCCGGAGAAAAAGCCGGAATCATCAAATCAGGCATTCCAATAGTTACGGGAAAAATGCATCCTGACGCATTTACAGTAATCGAAAAAATAGCCAATGAAAAGAACGCAGAGCTATTCCCTGCAAAACCTACTCAACTTCAAACTGATCTCTTAGGGAATTACCAGAAGGAAAACATTGAAACCGCTACGACAGCTCTTTCGGTTCTGACCGATAAAACAAATTATAAACTAGAGAATAAACACTTTACAGCCGGACTAAAAAACGTTGTGAAAAACACCGGTTTAATGGGACGCTGGCAAATCTTGCAGGAAAAACCACTCATCGTAACTGATGTAGCTCACAATGAAGATGGACTCAGGTCGACAATGACTCAGCTACGAAAGCAAGATGCAGATCAGCTTCATATTGTTTTTGGGAGTGTTTCAGATAAAGATTTGAAAAAAATTATTCCGTTGCTTCCTGTAGATGCATTTTACTACCTCTGCTCACCTGATATTCCTAGAGCGATGGATGCTGATGAACTCGAAAAGCTATTCAAAGCCAATAATTTAAACACCGAAAAATTCAGCTCTGTTGAGGCAGCTTTTCAAGGGGCAAAAAAGAAAATGAACCCATCTGACGTACTGTATATTGGCGGCTCCACATTCGTGGTAGCAGAAATTTTACCACTTTTTTAAAAAAGTATTTGCGACTATTGAGAGTTGTTCTATATTTGCAGCCCGTTCAACAAAAACAGGGGCGATTAGCTCAGCTGGTTCAGAGCATCTGCCTTACAAGCAGAGGGTCACTGGTTCGAATCCAGTATCGCCCACAGAACGCAAAAAGGTTCATTCAAACAAGGATGAACCTTTTTTTATGCCCAACCTTAACAACTTAAGCACCCAATAATTTCAAAATATCATTAGAACTTCTCTCCTCCTCAACATCAGCCTCTACCTCGTACTCCCACGCTCTCATTCTCATTCCCGCTCTCACTCGCTACCTCGTTTTGAGCCTCACGAAAGAACATATCTCCACTCCGCTCTCCCTCTCATTCTCTCACTCTACTCTCAACTCATCACTCATAATCCATAATTCAACATTCATAACACCAAACCTCCAAATCTTAGTGAATCTTGCTCTTTGACCACGTCAAAGACTAGATGAACTTAGACCCTCGTGACGCAAGGAACGGGGTCTTAGACATTATACTTGAAGCTAGTCAAGACTTAGATGAACTTAGATCCCAGACTTGCTACGGGACCTCCTAACTCCCCAACCTTCAAACTTCCAAACTACAAACCACCCAACTCAACACTCATCATTCATAACTCATAATCCATAACCCCAAAACTCATTCATCATTCCCAAACAACATCGTTTTTCCCAAAAAGGGAATCAGTGAATGGACGCCAAACAAAATTAAAGACTGGTTTACAGTATTTTAACCAATAACATGAATAAAAGAACAGTTTTTGGACGAAAACCTTGAAATAATTTTTTTAACTATGAAAAAGATACTGCTGTCATTGTTTGCTATAACACCTCTATTCCTTTTTGGCACTCAATATCACAGTATAGGATCAAATAGCTGGAGCTATACAAAAAACGGCTCTGATTGTGGGTGTTCTCCGTCCTGGGGAAATGACTCCATTTTCGTGTATCACTACTTTTCACTAAACAACTTGAACTTAAATAGTGGCAGCTACATATATGTTGGTCCAAATGGTGAACTAGAAGCCGGAAATAACAAAAGTTGGAATATCAATACTACGATAAGAGTAGATAGTGCAGGTCTTATTACTTCAAACAATGGTTTAACTATCACTATTAATGGCTCTGGAGCATTAATCATTGAAGAAGACGGTGAGTTTTCCTTCAATAACAACCTTGTTTTTACCAATAATGGCACATTCATTCTTAACGGAGACATGAATGGCCAAAATAATGCAACCATCACATTTCAGGGTGGTTCTTCTGTAGAGATAAATGGAGAGCTAGACATAAACCATGGTGCTAACATCACAAACAGTACACAAATTACCGGCTCAGGATCTGTCAATTACAGTGGTAACTTCTTCAACCAAAATCAGGGAAATATAAACGGCTGCTCAGGTTGTTCAACAAACTCTCCCATCTATCTCGCTACACAAACTCCATCCGGTGAAATAACTAACGTGACGATTTTTGATCAGGGATCATGGAATAACGGAACACCAACATCTTCTCTACATGCTCAGGTTCTAGATGATCTCACTCTTACAGGCTCCTCTATCATTGCCAAATCACTATTAGTAAATAAGACGGCAACTCTTACTATTAGAGGATCACAGCATGTGACTGTTGACGACAGCATAATGAATGAGGGACTCATCATCATAGAGGATGGTGCTTCACTCGTACAAACAGGAAACACCTATCAAAATAATGGTTCTGGTACATACAGACTCTTTAAAGCAGGAACACCCCAACAAACTGTTTACAACAAATGGAGTGCTCCAATGCCCAATCAATCAATTGTAGAAGTATTCCATGATGCAAACCTCTATGATCTCTTTGCCTTTGAAACATCTTCTCAATCCTGGAAATATGACTTTGGAACCCTTAACCCAACAAACGATCACAGCAATAGCCCCTATTCATTTGGGAACAACCACATGGTCCTGGACGCTGATGGCATTATGGATATTGGTCGCGGTTATTTTGCTCCCGGCAAAGTGAACCCCCAGCGATTATTCGAGAACAATGTCATTAACAATGGTGACTATTCTATTAATATTGAAACTACAAACAACTCAACTCCCGGTTCTTGGGGCGGAAACGACTGGAACCTCGTTGGTAATCCATACCCATCTCCAATTAACATCCAGGACTTCCTCAGCCAAAACTACAATGGTGGTGCAGGCAATATTGCAAACGCAGTTTACTTCTGGGATGGCCCAAATGCGCAGTACATTACTAAAAACAATACCGACAATGAATTGATGTCATCTGTTCAGGGTTTTTGGGTTGACGCTGTAAACAACGGTACCATTAGTTTTTCTAACTCGATGCGTGATCATGCAAGTAATATCACACTCAGATCCGGTGGGAACAACTTCGACCCCGCTGGTGCTTACCTCCAAATCGAGCAGGGTTCACTTTCAGATTATATCAGAGTTTACTTTGATCCGATGGCTGAAAACGGAATGGATAATCTTTACGATGCTAAAAAATTGGAAAATTCTAACGGATTCAACTTCTACTCCATTTTGGACGATCAATATATGGTATTTCAATCAGTGTTAAATCTTGAGGAAGAAGAACAAAAAATTATACCGATTGGCCTCTCGACTGGATCTGACAATGAGATAACAGTATCAATCGACAGCCTGCTTAATTGGCCTGATAATTACAAAGTTTATCTACACGATTTAAAAACTATTCAACGTTTTGAACTGAATGACAGCAATGCTGTTACTCTGCAGCTCGACAGTGCCGGGACTTACGATGACAGATTCGTACTTTCTTTCTTCGCTACGAAAGCAGCTCCGGTTGACCCACCAACGGGTCTGACCGAAATGAATGACAACATCAAAGAACCACTTTACCTCACGAAAAATAATGGATTTGAAATCGTTAACACTACTAATAGCGACATTGAGAGAATGACGGTGCATACAATTACTGGCAGACTCGCACTTGAACACAGCAGAATAAACACCGGTGATCGAGCTCGCGCTCAACTCGACCAAAACGGGGTGTACATTATCACAACCTACTTTTCAAACGGACAAACACAAAATAAAAAACTAATCGTTCACTAACCATCGCCCCAGTAATCATCTGCTTATTTAGCCCAGGCCTCTGGCAGATAGCTTTCGCTATTAGCCAAAGGCTTTTGGCTTTTTTAGCCCCCCCTGTATTAAAGCGCCCCCATCTCTACCTCGTTTTGAGCCCCGCTTCCCCATTTCCTTCTTGAGCAAAGCGAAAGAACATATCTCCACTACACTCCGCTCTCACTCTCTTTCTCATTCTCACTCTCTCAACCTTGACTACTGACGCTTTCGGTCAGCACTTTCAGCTCAACCTCAACCTTAACCTATTAAACTTTAAACTCACTCAACACTCATAACTCATCACTCATAATCAATATCCTCAAACCACCCAACCATCAAACACCAAACCAGCCAACTTCAAACCAACTAACAACTTGAATACCCAACAACCCCAAAGTAAAATTTGAACGCCTCGACCTCAACCTCAACCTCACCAAAATTCTACCTACATTTGCACCCAAAATCACCAGTTGAAGCACATCGACAAATACATAGTTGGCAGGTTTCTCAAAACCTATCTCTTCAGCATACTCATACTCGCCTTTATCATCATCGTTTTCGACATCTCAGAAAAAATCGATGACTTCACTGATGACAGGGCAAGTGGAGCTTCAGTGTGGGATATAATAATCGATTATTACCTCAATTTTGTACCGTTCCTTATCAATCAATTCAACGCCCTGTTTGTCTTTATATCAGTCATTTTCTTTACTTCAAAAATGGCGTCAAAAAGCGAGATCATAGCCATTTTCAACAGCGGTGTAAGTTTTTACCGACTATTACTTACTTATGTAATAACAGCAATCGGTTTGTTTGCCGTCAACCTACTCATGACCTTTTGGGTAATACCGGAAGCCAATAAAGTACGCATCGACTTTGAGAATAAATTCATCCGAAATGCACCTTATTTCAACAAAAAAAACACTCACGTTCAAATAGACTCAAATTCATACGTCTACTTTCACAGCTTTAACATCAAACGAAACACTGCCTACAAGTTCTCACTCGAAAAATTTGATGGTCAGAACCTCATCTACAAACTCAACGCCAGCTTTGCCGTATGGGACTCAACCGATAACCTGTGGACAATCAAAAACTACCACGTTAGAGAAATTGACGGAATAAACGAAAAACTCTACTCTGGCAACAAACTAGATACGGCTCTGAACATTCAACCGCGCGACTTCAAATCATGGCTCAATGATGTTCAAACAATGAACCAGGCAGAGCTAATCGACTTCATTGAACGCGAAAAATTCAAAGGCAGTAGCCAGGTAAAAGAATACGAAGTAGAAAAACACAAGAGACTCGCATTCCCCTTTGCCTCGATCATACTCACAATAATGGGATTCTCCCTTGCCAGTAGAAAAATACGAGGCGGAATTGGAATGCACATCGGACTCGGAATGCTATTGTGCTTTACTTATATTCTGATCAGCCAAATGGCATTCGTTTACGTAGCTCAAAGCGATATGAACACGATACTCGGTGTCTGGATACCAAATATCATCTATACTATAATAACAGCCATACTCCTTTACAAAGCACCGAAATAACTAGAACAAGAAATCAGAGCGAGAGCGGAGAGAACAAAGCGGGAAGAATGAGAATGAGAGCGGTAAACAGAGCGAGGGAATGAGAGAGTGAGAGAAGAGAAATGAGAGTCAGATGTTAATTTTTAACCATTAGCTAATGGACATATCCTGTTAACTCACTATTTTCTCAACACAGCATTTCGACTTCATCCTTCGGTAGACTCAGGACATCGCTCTGGTAAGCTTTCGGCACACTGTATTTCGCTTTAAAAACAAACTCCCCAACCTTCCAACTTCCAAACTGCAAACCAGCCAACTTCAAACCAACTAACAACTTGAATACCCAACAACCCCAAAGTAAAATTTGAACGCCTCCACCTCCACCTCAACCTTAACCTCAACCTCGTGACGCAAGTAACGGGGCCCTTAACACCTTAACCACCTGGCAATCTCAGTATACTATTAGAACTTCCCTCCTCCTCCTCAACCTCAACCTTAACTTCCTACCTCGTTTTGAGCCCCGCGAAAAACATATTTCCCCATTTCGTTCTTGAGCAAAGCGAAAAAACATATCTCCACTACACTCGACTCTCATTCTCCGCTCTCATTCTCACTCTCTCAACCTCGACTACTGACGCTATCGGTCAGTGCTTTCAGCTCGACCTTGACCTCATTATCAATCCATAACTCAAAAATCATCACTCATAACCCATAATTCATAACACCAAACCATCCAACACCCACAACCCACCATACACCAAAACAAATAAAAAAACCGTCTTAAAACTATCAACATACGCAACCTACAATAAACCTAAATTTAAGCATATGAAAAAATTCGTACACTTTGCATTTATTGCTGCTACATTGATAATCGGTATCTCAATATTGAGCAACTCGAGCGGACCATCAACTGATGCTACTGGATCTCCTTTTTCTGTCCCTAATGCCTGTGCTAATTGTCACAGTTCCGGTGGAACCTATTCCCCTAACTCAGGAATAACAATCACAGGCTTACCAACTGATTACTACCCGGGAGCCTCTTACAACATCACCTACTCACTTGATAATCCTACGAACAGAAACGGATTCCAACTAGCAGCACTTAGAGCTTCAAACAACAGTCAGGCCGGTAGTTGGACTACAGGAACCGGAACTAAAACAATTAACCAGGGAGGCCGCTCATATATCGAACACAACAGTGGTAGTTCGACAGGTAGTTGGACTTTCACCTGGACAGCTCCAAGCACGAATGTGGGCACAATCGATTTCTACGGAGCTGGAAATGCAACAAACAACAATTTCAGCAATACAGGCGATAACGTTTACACAACAAGCACCTCTATTGGTGGATTGCCACTAATCAGCGTAAGTGAAAACATTACATCTGAAACCTGCGCGTCATCATGCAATGGAAGCATAGATGTAAATATCGCTGGTGGAACAGGTGGTAACTACACCTCAACATGGAGTAACTCAACAACCTTCAGTAGTTCATCATATACTGTAACCAACTTATGTGCTGGCACATATACTGTAACAATTACTGATGGAGATGGGAATTCTGAAGTGAACTCTTATCAAGTCGGAACACAAACAAATCTACAGGCCACAGCAAATTCGACCAGTACTACTTGTGTGAGCGCTTCGGGATCAGCTTCTGTTTCGATAAATGGTGGAGCAACACCTTATTCCTACTCCTGGAATAATGGGGACACAACAGCTATGATCAACAACTTATCTCCCGGCACCTACGCAGTAACTGTGACAGATGACAACGGCTGTTCGTTTGACACGGTTCTGAATGTAAACTCAACAGGGAGCGGATTACAGGCAAATTTTACAGAAAATAATCCATCATGTGGAAACGCAGATGGCAGCCTGATCATCACACCATCAAATGGAACAGCTCCTTACAGCTACCTGTGGAGCAACAGTATGTCAGGCGATAGCATTGGCGGATTAACAGCCGGCAGTTACTCAGTAACAATTAGTGATGATAATGGCTGTTCTGAAGTATTCAGCACTTCACTGTCAGATATAGGCGCTCCAACGCTCACTTCAGTTGCAGAGATAGATATAACTTGTAATGGTGGAAGTGACGGAGAAATAGATCTTTCGATAAGCGGTGGAACAACACCTTTCAATGTATCATGGATCGGACCAAACGGATTCACAGATTCAGACTCTACAATATCAGGATTGATAGCAGGTGACTATTTCGTTACAGTAACAGATGCAAATGGATGTAATTCATCTGATAGTTTTTCACTGTCAGAACCGAACGCACCGCTACAGATTCAACTAGACAGCCTGCTCGATGCTACAAACGGAAACTGTAATGGCTATATCGAAGTCAGTGCTACTGGTGATAACAGCAGTTCTGGGATGAGCTATCAGTGGAACAACCCTACAACCGTAACAACACCGGTAAATGACAATCTGTGTCCTGGAAACTACATCGTAACCGGAACTGATGCTGCAGGATGCATGGACACTGCTTCATATGAAATAGAGGATATTCCAACCGGCATTACAGAGCATCAAAAAGACCAGTTTAAAATCTATCCAAACCCTGCAAGCGATTACGTTTACATCGAAAACAACTCTGAATTAGGTGTTGTGAAAATCACCAACATAGCAGGTCAGGTTGTAAAAGAGACCAAGCTTACAGATTACAGAACTAAAGTCAGCCTACAAGACCTCGAACAAGGCATCTACTTCATAGGAAAAAAAGCCCTGATAATTAATTAGGACTAAAATATCATTGTGAAGATTTAAGGGTAAGAGAGTTGTAGCTCGCTTACCCTTTTTTAATTCGTATCCAAATTTGAAACATTCTAAATCTAGCGTTTAGGTCAAGGTTTAGGTTAAGTATAGATCGCGGTAAACTCATATTTAGGATTAATAACCAAAGTCTTCATAAAAAACCTGACCCTCAAAAACCCCATATACTTCATTTGAACGCTCTCGACTCTTAGTGAATCTAAGTCCTTGACGCAGGTCAAGACTTAGATGAACTTAGATCCTCGGCCCGCAAGGGACGGGACTTCTGACGCTTTCGATCAGTGCTTTCAG
>NZ_WACR01000002.1 GCF_008806325.1 Salibacter halophilus
ATAAGTTCCACTCGTAATATACGTCTCATCCCCACTCGGAACAGTGTAAGAGCTACAAGCCGTTTCGTTGAGCGTTGCTGATGAAGAGTTGTTGATCGTGAGGTTAATCGTTAAGATACTGTCACAACCATTAGCTGCTTGTAATATATCAGTATAAGTACCCGAAGCAGTATAGGTTTGCCCACCACTAGGGACAGTATATGAGCTACAAGATGAAACACTTATTGTATTAGAGGGACTTGATATAGTTAAATTGATGGTTATTATACTATCACAACCTGCTGAGTTTGGTATTGTATCTAAGTAAGTTCCACTAGATGTATATGTCTCATCACCGCTTGGTACAGTGTAAGTATTACAGGTATCAATAGTTATTTGACTAAAAGAATTCAAAATGTTTAGATTAATAGCTAATACACTATCGCATCCAGCAACAGTTGGTATTGTATCCAAATAAGATCCTGAAGAAGTGTATGATTCATCACCACTTGGTACTGTGTATGAACTACAGGCTGTTTCATTAATAATCTGAAATGCATCCTGATTAATTGATACGTTAATAGTCATTACACTATCACATCCAGAAGCATTCAGAATTGTATCCATGTAGGTCCCGCTGCTCGTGTAAGTCTCATCACCACTAGGAACAGTGTACGAACCACATGCAGATACGTTAAAGGTACTTGATGTTGGTGATCCAACAGTTAAATCAATTATGAGGATTATAGCGCATCCATTAGTAGAAGGAATTGTATCGTAATATGTTCCAGAAGAGCTGTAACTTGCAGTACCACTTGGTACAGTATATGGTGGGTTACATGTTTGAACTGTTAAGTTGCTGTATGTATTATTAATTGTTAAATCAATTGTTATAATGCTATCACAACCGAATGAGTTCAAAACAGTATCAGTGTAGATACCCGTTGATGTGTAAGTAGTATCACCGCTAGGGACTGTATATGCTGCACATTGATTGACAGTTATTGAACTATAACTATTACAACTTATTTCAAAAACTCTTGCCTGGCCAGCATTAAAACCATTATTGTCATTATAGTATGCTCCGGCTACTAAGCGATTAGAATTTGTTGAAAGATTAACAGAAATACCGAACCTATCACCACTACTTTGTGCACTAATTTGATTCCCGAGTAGAGTCCAATTAGCTCCATTCCAATAATAAGCTTTTACATACCCCCCATTTGAAGCATTATATGCACCACCAACAATGGTATCCCCACCTTGAGAAATATCACAGGACCAACCATATTTATCATTTGAGCTATTACCCGAAATTAAGCTACCTTTTGAAACCCATGATGTACCAGACCATTCAAATGACTGAATACAGCCAGCCGCTGAATTATAATAAGTCGCGCCCCCCAATATTGTATTACCATCGCTAGAGATAGATACAGATCGACCAAACTGACTACCACTACCTGCTCCCTGAATATCAAAGCCCCTTTGATTCCAGGAGGAGCCATTCCAATCATAAACACTTAAATAGCCAGCGGAAAAACTAATGGCACCAATAACTATTGTATTACCATTATCCGATATTGCTATAGAATTCCCAAAACCATGACCGTTCCCTTTAAATATGGTCGGTCCCTTTTGAATCCAATTACTTCCATTCCATTCATAAACTGAGGCATAACCATCCTGACTACTATACATTCTTGTACTAATCCCAATGACATTTCCCTGTGAGTTTAGTTCTACCTGGCTTAATCTTGAATTTGCAGCTATTCCTTCAATTGAACTACCTAATTGCATCCAGTTATTACCATTCCATTCATAAATATCAACCTTCCCAGCTTCATATTTACTATTTGGACTAGCTAAAGGTGAACTTACTGCTATTCGAGTACCTGCATCATTTATCGATACTCTAGCACCAAAGTTATCTCCTGCTGATTGACCTAATATATCATTTCCCAATTGGCTCCAGCTATTACCATTAAATTGAAAAACCTCTACTTTTCCTGCATCAATACCATTTACATTATCACTCCCTTTACTAGATATCACTACAATATCTCCATTTTTGTTCATTGCTGAACTTGCTCCTAATAGATCTTGAGCATTTGTACCTAAAACATTATTTCCAACCTGATTCCATATATTTTGGCTATGTATTAGAGATGGAGAAATTAAAATAGATAGAACAATCAATAGTAAATAATGAAATTTCTGCATAGTGTTTACAAGTTAATCAGTTGACTATTTTCCATAATAAAAGGCGAATATATTTTTAATCCTTCTAACTTTCAAGTTTTTATCACGTTAATATCTTCAACTTTCAAAGTTTGACTTAGTGAGGTAAATAATTAATTATACCTTCGCGTCAATTCATTTAGTAAATTGAAAATCAATTTTATAATCTGATAATATCACTTTATGAGTAAAGTAAAAAACAACGACACTGTAAAAGTGCATTACACTGGTAAGCTTACATCTGGAGAAGTATTCGATAGCTCTAAAGACAGAGAGCCTCTAGAGATAACCGTTGGTCAGGGACAACTTATTCCTGGTTTTGAGAACGGTCTTATCGATATGGAAGTAAACGAAAAGAAAACACTCAATATACCTTCAAGCGAAGCTTATGGAGACGTTCGTAACGAACTCGTTCAGGATGTTCCAAAATCTCAGCTTCCTGAAGAAATAAAACCTGAAGTTGGAATGCCATTGGTATCTAAAACTCCTCAGGGACAAGAAATTCAACTAGTTGTTACTGAAGTTAAAGACGACTCAATCACTGTTGATGCTAATCACCCACTTGCTGGAAAAGACTTAGTATTTGACATTGAGTTAGTTGAAATTAAATAAAATTATACTGTTTCAAGTATTTTTAAAGCAACCTCGCGAGGTTGCTTTTTTTATGTCAAAACTTTTGTAATTTAACATCGTTCGAATAGAAAAATTAAAATAATGAAGACACTCAACTTTGATAATGGAGATAAAATGCCCGCTATAGGGCTGGGAACATGGAAGTCAGCACCAGGAGATGTTGAAAAAGCGGTGTATCACGCTATCAAAAAAGGATACAGACATATAGACTGTGCTGCAATCTATGGCAACGAAAAGGAAGTAGGTAACGCTTTGGTCAGAGCCATCGATGAAAATATCGTATCTAGAGAGGATTTATGGATTACGAGCAAACTATGGAACACAGCTCACCTCAAAGATGACGTAAAGCCTGCTCTTCAAAAAACACTTGATGATCTTCAGTTAGATTATCTCGATCTTTATCTTATTCACTGGCCTGTAGCACTAAAACCTGATTGTAACTTCCCTAAAGAACCAGAAGATTTTCTGTCTCCTGATCAGGCACCACACCACGAAACATTCAACACTATGCTACACCTCAAAAAAGAAGGCCTGATCAAGCATGCAGGAGTTTCGAATTTTAACATTCAGAACCTAAAGGATCTGATCGAAAAAACGAATGAAAAACCTGAAATGAACCAGGTAGAGCTCCACCCCTACTTACAACAAAAAGAATTGCATAATTTCTGTTTGGAAAATGGAATTCATCTAACAGCTTACAGTCCGCTAGGGTCAATGGACAGGAGTGATAAAATGAAAAAAGATGATGAGCCGGTACTATTACAGAATGACCTTATCAATAAGATAGCTAAATCAAAGAATGCTACATCTGCACAAATTCTCATTGCCTGGTCAGCTCAAAGAGGAAATGCTGTTATTCCAAAATCGGTAACACCTTCCCGAATTGAGGAAAACATTAAAGCACAGGACATTCAACTAACCGATTCTCAAATGGAAGAAATTGAAAAAATCGACAGAGGTTACAGGTTCGTTGACGGCAGCTTTTGGGCGATGGATGGAAGTCCATATACAATGGAGTATCTTTGGGGGTAATGAGTCATTTGACTTATATCACAACTACTTGGCATTGGGTTTGCTGAAAATTTTGAAAACTAACTTCCATGAAAACTTCAAAGTACTTTATTGTTTTATCATTATTAATTTATTTAATCCCGATAAATATATATTCCCAATCAGTCCAATTTATCGATGATATTCCTACTTCTAAAAAGACTGTTGAGTTAGTAAAGCTTAAAGGTGATACAGTATTCTGTCAGGGAAATTTCAATCAATTATATGATGTAGTTCAATCATCACAGGGTAAAGTTTCATTATCTCCTTTAATGAGCACAGGTGATTTTTATATGGTAGACTTACTTTCAAAACAAGCGCAAGGGTTTAACTTAAATATTGCTGGCAGTGTTTGGGATTTTGAAGTCAATGATAGTTTAATTTTTATAGGCGGGGCTATAGCAGAGGTGAACCGAATTAGTCACAGGAACTTTGCTCTGTATAATTACATAACCGACTCTTTGATTACTGATATACCACAATTTAATGGAATTGTTTTTGACCTGGAATTAAAAGGAGACTCCCTTTTCATGTCTGGTTCATTTACAGGCGGACCACAACACAACGTTAAGAGTTTAGCTATTTGGGACTTTTCAAATGATACGTTAATAGAGCCATTTAACCTTCATAAATACGGAGAGCTAGATTGTGATGAAAACCATTGCATTTTGAGTGGTCAAATATACAATGCTAATGGTACTCAATTTGATGATTATTTCTTTTTTAATCAACGTACTACTCAAATTGAACAAGGATTAACTGATACTTTTCAATATGAGTATCCCTATAAAACTCGATACTTAAATGATCCAAGGGCACTTATTCAATTTGAGAAAGGTGAAGATGACTTATGGCCATACATTAAGATTGATTACTCTGACAATCAGCTGAACCATAGTCGAAAATTATTATTAACACACAATGATTGTGATAATTGTTGGGGAATTAAGGAGGTTGTGTCAAACGATAAAGTTGGATTGGCTGTTGGGGCTTTTAATAAAATAGGCCCTTTTTATTCTCAAAACAACTACGATTTCGATAATAAGAACTTTGGAAACATGGTTCTTTTTTACCACGACTCAGGTTATGTGAAGCTCAGGAAACAAATAAGACCAATTGCTTTTACTGATTCTCGATCAGCAGACATAAATGATAAATATGCTGCTATTGGTAGCTATGTTAGTTATAATCAGTTTGACCCTTCCAATGAATATGATTTTGCCAGAGCATTAGAAGTTTACAAGATAGATAACTTGCGTCCTTCATTGATAGGTCCACTGAATCGAACAATCTGCAGAAATGATAGTAACATTCAGGTTAATTTTAAACTAACCGGATCTGACCAATATTCAATCTCAGTTTCTTCTGATGATTCAATGGCTATTCATAATAATGACTATCAACTAAACTCGAGTTCAAGCGATATATATACACTTAATGTGAATGCATTTGACAGCGCTAAAACCGTTCGCTTTAAGTTTGAAATACAGTATGGGCAGGGACAAACTTACAACCGCTTTTTTGAAGTTAAAGTGAAAGAAATACCGCAAACACCTACTCTATCTTTTACTAACGATACTCTATTCAGCAGTACAGACTCACTCCAACATATTTGGTACACTCAAAACGGTGAATTTACCGGCTATGATCTCCCTTTTATCTATCATCCTGATGATAATTACACTTTTAAAGTGAGATCAATTGGAGAAAACGGTTGTTTGTCAAATTTCTCGAATAGTGTATTTGTTTCTGGTAGAGAGAACATTGAGAAGAAAAATGCCGTAAATATATTCCCGAATCCCAATGACGGTAATTTTTCAATTGAAAATAATGCAGATGTTGATATCATTAATGTTTATGATGCTACAGGCAAAACAGTTTATTCTCAAAAGATCAACAGTAAAAGACAAAAGATCAGTACAAATCTATCGCCCGGAATTTATTTCTTAGTGTCAAAGAGCGCTAATAATTCAACCAATAAATCAAAATTGATCATTACTGAATGATGAGCTTTTTTGATTGAAAACTCTGCTCTAACTCAGATTTGATTTGAACGATATAAACACCACTGTTCAATCCAGAAATATCAACTGTTTCCTGGTCGCTGATGTCAATAGATTTGATCAATTGCCCCTTCATGTTTTGTATTCGCATTTCAGCTTTTCTTGAATCAGAACTTAAAGAGATTCGAAAATGATTATCAGCTGGATTTGGGAACATCTCAAATGAGGTTGCTTTTCGATTTTCTAAACGATCAGAACCAAGTGCAACAGATAGCGATTCACTCTTTTTATACTTAGCCATGTACATTTTGCCATCTCGCCTTCCCGAGATGATATACCCATCATCGACTAACTCTACATTTTTCAACCTAAAAGAATGGAAACTTAAAAACTCTTTAGTCCATAACTGCTGTACGTAGAGATCGTAAATACTCCATATTGCTGTATCTCCTCTATTCATGTAAAAGTGAAGCCGATCATTAATCCATTCGTATTGGTGAATTGATGTTTCTTTATCAAAAAATATACTGACTGAATCAATTTCCTGAGAAACATAGTCATAATTCCCCATTACAAAAGCGCTATCGTATCTATTAGTATATGGGTAGTAGTCAATTAAGCTCTCATACCAGAAAGCTGTACCATTTTCTTTCATTCTGGCATCACCTCTCCACAAGTAAGTTACAGACTTATTTAATTCATGTACTTGTGATATATCTGATACTCCTCCTGAGTTTCTGGATATAACAAAAAGCGAATCTTTCTCAGTAGTATCATTATAAGTCCCGGCCTGATAAATAAACAGTGAATCATTTCGTTCCATGATGAAGTCGACATCAACTCCATCAATCAAATGATAAAACCATGCAGATGTATTACCTGAAATTAAATCATGCTCTAATCGGTTAATTCTGTCTCTATACCATTGTTTTTGAAAGGACTGGTATTTTGCAAACGCTGTTTTCTTAAATTCAAAATCTCTACTTCTACTGGTTTCAGCATCATTGACAATTTTCCCTGTGTACTTATTAAAATATAAATGATGGTGACCATCCTCATGATTTCCATCAAGCAATAGCTGAAGGTAAATGTTATCTGCGTTTTCAGATATTTTGAATTGTCTAAAATATGCATCAGAACTGTAATAACTTCCAAGTTGTGTAGCGTGACAATATCCTTTTGTGGTACTCCAAATCTCATTCCTGGAAGAATCGAGTTTTATCACTCTAAAATTCCGAGCGCAACCATCATAAAAGCCAACCAAATAATATGATCCTGAAACAGAGTCATACGTTACTTCTTCAATTACTCCATCATCGAGGTATTCCTCCCATTCGGCACTTTGGATCTGACCATTAGAAATATATGTTATAGCTGAACTGAGTAAAAGTATTAGCAGTCTTTTCATGTAACAGATTGTTTAAGTGTTGATATTTCACATAAATTTACAAAAATTCATACCATAAACTTGTTTAGCTCAACACAATCTCCTATAATCTGTTAGATTAACAAATAAAAAAACAAATGGAAAAAAACGAATTCAAAACGCTTAATGATCTTTTCAGTTCAATTGCAACAACAATTGAAAACAATAAAAAAGTCGATTACAATTTTGAAAATCTGGAAGTTGAAATACCCAGTGAAGTTGACAATGAAAAGTCAACAACCTGGAAGTTTAATGGTAAAGTGAGTATTGAATCTGCAGACAAGTAAAAATATGGCAAGTTTTATAATAGATCCCAGTGACTTATACATTGATCACACATTTGGTAAAATTGAATTTGTATCAAGACCGCATTTCGTTGAATGTTTTATTTCTGACGAGAGAATATTAGAGGATTTTATCAGTCATATACCAGTTAGTAAACACATTGAGTATCTAGAACTCCTCAAGCACTTTGAACAGGAAATACGTTTTAAAGTGGCTGGTAGCAACTATATCACTATCAAAAAAGGTGAAGTTGTTGAGATAAAAACCTCAAAATTAATTCCACTTCTTTTAAAATCCGGTGCTGATAAATTATCAGAATACTTACAAGATGATTGAGCATGAGTTTACATGTCCTTATTGTCTTACTGATGTCAGTATTTTGATAGATGCCGGAGCATCAAATCAAAATTTTATTGAAGATTGTGAGAGATGTTGCAATCCCATAGAGTTTGATGTGACAATTGTGGGAAATCAAGTAGTTGAGTTTAATTACCAACCTATAGGCCAATAATTTATTTAAGAACGATTTCTTTTACCACTTCTTTTGAAAAGTGGTTGTTGATCGATTCTACGAGTTTTGATTTTGCCATGCTCAGTTCATTTTTGATGATTGAACTGTCTATTCGCAAAATCAAGACTTGTTTTTGAAGAAACATACTAGTAGTGTGTTTGGCTATACTGGGACCAACGATATTTGACCACTCTTTTTTCAGATCCATAGCCGACAATTTGTCTTTCATCTTCAAAGACTCTAAGTATCGGTCAATTACTTCTTTGAGTGACTCCTGGTTGCTCTCTTTCTTCATTCTACTAAAGTCCAATAAATTTCTAACCTGAGTGATAGTGGAATTTCCCAAATTTGAGGATTCTCCATATCCCCCAGCGCATCTGTACTCCTCAACGCTTCTATCTCTAAGTCGTTGATTCCTGGTGATCTGTTGAAATCGTATAAACGAACATCATCACCTATCGATAAATCATTGTAAACAGCACTATCAAATTTGAAAACGAAAGGCTCAGCCTCTGAGGCATTTCTTGGGGCGTTAAAAATTGTATCAGTGCTCACAAAAGAGCCAAATGTACAATACACATCAGGCCGGGTTTGGTCGTTATCCTTTTCTTCTACACCGTTCAATATCAATTGCGTTACAACGATAGAGTCAATGCGTTTATAGCCCACTTCCACGAGTTTCCTAGCCTCATCAGTCTTGCGACCATCATCACTGTAGCCGGTCAACTTTACTTCGTAAGTGCCGGTACGTTCAAAAATATGCTGAACATTATCTCCTCTTGCTCCAATCGAATCATTTCCAAACTCCCAAAAAAAGACTTCGCCTTCACCACAGGTTCTGAACTTAGCTTCAATATTTTTGTAATATCTGTCAGATCCCTCAATGCAAGCATCCGGCTTATCGGTGCAACTCGAAACGATTACCGAAAGTAGAATTGATATATAAAATGCTGTTTTCTTCATTTCTAAAACTTTAATCGAATACTGGCATTCATTCCGCCCATCCTGTTTGGTGAAAGTCCTACTCCATCGAGAACAAAACTCTTATCATCTTTTAATTCAGGAATTTCAACCTGCCTTGCCTTGATGAGCTTCCAGGTGCAGTAAGTTAAACTACCAGCAATTAACCCGTACATCGTATATTGAGCTATTCTGCTGTTTTGCAAGCGACTTTCATCTTCATCTCTATCTTCGGTACTATATCCTTCAATATTTAGCTCAACAGCTTGACTGGAACGAACATATTCCAAATTACGATCTCCTATTTCATTGTAGTTAATAGCTGCTGCAATACCCAAAACAATAGCTGATGTAGCTCCAATGAAAGCGTGACCGTGTAACCTTCCTTTTTCGTATTGCGCTTTTCTTAAAGCTTTCAATTGTGTAGATGGCTTCAAATCTATTTTGATAATCACCTTTCCAGTCATATACGTAAATGCCGTGTCATATACCTCATAATTTGGCGACCAAACTTGAATTTGGTGGTAACCAGGCTTGATCAAAAATGAGTAACCGGGCTTTTGTAGCTCACCGTCTATCTTTACTCTGTACTGATCGCTGGGAATAGCAAATATACCGAGGTTCCAGTCTTTACGCTGGCCGTAACTCAGTGTGGAAATCAGTATAAAAACTAATAATAAATACTTTTTCATCAATCTTATTTTTCTGTAATGAGCTTCGTCTCATTAGGCTGTACTTCAAAAATACGCAAGGCAGTGTCTATGTCTTCAAATAACTCCTGAATTCTAGTTTTGTTGGCATCTGTTACGAAAACCTGCCCAAAATGATGTTCACTAACTAACGACATGAGTGCCTTAACTCTATTTTTGTCGAGTTTATCAAAAATATCGTCAAGAAGCAAGAGCGGTTTGATGCCTTTCTTCATTTTCATGAAATCAAACTGGGCCAACTTCAATGCAATAAGGAAAGACTTTTGCTGTCCCTGAGACCCGAATTTCTTCAATGGATGTCCTTTGATTTCAAACTTGAGGTCATCCTTGTGTACGCCTACTGTTGTATACTGAGCACGAGCATCTTTCGGTTCTGACTGTTGCAGTAAATCTTCAAAAGAAGCCTCGTGTAATCTCGATTTATACACGAGCGAAACCTCTTCACTTTCATTGCCTATTAAATTATAGTACTGCTGAAAAATGGGAATGAATTCATCTAAAAACTCCCTTCGAGCTTCGTAAATGGGCTGGCCATACTGAAGTAATTGCATGTTCCAAACTTCTACTGATGAAGCATCCCATCGTTGTTCCTCTCCCATCTTCTTGAGAAGAGCATTTCGCTGACTTACAGCTTTGTTGTATTTGAGTAAGTTATCGAGATAAGACGAATTGAATTGCGAAATAACACCGTCAACAAACTTTCTCCTCACTTCACTTCCATCGTAAACGAGCTCCGTATCAGCCGGTGAAACCATAACCAGGGGCAAAAAGCCGATGTGATCTGAAAAGCGGTCGTAATTTTTCTTGTTGCGCTTAAACTGTTTTTTATCACCTTTCTTGAACCCGCAATAAATTTTCTCGTCCTTCTCATTACGATCAAATGTACCTTCGATTACGAAAAATCCTTCATCGTATTGAATGTTTTGAGAATCAATAGGGTTGAAAAAACTCTTGCAAAATGCTAAATAATAAATTGAGTCTAATAGATTTGTTTTACCAACTCCATTGTTGCCAACAAAGCAATTTATGCCGTCTACAAACTCTAAATCGGCCTGGTCACGGTTTTTAAAATGAACTAAATGAAGGTTTTTTAAATGCATGGAAATCCCGCTAAGCAAGAGTTAACAATGATATTTTTATAACTCGTGCAAATTACGTCATTCATTACCAAAACCAAAAACGATAAAAAACTATATTTGCACGCATTAAAACACGCCTTAACATGTCTAACAAAAAGAAACAAAGCGAAGAGGAAATTCTTGATGTAGGAGAAGTTTACTCTAAAACTGAACACTTTTTTGAAAACAACAAGCAAACTATAACCTTTGGTTTAACTGCTGTTTTAATAATTGTGGCAGGTATTGTATACTACTTTAATTTTTACATGCCACCGCTTCAAAAAGAAGCTGAGTCTGAAATGTTTTACGCACAACAACACTTTGCTCGTGACTCATTCCGCCTGGCTATGTACGGAGATAATGAAGGCCATCTCGGTTTCGAACAGGTTGCAACTGATTACAGCTCAACTAATGCCGGGAATGTAGCTAATTATTACATGGGTATTTCACTGCTCAGAACCGGTGATTATGAAGGTGCTGTTGCTTACCTCGATCGCTATGAAGCAAATGATGAAATCACACCTTCTCTTAAACTAGGAGCTATAGGTGATGCATACAGTGAGTTAGGCGAATACGAAAAAGCACTCGGTTACTACGAGGATGCTGCAAATGCTGAAAGCAACTCTTTCACTACTCCAATCTATCTCAAAAAAGCAGGAATTGCAGCTGAAAAGCTCAACAAATACGGTGACGCACGTGAGTTTTACGAATCTATCAAGAACGACTATCCTAACTCTCAGGAAGGTCGCGGAATAGAAAAATTCATTCAGCGTGCTAAACTCATGCAGGAGAAAGCATAATCATGGCTACTGAAAACAAAAATCTTTCACAACACGACCTGAATGATCTTCCAGATTGTTCAGGTCTTCGTGTTGGAGTTGTTTTTAGTGAATGGAATGATGAAATCACTCATGCTCTCAGGGACGGAGCAATTGAAGTCCTAAAATCTCAAAATCTTTCAGATCACAATATTGTTGTGAAAAGCGTACCCGGTAGTTTTGAACTACCACTCGGTGCACAGTTTTTATGTGAGCACGATACGGTTGATGCTGTCGTATGTGTAGGTAGTGTTATTCGTGGTGAAACAAGCCACTTCGAATACGTTTGCCAGGGAGTTGCTCACGGCATAAAAGATGTGAGCCTGAAATACAACAAACCCGTCATTTTTGGGGTTCTGACCGATGATAACATTGAACAATCAAGAGCCAGAGCCGGAGGAAAACACGGTAATAAGGGGATTGAAGCTGCAGTAGCTGCACTCAAAATGGTTGCTCTTCAAATGGACCTCTCTCAATCAAATTATTGATTCTTTAACTTTTTGATACGCGATTATCGAGCAGGTAATTGGAATTGTTTTCGTAAAATTGAACACAATTCACAATATGTGTCAATGACCTCTAATCTGTTAAAATACATTTTTCTTTTCCAAGCCTTCATTTGTGCATCATTATGGTGTACCAATTTGATGGCTCAAAAACAGGATTTTGGCGTTAAAGCAGGAGTCATTACTTCAACAGTCAAAGGACAGGGAGCTGGAAGCATAAAACCGGGGGTACAAATTGGTGCTTATAAAACATTTGGCAGCAACGAACGGCTATACATTCAACTTGAAGGTTTGCTTACACAAAAAGGTTCCTGGAATTGGAACAGTAGCAATAAAAGCAATATCAATCTTTATTACCTCGATGTTCCTATTATGTTCAACATTGTGCTGAGTGAACGATTCAATGCTAATATCGGTTTTCAGCCGAGTTTGTTTATTGGCGGAAATCACCAGTATACTGTTGATGGTGAGTCGCAGTCTCAGGGACTTAGAAATGATGTACCCGCCATGGATTATTCCACTCTATTTGGTTTAGAATACGAATACAGTGAAAACTTTGTGTTTGGGATTCGATACAATCACAGTTTTGTCCCACTACAATCTTACGAAAATGACTTTGCTGATAACAATACGCTCCCAGTTTCTATGGTAGCTCAATTCTATGCTAAAATGCCTTTGAATAAAGTCATTTCTTACATTAAGAAATTAGATTAATCCTGCTTGTCAGCTTCTTTAACGAACTCATCATCCTTCCAAATTCCTTTGAACTTCACAACACCATTTTTATCGTACAGGATACCGTAGCCATTTCGCTTGTCGTTTTTCCAGCTACCTTCATATTTCTCACCAGTATTCCAGTAATATGTCCCCTTCCCTTCTCTTTTATCCTTCACATAATCACCAACATATTTGTGGCCATCAGCCCATTTATAAGTGCCTTCACCGTGCTTCATGTTGTTTTTCCACTCCCCGTCATAAACACTGTTTGAACTGTAGTGGCCCATACCATCTCCATTAGCTTTGCCAAACTTAAGCTCACCAAAGTACGATATGCGAGTACCATTAGCATTGTAAAAGCTTAGGCGTCCGATTTCAGGCTGATCCTTCAATTTGGATTTTGTTTGATTCAATTGCTTTTCAAGAGCACTCAACTGACCTCGATAATAACCTGAAATAGAATCTAGTTTGTCTTCGTTCTTTTCGTTGATCACCTTTTCACGTTTTTCCATTTCGCGTTCCATACTGGCAATTTGAGAGCTAGTCATAGATTGAGTACTGTCAAGTGCCGATTTCAAATTTTGAACGCGCTTCATGCGTAATCTTCTTTCCATTATGAAAGAGTTATTGGAAATGGAATCTTCAATATAAGAGTAAATCGTCATAGCAGAGTCGTAATCTCCAGTGATAAAAAGGTTATCAGCTTTCGATTTACGCTCCAGTAAGTGATTGTTTTGTTTTATTTCGGTCAGATCCTGGCGTAAAGTCGTGAGGTCCTTTTTGAATTTTTGATTCCTGATCAATACAAAAACGAGTGCGCCAACTATTAAAATGATAACCAGAGTTGCGATTATGTATTTATGTTTTTTGCTGAGCATATAGCTTTTAGTCTGATAGTTTAATTGAAGGAATTTTCTCTTCTTCTTTTCTGAAGTCGAGTGAAATATACGCGCTTACTCGAAATACCCACCTTCTTCTGTAATGAGTAGGATCATTCAGGTTCTGACCAGTAGTGTACATCATACCAACTGAAGATGAAACCCTCGGACTCGCAATATACCCAACGTTTGTATAAAATCGAATATCCTCTATGAAGCTTCCCACTACAGACTTGCCTGTTTGTGCAATAGTCTCGATACTGGGCGATAAATAGATAGTGCCGGGCTTCAACTGTTTGTTGTTGAGCGGAATTTTCATGTAAAAATTGTAACGCCATCGGTTCCTGAATTGCCAATCAGTATCACCAACCTCGAAGCCTCTAGTCCAGCGGTGTTCTATTCTAAAGCGGTGATAAACCATGAATCGTGAAAAGGGAATTGCAAATAGGTACTGATGCCAAATTCTGGGTTCTATAATAAGGTACTCATAATCGGTATTGCCGGGCTCTGGTGTGAAATCTAACCGCAGTACACCACCTGCAGTGATGTTGAATCTATTTGAAAAAACATAATTCAAGCCATGACGGTTGTAAATTTTTGACATCCGGTCGACAAAAGGAGTGTTTGAGGCTTCCCCTGCTCTTCTGTAATGCATCTCTGCGGCCCAATACAGCTTATCTGTCAACTGAAACTTATTGTATGAACTGAGCCAGGTATTGTATCCCATTTCACCAAAGCTGGGCTCTAGTTCTTGTTCCTGGGAAAATCCTGTAGAGCTAATCAACAGAATCAGAACCGAGTGAATTACTATTTTTAAATGATTGATCATTAAAATGTTAGTTCCAAATTCAAAACTTCAGCAGCTTCACTTGCACTCTCAGTCCGTTTTACTTTTCGCTCTGCTCTGTTCGTGTTTTCATCTTTTAAAAAGTTCATCATACCTTCAAATAGAACTGAAAAATTTTGGCTGTAAGCACTAATGTTTTCACAACTCAATCGATTTAGGTTCTGAAAAATACCCGGCAACAAAACGTTGCTAAACGAATTGTAAATAGAGGGCTTTGCCTTTTCTTCCATATTCGTATAGGTATACGGGTTAAAGACTTCTCTGGTATAAGCTTCATTGATTTTATAAATATTTTCGGTTGACTGATGAACCGTATAGATCAAATCTTCAGCTTTTTCATAGCAGGAAAGCAAGTTCTTCGCCCTTTCCATTTTTTCATTTTCTGTGTTAAGTCCCGAGTAAGCTTTCAGAGAACTATCAGCAAATTGTGCAATAGCCCTATTGACATCAATTTTTGCAAAAGAATTGTACTCTGCCGTGATCAGCGAATCGTTTAAATACTTTACAGAATCGTACTTTTCAATCAATTTCGATTCAATATCAACCAGTTGCTTTTGGCGTTTATATTTACTGACAAATTGCTCTACATCTGATTGAATCAATTCCAAATCTTCAAGAATATTTTTAGAATAGCGTTCGAGCTTTTGCAATTCACTTAGCTCTGTATTTTCCAGATAATCGTAATTAGCTTTGAGCGGATAGTCATTTGAACTTGAGTCGTTGTTTAATTTGATGACCTCTTGTAGATCAAATTTAAATTCGATTACCTCATTTCTATCCAGGTATGGCAAATAGTTGTTGAGATAAAGTTCGATAAAGTCCTTTTGCTGTGAATAAAAACCTTCTCTAATCTTTTTAAGAACTGCTTCGTAACGGGCGATTTCCTCATCTGATATACTGGCAATATTCACTTGAGGATCATCCAAAATAGAGTTGATAATATCTCTTGTTTTCTCGTGATCTTTGATGATAGAATTTAAACTCGTTTCCTCAGAATCAGTGTAAGGAAACCTGTAAATCTTCGATTTCATCTCTGGAAAAAGTGTCTCTTTTCGCAAAGGATGAAGGATGTCATCTATTTTATTGTACTGATCTAGAAAATCAAAATACAGCTCATTGAGGTCTTCTGCCTGAGTGAAACCTTCAATAAGAGCAGGTTGACGAATGGCGATTTTGAGTTTGAGAATTTCAAGAAAAGCACGGTCTAATTCTTTTGTTTCTTCAATCGAGTTCTTGCCCACTGTATCCATCAACGAAATTTCAAGATCATTTTCATCTCCGCGCTTTATCTCAACTTTAGACAGGTGTTTGTTCTTAAACACCCAACTTTTTTTAATCTTCTCTCCATTACTGGTTGAATAAAACTTCCAAACTCCTTCAGCTACACAAGCAGAATCAAGTTTTCCTGTTAGAGAATTACCTTGTTGATCAAAACTGAAATTACTGATAAGATTATCAACGTAAGATACACTTCCATAAAGCGTTGTATCAAATATTTCAGAGTTTCTTATTTTCCAATCAAAAAACTGCCAGTTGCCCGTCAACTCACCCTCATCAAATTGCAATTCAGCATGAAACTCATTCCCGTTAACTGTATATGAAAAAGAGTAATCATCGTAGACGCCATCGCCTTCCGGTTCAAAGGTTCCGGTTTTAATCTCCCACTTTGAATCCAGTTCGTTTTCTATGAATTCACCATTTAAAGAAGTGTATTCAAACTCATCATTGCTACTTTCAAACTGATGAAAAGCTTCAAATTCACCATCCAGCAAAGTGTCTCCATCATTCTCAAAGTAATTGAACTTCACATTGTAATTCTTACCGCCAAAGCGGTATTCACCATCATAGATAGAACGGCTCTGACTATAAGCTATACTTGCACTGAAAACAGTTACAATAGATGTAAGCAAGAAAATGATAGTCGACCTTGTCATCATTCAATTATGGTAATATTTTTCATTAAAAAGGCTACAAGATACTTGAAAATTTTACCCTATAGCACAAATTAACAAGACCTAAATTTAATCTTTCAAAAAGTGAATTGAAAAGAAAATTCTATTTCAAAATTTTACCGATATCAGGCTTAAAATACTGATCGCTTTTTAGGACTTTTCCATCTTCACGGTAAATCGGTTTGCCGTTTTTGTCGAGCTTGCTCATGTTGCTGCTCTGTATCTCTTTAAAAACATCTTCAATCACATCCTGCATTCCGTGAGACAAAATCGTACCGCATAAAATATAGAGCATATCACCTAGCGCATCAGCCACTTCAACCATGTCGCCTTCCTGAGCAGCTTCAAGATACTCCTCATTCTCTTCACGCATCAATTTATAGCGTAACAATGCCGTCTTTTCCGATATATCAACCGTTGGTTTCTCCTTGTTTTCAATACCAAATGCATCGTGAAACTGGCGAACCAAATCAATCGTTTCCTGTAATTTCATATCAATGAATTTTGCGGCTAAGATAGCAAATGAGTTAACAACCAAAGGTTAACAATATTTAACAGCCACACGTGCCGTCACAGGCGTATTTCAACCAAATTTGTATTCGGTCAAAAACGGTTGAATTTACAATCAAAAAATACATCATGGAAAATTACTCACAGTCAGAACCGAAAGCCGAATCTGTCTCCACAACAGGCAGCACTTCTGATATTCGGGCTCTGAATGAAATGATCGAGAAGGAGAGTTCGTTCATCGAACTCGTGCGGATGGAAATGAAAAAGGTCATCGTGGGACAAGCCTACATGGCTGATCGATTATTAATCGCACTTCTGGCTGATGGTCACATCTTGCTTGAAGGTGTTCCCGGGCTTGCAAAAACACTTGCCATCAACACGCTTTCAAAAACAGTTCACGCAGATTTTAGCCGCATCCAATTCACACCAGATCTCCTACCGGCCGATCTCGTGGGAACCACAATATACAACGCCAAAACGGGTGAGTTTTCCAATAAAAAAGGACCTATTTTCGCCAACTTCGTTCTCGCTGATGAGATCAACCGGGCTCCTGCAAAAGTGCAAAGTGCATTGCTCGAAGCTATGCAGGAACGACAAATTACGATTGGCGAACAAACATTCAAATTACCTAAGCCATTCATGGTAATGGCAACTCAAAACCCGGTTGAGCAAGAAGGTACTTACCCTTTACCTGAAGCACAGGTAGACCGTTTCATGCTCAAGGTTGTACTCGACTATCCATCTCGCGAAGACGAACGCGACATCATCAAAATGAATGTCAATAAGGGAAGTTTCCCTGAGCCCAAAGCAGTTTGTACTCCTGAAGATATATTGAATGCTCGTAAAGTTGTTCGCCAGGTTTACATGGATGAAAAGATCGAGCAGTACATCGTGGATATCGTTTACGCAACTCGCGAACCCCGCGAATACCGACTTGAAAAATTTGGGCAATTGATCAGCTTTGGTGGATCACCACGTGCTTCGATCAGTCTTGCAATGGCTGCAAAGGCTTATGCTTTCATTCAGCGGAGAGGATATGTAATTCCTGAAGATGTGCGTGCAATTTGTAAAGATGTCTTGCGCCACAGAATTGGCCTCACATACGAAGCAGAAGCAGAAAACATCACAACCGAGGAAATCATCAATGAAATTCTCAATACTGTAGAGGTACCGTAGAGTTTGAAGATGGACACGCAGGAAATACTAAAACGCGTAAGAAAAATTGAAATCAAAACGCGTGGACTCTCCAGTCAGCTCTTTTCAGGTGAGTACCACTCTGCGTTTAAAGGACGTGGTATGGCCTTTAGCGAAGTCCGCGAATACCAGCCGGGTGATGAAATCCGCTCGATCGATTGGAACGTAACAGCCAGACTCAACCATCCTTACATCAAAGTATTTGAAGAGGAACGCGAGCTCACTGTTATGCTGCTCATCGATGTGAGTAAAAGTGAATCTTTTGGTACGCGCGAACAACTCAAGCGCCAGCTCATTACTGAAGTAAGTGCTGTATTGGCTTTTTCTGCAATCCAAAACAATGATAAAATCGGAGTGGTATTTTTCAGTGACCAGGTAGAAAAATTCATTCCACCCAAAAAAGGGCGATCACATATTCTTCGCATTATACGCGAGCTCATCGATTTTGAACCAGAACACGGAGAGACAAATCTTTCTGAGGCTCTAAAATTCATCAATAGCGCAATCAAAAAACGATCAATCGTATTTCTGCTAAGTGATTTCATCGATGATAACTTTCAGAACGCTCTCAAGATCGCGAACAAAAAACACGATCTCGTGGCTCTTCACGTTCGCGACAGACAAGAAGAAAAACTACCTAACATCGGTTTGGCGCCATTACAAGATCCCGAATCAGGAAAAACACAATGGGTTGATACATCGAGTAAGCGTGTTAGAGAAGAATATGAAAAGCAACGCAAAATAGCGGTGCTCAAATTACAGGATATGTTCACCCGATCTGGCGTTGACACAGCCTCACTGTACACTGGCGAATCGTACACAAAACCACTCATGAACCTCTTTAAACAACGCGAATTGAGAAGATGAGAATTATCCTGACCATATCGCTTTTGCTCAGTTTTATCTCGCTGTCCTTTGGCCAGTCAGTTGAAGTGAATCCCTACTCCAACAGCATCCAAATTGGCGAGCAAATCAAGGTTGACTTAAAAGTTGAGAGTGCTAAAAATACTGAAGTTATTTGGCCTCAGCTTGGTGAAAACCTGCACGAAAAAGTCATGATCGTCAACTCAGCCGGTCGCGATACGGTTCTGACCAACAACACGAAAACAATCACTGAACAACTAACTGTAACAGGATTTGACACGGGTGTTTGGGCAATTGAGCCAATTGCTTTTGTCATTGATAAAGACACTTTTCGGTCAGAGCCATTCCTGATTGAAGTTCAGGATGTGGAAGTGGATACGAGCCAGGCGATAAAGGATATCCAGCCTATTCGTGAAGTGCCTTATACATTTGAAGAGATTATCAAATTCGTTGGAATTGGCGCGGGTGCTCTGTGGGTTTTGATATCTGTAGTTTCACTGATTTTGTACCTGACAGGTAAAGACAAAAAGCGTGCTGAGGCAAAACCTCAAAAACCGCTTGATCCACCACATGTTGAGGCTTTCAGGGATCTGACCGAGTTGAAAGATCAAAAACTCTGGCAAAACGAAAAACACCGCGAATTCCACATCAGGTTATCTGAAATTATTCGCAGTTACCTTGAACGCAGATTTGGAATGCACGCTCTGGAATACACCACGAGTGAAATTGAAGCGCAAATGCATCTTACAAATGCCGGTGAGGATTACAACGATAGCCTAATCAAAGCGCTGCGAATTTCAGACATGGCGAAGTTTGCTAAAGCTAAGCCATTACCCAATGAAAATGAATTTGCTTTTGAAGCTGTTGAGAGTTTTGTTGAAGTGACAAAGCCTGTTGAGGAAGAGAAAAATGAAAAGGAGAACGGTCAATAATGAGTGAGCAAATAGTTTTTGCACATAAAGAGCTCTTTTGGTTGCTGGCGATTATACCGCTGCTCGTTGCCTGGTATATTTTTAAACAGGTACGCAAGCAAACACAAGTAACCTACTCTACTGCTTCGTTTTTACCTAAAACGCAATCGCTAAAGCCGATATTGAGGCACGTTATGTTCGGTCTACAAATGATTGCAATTGGATTGCTTATCACAGCTATGGCTCGCCCACAGAGTTCAACTTCGAGCCAGGAAGTGTCAACTAAAGGAATAGATATCGTTCTCGCAATGGATATTTCGGGAAGTATGCGGGCTAAAGACTTTGATCCAAACCGCCTGGAAGCTGCAAGAGGTTTAGCTCTCGATTTTGTGGAAGGCCGAAAAACAGATCGCATAGGATTGGTTGTTTTTGCAGGAGAAGCGTTTACGCAATGTCCGCTCACAACAGATCACAGCGTGCTCAAAAATCTTTTTCAGGATATTGAATTCGGAATGATTGAGGACGGAACTGCTATGGGCTCCGGATTAGCTACAGCTGTGAACAGACTCAACGAGAGTAAAGCGAAAAGTAAAGTTGTGATTCTGCTCACTGACGGTGTCAACAACTCGGGAAACATTCCTCCTCTCACAGCTGCTGAAATTGCTGAAACTTACGGAATCAAAGTTTATACAATTGGTGTGGGAACGAATGGCAAAGCACCAATGCCTGTACAAACAATTACTGGACAAACAGTTTTTCGCAAAACCGATGTTTACATCGATGAAGGAACACTAACACAAGTTGCAGAGCAAACTGGAGGGAAATATTTTAGAGCTACAGACAATGAGAGCTTGAAAAAGATCTACAACAAAATTGATGAGCTGGAAAAGACAGAAATTGAAGTAAAAGAATACAGAAAACGAAAGGAAGAATTTTATCCTTATGCCGCGGCATCGGGAATATTGCTCGTTCTTTCCTTCCTCGTTCAACACACAACATTAAAGTCAATCGTATAGATGTTTCGCTTTGAACATATCGAATATTTGTGGGCATTAGCCATTTTACCTGTGCTAATCCTCGTGTTTATTCTGTGGAAAAGATGGCGAAAGAACTCGATCGATAACTTTTTGAGTCCGCAATTGAAGGAACATATTTTACCAAATATCAGTAATAACAAGCCCACAGTTCAATTCATCTTCTTCCTCATCGCGCTTATCCTGCTCATTTTTGGATTTGCTGGTCCGCAAGTAGGTACAAAGCTTGAAGAAGTAAAACGCGAAGGTGTTGAGCTTATCGTGGCCGTTGACGTTTCTAACAGCATGACTGCTGAGGACCTCTCTCCCAACCGACTGGAAAGAGCAAAAAGAGCTATTGAAAAATTAGTAGATCGGTTACAGTCAGATCGCATCGGGATGATCGTGTTTGCCGGAAATGCGTACACACAGCTGCCCATAACGACAGATTATGCCGCAGCAAAACTCTTCCTCGATGCTGTGAACACTGATATTGTCCCGGTACAGGGAACTGCCATTGGTGACGCAATCGATTTAGCGATGGAATCATTCGATATGGAGTCATCAACCAGCAAAGCGATTATCATCATCAGCGATGGAGAAGATCACGAAGGCGGTGCCGAAGAAGCTGCCGAAAAAGCTGCTGATAATGGAGTTGCTGTTCACACTATCGGGATGGGATCAAATGAAGGTGCCCCAATTCCAATTTATCGGGGAGAGCGCAGACTGGGCTACATGAAAAATAAAAATGGCGAAACGGTTGTATCAAAACTTAACCCAGATATGCTGGAAGACATAGCCGATGCAGGAAACGGAAAATTCGTTCAGGCTACCAATGCCGATGCAGGCCTCAACTACATTTTTGATGAAATTGGTAAAATGGAGAAAGCAGAGTTTGGCTCAAAGGTTTACACCGATTATGAAAACCGGTTTCAGTACTTCCTGGGAGCTGGACTTATATTTCTCGTGCTTTCGGTTCTGACCGGAAAGAGAAAAAGTAACATATTTGGTATCAATAAAGGGGAAAGTTAACAATGAGATTAATCAGCATTTACATATTGCTTTTTTGGTCTGCCATGTCATTTGCACAGGAAGAACGATCTCATGCTCGTGATGGAAATGACGATTACAGCGAGAAAAACTATGCCGGAGCCACAAAAAAATATGAGAAATCTCTCTCTGCAGATTCAAATTTCCTCGATGCCAAGTACAACCTGGCAAATGCTCAATACAAATTACAGAAATACGACACAGCTGCTCGCCTATTCAATGAGGTAGCAGAAAATACCGATGACAAAAAACTGAAGTCAAACGCTTATCACAATCTCGGGAACGCTAAGTTTGAACAAAAGAAATACCAGGAAAGTGTGAATGCCTACAAGAAGGCTCTGATCAATGATCCTGAAAATGAGGAAGCTCGCTACAACCTGAGCTACGCGATGCGCAAATTGCGTGAGCAACAGGAAAAAGAGAAGGAGAAAAAGAAAAACCAGGATAAAAAAGACCAAAACAAAGACGAAAAGAAAAAAGATCAGGATCAAAAAGGCGATCAAAAGAACGACAAAGACAACAAGGACAAAAACAAGAAAGACGATAAGAAAAAGAACGATCAGGACAAAAAAGATCAACAGGACAAGAACAAGGGAGATCAAAAAGGTAAAGAGAAAAAGCCTCAGGACGGAGATAAAAAGAACCAGGGTAAAAAGCCTCAGCCTCAAAAACCAAATCCGCAAAAGCTTTCCAAAGAAGATGCGCGCAGAATGTTAGAGGCTATTCAAAATGATGAGCGACAACTCAAGAAAAAGCTGGAAAAGAAAAAAGGTAAAGCTGTAGATACTGATAACAACGAGAAAAACTGGTAATGAGAAAATTACTGTTACATATAATCCTACTTCTCTCCTCATTTGCAGCTTTTGCTCAGGATGCAAAATTCGAAGCAAAAGCCAGCAAGCACGAGGTGAAAATTGGAGAGAGTTTCCAGCTGAGTTATATACTCAATAGCTCTGGAAATAATTTCAGAGCCCCAACCTTAACTGATAATTTCAAGGTTTACAGCGGCCCCAATCAAAAGTCCTCGATGTCTTTTGTCAACGGGAAAATGTCTGCCAGCTTGAGTTTTAGCTACATCCTCTTCCCTATTAAAACGGGCGAATTCATCATAGAGCCGGCTCGAATTGAAGTTGATGGTGAAAAGATCTCGTCTAACGCGATTAAAATCAAAGTTGTAGAAGACAAAACAACCTCTAAACAAAAGTCGTCAACTCAACAAAAAAAGAATAATAGCTCAAGAGATAATAACGGTCAGAGCCAGCAGTCTCAGGGGTCATCAGATCAACTATTTCTCCGTCTCGAGCTAAGCGATAACAACGTGTATAATGGTGAGAGTTTGGTTGCCAGTTACAAACTGTACAATCAAGTTAGTATTGGCGGAATTACAGGACAAAAACTCCCCGATTTTACAGGTTTTTACACTGATGAAGTGGACATCGGGCAAAACTTCAACGCATCCCGCCAAATTATTGACGGGAAAGTATTTGAAGTTTACACGCTCAAGAAATACGTCCTCTTTCCCCAGCGATCAGGAAAATTAACGCTCAAGCCTTTTGAGATTGAAGCTAAAGTGAGAACACGATCAGATAAACCTGTTCAAACATTTTTTGGTCCGCGCTACAAGATGGTTGAAAAGAATGTTCCGCTGAAAAGTAACAGCGCTACAGTCAATGTGAAGCCACTCCCCAGTCCGCCTCCATCTTTCAACGGAGCCGTTGGTGATTTTACATTTACACCAAAACTCGACAACAACATTGTCAACGCAAACGAAGCAATTAATCTCACACTAGAAGTATCAGGAACAGGAAATGTCAATTTAATCGAATTAGTTGATCCTGAGTTTCCGGCAGATTTTGAGGTTTACGATCCCAAAATCAACCTATCAAGCACAAACACGGGCACAAATTTACGCGGCAACAAAACGTGGGAATATCTCATTATTCCTCGTCATGAAGGAGAATTTGAAATAACTGTTCCTCCTTTTACATTTTTCAACCCGCGCACCGGGAAATACGAATCAACTGAAGAGAAAGTCTACCAGATAAAAGTCAACCGCGGAGTTGGCGGAGATGCTCAGGTAGGCCAATCTGCCACGACAAAGCGCAACGTTGAGCAACTGGCAAAGGACATCCGCTACATCAAAACCAGCAATACTGATTTACGCACAAAAGAAAACATGCTTGGTTTAAATGTAGGTTTTATACTCGGGCTTTTTGCTTTACCGGTCATTTTATCGGCAATTATTATTGCACTATTCCGAAGACAGGAAAACCTGAAGAAAGATGTAGTCGGTTACAAAAAACGCAAAGCATCCAGAATGGCACAACGTCATTTAAAACGTGCTACACAGCTTATCAGTGAAAATGACAAAAACGCCTTTTACGAAGAGTTGTATCGCGCTTTACACGATTACTTATCGAACAAGCTCAATATTGCAACCAGCGAGTTAACTTTTGAACGAATCGATAAGTCTCTGGGTGATCAGGATATTGAAGAATCATCAAGAGCTAAACTCAAAGCTGTACTGGAATCTTGTCAAATGGCTCGTTTTGCTCCCAGCCAAACTGAGGAACCGCAAAAGCTCTTAAGCGATGCTTCAGATGTAATTGAAGAATTAGAGAAAGAACTGAAATGAAAAACGCACTAACATACTTCATTACACTCGTTATCTTCGTTTGCCAGTCTGCAATGGCCAGTAGTCCAGAGCGACTGTTTGAAGAAGCGAATTCCGCATACGAATCTGAGCAAATCGACTCAGCCAAAACACTGTACAATCAGTTGATCAATCAGGGCTATACCTCTCATCAACTTCACTATAATTTGGGAAATGCTCATTTTAAATCCGGTGAAGTTGCACAGTCGATCCTCCATTATGAGCGTGCGTTAAAATTAAAACCCAATGATGAAGATACGCGCCATAATTTGAATGTAGCTAATGGTCAGATCACAGATGAATTTGAAGAGCTCCCCTCCCTGTTTATTACCAACTGGTGGAAAGGACTCATCACACTTTTTGCTCCTTCAACGTGGTGGATTATTGCAATTGTACTGTTCTGGGTTTTTGTGGCCTTTGTCACTCTGTTTATTTTGACAAAAGATATAGCTGTTAAGAAACGCCTGGTTGGCGGAATTGTATCTGCGCTCGTGATTATGGTTCTGACCGTAATCATCTCAATTTTCAGTTACATAGAAATGCAGAGCCACGACAACGCCATCGTGATGAAATCATCAGTTTCTGTTTTTAGCGAGCCGCAAAGTAATGCTACAGAACTCTATGTGATCCATAGCGGATTAAAAGTTGAAATTCAGGAATCGAACAATAATTGGATTGAAGTTCGACTACCAAACGGCAATAAGGGTTGGATTCCCCAAACAAGCGTAACACGCATTTAGCTAAAACGTTACATTCAACCCCTGAAAAACGAGTAAAATTCCGTATTTTCGCGCTCGCAAACCTTTATTCGAAAAGCAATGATTGATTCATTAGATATAACGATTCAAAAGACTGAAAACTCAAAATTAAAGGATTTCGATCCGTCTAATTTAAAATTTGGACACACCTTTTCTGACCACATGTTCGTGGCAGACTACAAAGATGGCGAGTGGACAGACTTGAGAATAATCCCGTTTGACGATTTTTCGCTTTCACCGGCAAATTCTGCATTGCACTACGGGCAAAGCATTTTCGAAGGCATGAAAGCATTTAAAAATCAAGACGGAGAAATCCTCCTCTTCAGACCCGAAATGAACGCCAAGCGTTTCAATAATTCTGCCGAGCGCATGTGCATGGCTGAAGTTCCTGAAGAGCTTTTCATGAATGCAATCAAGCAATTGCTCAAAGTAGATGAAGATTGGATTCCCGATACTCCGGGAAGCTCGATGTACATAAGACCATTCATGTTTGCGACAGATAACTTTTTGGGTGTTCGCCCATCTGAGACTTACAAGTTTGTCGTAATCAATTCTCCCAGTGGTCCTTACTACGCAGATCCTGTTCGAGTAAAAATAGAAACTGAATTCACAAGAGCAGCAAAAGGCGGCACCGGTTCTGCAAAAACTGCCGGAAACTATGCCGGTTCTCTCTACCCTGCTCAAAAGGCGAAAAAAGAAGGATTTGATCAGCTGATTTGGACTGATGGAGCAACGCACAATTTTGTTGAGGAAGCAGGAACGATGAATGTCATGTTCCTCATCGATGGCAAGCTGAGAACTACACCTCTCACTTCTACAATTCTGCCGGGTGTTACGCGCGACAGCGTTCTCCAGTTAGCTAAACATTGGGATGTTCCGGTTGAAGAAGCTCCTGTAAAAGTTGATGAAGTAATCAAAGCGGCAAAAGAAGGTCGTTTACAGGATGCGTTTGGTGTTGGTACAGCAGCTACAATTGCGCATATCAAAGAAATCGGTTACGAAGATCAACTCTACACATTACCAGATGTAGAAAAAAGAGAATTCTCTGCAAGACTCCGCGATTATTTAGAAGACGTTAAACGCGGTAAAATCGAAGACGAACACAATTGGATTACTAAGTTTTAATCGGCTGGATCTGAACAAGATAGCTTAAAAAAAGAAAGAGGGAAGAAAAACTTCCCTCTTTGCACCTACTAACCACGTCCTTCAACCCCTTGAAGAGACGAAAACGATTAACTTATTAACACACATTTCAAATATAGGGTTTGAAGTGTAAAGTTGCAAGAATTTGTTTCCTGTAGATGAAATTTTCTTTGCTTCAATTCAGGAATGCAACGATTTATTTTGCTGAACCCACCTACTTAATAATAGCTTAATCTCAACTGTAACGCAGTACCCGACTAAGCTCATACTTTAGCGAGATTTTAAATTTTAATACAATTAAATAAATAGAGGCCTATGAAACAGGAAAGGTACAGAACCTTTGGAGTAAACAATTTTAGAAAAGTACCTCAGGTCGAGGAATACCTCACAGAAGAACAGAGATTTGCCATAGAGGTAGTGGGAAATGTCCTTCCTTTTAAAGTGAATAACTACGTAATCGACCAACTAATCGATTGGGAAAACGTTCCCGATGACCCCATTTTTATACTCACCTTTCCACAAAAAGACATGTTGAGTGATGAGCACTTCAGTAAAGTAGCAGAAGCGCTCAAGAGTGAAATGCCCAAAAAAGAACTCAAAGAGCTCGTAAATGACATCCGCATGGATCTCAATCCGCACCCTGCCGGACAAATGGAAATGAATGTTCCTGAGATCAACGGCTACAAGCTCACCGGTATTCAACACAAATACCGCGAAACAATGCTCTTCTTCCCTAATCAGGGACAAACTTGCCACGCTTATTGCACTTTTTGTTTCCGCTGGCCGCAATTCGTTGGAATTGACGAATTGAAATTCGCCATGAAAGAAACAGACCTCATGATCGAATACCTCAAAGCTCATCCTGAAGTTACTGATGTGCTCTTTACCGGTGGCGATCCCATGATCATGAGTACAAAACGTCTTGAACGCTACATCCTGCCACTCATCGAAGCAGACTTACCAAATCTCAAAACGATTAGAATCGGTTCAAAAGCTCTCGGTTACTGGCCTTACCGTTTCACGACAGACAGAGATGCTCAACCTCTCCTCGATCTGTTCAAAAAAGTGGAAGATGCCGGAGTTCACCTCGCGTTTATGGGACACTTCAACCACCCCAACGAACTCAAAACCGATGCAGTTAAAGAAGCCGTGAAAAATCTGCGTGAAGTTGGTGTTCAAATCAGAACACAATCGCCAATCATGCGCAACATCAACGATTCAAGCGATGCGTGGGCCGAAATGTGGCGCAAACAGGTAGATTTGGGTATGATTCCTTACTACATGTTCATCGCTCGTGACACAGGAGCTCAGGATTACTTTGCCGTTCCATTGGTCAGAACCTGGGAAATCTTCAAAGGAGCGTACGAAAAAGTGAGCGGAATTTGCCGTACCGTGCGCGGACCCAGCATGAGTGCTGAGCCCGGGAAAGTTCAGATCCTTGGCGAAACAGAAGTAGCCGGGAAAAGAGTCCTTGGACTACGATTCATACAGGGAAGAAACCACAAATGGGTTCACAAACCATTCTTTGCAGAATACGATGAAGATGCTGTTTGGTTAGATGACCTCAAACCGGCATTTGAAGACCAGTTCTTCTACGAAGAAGAATACGAACAAATCAAAAACGGAAAAATGGAAGAAGCCAAAGAAACTGAAGAAGTTCCGGCTTAAATTCCATTAAGTTTCCAATAATTATCAAAAGCCAGTTTCATTGTGAGACTGGCTTTTTTGGTTTAAGAACATTGTTCGCTCCACTTTCGCACGATTTATAGCAAATGAATAGCTCCCTACTAAAACTTTTAAGCTTAGAACAGATTTATAAAAGAGTATTCCGCAATCCATTAACGCAAAGAGCTTCAATAATAAAATATTCTAATTCTCTCAAAATAATCACAAAAAAACCCTGACCACTTTCGTGATCAGGGTACATTGTATCAGGAAATACAATGTTTAGCTGCTAGTTAAAAGCAATTTGGCCAACTTCATGGCCGTCTACAACACGCTCTTGTGTTTCAACGTTAGCTTCCCAAATCTCACTCATTGGAGCGCCAACTATATCTTCAATCATTTGAATTGATTTCTTCTTTGATACGATTAGTAGCGGAATCTTGAACATGTGACTTCTGTGTGTTCCACGTACTGATATTACCAGTCTCTTCCAAAATAGAGAACCTTTGATCGCTACCTCTTCTATATCGTCTTTTACAATTCTTTTCGATCCTCTCTTCAAAACAAATTCATCGGTAGTGAAAAGATTACCTGTCGTGAATTCGATGTAATCAGGATAAGACGAATAACTGTGAAGCACTTTAGACTTGTATAATGTAAGTCCGATCAGTGTGATCAACATTGGGAATCCTGCTATGTACTCGAGATTTCCGAATGAAGTAATAAAATGTAGTGTTAAAACGATGCCGTAAATACCTGCTGATGCAATGACAAACAGCAAAGATAACTTTGGCAGTAACTTGTTGTTGATAGACATAATTCTGGTCGTGTTGTAGTTCTCTACAAACGTACCGCAATGTGTAACATTAATTTATTGGTGTTTGGGAATAAGGGTACAAGTGGAACAAAAAACGGAATAAGTTACAGGCAAACAGAATAAATTAGAAATATTTAGGTAAAAAGGGAGGTTCTCGTAAACCCTTAAAAAATACGCTTGATCAGGCGCAACTTGTGTGTGTAATCGTGTTCTTCGGCATTGAAAATGCCTTGATGATCGATTCGGTCTACTCTTACTTTACCGGATGAATGAATGATATAATTATCTTCCAGTAAAATGCCCACATGCGTAATATCGCCTTCTTCGTTGTCAAAGAATGCCAAATCACCGGGCTCTGCCTCTTCCACAAAGCTCAACGTTATACCGATCTCAGCCTGTTGATAAGCATCCCGCGGCAACTTAATGCCATTCAGCTTGTAGATGATTTGTGAAAAACCGCTACAATCGATACCAAACGGAGACCGACCTCCCCACAAATACGGAGCGTTGAGATACATGTAAGCATTCTCAACAATTTTGTTCTTGTCTTTAGATAGCTGGTGAATAAATTGCCCGTCAAACTGGTAATGGTCAGATCCGAGTTCAAAGCTACCGTCTTTAAGCAGTGGTAAAGTGCTACCCATCGGGATGGGTGTGATTTCTTTGGTGGAAACATTTGTCGCTAAGCCAACGAGTTCGAGTGAACAGGTTGCATGACGATCAGAGTCGAGCCGCTTGTACTCCTCTTCTGTGATCTCAGCGTGTTGCTTGCGATCGATCCAGGCTTCGTAATTATCGAGCGAGTTTCGTATCCTCACCCACTTTTTGCGCTCTTCAAGAACTTTGTAGTGCTCGCCAAACAGGAGCTGACTCGTTTGTTCGCTCGGGTCTGCCGGTTCTGACCGACAGGGAATAATACTCAATTTGGCTACACCGTATTTCATCTGCTCATTTTATTAATTACCGGTCAGATGGAACCGTATAATTGAAAAAAGCTTGACAAATAAAGCAAAACTCGCGCTTTATTCGTCAAGCTCATTGAAAAGACTTTTTAACAAGTTGTACTGAATTAAACTAATTCAACAACCATTGCCGAGGCTCCGCCTCCACCGTTGCATATTCCGGCAGCTCCGCGTTTACCACCGTGCTGCTTGAGTACATTCAACAGCGAAACAACGATTCTGGAACCAGAATTACCCAGCGGGTGACCTAAAGATACAGCTCCACCGTGAACATCTACTTTTGACGGATCGAGTTTCATTTCTGCGATGTTAGCCAAACTCACAACTGAGAATGCCTGGTTCACTTCCCAAAAGTCGATATCGTCCTGAGACATTTTCGCTTTGTCAAGTGCTTTTGGAAGCGCTTTTGATGGTGAAGTTGTAAACCACTCAGGAGCCTGAGCAGCATCGGCATAAGAAACGATCTTAGCGATTGGTTTCACACCCAATTCTTCAACTTTTTCTTTGCTCATCAACACAACTGCTGATGCACCGTCATTTAATGTTGAAGCGTTAGCAGCCGTAACTGTTCCTTCTTTTTGGAATACCGGACGGAGACTCTTGATTTTCTCCATTTTCACGTTTTTGTATTCCTCATCTTCACTCACAACTACCGGATCTCCTTTTCGCTGTGGAACTTCAACCGGTACTATTTCATCTTTGAAAAGACCTTCTTTCCACGCTTTTGCTGAACGGTTGTAGCTCTCAATAGCAAACTCGTCCTGCTCTTCACGAGAAATCTTGCATTCTTTAGCGCACAACTCAGCAGCGTTACCCATGTGATAGTTGTTATAAACATCGATGAGTCCATCACTAACCATTCCGTCAACAACTTTGAAGTCGCCCATTTTGTAACCTTTACGGCTTCCTAACATGTAGTGTGGTACTGCAGACATATTTTCCATTCCGCCAGCAACTACAACATCGTTATCACCTAGCATGATGCTCTGTGCTCCGAGAGAAATCGCTTTCATTCCTGATGCACAAACTTTGTTTACCGTAGTACACGGAACTTTGTGCTCAATTCCGGCAAAGATTGCTGCCTGGCGAGCAGGTGCCTGACCCAAACCGGCCTGGAGTACATTCCCCATGAATACTTCCTGTACCCATGAAGCTTCAATTTTGCCCTTTTCAAGAGCACCTTTAATAGCTGTTGCTCCAAGTCTGGTAGCCGGTACTGATGAAAGGCTTCCCAAAAAGCTTCCGATCGGGGTTCTCACCGCTGATACAATATATACTTCTTTCATAATTATTTATTAGATTTCAAATTTGGATTGCAAAGGTAGAAAATCAACTATCTTTTACGAATTTACGCTCATTACACACAACAGTTATACTTTCGTTTTTTATTGTTGACTTATGATTAAAGAATTTGCCAGCGAATTACGTCACAGCCATAACAAACTAGCGCGCTTTTTGTTAGCGATAGTCGCTATTGCTATAATCGTGGCGCTATTGCCTAAAGAAGCTCATTTCAAGTACGAGTTTGAAGCCGGCAAACCGTGGCTGCACGATGATCTCCTCGCTCCTTTTGATTTTGCTATTATCAAAACGGAAAAACAAAAAGAGGAAGAACGGGCAGAGATCAACTCTTTTACAAAGCCTTTTTTCACTCGCGAAAATGAAGCGGCTGAAAATGCTATTGAAAACTTTAAGCTAGGCTTGAGCCTTGAAAAAGATCGCTGGGACTCCACTAAAATAAAGGCGTTTGAAAAGTGGGGCGTTTCGCACCTCAAGGAAATTTACAAAAAGGGGATTATCGAGAACCATGAGGTTCTGGAAGATGAGAGCGCTGTAAATATTGTGTCAGATCACCGCGAAAAACGTCAACCGCTTTCCAGTCTCTACACTTTACAGGAAGCGGCAGATTACATTTCCGGACACATGAGTGAGTCGGCACCGTCAGATTCGGTCATGGTGAAAAACCTGATCATCGAAAATCTCAAACCAAACCTTGCTTTTAACCCGGATCTGACCGAGAAAGTTATCCAACAAAGAATGGATGAAATTGCCGATTATTACGGCAAGGTTGAAAAAAACGAGAAGATCATCAGCCGCGGTGAAATCGTGGATAAATCTGCTTTTCAAAAACTGAAATCGTTTGAAACTGCTTATCTCAAGCGATACAACAATGCTGAGGGAAATATTTTGCTCATTGGTGGGCAGGTGATTCTCGTGACGATTGTGGTGTTTGTGTTGCTCTTTTACATGGCAATATTCAGACCCGACATCTTCAACGAACTCAATAAGTTTTCGCTGATTCTCACACTATTTGTGCTGTTTGTGGTGTTCGCTGTCATCACGACCTGGTTTGATCAGTTGAACATCTACCTCTTGCCCATCTGCATTTTGCCCATTGTGATCCGCAACTTCTTTGAATCGCGCATCGCATCGTTTGTTCACGTTATTACGATCATCACGATCGGGTTGTACGCACCAAATGGTTTTGAATATGTGTTCATTCAAATCATGACCGGACTCATCGCTCTTTTCACGCTTACCGGATTGCGCAAGCGGGCTCAATTCCTCACATCTGCATTCGTCATTTTCATCACGTATTCATTGATGTACCTCGGCTTTACCGTTATCAAGGAAGGGCACTTCACCGATATCGATTACAACTATTTCCTCTGGTTTGGCGGCAGTGCGATGCTCACACTCCTCGCCTATCCCGTGATTTTCATTTTTGAAAAACTCTTTAAGTTAATTTCAGATCTCACACTTCTCGAACTCAGCGACACCAATAACGATCTGTTAAAACAGCTCAACCTCAAAGCTCCAGGGACATTCCAGCACTCAATGCAGGTGGCTAATCTCGCTGAAGAAGCCAGCAGCATCATTGGCGCTGATTCGTTATTGGTCAGAACCGGAGCCCTTTACCACGACATCGGGAAGATGAAGAATCCCGCTTATTTTATCGAGAATCAATCTGGCAGCGGAAATCCACACAATCAGCTCACCTATGCCGAGAGTGCCAAAGTGATCATCAACCATGTGATCAAAGGCATTGAGATGGCAAAGAAAAAACGATTGCCCGAGCAGATTATCGACTTCATCAGAACCCATCACGGTACAACTGTTACGCGTTATTTCTATTACAAGGCAAAACAGGAAAATGAATCGGTGAATATGGATGATTTCCAGTATCCCGGGCCTATTCCGTTCAGCAAGGAAACAGCAATTCTCATGATGGCAGATTCTGTTGAAGCTGCTTCCAGGAGTCTGAAAAACTACGAAGTGGAAAAGCTGGAACAACTGGTTGATCAAATCATCGACTCGCAACTCAATGAAGATCAATTCATTCATGCTGATATTACACTCCGCGATATTTCACGGATTAAAAAGGTTTTCAAAAAACGATTGAAAAACATCTACCACGTACGCATAGAATACCCTGATAAAGCGTAGAAAACTTTTCATTTTTTTGACAAATGAGTTTTGCTTCTATCAAAATTTGATAAATTTGCGCACCGCTTTGGAGAGGTGGCAGAGTGGTAATGCAGCGGATTGCTAATCCGTAGTCGCCTAACAGCGGCTCCCGAGTTCGAGTCTCGGTCTCTCCGCTCCAAACGTTAAAAGGCTGATTCAAACTGAATCAGCCTTTTTTATTGCCGAAAACTTCCCACAACAAAAAACGGCCAGAGGCTTCATTGCGCTCTGACCATTAAACATTAAACGTTTAAACGATAAACCATTTATCTGTATCTAATCCTGTGGGAAATAATAAATATTGGTTAGCCATTTAGCTGTATCAGGCTGTGTTGACGGATCAGTTTGGTATTGCTCCATCGCTACGTTATTCATTGAAATATTGTTGTTCCTAAGGTAATCTTCCATTGCGATGTGCGCTTCTCCCAAATTATCGTAAGAGCCGCGATAAGCAATTTTATAAGCTTTACCCGAAAACTCTTCAACAGTGTAGTTTCCCGTATTGGTTACTTTACCATCAGCTTTGAAAGGAACAGCTCCGGCCATATCAGCTATTTGTTCGCTCTCATTCCATGTGTAGTAAATTCCGCAAGGCTGACCTGCAGGCTGCATTTCTTGAGACTTCCCTATGAACTGGTAAATGGCTCCCAGATGTTTTGTATAAAAAGCCTGCATACCATCGAAAGGTACTTCTTCGCGGTAAGTTAGGAATTTTTGAGCCGGGTAGTCGATTTCTTCTACCTCGTATTTGCTTTGAGCAGACTCCTCAGCTTTGCTTTCACTGATTTTCTTTAGACTTTCAAGACCTTTATCATAATCTTTAGCGATGTTCTTTTCCATGTCCATGAACAGACTCAAAACATTGAATGGTCTGGGCATTTCAGATTTAAAACCCCAGGTTACTTGCAAACCGGTGTCTTGTTTATTCAGAATGTGATAGCTTGTTGCTTCACTCTCAAAAGGCTTGATGAACTTGATGTGAGTTTCGATTCTGTTCTCTTCGATCTTTTTGATTTCCTGTACTCCTTTTCCGGCTTTTTCGTTGCCGTCCCAAAACATTTTGGCTCCTACAGTTCCATCTTCTCCTTCGACACGCTGTTCCATATCGGGATCTAACTTTGACCACGGAGACCAATTGTTCATGTTTTCAAAATATACGATTTGATCTTTTACCAATGCTTTGGGAGCTTTAATGGTAGTCGATCTTTCAACACCAAACTCTGTGGGCAGAGTGAATGCTAAAATTGCAACAATAACAACAATGGATAGCAGGGCAATTCCGATGACTTTTAGTGCTTTCATAAAATTTGTGTTTTGGTTATAAAAGCAAAGATCGTTTTTTCATTTTATTTGAAAGCAAGTTACTTCTCCTTCATATAAACCCACGGATTGCCGTTGATCTTATAGCTCTGGTCATATTTCTTTTCAAGCTCATTCAAAGCAGCTTCAAGGTCATTTGTCTGTTTCGTAGTCACAAAGAAAAAGTCACCGTCATCGCTTTGCACAATTCGCGTATCCAGAGCTTTGTCGGTTTTTAATAGTCGTTGATAGCGCTGGGCAGACTCCAGATTCTTGTAAGCTCCCAATACAACGTGATAATCGTAATTTTTATCGCTCGTATCAGCATTTCGCACATCGCTCAGGTAATCTTTTTCAGTATCATCCGGCTTATTATTTTCATTCTCATTATAACGGTCAGAGCCCTCTTCCCTCCTGCTTCTCGTTGCACTTCTCTGACTCTTCAGTTTTTCGAGCTCTTCGCGGTAATCATTGATTTGACTCTTCAACTTTTCAATTTCATTCTGCTGAAGATTGATTTGTTTCCGATTCTTCCTCAATTCCTCCTTAAGCTCGTCAAAAGCAACCTTATTACCTTCATTTTCATCATAATACTCATCGATTTGATCAAGCTCTTCTTCATCTAATTGATTATTTGGTTTACGACTAGTCGATTTAGCACTGTCTGTTTGATCGTGTGCTTCATCTTCATAAACTCTGTTTTCCTTCAGTTCATCCAGTTGTTCTTTCAACTCTTCAATCTGATTCTCAATTTCCTTTGTTTCCTCATTCTTCTTTTCCTTTTTATCGAGTTCATTTTCCAAATCTTTAATACGGTAATTCAATTGATCGATCTGCTCGGCCTGCTTGCGGTTCTGACGAACCAATTGGTCGTAATCGCTGGGCTCATTACCCGATGAATAATTTGCCACATCACTGTTCTTTCCAAACAAATAACTCAACTGAAACTCGTGAGATCCATTGCTGAATTGCTGAATATCGCCCACATAGTATTCGTAAGTGTAACCCATATTGAAACGGCTTACGATATTGGCTCCAAATGAAACATTCACTGATGTTCCTTCGCGGTATGTGAGTCCGGCCCAAAAACGATCCATGTAATTAGCAAATGCGTTGATGTCAAACTGAAATTGACCTCCCTGCATCAACCTACCAAGGATCATCGGCTCAATCGCCCAGTTTTCATTGATTGGGAAATCGTAACCGACATGAGCGATAAAATGCCGAATAAATTTTTGCTCCAGGTTCTTAAAACTCGACTGCTCACTAAATGTAGCATTTTGCTGTGTGATGTTTTGAGCCGATAATCCGGCAGATAACCTTTCGTAACGGTACAGGGCACCAACGTTGAATTGAGGAGTAATCTGGCTTTGATTATTGGTGAGCAATGCAGGATCGGTGACATCATCTGCTCGAACTCCGCTAAAATCAACCCGATTAAAACCAACTCCCCCGTTCATGCCAAAACTCAGGTCACTTTTATCGTTGATCTTAACCATGTACCTGTAACTCAATGCCAGTTGTGTTCTGCCCAAAATATCAGTTTTGTCATTGACCATGTTCAGCCCAATTCCCATTTTATCTCCTATGGGACCATCGATGCTGAATTGCTGAGTAGTTGGCGAATTGGGTATTCCGGTCATCTGTTTCCTGAAAAGTAAAAAGGCGTTATATTGATCTTTTAACCCGGTGTATGCAGGATTGATCAAAATCGGCTGATCGTAGTACTGTGAGTAAACGATTGTTTGTTGTGCCTTTGCAGAATTACCGCAAAACATCACAAGTCCGATTATCGCCCACAAGCCGGCTGAATAAATGGATCTGACAATTGAATGAAGACCTTGCATTATTTCCATATTCAATGATTTCATAGCATCTCCTCGTTTAGCGTTCATTTCTCAAAACCGTTACAGCTCCTTTGTACTCACGGTCAGAGCCCTCAAACCAAATAACATAGTAATACGTAGCATCAGGTAGTGGTTCACCGGCCTGGTTGGTCCCCTGCCAGTTGTTGTTATAGCCTTTTTCAGAATAAACTTTTTGCCCCCATCGGTTGTAGATGCTGACTGTACAATCATCGTAGTTTTCGATGTTTTGAACGATCCAGCGATCGTTTTGACCGTTGCCATCAGGCGTGATGACATTGTTAGCTATTGCCTTGTAGTCTTCTTCCACGTCAATTGTAATTGCCGTGTCATTTACACAACCATTTGAATCGAGCGCTGTGACTGTAAAAGTAGTTGTTTGGAGGGGAGTCGCTACGGGTGTTTGAATATCAGCTTCGTTGAGCGACTCACCTGGCGACCACAAATAACTCACGCCTCCTGTTGCAGCCAATTGCGTTGAAAAGCCTTTGCTCACCGTTGTTTCCTGAGCTTCAACTCGCGGTTGTGGCAAATCGTAAACCTCAACTGTTTGCTTCATCGTATCAAAACACTGATCGGGTGATGTTACCGTTAGCAATACATCATATTCTCCCGGTTCTGAATAGCGGTATTTTGGCTCACGTTGAGCTGATGTACCGCCATCGTCAAATTGCCAGTCGTAAAATGGTATTCCCGATGAAAAAAATGAGTTGTTTGTAAACGGCATTGACTCGCCAAGGCAAACATCCTCAAATTCGTAATCTGCCACGGGCTTTTCCAACACAACTGCTGTATCGGTGTAAACGCTAATGCAGCCTTCGTTTGACTCAGTTTGCAAGGTAACCGGATATCTACCTGCATTCAGGAAAAGATAAACTGGTGATTCAACGATGCTGTTGGTATTGGTTGCATCGCCAAAGTTCCAGTTGTAACTCACAATAAAACCGTTAGAAATTGTGGTTGTATTTTCAAACTCTGAGGTATCACCATAGCAGATTTCCGGTACGTTGAAATTCGATTCGGGTCGAGATAATATTTGAACCTGCTGAATTGCAGAATCGACACAGCCAAAATTCGATGTTGCCAACAACTTAGCATCGTAAAAACCCGATGTTGGATATACGTGCTCCGGTGACTTCGCCTGTGCGGTGTCGCCATCGTCAAAAAACCATTCGTAAGTCATGTTTCCATTGCTAATTGTTGATTGATTCCTGAATTTGACCGGAATGGAGTCGCAAACATCTTCAAATGAAAATGCTACAGATGGCTTTGCGTAAACACTGATATTCGTTGTATATTGGTCAGATCCGCCATTGTCTCCAACAATATTCAGCTCTACAGTGTAATTACCCGGAAATGCGTAAATGTGTTTTGGGCTTACTTGGTGTGAAGTATCGCCATCACCAAAATCCCAGATGTAATCAGCAGTGCCTGAGGTATACTGGCTCTGATTGTTAAACTCGATTGAATCGTGAATACATTGATCCTGAGCTGCAAATTGCGCTATGGGCTTTTCCAATACTTCAACCATTTGAGCGAGAGTATCAGCACATCCAAAATTCGATTGAGCAACGAGCAATGCATTGTAATTACCATATTGAGAATACTGATGAACAGGATTCACGGCTTGTGAATTTGTTCCATCTCCAAATTGCCAATCATACGTGAGTTGAGCTCCATTTACGATTGAAGTGTTGTTTTGGAATGTAGTTGTATTGGGCTCAAAAACAGTATCGGCAGTCCAGTTTGCCACAGGGTGTGGATGGACTGTAACTTGCTGACTCACAGAATCTGCACAGCCTGTATTTGCCTGAGCGTATAGCTGCACATTATAATTGCCGTGTGAGCTGTATGTATGAAAAGGATTATTCGTTTGTGCGGTATCGCCATCACCAAAGTTCCATACATACTGCGTTATAGATCCTGATGGAATAGTTGTAAAGTTATTGAAGCCCATGCTGTCGAGCTGGCAAACATCACTTTGAGTGAAATTGACCTGTGGCAATTCATTCACGACAACGGGCTGAGTGAGCGAATCAACACATCCGTTATTGCTTGTTGCTTTGAGCTGAACGTTGTAGACTCCTCCACTTCCATATACGTGTTGCGGATTTTGAATTGAAGCTCCGCTCCCGTTGTCAAAATCCCAATTCCTTTGTTGGATAAAGCCTGTTGGAATGGTTGACTGATCGATAAAAAATGTGGTATCAGCATAACAAACTGTATCGGCATGGAAAGCGAGATCTGGTAATGGGTTAATCGTAACGATTGCCGAATCTGAAAAGCGTTCGTTACAAACTCCGTTTTGGACTACAGCCCGGTAGAGCAACGTAGTATCCAGGTTTTGATAGTTGAGGATCTGACCGGTAAAAGCTGTGTCCTGCCACGGATTTCCATCAACAGAATACTGCCAGCGATTTACCGTTCCGTTATTATTCATCAAATTAACAGAACCGCTATTGACAGATTCACAATGTGTTGAAGATCCAAACACAGTTCCGGCCTGGGTTGATTCATCTACCCGAACCTGAACTGTATTGGTTTTAATAGTTGAGCAAACACCATTTTTCACCTTTGCTCGATAATAAGTAGAATCAGTAAGGTTTTGGTAGTGAAGGGAGTCAGATCCGTTGATGACTGTCACCCACGGATCAGCAGGGTTGTATCTTTGTTCCCAGCTTTGAACAGACCCGCGCGCTCCGCTGACTTCAACAAAGCCGCTGTTCTGACTGGCACAAACTGTATCAGCTCCGAATAGCGTTCCGGCCAATGTTGCGCTGTCAACCTGAATCGTAATCGGGTTTGAGGTATCGGCTTCGCAAACTCCGCTCTTTACTCTCACAGCAAAAGTTGAGCTCTGACCGAGATTATTGTAAGAATTTACAGAGCCTGTTCCGTTGTAATTATTCCATGACTGAGCTGAATCAGTTGAAATGAGCCAATCTATTATTGATCCAATAGTGTTGCTCAAATTCATATTTCCGGCATTTGCTGATGCACAAACTGTATCGTTGCCAGTAAGAATTCCACCAAAGCTTGCCGGAGATACTGTTATTTTCGCTTTTGATGAGGTATCAGGCGGGCAAACACCATTTTGCACCACCGCCCGATACCAAGTAGTCGTTGACAGACTCCCGTATTGTAAAGAATCGTTATTTGAGTTTACAGAATTCCATGGAGCAACTCCGGTTTGAGATGATTCCCAAAATAGTGGTGATCCTGTGTTTCCTGAGAGTATCACTACTCCGTTGTTTCCAGTATCGCAAACTGAATCTGCTCCAATTATTGATCCCGCATCAGTTGCATCAAAGACTTTTATTGGTTTTGTTGTGCTATCTACACAACCAAAACCAGTTGTTGCAGTAAGTGTGACATCGTAGTTCCCTTGATTTGCGTATTGATAAGTCGGCTGATACTGGTTGAGTTGCAATCCGTCACCAAATTGCCAGTTGTAAGATGCAGAGCCGGCTGTAATCGTGCTCTGATTGTTAAACTGAGCGCTGTCTCCCAGGCAAATGTCATCGACTGTAAAATCCGCAACCGGATTTGGGTGAACCTGAATGAACTGAGATGAAGAATCTGTACAGCCCTCAACCGTTGTAACCGACATTGATACGCTGAACGAGCCATCTCCGTTGTAAACATGAACTGGGTTTTGAAGCGTTGATGAATTGCCATCACCAAATTGCCAGTTATAATTTGCTGAGGCAGTCACATTTGACGATTGATCGGCAAACTGAGCTGTATCATTGAGGCAAATATCACTGGTAGAAAATGAAGCTGTTGGTTGTTGATACACCTCAACGACTTGTGAAGCTGTATCGCTACATCCCAGTTGGCTGTTTGCTTCCAGAATCAATGTGAAATTCCCAGAAGCCGAATAAGTATAAGATGGCGTTTGTAAAGTGTCAGTATTGCCATTTCCAAATCGCCATAAATAATCGAGGTTTCCGTTTGAGATAGACGAAGCATTCACAAGGTTTAGGTCAGATCCCAAACAGATACTATCGGCACTAAAAGATGCCTGGGGTTTGGGGTTGATGTTGAGTGATTTCGTAATTGAATCAGAACAACCTGTATTTGACTCTGCTACGAGCTTTACCTGGTAAGTTCCGGCTGCTGAATATTGGTGTGATGGTACAGCTTGATTAGAGCTATTTCCGTCATCAAAGTCCCAGTTGTAAGAAGATACACTTCCGCCCGGTACGAAACTCAAATTCGTGAAATTTGCCTGCTCCGGAAAGCAAACATCCTGTACATTGAAATTAACATTTGGTATTGGATTCACCGTAATTGATTTTGTGATTGAATCAACACATCCGGCAGCAGTTGTCACATTGAGCACTACATCGAACGTTCCGGCTGAGGAAAATGTGTAATTTGGGTTTTGAGCACTGCTTCCTGCCCCATCGTCAAAATCCCACGTGTAAGTTGCGTTTGCTAAACTACCGGGCGAAATGGTTGTTTGATCTGAAAATTGCGTAGCCGTTTGCAAACAAGCCGTTGTATTTGAAAAATCCACATCGGGCTTTGGGTTCACCGTGATTTTGGCTGAGTCTGAAAACTTCGCACTACAAACTCCGCTTTTCACCTGAGCTCTGTACCACGTAGTTGTATCGAGGTTTGAGTAATTCTGGATCTGATCATTATTGTTGATATCACTCCAGTTTAAACCATCAGTACTCAATTGCCACTTTTGGACTATTCCCTGAGCGTTGTTGAGCGTAACAAACCCGCTGTTCACACCGCTGCAAATAGTGTTGTTTCCGTTTACGCTTCCCGCCACAGTTGATGGATTCACGTGAATAGTCACTGCATTCGTGTAAACCGACTGACAACCGGCAGATTGAACGAGCGCGCGATAAGTTGTTGTCGAATTGAGGTTGTTGTAATTCAACGTAGAAGTTGTGTGGTTGATGGTTGTCCAGGGACTCCCGCCTGTCGAGCTACTCTCCCATCGAATGATATCTCCTGTTTTTCCGGTTACGGTCAGAGCCCCGTTATTCGAGCTTTCACACACTGTATCAGTACCGGTTAATGTTCCGCTAACAGTTTGCGGATTTACCGTAATCACAGCAATCTGAGAGGTGTCAGACTCACAGGCGCCACTTTTGACAACAGCGAAATAATTACGCGATTGAGTGAGGTTGCTGAATTGTAATGAGTCGGTTGAAATTCCAACTGATGTAAATCCTGATCCTGGAACCGGTTCGTAAATCCAGTCTGTAATATCTCCTGTTTTGCCTGTCACGGTCAAAACTCCAGAGTTATTCCCGGAACAAACCGTTTGGTTTCCTACTGCTTGCCCGCCAACAGATTGAGGACTCACCTCAATTTCAACTGCTTGTGTATAAACCGAATCACATCCTCCAGATTTCACAAGAGCACGATAATGTGTCGTTTGGTTCAGGTTCTGATAGTTGAGTGATGTGCTGTTGTTGTTGATTGTTGTCCACGGACTTCCTCCGGTAGTGCTACTCTCCCATCTCACAACACTTCCTGTGTTACCTGTAATATTCAACGTGCCGTTGTTCGCACCCGAGCAAACACTTGCTGCTCCGTTGATCGATCCGGCTACCGTGTTTGGAGAAACCGTAACTGTTTTGATTGTTGTATCGGTACAGTTAAAACCAGACTGAGCAATCAGTCGCACATCGTAAGTTCCGGCAATTGCATAATTCTTAGTCGGGTTGGTAGCTGTTGAAAAGGTTCCATCATCAAAATCCCACTGATAAGTGAGAGATCCTGATGAAATGCCTGAACTATTCGTAAATGTCATGGCATTTGTCGCGCATGATTGAGAGGATGAAAAATCACTAACCGGATTTGGCCGCACATTAACTGATTTGGTAATGACATCAGAACAGCCTCCATTGCCCGTTACCTGAAGTGTTACTGTGTATGTTCCGCTTTGCGCATAAGTGTGCTGAGGGCTTTGTTGTGTTGAACTGTTCCCGTCTCCAAAATCCCAGTTGTAGTTCAATGTTCCACTTCCACCATTGACAGACAAATCAGTAAATGAAACAGCATTGTTATCACACACATCACTGAATGAAAAATCTGCTGTTGGTTGTGGTTCTATTACTACTGAAACTATTGTACTATCTGCGCAACCGTTATTTGTTGTGGCAACCAGTTTTACATCGTAAGCTCCGGGGGCATTAAAAGTATGCAATGGATTAATTGCAGAGGAAAAGTTGCCGTCATCAAAATCCCACACGTATGTTGCACTTCCTGTAGCTACACTTGTGTTGTTACTGAAACTCACATTCTCTCCTACACAAGCAGATTGAGCACTGAATGAAACCTGAGCGCGCGGAAAAACCTCAACCTGTTTTACGAGTGAATCTGTACATCCCTGGTTTGTTGTAGCCTCCAGCTTAACATCGTAAACTCCTGTACTGTTAAATGACTTGTTTGGACTCGTAGAAGTTGAGAAAGTTCCGTCATCAAAATCCCAGTTGTAGGAAGTTATGGAAGCTCCTAAGCTGATTGTTGTAGAGTTGGAAAAAGTTTGAATAGTCTGCTCACAAATATCCTGAGCATTCCAACTCATATTTGGGGTTTCCTTTACAGAAATGGTTTTTGTAAACGATCCTGTGCAACCATCAGATGAAGTCACCTGTAGCGTAACATTGTAAGAACCAGCCGAAGCATAAGTGTGCGATGGATTTTCACTTGTTGAGCCATTTCCGTCACCAAACGTCCAGTTGAAACTTGATTGTGAACCGCTAAAGAGCGTTGTATTGTTAGAAAAGACTGTCGCTGTTCCCTCGCAAGCGTTGTTATCAGTGAAATCAACATCAGGCTTTGGGTTGACTGTAATAATTGCCGGATCTGAATAGTCAGATCCACAAGGTGATGCAGCTACATCAACGCGGTAGTAGGTCGTTTCCGTAAGATTGGAGTAATTCAGTGTTGAAGAAGTATTGGCAATATCAGTCCAGTTGAAATTATCAGTTGAAACCTGCCATTTCAATACGTTTCCCGTATTTCCTGTTAGCGTTAAAGTGCCACTGTTTTGAGCTTCACAAACAGTAGCTCCTCCGGTTATCGTTCCGGCATCTGACGGACCTTCAACCTGAACCGCGGCAATTGACGAAACAGTTTCGTTGCAGGCACCTGATTGAACTACAGCTCTGTAATAAGTTGTTGCAGCAAGATTGCTGTAGTTTAAACTCGTAGTGGTGTTGTTAATAGTAGCCCATGGTCCGCCAGATGAGGATGAACTCTCCCAACGCACTACATTTCCTGTCTCTCCAGAGAGCGAGAGTGTGCCGTTGTTATTTCCCGAACAAACCGTTGTATTCCCGTTCAATGTGCCTCCAACTGAATTTGGATTGATAGTAGCCGTCACTGAAGCTACCTGAGCACCGCATCCGCTGCCATTATTTACTGTCACTGAATAAGTCCCTGAAGCAGCGGGCGAAGCCGATGGTATAGTGGGGTTCTGACTAACTGATGAAAACCCATTTGGCCCCGCCCAGCTGTAAGTTGCTCCAGGAAAAAAGGTTGTTGTTAGATCAAGGTCAGATCCCTCACAAACGGGACCGTTCGAAGAAGCAGAAAGATTCGCAACAAGTGCATCTTCAGTACCAACCGATACTGAAGGTTGATGAGCACTGTATTTTCTCACATGAACATAATCAACTGAAAAAGAAGAGTTTTGATCAAAGTTCCCGAGAACAACATTGACCGGATTTGTAAGTGTATTTAATGTGGAGTTGCGGCTTTGATCAGAACCAACTGTTGGAACTTTGTAGCCCTGAGCTCCTGTATCTAACCAATAAAACCACCAATCACCCTGTGTTACTGCTCCGTTAGTTGTGGTGTTGTTAGGAGCAGATAAGTTAGTGAGCGAGTAGCATTGCGGACTCGATTGAGAAAGTGATTTCATCGAGTAAACCGGTGAACCGCTAACTGTCTCGTAGGTGAGTCCGTAGCCGTTTCCTGAGTTGTTGAGAATCCCGATTACTGACTTCCCTACTCCTGCTCCATTGACATTGGTCTGGATCTGAACAGGATAATTAAAACCATTAGTAGACGTAAGAACAGCATTCCCTGTCGTTGTCCCGTCAGAACTCAACTGGACTTCGTCATTTGAGATGGTGATATTTCCATTTCCGCAAGCGCTCCACTTTGAATTGTCAAGCGAATTACCGGCAAAATCATCAAATAGCTCAAATGTATTTTCCCCTGATGAACCCTGAGTAGCTGACGAATTACCGTAAAACATGTAAATCGTTTCGCTAGACGTTGCAGAAATGGAATTGACCTCAACCCATATTTTAGTCGATGTAGAATTAAGTGTTGAAGGCTCAATAAAATAATCGAGCAAGCTACCGTTAGCATCAGTAAAGCGAATGTCAAACCCTGATGGGTTTAGCTTGCCGTTATTGATCAACGATTGAGTATTCACATTCACCAAAACCTGGTGACTATTGAGCGAACTTGGATTTGATGAATTGTCAACAGTTAGTGTTCGTCTGTAACTGTAGCCACTCAAGCATGGCTGTGCTACAGACTGAACAGATAGCACAACCATTATCAATGACCACATTAAATTACTCACTTTCATATTATTTAAATTTCAGGTCGTCAATTTTTGATGAATTTGAGAGTAAGCTGCTTGTTACCGGTCATAAGGCGAATGATGTACATCCCCGGAGCCAGCTTTTGCGTGTTGAACTGTCTTTCACTGAATTGCTTTGTTTCAGTGTACGATCTCAACAGAGCTCCATTGAGGTCAAACAGATCTACTTGAACAACAGCTCTTTCTCTCAATTCATACTGTAGCGTACCAAAATCACGAACCGGATTAGGCCAGAATTTAGCACTTACAAAGTCGGTATAGCGAGCAGGAATAGTGTCAGATTCAACCTCACCCGGCTTCTTACCAGATCCAATGTAAATTGGTTTGGCAGTTGAGTCACTGCAAAATCCGTTAGAAACAACTAGCGAAACCATGAATGTATCGCTCATGAAAAATGGATGAGCAGGATCGAACTCCTGTGAGGTAACACCATCATCAAAATTCCAGTAATGTGGAAGCGAATCAGGGAAAGAAATACTGATAAACTTGATCGTATCGCCCACAACAGCTTCAGATGCAGAGAGGAATCTCGCTTCAATGAAATTATCTGAAATAGAAATATGAGCTGTATCAGTAGCGAAACATCCGTTGCTATCGCTCACTTCCACCCAGTAAAGACCACTGTCTGATGCTGTTATTGAAGCAGAATCATTCGATAATTCAAACGAACTGCTGTCAACAGCAACTGTATCGGTCAGATCCGTTGAGTCCAAATACCACGTGAAATTTGAGGTTGGATTTGAACCAGTACTCAATGTCACTTGCTGACCAGTACACAGCATAAGATCACCACCTAAATCGGGTTGCGGATTGTTGTAATAGTCGATCGTGATGGTATCAGTAGTTACACAACCATTTGCTGAAGTGAGATTTAACCAGTAAGTACCGGAATCACCAACAGTCAAAACACTGTTTGATCCACCAAACGACCACTGGTAGCTATCTCCTACAACTCCGGGATCAAGAGTGAGAGAAGAGCCGGCACAGAGTGTTGTGTCTTCACCTAGATCGAACGGAATTCCAGGTTGAACATCGATCAAAATACTGTCACTAAAAACACATCCTTGCGTTGAAGTGGCTTGAGCAACGTAGAGTCCGCTGTCACTAACCATGATTGAGCTTGTGGTGTCTCCTGTATTCCACGAATAAGCATCAAATGAGCTAGTGATAGTAAGCTCCATTGAATCACAAATCAACGTGTCATTGCCGAGTTCAAACTCTGGCTCAGGGTAAACAGTTACATCACGGTTATCAGTTCCAAAACAGTTATTCGTATCAACTACGGTTACGAAGTAGTTTCCGGTAGTTGAAACAGTTTGGCTCTGACCATTAGCATTGTTACTCCACGTAAAGCTGGAGCCCGGATAGCCGGCATCGAGAATAACTGATCCGCCTTCACAGAAAGCTGTATCCGGTCCCAAATTAACCTGCGGACTCTCATTCACCATAATGGCAACCGTATCAAAAGTGATGCATCCATTACCATCAGTGATTTCAACTGAATAACTATCGGTAGAATCAGTGGTGAACAAGCGAGTTGTGTCGCCCGTATTCCATAGATAAGAGCTGCCGAGGTTACCCGCATTCACCGTTACGCTGTCGCATCCGCTCGTCTGCTGTGCGAGGTCAGGATTAAACAGGTTGTTGAAACTTACATAAACTGATGTGTCAGCCGAGCAGCCTTGAGGAGTAGTGACGGTAACGGCATAGTTGCCTGTATTTTGAACATTAAGTGTTTGGTTAAATGTCACATTTGACCAGATAAAACTAGAACCTGAATTTCCAGCATCGAGTGTTGTGTCGTTTGAACAGGTTTGAATGGAATCTGGCATGGTCAGAACCGGAAGAGGATTGATCACAAGCGGGTTCTGAACAGTATCAACACAACCAAATCCGGATGTCGCTACCAACTCAACATTGTAAGTCGCGGCAGTAGAATAACTCTTTTGCGGATTGGTATTCGTGGAAGTGTTTCCGTCATCAAAATCCCAATTGTAATTGAGCGATCCATTTGAGATTGAGGATGTGTTCACGAAATTCACCATGTCATCAGCGCAACTCGCTGAAGCATTGAAACTCGCTGTGGGTTGAGGCCTAACCTGAATTGTGCTGGTTGAAACATCTACACAGCCGTTGTTACTAGTTGCTGTAAGCACAACATTATATGTTCCTGCCGAAGCGTACAAATGCGAAGGACTCGTAGCAGTATCGGCTTGTCCATCACCGAATTGCCAGTTGTAAGTGAGTGATCCATTAGCAATAGTTGAGTTATTGATAAACTCGATTGAATCTGATACGCAAACATTGTTTGTGGTGAATGCTGAATTTGGAGCATCAAAATGACTCAACTGCATAGAATCAACTGTTGAACAACCGTTTTGATCTGTTACAGTTACCGAATACGTTCCCTGATTTGTTGGAATTGTAATTTGCCCCGTTCCTGATCCATTCCAGTTGTAAGTAGCTCCAGGGTTTCCTGCATCTAAAGCTATGATTGCACTGGGGCAAATAGTTGTATCCGGACCGATGTCAACTGATGGTGAGTTGTTAATCGTAACAGTTGCTGAAGCTGTATCAAAACATCCCTGAGTATTTGTTACGGTTACTGCGTAGTTGCCAGAGTTTGAAACAGTGATATTCTGATTGGTGTCTCCTGTAGACCAACTGAAGGAAGCTCCCGTATTTCCCGCATCGAGTGTAGTGCTATCACAAGCTACAGTCAAACCGCTGATAGAAGCACTTACCGGAGTATTGAGCTCTACAAATGATGAATCTACAACTGAACAGCCATCAGGATTGGTGATCGTTACGATGTACAATCCGTTCGTGCTTACGTTAATACTCTGAGTTGAAGCACTGTTATTCCAGTTGTAAGAACTCCCTGTATTTTGAGCATCTAAAGAATAGCTGTTTGCGCAAAGTTCAACTGAATCTGCCAGCGAAGCTTGTGGTGTTTCGTTGATATCGAGTACCTGAATAGCCGTATCAACACATCCCGAATCAGAAACAGTTGCGAGCGTAACAGGATAAAAACCTGCCGAATTGTAGGTAACCTGTGGATTTGAAGATATTGCTGTATCTCCATTTCCAAAGTCCCAGTTTATTGAATAACTTCCTGATGAAATCGATGTACCGTCAGTAAAGCTCACTGCCTGATCTTCACAACCGGTTGTAGCGGTAAATCCGGCAACTGGATTAGGATTCACGGTTAATAGAGCTGAAACTGTATCGGCACAACCCTGAGCTGTTGCCGCTATTAGTTGCGGATTGTAAGATCCCGCAGTGTATTGCTCAGTTGGGCTCTGACCATTAGATGAATTTCCATTGTCAAAATCCCACGCATAACTCACAGCAGTTTGCGATACGGTTTGGTTCACGAAACTCGCAGACTGACTCTCGCATACGTTTGAGACTGCAAAAGCTGCATCAGGAGTTTCGTGAACGCTCACCGCGACCTGATCTGTTTGTGTACAGCCATTACCGGCCGACACGGTTACTTCATAAATTGAAGTACTGTCAACAACTATAGTAGGGTTAGTTGCTCCATTGTTCCAGTTGTAATTTGCATATCCGGCTCCTGCATCAAGCGTAATCGGAGACTGAGAAGAACAAAAAACGGTATCATTTCCAAGATTCACTACCGGGCCGTTTTGCACCGTCACCTGAATCGTATCAGATCCCACACATCCGTTTTGATCAGTTATGGTTACCTCATAAATTCCGGTATTTGTTACGGTCAGAGCCTGAGATGTAGCTGCATTGCTCCAGCTAAAAGTAGCTCCGGGATTGCCGGCATCGAGTAAGATGCTGTCGCAAACGAGCGTATCAGCCCCAAGATCAACGGAAACGGGCGTACTCAGTTGAACATTCACCTGATCAGAGTTTGTACAGCCGTCCTGAGAGGTTACTGTTACAGCGTAATTCCCGTTTTGCGTAACGGTGAGAACCGAATCAGTTGTGTTATTAGACCACAGGTAAGAAGATCCTGGATTTGTAGCGCTCAATGTTGTGGAATCTGCACAAGTTGAAATATTGCCGCCTAAATTCAATTGTGGCTGAGTAAACACCTCTACAGTATCAGTAAATGTGCTGTTACATCCGGCTGATGAAGTAGCGATCAATGAGACTACATACTGCCCATCTGTAGCATAATTGTGAGATGGGTTCGCAGCAGAACTCGTGTTTCCATCACCAAAATCCCACTGATAACTCAAACTTCCTGTTGATACTGATGATGTGTTAAAAAAGTTAACAGCACTACCCACACACACATCATTTGCTGTGAATGATGCAACGGGAAGTGGTGAAATAACAACTTGTTTTGTTTTTGTTGAAGAACATCCATCAGGTGTTGTTACAGCAAGTGTAGCCGTATAGTTTCCGTTAGAAGTGTAATGGTGATTTTGGTTCTGACCAGTGGCGGTGTTACCATCACCAAACTGCCAGTTATGAGTACTTCCGGCAACTACATTTGTCGATTGATCAGTAAAAGCGACTGTATCTCCCTGGCAAGTATTTGTGAAGTTGAAATTGGCTGAGGGAGATTGGTTGAATAGGATATCGACAGAATCAACAGTTGAACATCCTGCTTGACTCGTAGTAGTTACGGAATATGTTCCCGTGTTAGAAACCGTTATAGCCTGGTTTGGACTGCCGGTTGACCAAATATGACTGGCTGATGAATTTCCGGCATTCAGCGTTTTTGAGTTGCCGGTACACAGCGTATCGTTTGAGCCCAAATTCACAACCGGACTCTGATTAATTGTTACCTGAGCTGTATCAGTAAAACTACAGCCGTTACTGTCGATCGCCTGTAAGGTGTAAGAACCTGAATTATTCACGGTCAGAGCCTGAGTTGTGTCTCCCGTGTTCCAGTTGTAAGCGAGTCCGCCAACACCGGGATCAAGCGTGACAGAATCACAAGAAATCACAGTATTATTCAAATTGAAAACCAGTGGATTAAACAACTTCACATAAACTGAATCTTCAACTGAACACCCGTTAGTATTTGTAATAGTCACAGTATAGGTTCCGGTTGTATCGATTGTGGCATTTGAAGTCGATTCACCATTTGACCAACTGTACAATTGACTTCCATTTCCCGCCTGAATAGTAGTCGAATTTCCGCACTCTATGATGGAATCTGAAAGTGTTGAAACGGGCAGATTGTAAACCTGAATATTTTGAGTGGTTGAATCTGAACAGCCAAAAGGTGTTTGGGCTGAAAGCTCTACCGTATAAACTCCGGCTGATGCGTAAAGATGCCCCGGGTTGTTGAGAGTCGAGATCTGACCATCATCAAAACTCCAATTATAGCTTAGTGTTGTTCCTGAAACAGTTGAGTTATTGTTAAATACTGCCGAGTCTCCCAAACAAACATTTTGAGTTGTAAATAAAGCTGAAGGATTTGGATTCACTGTAAGTTGCTTCGTTGTTGTGTCTTTACATCCTGTAGTGTTTTCAGCAACTAATTGAATATTATAGCTTCCAGCAGTTTGGAATGTTTGACTTGTTTGTGAAGCTGTTGATGTACTACCATTATCAAAATCCCACGAATAGCTCAGTGATCCGCCATTTGGCTGAGATGAAGTGTTAGTGAAAGAAGCCTGATTGCCCTCGCAAACATCGGCAAAGGTGAAATCAGCAACCGGATTGGCTCTGAATGTTGCGTGAACAGAATCACTACTTACGCAGCCTGCACTCGTTGTCACAGTTACGGCATAACCACCGGTTGTATCAACTGTTAATTCTTGTGTTATATCACCTGTGTTCCAGGAGTAACTGTAATTTCCAACTCCGGCATCAAGTGTTACACTATCGCCAGCACATTGGATAAAGTCATTCCCGAGGTTGACCTGTGGATCGTTTTGAATAGTAACTTGTACTGTGTCTGAACCGGAACAACCGAGTGAGTTGGTTACTTCAACAGCGTAAACTCCAGATGTAGTAACCGTAATATTGCTAGCTGTTGAATTGTTTGACCACAAGTGGTTTTGAGGTAGCCCTGTTTGTAAATTATACGATCCGCAAACTGTTGTGTCAGGGCCGAGATCGGGAACAGGAGTTGGATTGAGAAAAATATTTGCCGTATCGACAGTGGAACAACTGTTTTGATCTGTAACAGTTACATAATAATTCCCCGATGTATCAACAGTATCTCTTCTAGAAGTTGCTCCACTACTCCAATTGTAAGTAGCTCCCGGGTTTTCGGCATCTAATACGTAAGATGTTCCGCAAACTGCTGTATCTTCAATTGACACAACCGGCAACGGTTGAACATTGATCTGTTGCGATGAAGTATCAGTACATCCGGCTCCTGATGTCGCTACGAGCTCAATTGTGTAGTTAGTTGGTAAATTGTATTGCTTTGTTGGTGTTTGAGCTGTATCGGTTGTTCCATCATTGAAATCCCATGCGTAAGTCAATGAACCGGTTGAAACTGTTGTATTGTTTTGGATAGAAAGTGCAGAGTTCACACATGGGTTACTCACACTAAAACTCGAAACCGGATTTGGATTTACTGTAACTTGTTGAGTCGCGGTATCACTACATCCATTTGTTGATGACGCGATCAAACTAATGTTGTAAACACCGGGACTGGCATAAGTCAACTGTGGAACTGAGTCTGTTGAAGACTGACTGTTTCCAAAGTCCCAGCTATAAGTTGTGTTACCGTAAATTTGAGTATTGTTTGAAAGCGTTACTGCTTCACCGTCACATACATTACTAGCTGTAAAACTCGCGAACGGACCAGAAGTGACATTAACTGATCTGATCGCGGTATCAGCACAACCATTATTCGTTGTAGCTGTAAGCGTCACGGTGTAAATTCCGCCAGTATTGAAGAATTTTTGAGGCGTTTGTGCTGTGTCAGAAGTATTGTCACTAAAATTCCAACTGTAACTCAATTGTCCGCTGTAAGTCGATAGGTTATTAATACCAATATCCTGACCTACACACACATTTTGAAGAGTGAAATCTGCTGTTGGATTTGAAAAAATCTGAATCGTTTGTTGAGCTGTATCTTCACAACCAGCATTCGATGTTGCAATCAATTCAACCTGATAAGGATTTGAACTTGTGTAAGTGTGTGAAGGACTTGTTGATGTTGAAGTTGAGGCATCACCAAAGTCCCACTGGTAAAGCATCCCTCCCGATTGAATCGATGAAGTGTTCGTGAAATTCACGGTGCTGTCTGCACAGTTATCAGCAACAGTAAATCCAGCTTGCGGATTTGAAAAAACAATCACCTGATTTTGGGCTGTATCCGTACACCCAAACTCCGATGTTGCCACTAATTCAACCTGATAAGCACCCGGGTTCTGATAGTTAAATGAAGTGTTTTCGGTCAGAGCCGAATCCGGCAAAGTGCCGTTCACATCGAACGTCCATTTCCAATTAGTGATTTGGGTAGATGTTATGGAGGTGTTGTTGGTGAAAAAAGCCGTGTCTCCCAGGCAAATATTGTTGGTAGAAAATGCTGTTACCGGTTTTGGTTTTTGAATAACTTCAGTTGTATCAACTGCTCTACATCCCGATAGCGTTGTAACGGTGACAAAATAAGTTCCGGCCTGAGCTGCAAATATCGTATGAGTTGAGTCACCTGTTGACCAGTTGTAGAGCAATCCGGGTACTTGCGGATTGAGCAGGAAAGAATCGTTTCCACACAGGTAAGCTGTATCGGGTAAATTTGGTTGAGGAGTACTATCGCAGTCTGTCTCAGAAAGCGTGATAATCGACTGGTTGATTGTTGACGATTGTCCGGTAGCAAATTGATTACCTGTATTCAAAACGCCTTCAATACTGTTCCACGAATTTCCGCCAGTGTTACTCTGCCACATGGATAAATTGGAAGCGTTATTTCCGGCAAGCTCCGGTGTGAGGTAATCAATTCTGAATGAATCGATTTGGTAAGTACTGTTTGTCGAGAGCTCAAAATAACGTTCAATGCTGCCATTTGTCACATTTTGTTGAACTCCGTGTCCGCGCTTGATTGTGGTTTGTCCCGGATTGAGGCTGTAATCCAGCGAAACTCCTATTCCGGCCAGGTTTTGGTTCTGAAGAGAGCCATCTAAAAAGCGATTAGCAATAATGTAGCCGTTTCCGTTGTAAACACGGTTATTATTGTCTTCACCAACTAATGACCCCGAATTACCGAGAAGAATATTTTTGTCATTGATGACTATGTTTCCCTGTGTAAATTTCAGCTCGTTCAGAACCGATAAATCCTTCTGCAAAACCAGTTCCCCACTAGCTTTGTCGAGTGTGAGCGTGTAGAAATCAACGAGTGAATCTCCAAAAACAGATTGGCTATTAGCTCCGTTAAAAACGACAACTCCTGAATTAGTTGTAAAAAGGCTGTTAGTAGCCTGATTGTAAATATTCCCGGTAATAAAAATAGAATCACCGTTCGCTATGGAGCCATCAGTTGATTGCGATAACGAATCAAGCCGATTGTAAAGGTTTCCATCAATGTAGATCCTGGAACCTGTATTGGTAATGCTAACCCCTTTATTAACGACATCAACCTGTGCAACAGCATTTTGCGAAAACGCTGAACACAAGAAAAAACAGAATATGATTACCGGGTAAAATTTATTCATAACCAGTGTTTTACAGTTTCATGATATAAGCTAAGGCGAAGTATGGCGGACGGTTTTCGTGGGGTTGAGCGTTAGAATCAGATGTGCTATTGGTGTTTCCTGAAACAGAATGTGAATGGTTCCCTTTGTTATCAGTTAAAGCGTAGTTTTTTACTGCAACAGCATTACAGTTTCCTGTACCGGTAGCGCAATTTGAAGCATTTGATGAACTCCCTAAGCCCTGACCTGCATATGAAGCTGTTTCAGCACCTGAACTAGCGTTAACAGAAATTCCAGTTTGATGGTTATGATCTCCATTAGTACCTGTAGTCAAACTAACACTATGATTATGGTTTTTAAGTGGCGTTTGAGTAGAATTGAGTGTTACATCATTAGATCCGCCAGTATCATTAACAGCATATCCGCCTCCGGCTCCAACAACAAAACGACCTCTTAAGTCAGGAGTGCCATTAGTTCCGTCACAGAGAGCATAACCCTGGGGAATATTATTAGTACTTCCCTTCCACATTATAATTCCTCCCTGAGGTACAACTCCAGGACCTGAATTTTGATTCATCGAAATGCTGTCTGCATTTAGGGTTCCATTTAGCTGGATGTTGTTATTCACTACTAGAGAAGCGTCCATCGTTACAAACTCGTCATTCCCTATTTGCGTGACATCAGCAAAGTTTACGGCTCTCCAGGCTGTTACATCATCATCCCAGTAGAAGATTCGGTTGACATCAGTATCGAAAACGAGAAGTCCCTCAGCCGGAGTTGTGGAAGAAACGGCCATAGCGCTGCGTTCTGATGATGTCATACGCGGAATGAGCAATCCCTTGTCATTGGATTGCATATCGACAATGGATGAGGGATGCGGATTGGGATTGTTGTACCCTACCTGCGCAAAGAGATCTGCACTCCAAAAGCAAAGTACAGCTACAAAAAGTGGTAATATCGATTTTTTAATTCTCATATTATCAAGTTTTTATGTTCTATTCTTTAATGTTGATTGAGACTATTTCTGATTTTACTTTATTTCCTTCTCTATCAAATACTTTCAATTGAAAGGTGTGCTCACCGGGCTGTAGCTTCTTTAAGCTATAAGCCGAATCAGTCAGTCTGCCGGTAATTGGTTTCAATTGTTTGTCTCCTGGATGTTGACCGTAAATCACGTAGCCCATGACATCTTGTGGTCTGTCCACATTCCATTCGAACTCTGCATTTTTAGATCTGCGTCTCGTGTTGACTTTAAATTTCTCTATAGCTACAGGGGCGAGCTTTGGCTGGTTTACACGAACTTCTTTTGGATCTGACCGAAGAGATTCATTCCCCTCAGTATCAATAGCTATTATCGAATAAGCATAGGTTGACCCTGGTTGAACTGAGCGATCTAAATAGTTCCTGCTAGAAGATGGAAGATCTGTTAGGTTCACTTTTTCCCACTTTGGCTCTTCCTCTTTGATGTTTTTCCTGTAGACATCAATTTCTTCGAGATCATCAGCAGCTATCGATTGCCAGTTGATTTCTACCTGAGCTTCCTGATTCACAGTCACTCTCGATATAAAAGGTTTTGGTGGCGGATTGCGATCAGGAAACTGAGCTGTAGCAAGTTGAGACATTTCGCTCATGTTTCCGTTCGTATCTACAGCAGTGATTTTATAGGAGAAATCACCCACAATTTTATCGTGCATCACATCCTGAAATTCATTGGTTTGAATGGGATCTTTGGTAAAACGATTGTACAGTTCAGCTTTTCTATTGCGCTTTGTATAAACATGGTAACCGTGAAAATCGGGAGCTTTAGATTTGTCCCAGGTAATTTTGACGATTCCGGTATCGGCAATGGCTTGCACGCCTGTTGGTGGATCTGGCGGAATTGCATCTTTTAAGGTACTCGTGATGAAAGTACTTTTCATCGTGTTTCCGTTGGTATCACGCGACTCGATTTTGAAGTAGTACGGACCTATTTCAGGGGCGATGTATTCTGTTGTAAATTCATCGGGCGGAATACCATCTTTCACTTTTTCGTATTCACCGTCTCGCTCTCTCGACATGTAGAGTGCGAAAGCATCAAAATCTTCAGGAATTTCAGCTTTCCAACTCAAGACAAAACTCAATGAAGGATCGTCCTTTGAAATATCCAGGTTTTCGGGTTGTGCGGGGGGAATCACGTCTTCAGTTCCAAATTTTACGGGATCGGCTCTACCCGCTTCCTCCCCAAAATAATCGACTGTGACAAGTGTGTAAACGAATTCATCATCTTCGTCAAGTCCCTGATCCCAAAACGGATACTTCGAAACCTTTCCGTTTTCCATGTTGAACTTGACAGGCTTTTCGTTGATCAACATCGTGTCGTCAGGATTTCCGGCCGGAGCTCTGTACACATTGACAGCGAAGTAGCGATCTGGCTCGGCAAACCACCCGATTTTGATCTTTTTGTTGTAACCTTTCGAAATGACATTTGCGGGTGGACCTTCAACAAGCTTTTGCCCTGCTGTCACGGGTTCGGATCTGACCAACTCTTCTTCTCCACCATCCTGAATTTCAGTTATTTTATAAATGTAGTCAGAACCGGAAACAGCCGTTTTATCATCAAACCTGATTCCAGCAAATTTGGCAAACTCCTCACTGAGAACGAGTTTGGGAATGAGGATGAAATCGGCCATTGGTTTGTCACCAATCTTGTAATTCTGATCAGTAAATAATTGAGTAAAGGCTTTTATTTCCTGTGTCTTTTTCTCTTCAGGTATTTGATGAGCTCCCGGAACCAGTGGATCCTGATTGAGTTTTTCCCAATTTTGCTCTCCTACCATTTGACGGTAAACATTGAAGCCGTTATATGAAACAACCTGTTTTGTAAACCACTTTAAGCGAGTTGGTTGGTCAGATCCATTAATCTTGACATAGAATTTCACATCAGCATTTTGCTGAGCAAAACCGGTAAGTGTCAAAACTGACAACAACAGGATTGATATTTGCTGTTTCAAACTCATTTTTAATCAATTAGTGTTAGTTCTTTATCAAATTTTGCGGTGAATGACTGCCCCAACGCACCGAATGAAGCCACGAACTCGCCATCGAGTGTCAACTCATTTGTGCTCCCTGCTAATTTTCCATCAGCGCTGAGCAGTATTTCACCCAGGTTATAATCCGTTGGACTACCAATAACAGGATCGTAAACAAACCCTGCAGACACATAAGCACTGGCATGAGTGTGCAATTCAAAAGCTGCTGTGAATTTTTCTGGAGTTGAGAGGCTCGATAAATCAATTTCCATTTGAGCTCTTCCAAGAACATCTGCCTGGAATTTGAAATAAGGTGAAATATCTCCAACTACAATTGGGATATCAGGGCCATCGAGATTGACATCAACATCAACACCTAAAGCTACATCAAAACCGGCTTTACCATTAGGTTTGAGCCCTACATCCAGCCAGCCAAATGCTCTCAAGCTCGGTTGGCAAAACAGATCCAAAGTCATTGGGTTTTGCTCAGTACCGTAGCGTATATGCCACAAGTGAGCTGTTGGATCAGTGATGTTTTCCAAATCGACTTTCAAGTCGATATCGGCCTGACCTGCACCACAGTAATAAATAGGTGAAGGAATTCCCGGAATAATGGGAGGAGCCATCCAAAGGTCACCATCTAACTTGAGGTGAGCTTCCATCACTTTTCCATAGCACATCTCTCCTCCACCTGTAAGCGCAAGTGCACTTTGATCTTTGATGAGTAAATCTAGCGGAGAGAAATCTGTATTCCAGAAACCACCATCAAAGTTCCCCATAACACAGGCCCTGATGTTGGTCAATGATGCCGGGTTTGAAAAATCGACTTCCTGAGTTGATTCTACTCTTCCACCGAGGTTTGCCGTTAAGTCGTATAAAACTCCTCCTCCAATTCCCACAAAAGGCAACTCAAATTCATCCTGAATTCCGGCTCCCCATGTGATAGAAAAAGGTGTTTGCAAATCGACAGCAAACTCGCGTTCATAAATTGGCGTTCCATCACGAACAATCCATTGTTTAGGTGAAACATGAGAACCAATAGCAAAGCCGAGTCCACTGAGTCCGATATACGGTGAAACGATTGGGAAGCCAAGTCCAGCCTGGCCTCTCATAAGATAAACTGGACGCGGAACACCATCAGATCCAGAGGCGTAGCCCATAATCGTTTGGACTTTAAAACCATCTAGGTATTGTGATACTGGAATGATTCCTGAATTGAAATCCAAATTACCACCAACAATATTTCCGCCAATCCCGAATTCATTGTCATTGATCAGGCTCACTTTTCCACTCACGCTCGCTATCATCCCGAGATCGACATAAACATTGGCCTCGAACTTGAAACCGTGATCAGTATCAGTTACACCAGCCATCGCTCCGGCATCTGCTTTCACATCAACTGTTGCATCTTTGAACTGAATCCCCGTGATCTGACTGGCAGCATCGCTTACTTTTTGAAGTTCTTCAGAAGATGCTGAAGCTGATACACCTCCCTGAGCTCCTATTCCATCTCCACCTTCAAAACCCAACGTACCGCTGGCTCCGGCACTACCGCTCGCAGTTGAATTTCCTCCACTGGCACTGGCTGTACCTTCCACCACAGCGCTGATAAAATCTTCCTTTTCAGTATCGTAAGGCTCAGGCTTTTGCCTTACAGCTGTCAATGCTACTTCAATACCGGCACTTCCACCGTCACCGGCAACCGTTGGTCCCATATCAACCGTAGCTATAGCGCCAATCGCGGTGTATCCTTCCAGTTCTAATGCTGCTATTGAACTAACTGTAACGGGTAATCCATTGAGTTCACAGGAAACTGGTGTTTCCAGGCTCATCGCCTGGTTAAGACCTCCAAAGCCCATCATTCCTGTAGCACTCATTTTGAAATTACTGATATTATCAACAGTCAGATCCAAGGCCGGACACTCGTAAACTGCGTTCATGTCCAGTATTCCATTTTCATCAAAGTGAGCGTCAGAAACAGTGATTTTTGAGTAGCGTTCGTCATCACCTTTATCGACTTCTATTGTACCGTTGAAATCTCCATCGAAGTAAGGTGTGTCAAAACCAGAGGCTGTGAGGGGAGCTTTAACATCGTATTTCGTTTCTGTGTTGATTTGAGTCAGAGTGATGTCAATTCCCATCTCACCTTCTACAAAATCACTTCCGTCAATTTCGAAATTCAAATAGTCGAAATCACCAACGAAAGCATAAGCCGATGCGAGCTCATCAGCCGGACTGTAGTCAATTTTGAAATTCAGCCCTTTTGAGTCAATTGAGTTTTTCATCATGTAAGACTGTGTGAGGCCGGCATCCTTCACAATATCTTCCTTCACGTAAACAAATCCATTCTCATCAAATCCAAAAGGAATTTCAAACTCTGATTGTGTGAAGTAAATACCAGTCCAATCTGCTTGCCCGCTCTTTGTTCCCGGAGATTCATCCTCACTGAAATCCACTACTATTTCACCTGGGTTGAGAGTGAACTTTGTATTTTCTAGAAGGTTGATATCTACTCCTTCCAATCCGTATGAAATGGTGTTGTAATGTAGATTGTCAAAATCGACAAATGGAATTACGAGCGGATTTCCTTCGCTGTCATTAATGTCGTCTTCAAAAGTGATTTCGCCATCGTAATCTCCTGAAAAGCGGTTTTCACTGATAATCAATTCTGAATCATCGTTGTACTCAATCGTGAACCCTGCAGGATCTAATAAGTTGAATGTATTGTTTTCATTGAGGTTTAATCCGCCCTGCAGGTAGTAATTATCAAAATTGATCCAGTCTGATTTCGTTTCAACTTTCGCCTGCTGACTGGCTGTTGTAACAAGAGGAAGCGGATAAGTTGCGTACCCTTTTAGGGAGAGTGAATTTTTATTGAGTTTTACTTTCTCTGGATGAAAAAATCCATTTGGAATGCCCTCGGTCAAACTCTCAAGACCTATTGTGTCCATCGTAATTTGAGTTTCAATCTCTCCTTCATCGAGAACGACCTGTCCTGCTACTTCTTTGAGCTTTAAATTTTCAAAGTCGATTTCGATCAGAGCCGAATCTCCTCCTCCAATTTTAATTTTTCCTGTTCCTGAAATATCATTCAAATCAGTACCGTCAAGAGTAGTGACAAGCACTTCGTGATTTCCCGCCTTGAATTTGTCGAGGAAAGGTGGAGATGTAAAAGTCCTCACGTCACTCTCTGCAACTTTTTGCCCATCACTAAGAGCTGAAACTCGCCAGGCATATTCATTATCAGTTGGGAGTGAATCGAGCATGATTTGATATCCTCCTGTTGCAGGCATTTGGGCTGTGTTTTGAGACAAGTAAGCCTGATTGTTGTCGATGGCCTGGTCCGGGTTCTGACCATTACTGAGCTCGACTATTTTAAGGTTGTAAACAACTTGTTGACCGGGCACGTCATTATCGATGGCTCCCCATTCAAAAATGGGCTGATCCTCATCTGTAAAACCAAAATCATCATCGGGCTTGTTGAGTGTGATATTTCCACCTGTTGGATAACCGTAAGAAAACCAGCAAACCTCACTGAGGCCGTTGTTTTTAAAGGAGGTAAATCCGCGATTGTCACGCGCCCGAATATGCCACAGGTATTTCTTACCCAATTCTAGCGGAGGCTGTGCAATACCGTAAACAAGTGTAGTTTGCATTTGCCACTGACTCTCGTAAACCTGAAAAACAGCGTTATTCGTCATGGCATTCATCGGGTCGATGGTGTTGTCTGTAATTTCGTAGAGCGTAAACCTGTACTCTGTAGATCCTGTGGCTCCAGGACCTGGCGGACTAGCAGCCTGCCACTGAAAAATAGTGTTTTGTCCCTGAGATGGGGAAACTGCTGTGCTACAAGTTGGATTGACAGCAAGTGGCTGATCGCGGAGCTGAATATAAGCGCTGGCCTGTGCCGGACGAGAAATCGTTTTACCCGACATGTACTCAACTACTTCAATCTTAAAGGTGTACATTCCTTCGGGGATTTTCCCGTTTTGCTCGATTTGTTGTCGAGATATTCCATTGAATTGTAGATTGTTATAATCGAGATACGGTAAAAGGTCAGATCCCTTGATCGTTACCGGAACATTAGGTGTTAAAGTAATCGGTTGGTTGGGAATAAAGTTGGGTTTTGTCTCCAGTTTAATCGAACTCGATTCAATGGTAAGGTGTAACCTAACCTGGACTGATGGCTCATTAGCATCGCGAAGTGTAATATTCGACATCCACTTGTTGGAGCCTGCCTGTGAATAATCAGCGATGAACGCTGAATACGGTGGCGTTAAGTTGGTAGTAACATCAACCGGATAAACCTGTGCATTTACTTTGGCAGAATTAGCCAACATCAGGAAACCTGTGCAAAATGAAAGGATGATATGGGTGAACTTTTTCATTTTCATTAAAAATTATAGCTGTATGAAACATTCCCTCTTAACTCTGTAAAGCCGGTTGCCTGTGCACCAACAGGTTGTTGATTCACAACACTTGCCTGTAATCCCAGAGTGCTCTTTTTAAAAAGCTTCACATTAAAACTGGGACTTATTGTGTGTACATCACTATTCCGCTCGCCATCTACAATTGTTTGTGCATTAGAGTATGCGAGTGAAACATTTCCTTTTTCCTTAAAAACTGATTTGCTCAACTGTAATGTTGGTCCGATCCCGTTTGTCAAAATTGGGTTGATGTCATTGCGGAAATAGTTGATCGATAGATTGCCCGTCATTCCTATTGATGACAATGCAATTGTGTAACCCAGGTTAAAATTCGATATTTCAGATGCGTTATCTTCAGCATCACTTGTTTCCTGTCTGGATATAGTGAGGAAAATCGATTGAGGAATATCATCTGAGCTAATAGTGTAAAAAGTGGAGAGTGTGAGGTTTCGTGTAATTTGAAAAAATTGCAGCGTATCATTTGCTACAACCCCTGTTTGGTAAGAGTTAGTAGTGAAATTAGATCCTGATAATGTAAAGTTCAACATTTTAGTAGCCCTTATATAGATATTTCCATTCACGATAATTCGCTGAGTCTCTTCTTCTTTGAGGTCATCGATGTTGTCTTTTTGGACACCCGCATCAGCAGCGAACGTAACTTTGTTCTTGAATAGTGAAAATGCTACACCTCCGGTAATATTTTGAAGATCGTTGTTTAAGAATGGCGACCCCATCGTTTGGTAATTGGGATCAACTCTCTTGTACTTTGCATTTAACTCGAACTTTCCAAAGTTTCGTGACGCCTGAGCTGTTATGGCATTATTGATTGATGTTGATGTGTTGGCCTTTAATAATGGCCCCAGGTTATCGGCAAAGGTGAACGATTGAATCGCCTGATCGGGAAGTGAGATGTTGCGCGTGTAGTAGCTGCGAGCATATTCTATTTTAGCTGTTGTTTTATCGTCAATTTTTATATCAGCATTTAAACCCAACACGAGGTTCTCTGCCGGTTGCAGGTTCTGAATACTATCGGGAACATCAATGGAGCCGGGACGGTCACTTGCCTTAAAAGCGATAAACTCCAAACTTCCGAATTTTTTCGTGTATTTAACCTTAGCTCCACCACCCCATCTATCATAGGCTGGCCCGCTAGTTGGATCCATGTCGGCTACTGCAACTCCGGGTGGTAAATCGGCCGGATCTATACCTTTATTGAGCCGACCGTACATCGCTTTTACTTCAATTGGTAATTCTGGTGGTGCTGCCTCAACTCCTCCACCAAAAAAGCGATTACCACTCAATGTGTAAGTGGAAAAATTCATGGATCGATAACCTACATGAGCTGTTATCCATTTATACTTGGGACTGAAACCAAATTGATTGTAAGGCTGTGAGAATGAACTTTCCTGATTTGAATAGGTGAATGAAAAAGGAACAGAGTTTCCAAAGATCTTCACATCAAGATTGGCATTTATTTGCCAAAAAAGAGGATCCCTGCGATTTTCCATGCCTTCAACATGGTAAAATGAAGATGTAGCCGTTACATTTCCTCCTAACTGAAGTGGTTTCTTCTCACTCAGATTTGAAAAATCCTGTGAGAATCCCAGTAAGGCTAAACTCCATAGCAGTACCGAAATGACAAATTCTTTCATGCCGCCACAGACTTGTTTGAGTGCTAATTCGAGTCCAAATTAGCGACATGACCTTAACATCTTTTAAGAAGCCGGTAAACGAACAGAATCAATCCCTAAACGACATGAAATAATACCTGAATGAATACCCTTTTATCCAACAATTCTCATTCTCGAATACAAATCTCGCTTGTAGGTTCGACCGACAGGAACCTTGATATTTTCACCGAGTATGGCGTGATCTTTATTGACATACTCCAAATGTTCAAGATTGATAACTGTTGAACGGTGAATGCGCATGAAGTTTTTCTCGGGTAATAATTCGCTGAGTTCACTCAGAGTAATACGCGCAGTTATCGATTTCTCAACTGTTGCTATATCGCAATATTTATCTTTAGAAGCCTGAAAATAAAGGATATCTGAAAATGGAATTTTTTTGAGTGAGTCGCCAACTTTCACAAAGATGGTTTCGTTCAACACTCCGCCAAAATTGTGTTTTTGGTCAGATCCATTCTCACTCATCAGCTTTAGGTTCTGACCACGTTTTGATACGGCCAATTCCACTGCAGACTTGAACTGCGGTTCTGACACTGGTTTAATCAAATACGAATCTGGATCAGTTGCCTGTGAACGCTCAAGAGTTTGGTAATCAGCAAGTGATGTTACGTAAATAAGTGCGAAATCTGTTTCGGGTTTTGCCTTTTTGACAATTTCAATTCCATCGAGCTCATCATCGAGGTTGATGTCCATAACCAAAACATCAGGCTGTACTGCGTTGATGACGTTGATTGCTTCGCTGGCGTTATTGATTACCTGAACGACCTCGTAACCGAGATCCTCAGCCATATTTTCAATTTTCTCGCTCTGGAGTAAATCATCTTCAACTATTAGCAAGCGTACGTTTTGCATGTTATGCGGCTTTTTTGAGCTCAACAGTAGCTGTTGTTCCTTTTCCTGGTTCGCTCACGAGTTTTATTTTACCACCATTCAACTCCAAATATTCCTTACAGAGAACTAATCCCAATCCACTTCCTTTCTCGCCACTTGTTCCTTTGGTCGTTTTCTTGGAATCGATATCAAATAGCTTATCCAGTTTTTCTCTCGAAATTCCTTTTCCATTGTCCTTCACTTCGAGTTTGACGAAATTTCCTTCTTCCCTGCCCGATATTTTAATTTCTCCTCCAGACTCAGAAAATTTGATTGCATTGTTGATAAGGTTTCTCATCACGAGATCATAAGCGTTGGGATCTGCCATTGCTTTAATGCTGCCAGGCAACTCATCATTGAGGTTAACATCTTTTGCAGCTGCCTGGTTCTGGAAGAGTTCAATAATGTGTTTAGTCCGTTCTTTGAGTTCGAGTTTTTCAGGGTTGGTCGGAACCGCTTTTAGCTGTGTCATCGACCACTTGAGAAGGTTGTCGAGTAAATTGTTGAGGTGGTTTGCTTCAGTGTCTATTTTCCCTCCAAGAGATTCGAGTCTGTCAGACTTTCCCTGATCAACATATTTTTTGATGATTTTCCCCAAACCCTGAAAAGCAGTTGTGGCATTGCGCAAATCGTGCGAAACAATTGCGAAAAACTGGTCCTTTGTGTCGTTGAGTTCTGACAATTCTTTTTTCGCTCTGTTCAGTTTTCTGTTGTAATAAAAAAGAGAACCTCCCGCTCCAATGACTAATATTAAGCCTATTGCTAAAGCTGTTAACTGGTTTTTTGTTTTTTCAGTTTCTAACTCTGCAATTTGATTTTCCTTTTCGAGTTGATCAATCTCAGCTTCGCGTTTATCTGCTTCGTACAGCTCTCGCATAGAGGAAATTTTGTTGCGGAGATCAGCTGAGTTTACAGAGTCCTTGTAGGAAATTAACTTTCTGGAAGTCTCATAAGCATCTTTGTAATTGCCCGTTCTATTGGATAGAAACATCGTGCTTTTGTAAAATGCAGTACGCTCATCTTTTGGTAGTCTGCTGGGATTTACCTTTTTGAGTTCTGCATAGATTTTCTCTGCATCAATGGGCTGACCAAGTTTTGCTTTTAATACATTTTTGCGAGCTCTCGATATAACCTCTCTCGCATTACCACCTGCTAAAGCTGAGTACTTTATTGCAGAATCTGCATACTGAATAGCTTTTTCATAATCACCCTTTTTTTGGTATGCATCAAACAGGTGATTGAAGTTTAAATAGAATACATGATATGCAGATGGAGTTGTAATTCTTTGAATCGAATCTGCTTCAAGTAAACAGTCTATGGCTTTATCATATTCGCCTACATCAATGTAAGTGTAACCAAGATTAGTCATGATCGAGTTTCGTTGACTAATGTATTTTGGTGATCTCGATAACTCTTCACCTTTAATTAGATATTGCTTTTTTAAACTGTCAACATTCAAGTCGTAATATATTGCTGCCATTGTATTTGCTACAATGATCAACATACCGGTATCATGAACCTGACTTGCTTTTTCTTCAGCTTTTTGAGTGTAATAGAGAGTAGAATCCCAGTTACCTCTATCCCTGTAAATCCAACCTTTTGATATTAAACTACGGGATATTAATGAAGTATCGCCTATATTTTGAGCTAGCTCTAACATATCATGAGCTATCGACATATTCGTATCCGGTTTTAGACGGTTGTACCGGAAGAAAAGAGCTGATAGGTATTTAAACCTCAAAGTGTCATTTTTTAACGACTTTTGATCGAGTGCACTTTCGAGTTTAACCACTCCTTTTTGCGGAGGCATCCGCTTGAACTTTTGTAGAGAATCTTTCCAAACTGGGGTCTGACCAAAACCGAAATGAGGAATTATACATATTCCAATAAAAAGAATAAAGTTCGAAAGCTTCATTTGCTCAATGTTAGAGAGTAAATTGTTTAAGTGCTCCTCAAATGTATAAGATTTTGGGAAAAATGAACGCTGTAACTTAGAGCCATTTTATGGAGAAAATAGCTTCACAACTCGTTTATCAATGGGAAACGTAACCGATTCCTGACTTAAGTCTTTAATGCTCACCCATCTGAACTGCTCTGCCTTTTGAAGATTGTGGTCAAAGTCGAATTTCTTGCTTGATGACGGAATGGAATGAGGATCTTGAACTTTTGTTTTGTAGTAAATACTCACAACTTGTTTTTGAGCATCAAATGCCGATTTTACGAAAAAATCTGTCGTGTAAAAGTGTTCGACTTTCTCTACTTCAATTTCGGCTTCTTCTTTTAATTCACGCGAAATTGTATCGGGAAAGGACTCGCCCCATTCGTGTCCGCCACCTGGAAATTTAGTGAAATATTTATCGCCAATGCATTCGTCACTGAGCAGTACTTTTCCCTCGTGTTCAATGATAGCATAAACTCTTATCGTGTATTGTTTCATGGCTTTGTCGCTCTAATCATTTCTCGTTTACCGGGCGGACCTTCAAGTTTATCGACTGTAAAACCAGCTTTTAACATGGCTCTGCGAACAACGCCTTTACAACAGTAAGTAACTAAAGCTCCACCCTTTTTGATCATTTCAAACATCTGTCTAAAAACATCAACCGTCCAAAGCTCCGGCTGAGCATTCGGTGAAAATGCATCAAAATAGATGACGTCAACACTCCCCGGCTCTGACCGATAATCCTTTAGGTTGCAGTTCCTTTTCACCAGTGTAAAATTCTCATTGATCCCCGTTTCTGTATCCCATTTCGCTGTATGAAGTGATTGAAAGAGCTCAGAATTCTTCCCGTTATTGATCAGTTCAGCATAGTTCAGATCCTTGATTTGATCTAGATCAACTGGATATTGCTCAACCGTTTCATAACGAATATTGAGGTCATATTCATATCCATAAACAGCTGTCAAAAAAGCATTTAACCCGGTGCCGAAACCCATTTCAAAAATGGTGAGATTGTCATTTTCACCGGCTGCCGGTTTCAATCCTGCTTCGATGAAAACATGCTCGCTCTCAGCTAAAGCGCCATGAACTGAATGATAGGTTTGGTTGAATTGCTCCGATTTGAGTGAATGAGAGCCGTCTTTTGTCTCTACAATTTCATTCATGATCCATTATCCACTTTTCACAAAATTGAAGTAAATCAGGGAAAAACGCCATGAACTCTGTGTTGAAATCACTTTCAAATTTTTTCAACTCTACCACTGCTTCATCCATTCTTGAATCAAAACTCGCCCTTCTCGACATTCCATTTAAAACACGCTGAATTCCCTCTTTATTGCCGTAATTGTACAACACATTGTAACTTTCCAAAAACTGTAAAAACCGAATTGCTTTTGGTGGAAAAACAGCCTTGTTCTTATTGAGAAGCTCATACATTTCCAGTGCGAATTCCTGCAATGGTTGATCAGAGAATTCACTCCAGTTTTTGGCTAAAAAGTAATCGTAAAAAATATCGGTCAGAACCGGAGCGTACTTTCTGTACGATGGTCTCAATCTTTCCACACTTTGCTGAAACTGTTGATGCGCATCAGTGTAAGAATCTATAGCATGATGCAGCTCAACTCCCTTCACAATTTGCGGACTCAGCTCTCTCAACTGAACAGATCGCACAAAATCTCCCAGGTAATTTCCTACAGTTAGTTTTTCATCTTTCCCGGAGAGAAGTAAGTGTGCTAAAAAATTCATTAGATTAATCTAATTATTTTGTTTTAAATACGCTATAATGTCTGTCCCATAAGCTTTTAGACCACCTTTGACAAACAGAGCAGGTCTAACAAATATTTGAACAGGAGGTTCTGTTGCATCATCTTCATCAAGGTTGATGATATCGACTTTAAGTTCATTTTTCACGATGAATTCAACTACTTTTTGGCAATCGTGACAGTCTTTTCCTATGAATAAATTATACTCCATTACAACTGATCAATTTCGTGAATTAGAATTCTGTTCCTGTCAAAGCTGATCACTTTTTTATCTCTCAACTCATTCAAAACTATCGTCACAGTTTGACGAGAAGTAGCAGTTAAATTAGCAATATCCTTATGCGTCAATTTGTGTTTAAAAACATATTCATAGCCTACCTTTTTTCCTTTTTCAAGAGCACTCATTTTAATGAAATCGGTAATCCTTTTTCTGGCATCCTTAAAAACGAGCGATTCAAACCTTCTCTCAATTCGCTGCAGTCTCAAACCGATCAAATTCGTAACTCTCAAACTCAGAGATGGAATATCATTCAATATCTGTAACATCTCCTCTTTTGAAACTGCGCACATTCGCGCGTTGTTCATTGCTTTTGCAAAATCTGTTCGTTTGTCTTGTCCGGCAATTGAGAGTTCACCAAATATTTCTCCCGGTTCTAAAATTGTTTTGATCACCTCCTTACCGTCATCAGAATACGACCCGATTTTCACATTGCCCTCTTTCAGTAAAAAAACAACTGTGCTGGGGTCATTGGGAAAGTAAATGTACTTCCCCTTTTCCATCGTGCGCATTCTGGCAACCTTTTCAATCTTTGATAAGTCTTCTTCGGTGAGATCCTTAAACAAGTTGATGCGTTCTAAATGCCAAAGCTTGCTCTGTGTTTGAGCCATTAAAATGTGTTTTTACCAAAAGTACAAGCTAAAGTTTCAGCTTACAACATCACAAAAGAAAATTTAAGACCTGAATAAAATTGTCGTAAAAGTGACATTGAACTTTCTAATTGATCAAAAAATTTTAGATTTGCACTCCCTTTCAACAAGGGAAACACCTTGCCCAGGTGGCGGAATTGGTAGACGCGCATGGTTGAGGGCCATGTGACCGAATTAGGTCGTGCTGGTTCGACTCCAGTTCTGGGCACAAAAGCCGATCAATTTGATCGGCTTTTTTCGTTTTAACACTTCATCTAATAAATCACCTCAATTTTCCCAAAACGCTCTTTTAGCTGGTAGTCTGCTGAGCGGTATTGGAGCTTGTAGTTGTAGGTTCCCTGGTTGACTTTTTCTCCGCTGTTGTTTTGAAAGCCGTTCCAGGAATGGTTGATGTCGTTGCTCTCAAAGACGAGATTACCCCAGCGGTCAAAGATCAAAATATGATAATCGGTGATGCCGATGCCCTGTACTTCAAACTTGTCGTTTAGTCCGTCTCCGTTTGGTGTGAAGGCGTTCGGAATGAAAATATTGATGGGGCAGTCTGCAATTTCGATTTCATCGCTTCCTTCACAACCTCTCGGACTGGTAACCGTGACACGGTAAAGACCGGATTCTTTCGCGGTAATCGTTGGCGACTCCTGCCCAGTGTTCCAGTCAAAGGTGTGGTTGGTGAATGTTGGTTTGATGTTTATCTGTACTTCTTCTCCTTCGCAGATTACAGTATCAGCTTCAAGTTGCGGACTGGGATCTTCTTCTGCATAAAGAATGATGGTATCGGTTATTTGTCCGCATTCGTTGGTGGCTGTCAATGGGTATTCGCCCGGGGCAAAGAGTGTTCTCTCTTTGTCGCTTTCTCCATCAAACCATTGGATGTTATCTGAAGAACTTATTTTGATGTCAATTGGCTCGTCCTTGCACAATGTATCTGTTTGGGGAAGTTCAAGTGTTGGAGCTTGTTTTTCGAGAAGATTCACTGTGTCTGTCTTTGTCCCGCAGGCATTTGTTGCGGTAACGAAATAGGTGTTGCCGGGATAACCTGTAATGCTGCTATCGGTGCTGCCGGTGTTCCACTCAAAGTTGGCATGATGGTGTGAAACGGAAAGCTGAATGCTCTCTCCTTCACAGAGTGTGGTGTCGGGTCTGAGTGAAATATCGAGTGGCAGGTCGTAGAATATTTTAACGGTGTCGTCATCGTAACCGCACAGGTTGGTGACTTCTACCCAATATTTTCCTGAGGAATCAGCTAAGTGAGTGGGGCCATTCGAGCCGTCTTGCCAGTGGTAGCTGGCTCTGCTCCAACTGGCATCGAGCAATTGGAGGTTGGTGTAGCAATAGGTGCTATCCGGACCTAAATTCGTGATGGGCGACTCATCGTAGAGCACGGCTATTGTGTCGAAGTAATTGCCGCAGGTGTTTTGCACTTCTACGGAGTATGTGTCTTGCTGGGTGACGGTAATGGAAGGCGTGATCTGACCATTACTCCAGTAATAGTTTTGAGCATCGCCTGGGGCGTTGAGCTCAAGGGTGTCGTCTTTGCAAAGGATCGTATCTTCTCCGAGGTTGAAATTCGTTAGGACTGTATCGATATTGAAGTTGAGACTGTCACTGTCAGATCCACAAATATTGGTCACGGTAACAGCATAGAGGCCTTCGGTTGTGGTGGTGTCAAACGGTGAAGTGTTGCCATCGTGCCACTGGTAAGAGCTTAAGGTATCTGTTGCATCGAGGTAGAGCACCTGTCCGTTGCAGAGTGATGTATCGCTTCCTAAATCTACTTGTGGCTCTTCCACTCCGTCCACAAAAATGGTGTCGCTGTTGCTCCCGCAAGAATTGGTGAAAGTGATGGTGTAGGTATCCGATTGGGTGATGTAAATTGAGGCTGTGGTATCTCCTGTACTCCACTGGTAGTTTCCCGGGCCAACTGTTGCATCGAGCAAAAAGCTATCGCTCTGGCAAAGGAGTGTATCAGCGGGTAAGTTGACTTCAAAAGGCAATATAGAGTCGATCACTACGGTGTCGAAGTCTGTACCGCAGTTGGGGCTGGAAACTTCAATGGTATAAGTATCAGCTGGCGGATTGTAGAGATAGGAAATAGTATCCCCTGTATTCCACTGGTAAGAGAGGCCGGGATAGACTAAAGCGTTTTGGAGAGTGTCGTTTTCGCAGAGTGTCCTGTCCGGACCGAGGTTTGCCTCAGCCGGTGGCATGATGTGCATGGTGTCGAGCGTGCTGTCGATGGTGCAACCGCTGTAATACCGCACTTTTACGGGATAATCGCCCGGTTGGGAATAAGTGTGTTGAACGGGGAAAGTTGATGAACTCACGTAAGTAGAGTTGGTATCAAAATACCAGTGGGCACTGTCTATGTGCAGTGTATCTTCCAAACTAAAGGAAATGGACATGTTGCTACAGGTATCGCTTAAAGTGATGGCCCTGCTCTGGAGCATGTCGGCTATGAAGTTGGGGAGTGCGAGACTTATACCATTAGTGTAAACCAAAAGAGAATCATTGTAGTTTGCCCCGTTACCGAAAATATTGGGATTACTAACAGCGTTGATAGTTTGCCAGCCGCTAATAGAAGAAGAAAAATAGGTGTGATTTTCAATTTGATAGACTTTACCATTAGGCCCTCTTTCAATATCATTTAAATGCGACCATGGAGCATTATTCAAGCTTGCGAGTACATTATAAGGTTTGTACAAAACATTCCAGGAAGAAGGAATGATGGTATTGTTCTGCGAACTCAAATCATATTGAACAATTGAATGCCGGGTACTTCCGTACAAGATCTGACCATTCGATGAAAATTCAACATATCTCGCTGGACAATCGAATAGAGTGTCATAATGAGGTTGAGGATTCAAGGGGTAAGAGCGTAGGGGGATAAAACTACTGTCAAAATCGAGTTTTAACGCGTTAGTCAATTGCCCTGTTGCATTGTTAAAATCGAGTAATTCAAATGTCGAAGAATTCAGGTTATTATCGCTATCAGGGTTATAAACTTTGGCTGTCGCTAATTTAGCACCGGTTGGTGAAAATTTCATATCGTTACCATCCTCCCAATTAAGCCCTAAAGAAGAGGTGACAGGGGTTGTGACAATCCCGGAATCCATAATATGCCACGCCTGGTAGATATTGGTGTCTCGCACTCCAGACATCAGCCAGTAATCCCTGTTGTTGGCATGTTTTGTAGCAGTTAAAGTAAATGTACTATTTAAACTATCCTGTATTAACACCCTTTTACTCCCCGGAACTATAGCTCCTTTATTATTATTGAGCATCATATCAATCTCAGTGTAATACAAACCTATGTGGTAACTGCTGTTGTTATAAGGAGGATGAATAATACCGGTATCGAGCAACTCAACCAAATAATAACTGTTGGGAGAACAAGGCTTGGGTATAATAATATTTTCTAAAACATAACTATCATAATTAATTTGAGATGTAGATGTATCTACAAGAGTTCCGTTTTGCATAATTTGATGAGTGGAGTCGTAGATATACGAGGTATAAACATAAAACATCAAATCACCGTCCTTATCCGATACAGAGTTATTATGGTTTAATGAGGCATTAAAATGGTTGCTATTTGATAGCTGAAACGGATTGGCTGTTAAGCCATTGAAATCGAGCCATTCATGATTAGAATACATTCCATCTGCTATAGACCAATTATTAGCCTGACCACCATGTTGTGGAGATTGGGCTCTTACGGTTTCCTCAGAAACCCAAAAAAACAGCAGGAGAAGAAATGAAATGATATATTGGCTCCTCAGGGGCATATCACTCAAAGGTAAGCGAAAGAATGCTGAATATCAAAATGTTGTCAACATACGCTGTATATAGTGAGAGAATAAATCATTTTTTACCTTTACATCCTTTAATAAAAAATCATTTATACTATTTCAATCATGAAAAAGGTAACCGGAATTGGCGGAATTTTCTTCAAGTGCAAAGAACCGGATAAAATGCGCGACTGGTACCGCGATCAACTGGGACTTGTAACAAATGAATACGGCTCACTTTTCGAATTCAGAAAGGCTGATGCTGACGAGCCGGCTTATTTGCAATGGAGTACGATGAGTGAGGGATCTGACCATTTCAAGCCATCTGAAAAAGAATTCATGATCAATTACCGTGTCCACGATCTGGAAGCATTGAAAAAGGAACTCGAAAAGTCAGATGTCAAAATCGTGAGTGACATCGAGTCGTTTGAGTACGGAAAGTTCATGCACATTATGGATCCTGAAGGAAATAAAATTGAACTTTGGGAACCGATTGACGAACCTTTCACAAACCTCTACAAAGGACAAACGACAAAATGAAAAGACTCCTGCTCCTCTTCTTTTTAATCAGTCCGCTACTCTCGTGGTCAAAAGGTATCAGTCAGGCTGATGTAGTAGAAAGCAACTTCAGTGATACCACAGTTTATGAACGTGAGCACGAGCTGTTTTTTGTCTATGTCACAATCAATGGGAAACAGTTTAAATTCCTGTTTGATACGGGTGCTATCACTGTATTGAAATCCTCAACGGCAAAATCTGTAGGACTCAGAGCCAATGATACTATAGAAGTGACTGATGGGAACAACGAGTCCAAAAAAATGGGAATAATCAAACCGCTCGATACACTCAAGGTGGGCAACACGACTTTCGCTAATAACTGGAGTGTCGTTTGGGATGACAGTTCTTTCATCTTTGACTGTTTGGGAATTGACGGTATTTTGGGAGCTAACGTCATCAATGCCTGCAACTGGCAATTCGTCCCCGGAGAGGAATCGAACAAGCTGGTTCTGACCGATAAACTAAACAACCTGGAGCACAGAAAGGGTGCACGTAAATTGAAAATCAAACTCAGCGACAGTCAGGGAACGCCCTACGTAAAAGTCAAAAAACCGAAAGGATTGTTCATGTTTGACACCGGGTTTAACGGCAGCGTCAAGCTCAATAAAGAAAGCCTTGGAATGATGGACTATTTTGAGATGTTGAAAGATTCAGTCTACCGGGTAGGTTCGGCATATCAAAATTTATTTGGTGAGGAATACCACGACACATCCGTTATCAGTCTCATGGATATTGAATTCCGGCAGTGGTTTGTGAAAAATGAAGCGCAGGCTATAACTACGTTCGGAACCGGAAACAGGCCGATGATCGGGACTTACTGGATTGGTGATGGAGTATTTACCTACGCTCCAAAGCGAGAGCGAATTTGGATTGAGGGCAAACCGCTCAACCAATTGACAACGCTAAAGGGTGTTGGAATCTCAACTCGATCAGAGGACGAAAAGTTTATCGTGACAACACTCATCAAGAATTCTCCTGCTGATGAGGCAGGTATCAAAATTGGTGATGAAATTGTAACGCTCAATACGATTGAATTGGATCACAATTGCAGTAATTATGAAAACCTGCAAAGAACTTTAGAAAACGGAAGATCAGTCATGTTGGGAATCAAACGCGGAACAGAGCTGATCGATGTAACACTTGAAAATACTCAATACATTTCGCCTTAATCCCTGCGGATTTCAAATTTAGCCAGGCTGTAGTGGACAACTACTTTTTGTAACGCTCCGTTTTTGTAATGAAAATAACTCTCGTAGCTGCTCTCCCCTTCTACTTTGTAAACATTTTCTTTTACCTGGGTTACATTTTTGACAAGTCCCTGAACTTCAGATAATGTCCTGCTAACACCCTTCGGTTCTGAATAATACATTTCCAACGAAGTTATATCTGGTTTAATGTTGATCGTACGCTCCAACTCACCTTCCTCAAAAACTTTGAAAACATCGCGATCTCTCTTCACCTCAATGGCATCACGAGTATCATTGTTGACAATATTGCGCATCGTAGACCGCCACAGTTCTCCGCCAATATGAATCACGTTCACTGTATAATCGATTGCAAACATTTTAGCAAGGCTAACCTGCGTTTTGGAAACTCCTGAATAGACTGTTGTGTCACCGGAAACAGATTTTGTTACATAAAAATCACCCACGTCTTTACCGCCCACAACAATGGAGAAGTCGATTTTATTCTGTGCTTGAGAAAGGTTGAGGAATAAGAAAAAAGTAATGGTCAGAGCCCATTTCATAGCGTACAGTTTTTGGTTAAAAAATAAGCCCTCAACCTGCAAAAAGCAAGATGAGGGCTTTTTATTTTATTAAAACTCGAGATCAGAGATCAAATTATACTACAGCTTTTACATTGTCTGCCGCTTCCTGTAGCGTAATCGCTGAGTGAACAGCTAGTCCTGAATCATCGATGAGTTTTTTCGCTTCCTCAGCATTTGTACCCTGGAGGCGAACGATAATTGGAATATCGATATCTCCGATGTTTTTGTATGCATCCACAACACCTTGTGCCACGCGATCACAACGAACGATTCCACCAAAGATGTTAACGAGAATAGCTTTCACGCTTCCGTCTTTGAGGATAATTCTGAAAGCTTGTTCAACGCGTTTAGCATCAGCCGTACCACCTACATCGAGGAAGTTTGCCGGGTTACCGCCAGATAATTTGATAATGTCCATCGTTGCCATTGCAAGTCCGGCACCGTTTACCATACAGCCAACGTTTCCGTCAAGCTTAACGTAGTTGAGCCCTACTTCACCAGCTTCAACTTCTGTTGGATCTTCTTCTGTTTTATCGCGCATTTCTGCGATGTCTTTGTGACGGAAAAGAGCGTTGTTATCAACAGTTACTTTAGAGTCAACTGCCATGATTTGATCATCAGATGTTTTCAACACAGGGTTGATCTCAAACATGCTGGCATCGATTCCTTCGTAAGCTTTGTAGAGAGAAACAACGAATTTTGTCATTTCTTTAAAAGCCTGTCCAGAAAGACCTAAGTTAAATGCTACTTTACGAGCCTGAAATGCCTGGATACCAACCTTTGGGTCGATTTCTTCAGTAAAGATTTTCTCAGGAGTCTTTTCAGCAACAGTTTCAATGTCAACACCACCTTCAGGAGAATACATAATCATGTTACGACCTGTTTGACGATTCATCAAAACAGACATGTAGTATTCTTCAGGTTCGTTGTCACCAGGATAATAAACATCCTGTGCAATGTATATTTTGTTGACTTTCTTACCTTCTTTTGAAGTTTGAGCTGTAACGAGGTGACCGCCCAAAATTGCTTTTGCCTTTTCTGGCACTTCATCCAAACTCTTTGCGAGTACAACACCTCTCGAGCCAGTTTCAGTAACTGTTCCTTTTCCGCGACCACCGGCATGGATTTGAGCTTTGATGACAAACCACTCAGTTCCGGTTTCAGACTGTAGCTTTTTAGCAGCTTCAGTTGCTTCTTCGGGTGTTGAGGCTGTGTAGCCTTTTTGGATCTTTACTCCAAAACTTTCTAATAACGATTTTCCTTGATATTCGTGTAAGTTCATGATATTACGCGTTGCTTTATTACGAGTATTTTTTGAGCGACTCAAAAGTAACACATTCAAGTAAAGGGAAAAAGATTTCGAGAAGTATCTAATTACCTATCTTCGCAAGTCTCAAAAAAATTGCAGTGATACAGGCCAAAAACATTCATAAAAAGTACGGAGAATTAGAGGTTCTAAAGGGAATTGACCTACATATAAAAAAGGGAGAAATCGTTTCAATTGTAGGCGCTTCGGGTGCTGGAAAAACAACGCTTCTCCAAATTTTAGGAACGCTCGATTTCATGGATAGCGGTTCGCTCAAGATCAATGAAATGGATGTATCCAAATTCAGTCAAAAAGAATTGGCCTCATTCCGCAACAAGAACATCGGCTTTGTATTTCAGTTTCACCACCTCCTCCCCGAGTTCACCGCGATTGAAAATGTTTGTATCCCCGGTTACATCGGTAAAAGACCAAAGAAGGAAGTCGTTGAAAAAGCGGAACACTATCTCGAATTTTTGGGTCTGAAAGAAAGAATGGAACACAAACCGTCAGAACTCTCAGGTGGCGAACAACAACGTGTAGCGGTGGCTCGTGCACTCATCAATGAACCGGGTGTATTGATGGCTGATGAACCATCGGGAAATTTGGATACTTCATCCGCTAAATCACTTCACCAGTTGTTCTTTGACTTGCGCGATGAGCTCAATCAAACGTTTGTGATTGTCACTCACAACGAAGAGCTAGCTGATATGGCTGATCGCAAACTCGAAATGAAAGACGGGCTAATCATCGGTCAATGACACGAGCTGAGCTGAAAGAATTCCTTGACGAAAAAGCAGATTTCTACGAACAAAACTGGTTTATCGAGTCAGATCCGATTTCAATTCCGCACCGTTTTACCAAAAAAGAAGACATCGAGATAGCCGGCTTCCTTTCAGCAACGATTGCCTGGGGTCAGCGAAAAACGATTATCAACAATGCCAACAAGCTCATGAAGTGGATGGATGAGAGTCCGCACGACTTTGTGATGAATGCATCCGGAGCAGACCTCCAACCGCTTGAAAATTTTGTCCACCGCACATTCAACGGATCTGATCTGCTCTTTTTTATTGAAGGATTGAAAAAACTATACGAAAACCATGGCGGACTCGAAGGAACACTCGGTAATCCAAAAATTCCAACAGCCAAAGAGCGCATCAGCGATTTTAAACGGAAATTCTTTGAACCTGAACACCTTAAAAGAACTCAAAAGCACGTTTCAGACCCGATGAAAGGATCATCGGCAAAGCGGATCAACATGTTCTTGCGCTGGATGGTTCGCTCACCAAAGAAAGGAGTTGATTTTGGTATTTGGAAAAACCTTTCACCAAAAGACCTTATGCTTCCGCTCGATGTTCACACAGCCACACAGGGCAGAAAGTTCAAGCTCTTAAAACGCAAACAAAACGATTGGAAAGCGGTTGAGGAAATCACGCAAAGCCTGCAAAAGCTGGATCTGACCGATCCTGTAAAATACGACTTTGCGCTATTTGGAATTGGCGCTCACGAAAAGCTCAATTCTCAATAACCGCGAATATCAGTGAGGCAATCCTCTTTGAATAAAATTCTGTCCTGTGGCGTGAGATTCCCTGTGATGAAATCAGCCATGTTTCCCGATACCTCATTCTCAAAATACATCACACAATCTTCGTTGATACAATGCTTCTCGTGCTCTGGATCGAGGTGGTCGGCTGTGAGCGGAACTCCTTTATTCACAAGTCCTATAGCGTGACCAATTTCGTGAACGAGTGTTGCCTGTTCTATATTTCGCTTTTGTAAATCGGTTGTTCCAACACTGTCTATTACGGGTCTGAAAACCGCTACAACTGACGTATTTGAAATATTTACTCCCACAACTTTATCCACTACTTCACCATCCTGCTCGAGATAGCCGTCAAGAAAAATCACAAAAACGCTGGGCTCAACTTTTGTTGATAAGCGTTTCCTGTGTTGATCAGCCAAATCTACAATCTCAGCTGGTGTGAAATTTCGGTCAGATCCGGAAGCGACTTCCCTCACAGTATCGGGAATGTTCAGAGCCGGAGTGATGGGACGCTCATCAAATACAGCCTGCATATTTTCAGCAGTTAAATTCCAGTCATCAGGTTGAGAAAATGGTTGTGCATCGCTCTGATATGCGACTTCCAGGTGAAAAGCCTGGGCATCGTTGTAAAATCCATTTAAGAACTTGATGTACCTGTCTGAGTCGGGAGCGTTAGGACTCGGTTGAACTGTGGTTCCGGCATCATCATCTGTTTGACAGCTCGATACAGCTATGACAAGAGCTGTAATCGCTATGAATTTAATCTTTCTCCATTCCATGACGCTAAATTATGAAAATAGCTAACAGAACAGATTAAACCTGAGTTCGATTATTATCTATAGATTCAAATATTCAAAGAAGCCATTAGACAAGGCTCTTTTGTGAAAATTTAGCGGGCTAAATTGAGCAAAAGAAACGCAGTATTTATATGTGGTTTGAATCCTAAACTGTGAATCGAACTCAGGTTTTAAATAAATAATCAATTCAACAACAGTCATCACTATCTTTGCAAAATGGAAATTGATGAGCGATACATTCGCAAAATCATTCATATTGACATGGATGCTTTTTACGCATCGGTGGAGCAACTCGACAACCCTGAGTTGCGGGGCAAACCAATCGCTGTTGGAGGAAGCAGAGAACGCGGAGTTGTTGCTGCTGCCAGTTACGAAGCTCGTGAATTCGGTGTAAAAAGTGCCATGCCTTCATCCCAGGCTTACCAGCGTTGTCGTCATCTCATTTTCGTTAAACCGCGATTTGAGCGCTACAAAGAAATATCTCAGCAAATACGCGCTATCTTTTACGACTACACTGATCTCGTTGAACCGCTTTCACTCGATGAAGCCTATCTCGATGTTACCACCAATAAACGCGAAATACCTTCGGCTACTTTAATAGCCAGTGAAATTAGAGAGCGGATTAAAAATGAGACTGGTCTAAATGCATCGGCCGGAATCAGCATCAACAAGTTTTTGGCTAAAGTAGCGTCAGATATCAACAAGCCAAACGGACAAAAACTAATTCCGCCAAACGAAGCACTTGACTTCATGGAAAAGCTCTCGATCGATGAATTCTACGGTGTGGGAGCTAAAACAGCTGAACGCATGAAGCGGATGGGAATTCATTCGGGATCTGACCTAAAAGCGAAATCTCTTCAATGGTTGGTCAAGCAGTTTGGAAAAAGTGGGTTGCACTACTTCAATATTGTTAGAGGAATCCAAAAGAGCGAGGTAAAACCGAACCGAATTCGCAAGTCGATTGGCGCTGAGCGCACTTTTGAAAAAGATTTGTACGACTTAAATGATATCGACTACCAACTCAAAAATGTGACGCAAAAAGTTGCCAGCAGAACGGCAGACTTGAAAGCAAAGGGGAAAACGGTTACGCTCAAGTTAAAATATTCAGATTTCACCATTCAAACGAGAAGTAGATCAGATAATCATTTCATCAGTGAGGAAGTTGATATCCTATCAGTTGCCAGAAGTCTGCTGAACGAACAACCTCTCGAACAATCGATAAGATTGATAGGTGTTACATTGAGTAATTTGGAGAAAAAATCGCGGGGAAGTGGCGTGCAATTAACGCTGAAGTTTTAATTATTTCAAAAGCTCCCTGGCATTTTGAACAGCAGCCTCTCCCCTCTCTTCACCACTCAGCATTGAAGCGATCTCATCGACACGATCATTTTCATCGAGAAGTTTGAGCTGTGATTTTGTGAGTCCGCCCTCTTCGTATTTAAAAACCCGATAATGCTGGTTTCCCTGTCCGGCTACCTGAGGCAAATGCGTGATCGCAAAAACCTGCATATTCCCGGCTAAGTCGCGCAACATTTTACCGAGCATACCGGCTATCTTCCCTGAAACTCCCGTATCGATTTCATCAAAAATAATCGTTGGGAGGTTTTTGTGCTGACTCAAAATATACTTCAATGCCAACATCAACCTGGAAAGCTCACCACCACTGGCCGCTTTGCTAATCTCACGTTTTGGCATTCCGGCATTAGCTGAGAAAAGAAACGAGAGTTCATCAATCCCTTTTTGTCCGAGTGAATCCTGAATTTGACAATCAATTTCAAACTCAGCTTTTTCCATGCCGAGTTTTCTCAACAACTCCTCAACCTTTTGCGCTAAAGGTTTCAGAGCATCTTTACGCGATTTTGAAATCTGTTTAGCACTTTCCCACAATTCATTTTCGTTCTGCTGAATTTTATTGGTCAATTCCTCAATTTCATCACTCAGCGATCCCATTTTTTCGAGCTTCTCAGACAAATCACTTTTCAATTCATCCAACTCGCTAACCGATTGAACATTGTGCTTGTGCATCAACCTGTTCACCTCATCCATTCGTTCGCGAATGACTTCTAGTCGCTCAGGATCAAGATCCACATTTTCAGATTCATTGGCTAATTCCTGTGCAACATCTTCCAGTTCAATTAAGCTACTGTTCAGCCTTTCAAAAAGCTCAGCAGGTTTGTCACCAAACTCTTTGATTTCACCCAACAACTGCTTCACCTCTCTCAATCTTTCCAGCGCATTTCCTTCTCCCTCACTCAATCCGGCACTGCTTTCGTAAAAAGCACGTTTGATTTCCTCAGCATTTTCCAATAGCTGTAAATCGCTTTCATCTTGTTCGTGTTGCTCTGAGGACAAGTCAACTTTTTCGAGTTCATCAAACTGAAACTGGAAGTAATCTTCCTGGGCTCGCGCTTCTTTTTCCAGTTCCTGCAATTCATTCAATTTGGTCAGATCCTGTTTCCAGCCGTTGTAAACCGACTCATAATCACGAACCTTATCGGAGATGCCGGCAAAACGATCTACGAGGTCTAGTTGGAAATCTGATTGTTGAATGGATAGCGTTTGATGTTGAGCATGTACATCGATTAACCTGGAACTGAGTTCTTTTACCACATTGAGCTTAACTGGCGTATCGTTCACAAAAGCACGACTCTTTCCTGAAGGCGTGATTTCTCTCCGCACGATAGTCAGCGGTTCAAAATCGAGATTGTGCAACTCAAAAAACGGTTTTAGTCCGTAGTTTTTGATGTCGAACTCTGCTTCAATAATCGCTTTTTGTTCTTTCACATTCAGAACCGAAAGATCTGCCCGCTCACCGAGTACCAGTCCGAGAGCTCCCAAAATTATGGACTTCCCTGCTCCCGTTTCACCGGTTAGCACGACAAAGCCGTTTTCAAAGGAAACATCGAGTTCCTCAATGATGGCGTAGTTCGATATTTTGAGATGTGACAGCACGATCGCGAAATTAGGAATATTCCCGAAACAAAAGCTCAAAGCTCATCTACAGGAATTTTTTCCTCATTGCCGTTTCACTTACCTTTGAAATTCGCAAGTGAATAAAATAACAACCGCTATGAACAACAATTTTGCTATCATGACAATCGCTTTGCTGTGTGGTATTTTTTCGGTTCTGAACGTAAACGCACAGGAAGTTGATGAATACCAACACCAGTACTACATTTACAACAATGCCGGAAGAAGCGTAAAAGTTTTCGTCCACAACAAAGAACAGAGCGGAGAGCCTTTCAAAGAAAAGGAGATAAAAGTCAAGCGAGGTGACACGTTGTTTTTAGCAAACTTCATGAAAAGTGAGCCCAATATTCATCCGCGCGAACAATTCAATTTTTACATTGTAAAGTGGAGTTGGTTCAAGACGAAAAAATACGAAGCGTACCTCAATGTAGAGCGCAAGAAAGTGGGAAGTGACGCGGTGAATTACTACATTCAAATAATGGGAAAAAAAGAGAAACCAAAAGAGCGATTCAACAACAATTAGTTGCTTTGCTTGTATAATTTTGAAATCTGATAAACTCGAAATAAAAACAGAATATGGCAGATATTAAGAAAGTTGCAGTTATTGGTGCCGGCACAATGGGAAACGGCATCGCACACGTTTTTGCACAAACCGGTTATGCGGTTTCACTGATCGATATTTCGCAGGATTCACTCGATAAAGGAATCGCGACTATCACCAAAAACCTCGATCGCATGATCAAAAAGGAAAAGATCAGCGAAAGTGATAAAGAGGCTACTCTCGGGAATATCACGACTTTCACCAATACGGCTGAAGGTGCAAAAGGTGTTGATTTAGTTGTGGAAGCTGCTACTGAAAATACTGAACTGAAATTCAAAATCTTTAAAGAGTTGAGTGAAGTAACAGATGACAATGTAATCCTGGCATCGAATACTTCATCAATCTCGATCACAAAAATTGCGGCTCAAACGAACCGTCCTGATAAAGTAATCGGTATGCACTTCATGAATCCGGTTCCGATTATGAAACTGGTTGAAGTGATTCGCGGTTATGCTACATCAGACGAGGTGACAAACCTCATCATGGATCTTTCGAAAAACCTCGGCAAAACGCCAACTGAAGTAAACGATTATCCCGGTTTTGTTGCAAACCGCATCCTGATGCCGATGATCAATGAAGCGATTATCTCACTTCACGAAGGCGTTGCTGGTGTTGAAGAAATCGATACTGTGATGAAGCTCGGAATGGCGCATCCTATGGGTCCGCTCCAACTCGCAGATTTTATCGGTCTCGATGTTTGCCTCAGTATACTCAACGTGATGTACGAAGGCTTTGGCAATCCAAAATACGCACCTTGTCCGCTTCTCGTGAACATGGTGACTGCCGGCAAACTTGGTGTGAAATCAGGTGAAGGTTTTTACGACTGGAGCCACGGGACAAAAGAACTCGTAGTTTCTGACTCGTTTAAGTAGTCTTAAATGACATTTTTGAAAACTGGAAAAGCCGCTCTGTAGCGGCTTTTTTTATTGTACGGTAGTTAGTTTCATCCATCAAGAAAACTTTAATCAAAAAAGTACGTCTTTGAGTTTTAAACTTTATTTATATAAGTATGAAAACTGTTCGTTTACACCTAATTATATTGATTGTTCTACTGTTCAATTTTCAATCAAAAGCACAGGTAACCCTTCCTTATTATTCTGGGTTTGATACTCAGGAGCAAAAAGACGGATGGACTGAATACAAAACTGCTGCAACCCAGTTCAGTCATTGGGGAGATGGTGGCTTTAATGCTTACTCAGACCCAAATTGCATCAGTCACGATTATTCTCCTTCTACCGGGATAGACCTAACAGATAACTGGTATGTTTCTCCAGGTTTTTCAATTAGTAACGGTGGAAAGCTAGATTCTATCAGGTACAGTTTTTCAGGCTTTTCAGTGCCTGACACTGGTGATACGATCGCGATATATTTATTAAACGGTTCTCAGGATCCAACATTAGCAAGTAAAACTCTTTTATTTGATTTCAGAGACAATGAATATCAAAATGATAATGTTTACAGGATAAAAACTGATATTATACTACCTCCCAAAAGCGGATTATCCTATTTCGCTGTGAGGTACAGAAATACTGATTGTAGCACAAAATGGTTAACGGTTTTCTTCGATAATATATCTATAAGCGGAGTTAGTCTTGGCGTAAATGAAAATCTAAATGAAGATGACGTATCAATTTACCCTAATCCTTCTAATGGAAAATTCAGGATAAACCACACAAATGATGTAACATCCATCTCGGTAAACGACTATACAGGTAAAGCTGTTCATTATTCTTCAAACGTAAATAATGATACCGTTACAGAAATTGATCTTTCTGATGAACCAAAAGGAATTTACATCATCAGTATTAGACGAAACAAAGGCTTATCAACTAGAAAAATTGTTTTGAAGTGATTAATAGGTTTTAATTAAGTCTTTACAAGAAAAAGCTGCTCTCTGAAGCAGCTTTTTTAGTTTCATCTGACCGGCTTTCCCTATCTTAGCTGATCTATGAAAAAACTCAATTTTTTCTGGAATCAACTCACTTCTACCTTTTGGTTTGTTCCTTCTCTCATCATAGTCGGAACCATAGGAATAGCCATTTTATCGATTTATATCGATGGACTTGTAGAGATTTCACATCGCGGGTTAAGCCGTTACCTGTTTATCGACAGCGCTGACTCTGCCCGAAGCATTCTCACTACCATTTCCGGTGCGATGATCGGAGTTGCAGGTACAGTATTTTCAATTACACTCGTTGCCCTGACGCTTGCTTCGTCACAATTTGGACCGCGACTCATCAAAAACTTCATGTACGACCGACTCAACCAGGTTGTGCTGGGTTCTTACGTGGCGACTTACATCTACTGCCTAATAATTCTCAATACAATCAAAGAAAATGGCGAAATGGACTTTCTCCCGTCCATTTCAATTCTACTTTCCCTGCTAGCTGCACTTTCTAATATCATCCTGCTCATCGTTTTCATTCATCACATCGCCACCACAATCCAGGCCGATATGGTTATTTCTGACATTTCAGAATCACTCAATAAAAATCTCAATGTCCTGTTTCCCGAAAAAATTGGGGAAGAACACGGTGAAGATCACGAACCAAAAGAACAGGAGATCAAAGAATCCTATTCAAATAGAATGCAGGTGAAAGCGCCAAAAAGCGGCTATTTACAATACATCAACAACGATTCACTTTTACAAAAGGTAAATGAAATGGACGGAATCATCGAATTGCATTACCGGCCGGGCGACTATGTTGTTTTCAGTGTTGAAGTTGCTACGATCTACACCAACACTGATTTATCAGATGAACAAGTGCTCTATTTCACCAACCAAATCATTATCAGTGAAACCCGAAATAAATACCAGGACGCTGAACACTCGATCCACCAAATGGTAGAAATTGCGGTCAGAGCCCTTTCTCCCGGTGTCAACGATCCTTACACAGCCATTTCCTGTATCGACAACCTCACTTCTACCATGTGTTATTTGACCACCGTGAAATTCCCGTCAAAATATCGTTACAATGAAGATGGAGATCTCCGCGTCATTGCCGATGCTCTCACTTACGAAGGAATGCTCGATGCAGCTTTCAATCAAATAAGACAATTTGCTAGCGGTAGTCCGTCTGTTGTAATCAGATTATTAGAAGCGCTCATAACAATCCATGAGTTTACCTACAGACCTCATTACAAAAGAGCAGTCAAAATTCACGCTCAAATGGTTTTGAACATGGCATCTGACTCATTTGACGAACACAATGATTTCATTGATGTCAAAAAGCGGAGTCAACAGATTTTTGGTGAGGGATCTGACCAGTAACCTACATCACTAATCAATCGTGAATTGATGTCTACTTTCGCAGCCAATTTACGCTAATGGAAAATGTAAAGCTGGGATTAAAAGAGAATTGGAAGCAATTTACGCTCCTTGTGATCATCAATGCCTTTGTGGGCGGAATGGTTGGACTGGAGCGCAGTATTTTGCCAAAAATTGCTGAAGCTGAATTTGGTATTGCAGCAAAAACGGCTATCCTTTCTTTTATTGCTGTATTTGGAGTTGTCAAGGCAGTTTCCAACTACTACGCTGGGGCGCTGGCCAACAAAACAGGACGCAAAAAACTGCTCACTTTAGGCTGGATTTTCGCTATTCCGGTTCCGTTTATTCTCATGTTTGCCGATAACTGGAACTGGATTATCGCTGCAAATATCTTTTTAGGCATCAACCAGGGACTCGCATGGAGCAGTACAGTTGTGATGAAAATCGACCTCGTAGGAGAAAAGAATCGCGGATTGGCGATGGGACTTAACGAATCTGCCGGTTACGTAGCAGTGGCACTTGTAGCAATGCTCACAGGATTCATCGCCTCTAATTACGGAATTAGACCCTACCCTTTTTACATCGGGATTGGGTTGATCGCGTTGGGTCTCTTTGGTAGCGCTTTTCTCATAAAAGACACGAAACACCATGTAGCAAAAGAAACGGCTAAAAGCAATTTCCCCAGACTCAGAAACACGTTTGCTGACACCACACTTTTCAACAAAAACCTGAGTTCCATCACACAAGCCGGAGTTGTCAACAACCTCAACGATGGTATGATGTGGGGACTTTTTCCAATTCTGCTATCAGCCAGGAACTTCACATTAGCCGAGATCGGAATTATCACAGCTATTTATCCCGGAGTTTGGGGTTTTGGTCAGCTCGTTACAGGGAGATTAGGAGATATGTTTCACAAAAAGCGCATTCTGTTCCTCGGGATGTTGCTTCAGGCTGGCGCGCTGTTTGGTTTGTTTTGTTCAGATCTCTACGCAGAATTCATCATCTACTCAATCATTCTGGGTGCAGGAACAGCACTCGTTTACCCCAACTTCATGGCTGCCATTGCCGATTTCACTCATCCCACTGACAGACCCAAAAGCATAGGCGTTTTCAGGCTGTGGCGAGATATGGGCTACGCTATTGGTGCAATTCTAACTGGATTCATCGCTGATTACCTGGGATCAGAATATGCAATCTTGATCATTGGCGTACTCACGCTAATCTCTGCAATGGTCATCCAGTTTAGAATGGAGGGGAAGTAAATTATACGCTTTCGCTTCGCTCAACAGTGATGTATAGAGATATGCTCTCACTTCGTTCTGTCGAAATAAAACTTTTCTAAAGTTCGAAACTTTAGAAAAGTTGAAATCGTGTAAAACCAATAAAAAAAGGCTTCCCCGATTTTCGAGAAAGCCTTTTCATTTTCAAAACTGTTCAACTTCACATCGATTCAGCATCTGTTATTTTGAGTCGCTGAATTTTGGAAATTGGTCCGGGACAGTAATTTTCGTGACAGTTAACACAAGAGCGAACAGCGTGGTTGTACGCTTTTACATCACCTGTTTCTACTGTCTTTTTCATCTCGGTTAGAAACGCCTGAGCCATTCCGTCAAAGGTTTCACCACTCGCATCTTCATCAGTGCGTTGAGCGGTGTAAATCGCTTCCCAGTTCCAATCGATTGAATCTGGAATGGACTCACCTTTTTCGAGTTTTTCGCGAATCATAGCGAGCTGATCGTGCTTGTTTTTCATCCACGCAGCTAACTCGCTCTCTTTACGCATGACTCCTGATTTCGACTCATCGGGCTGTTGAGTATTTTCAACCTGTGCCGAATCGGTCGGCTGGTCCTGGCTCTGACCGTCACCTGAATGCGAATTGCCGCAGCTAAACGACCACAGCACTACGATTCCCGGAATTATATATTTTAAAAACGTGCGCATTATTCAACTACCACTCCACTTGCCTGAAATGCAAGCGTTACTTTTGGTTCGATGATTTTATCGAGTGAATCAGCTGGTGCACCGGCATCCTGAGCGTAGTGCTTCAATTGTTTCACGCTGATCGTGTCGTAATAAACCATTCCGTCAATAGTTGTATTGTGCTCAGCGCTGTTCATTGGCACAAAAAATTCATAGTCCTTGAAGCGAACCATCATTTCTTCGTTTTCGCCAACTTGCATGCGCATCCAGCAACCTTTCTTTTGGCAAACTTCTTTGATTTCACCTTTAACAGTTGCGGGCATTGAGTCACCTTCAAAAGATTGAAGTTTTTGCGCTAACTCATCAGTTGAGATCGCTTTTGATTGATCAAATTCTGCACCGGCCATGTATGGATACTCAACTTCTTCAGTTGTTTTTTCAGACTCTTCAGTCTTTTTCTCCACCATTGCGCTATCTGCTTTTTGGTCAGATCCTTTGTCGTTTGATTTTTCTTTTGTTGCGTTGCCTCCGCACGATGCGATGGCAAATACAGTTGCGGCTAAAATTAACTTGTTCATGTTTTTAAATATTTATCCAATCGATTTCTTTTCGTAACAAATTTATAGTTTCTTCTTCGTTTGATTGTGGTTCAGGCACAACATTGTATTCCCAGGAAGCCAGTTTTGGCAAACTCATCAAAATACTCTCAATCCTGCCGGATGTGTCGAGTCCGAATTTTGTCCCTTTGTCATACACGAGATTGAACTCCACGTATCGTCCTCTGCGTAGGAGTTGCCATTGCTTTTCGTCTTCACCATAAGGCTTTTTGGCTCCTTCCTTCATGAATTTCGTGTACACGGGAGCAAAAAGCTTTCCTACATCTCGTACGTAATTAAAAATATCGCGTTTTGAATGTTCTTTGTCTTCTTTCATTCTGTCAAAGAAGATTCCGCCTACACCGCGCGTTTCATCTCTGTGCTTGATGAAGAAGTAGTCATCAGCCCATTTTTTGTGATCCGTGTAATAATGCTCATCGTACCGATCACATACATCCTTGATTTGTTGATGGAAAAAACGTGCCTGCTCTTTGTCAATGTAATGCGGAGTGAGATCGATTCCACCCCCAAACCAATACGTTTCACCGCTTATTTCAAAATAGCGGGTATTCATATGAATGATCGGAACCCAGGGGTTGATCGGGTGAATCACGATGCTGATCCCCGTAGCGTAAAAGTCTTGTCCCTCAACTCCAAGCGCTTCTTTGATTTTTGAGGGTAGCTCACCGTGTACCGCACTGAAGTTCACTCCACCTTTTTCGATGATGTTTCCATCCCGCATAATGCGCGTGCGACCTCCTCCACCTCCGGGTCTGTCCCAGTTGTCTTCGTGAAACTTTGCTTTTCCGTCAGTCTGTTCGAGTTGCTGGCAAATATCATCCTGCAACTCTCTGAACCAATCTGCAATTTCTTCTTTTTGTGGCATTAATGCACTCTGTCTTTTTCGTAATTCTTGTAGCGGTAAATATAAATCGCCTGGTTTTCGTAGCCAGATTCAGCTCCCAGTTTAACAAAGTTGAATTTGACACTCAACCCGTTTTTATTCGATTTTTCGAGATGATTCAACATATACGGACCGTATTCATCGAGCAAAGTGATGAAGTAATGACTCACATCGTAGCCCAGCAAAGCAAACTCATCCGGATCGATGCCGTAAAATTTGCGGTACTTTTTCAGAACACTTTTGACAGCCGGTGAATCGTACTCCACGTATCGTGGTGTTGGGATGTGAATATCCAGGTTCTGATAAGAAGTAATTTCCAGGTTGTCATATCCTGCCCACTCATTCAAACCAAAAACGGTAAATGTCACACCTTTTTCTGAGAGGTATAGGTCATTCAATGACGTAATGAACTGACTGATATACGCCTGCTCCTTGCTGGGAACAAAAAGCGTGTAATGAGTAGAATCTTTAAACGTGCTGAAAATGCGACTCTTTGAAGGTGTGTAAGCTGACATTTCCGTTACGCTATCATGCCCTAGCTCACTCATGCATTGATTCAGGTTTTTTCGCGCTATTTCAACGAGGTTGCGATCACTAAAACGAGATGAGTTCCACAAAACGAGGTTTGAATCGGAATGTGAATTCCCGATATACTGCGCTAAACGAACCATTTGAGCTCCTGCTCCGGGATAAACTTTTACAACATTATCTTTACTCAACAGGAATTTAGAAGATATAGGCACCGGAGAAACCATTGGTATATCGAGCGTATCGTAATGCTTGACGAGCCACTCAAAATTGGATCTGAACATTGGTCCTATAACCAAATCATATTGAAGCGTATCATTCTCAACTTTAGATTTAAGCGTATCAACCTCTCCTCCTGTATCGTAAACGTGGAGATTAGCTGACACTCCGCGCTTGTTGAGCGTATCCACAGCCATTTTTAGTCCGCGGTAAAAGTTGAGAGCGATCTTGGATGTATTGTCGATCATGAGTTCTTTAACATCCGGCCCCAGCGAATCGAGTGTATCTGCCTGCCAGAGTTTAAACGGCAAGAATACAGCGATCTCGAAGGGCTTCGTTTGCACCCAATTGACTTCTTTTAAGCTATCCTGAATGATGCTGTCCTGCTTTTCAAACTCGGCAAATTTCGGGTTTGATTTAGGAATGCGGATGGTTGTCCCGACCTTCAATCCTTCTTGCAAACCGTCATTGATAATTTGAATGGAATCAATTGAAACATCGTATTCTTTGCTGAGTGAAAAGAGCGTTTCTTTTGGCTGAACAACGTGCAACCTGAGCGAATCTTCTCGTGGTTTTTCGAGCTCTTCAGTTTCTATCGATCTACCCGATTTATACGGAATCTTTACTGTCATCCCGGTTTCTAAACCTTCCTTCTCCACAAGTGGATTAATCTTCAGGATTTCATCGATTTCCAGTCCGTATTTTTTCGATAGCGAATAGAGCGTCTCTTTTTTCACTACTTTGTGGTAAATGGTATCGCCAGATATAGAGACATCACTCTTCTTGAATTCTCGCCTGTCCACCTCACCTTTTGGAATCAAAACGCTCTGCCCTATTTTCAATCCTTCGATGTTCAGCTCGGGATTTGCTTTTTTAATCTCCGCAACGTCAATCGCGTATTTTTTGGAAATTGCATACAGCGTTTGCCCCTTTTCAACGATGTGCACATAGTACTTTTCACCATCTACTTTCACCGTTTCGGGTGTTTGCTGTGCTTTACACGACTGTATTGAAAGTGCAAAGAAAAGCGACAAAAGAATGATGTTCAGCGACTTACTCATAATCTTATTTTTAACGGTCAGAGCCCGGTTTTAGCTTACTCCCATTCTATCGTAGCGGGAGGCTTGGAGCTAATATCGTAAACAACGCGGTTAATTCCCTTAACATTGTTGATTATTTTATTCGAAATGCGTGCCAAAAACTCATAAGGCAAATGTACCCAATCGGCAGTCATTCCGTCAATGCTCTCTACAGCCCTTAAAGCTACAGCATTTTCGTAAGTCCGTTCGTCACCCATTACACCAACACTTTGTACCGGCAATAAAATAGCTCCTGCTTGCCAAACATCATCGTACAATCCTTCGTCTTTCAAACCCTGAATGAAATAGTGATCCACTTCCTGCAAGATTTTCACTTTTTCTTCTGTGATATCACCCAGGATACGTATCGCTAATCCCGGACCCGGAAAAGGATGACGGCCGAGTAAATTCTCAGGCAAGCCCATTTCGCGACCTACTCTGCGTACTTCGTCTTTGAACAACGTGTTGAGCGGCTCCACCACTTTCAACTTCATGAAATCCGGTAATCCGCCAACGTTGTGGTGCGACTTGATCGTGGCACTAGGGCCCTTCACTGATTTTGATTCAATTACATCGGGGTAAATTGTTCCCTGTCCGAGCCAGGTAACATCCTCAATTTGATGTGCTTCATCATCAAACACCTCGATGAACATATTCCCGATAATCTTGCGTTTTTCTTCAGGATCAGAAACTCCTTCAAGTTTTTCGTAGAAACGCTTGCTCGAATTTACTCCTTTAATATTCAGACCCAGTTCTTTGTAGTCTTCCAGCACATTTTCAAATTCGTTTTTACGCAATAGGCCGTTGTCCACAAAAATGCAGTACAGATTTTTACCAATCGCCTTGTGCAGAAGCGTTGCGGCAACAGATGAATCCACACCGCCAGAAAGGCCCATAACAACTTTGTCATTGCCCACCTGGTCTTTCAGGATCTGAACAGTTTCTTCAACAAACGAAGCCGGTGTCCAGTCCTGCGCCACTCCGCAAATATCGACTAAGAAATTCCTGAGCAATATTTTGCCATCGACAGAATGCGATACCTCAGGATGAAACTGAATTCCGAAAGTTTGTTCATTCTCAAATGCAAAGCCACCTACTTTCACATCGGGAGTGCTGCAAATGATCTCCACATCATCAGGCAATTCCTGAATCGTGTCACCGTGCGACATCCACACCTGTGATTCCAGCGGAATGTCTTTCAGCAAAGGGCTCTGATCGTGAATAAACGACAAATTGGCACGGCCGTACTCACGTGTTGACGACTTTGCCACACTACCGCCATTGTTGTGCGCTAACCATTGTGCACCGTAACATACAGCGAGAAGCGGCTTTTTGCCTCTTATTTCGGTCAGATCCGGTAGCGGAGCCTCGTCATCGAGCACAGAAAACGGGCTACCCGAAAGGATTACCCCTTTTACCGATTCATCGAGAGCCGGGAAGTCATTAAACGGATGAATTTCACAATAAACGTTGAGTTCGCGAATTCTGCGCGCGATAAGCTGCGTGTACTGCGAACCAAAATCGAGAATGAGTATCTTTTCCTGCATGTGCAAAAGTATATTTTTCAATTTTCAGACCACATGGTGTAGGGGCGCAAAATTTTGCACCCTTACACCATGTGGTTTTGAATAAACAGGGGAAATGGTTAGGTTTGAGAAAGGAACCTCAACCATATTAGTATGACTAACCATCGTAAGAAACTCAAAGATGAAACCAACAGATTAAAAAACTGGGATTACGGATCTAATGCTGCCTATTTCATAACTATCTGCACGACAAATAGAAATCCATTTTTTGGAGAAATTGAGAATGCTAAAATGCATCTTACTGATATTGGTGAAATCGCCAATCAATACTGGTCTGATATTCCCGATCATTTTCCATTTGTCAAATTAGATGCATTTGTCATCATGCCTGACCATGTTCACGGTATCATTATTATCGACAAACAAATACATCCTAATAATAGAGTTATTCAACCAAATCAATTTGGACCACAGTCTAAAAATTTAGGATCAATTGTTAGGGGTTTTAAAGCCGGTGTGACAAAATATGCCAGAATGAATGATATCGAATTCAAATGGCAATCCCGGTATCATGATCACATCATTAGGAATGAAAAATCATTCTATAGAATTAGAAAATACATAATTGATAATCCCAAAAATTGGTAGGTAGGATCGCAAGATTTTGCGATCCTACCTACCAAAAAATCACCTAATTTTGATCCATGTCAAACATAGATCTCATTATAGAAGAAAGAGCAGCCGACATCGGTAATTTCATGGTGGGCAGGCTGCTGCCATTCCGGCAAAAAAGGGCTGTTGGTCCGTTTGTATTCCTGGACCACATGGGTCCGGCAAAGATGAATGAACGCGAAAATTTGGATGTCCTCCCCCATCCTCACATCGGGTTGTCGACACTGACCTATTTATTTGAAGGTTCCATCATGCACCGTGACAGCATTGGCAGTGAAGTTGAAATAAAGCCTGGAGCTGTCAATTGGATGACAGCCGGTAAAGGAGTTGTACATTCTGAACGAACACCAGAATATCTGCGTGAATCCAACAAAACCTTACACGGATTACAGATTTGGGTGGCATTGCCAATAGACCTCGAAGAGTGCGAACCAAAATTCACACACATCGAAGCATCTGACATTCCCTCCTGGGAACAGGACGGACTCAAAATCAAATTGATTGCCGGAGAAGCATTCGGAAAGAAATCACCGGTTCCCGTTCACAGTCATTTTTACTTTGTAGAGATTAAATCTGATAAACCGCAAAAAGTTTCAATCGGTGACGATTTATTTGGCGAAAGCGCTCTTTACATTCTTGAAGGAAGCGTTTCAAGTGAAGGGAATACCTACGATCCAAAACAGATATTAGTCGCTAAAGACAGCAAATTGTGTGAATTTGAAATTGCTGCGAATACAACCGTCTACATTTTTGGCGGAGAGCCTTTTCCGGAAGAACGCTATATTAACTGGAATTTTGTTTCGTCCAGCAAAGAGCGATTAAAGAAGGCAAGGCAAGACTGGATTGATCAGCGTTTCCCTAAAGTTGAAGGTGAAACTGAGTTTGTGCCTTATCCTGGTCATTAATGAAATACCAACTTAATATTGACCCCTTGAAAATCAACAGGGGAACCTAATATTGTATATTAGTAAAAAATATTACCCCTTAACTATGAACTCTATTTCAATACTCAAAATCTTACTCTGTTCAGCGATAGCTTTTTTTTCTTCAGCATCGGTATATGCTCAGCCTTCATATGATTGGGTTAAACAATTTGATTATAGTTTTAACGATCACGCAAAAAGCATGGCAATTGACGACAGTAATTATATTTATTTTACTGGTAAAACTGATGCATATGGCTCCATTGATGGTCCATTTATTACTAAAGCTGACTCAACTAACATTCTCTGGACTTTTATTCCTGATTTTGTGAACACTATAGACGAAGTTGAGGCTTTAAAAATAAGAGTAGACACTGCCGGGGATATTTATGTATTACTTGAGTTCGATGGCTTTTTGAAATTTGGGAATGATACAATTTCATCAACTCCAGATGATTTAAACCTTATTAAACTAACTGATTCAACTTTAATTTGGCATAAGCAGTTTCCAATTGGTGATAGTTATGAGTTGTGGAATCAGTTTGAAATAGATCGTGCAGGGAATTGTTATGTTATGAGTAACTATGAAAATACTGAGGTTTTTGGCTCTGATACTCTAACATCAGTTGGTTCAACTGATATTTTCATTAGCAAGATTAGAAGTAACGGCCAATTTCAATGGACTCGATCTTTTGGGTCCTCTTCCAATAGAAGGGATGTTTCAAAAGGATTATCATTGGATTCATTAGCAAATATCTACGGATATTTTTCAAAAACATATTTATCATCAAATGGAGATGGTGCTAGTTTCATCGTAAAAATAGACTCTTCTGGACAGGTTTTGAAAAATGAGAGAATAACTGGATTTGATCCAACTTTTTTTGAAATACATGATTTCACTACTTCACAATCAGGAACGTCTTACATCCTTTTAAGAATGGGCAGTAATACGCCACATACCATACTGAAAGATACTACTATTTCTTTTAATCATCATGGTCATGTGATTTTAATGTACGACAGTTCTATAAATTATGAAGACAGAATAGTAATCTTAGATACTTCTAATCCAGTTTTATTTCATCCTTCAGTTATCGATGTTAGTAATGAAAATATGATAACAATTGGCGGGCTTACACATGGTCAATATAAAATTGGACCTGACACTGTTGATACGGGACTTTTTCTATTGAACTATGACCCAATGTTAGCTTACAATTGGAGTAAAGTATTTGCTACAAGTACATATACAAATTGGGGAAAGAAAATTACAGATCTAACTACGAATGAAAAGCATTTATTCTTTTTATGTAACACCTATTTACCCACTGTGGATTTTGACAGTTTAACAATTACCTCTAGCATTAACAATAACGATACTTACTATGGTAAATTAAAGAATGATTCCGTTTATTGTTTAAACAACTCTGGATCAAACTTATCTATCACGTCATGTTTGAGCTACAGATCACCTACAGGTAATCATACATGGACTTCGAGTGGTCTATACACTGATACATTGACAAATATTAGAGGTTGTGACAGTATATTGTATATTAATTTGACCATTAATACGAACAATACATTCAGCAATATTTCAGATACAACTTGTCATAGCTACACTTCTCCAAGTGGAAAATATACGTGGACTAATAGTGGTATTTATCAGGATACAGTACCAAATAATGGCGGTTGTGACAGCATAATTACAATTGATCTTTCAATTATTAAGAGTACGAGAGATACATTAACAATTGTTGAATGTGATAGCTATTTATCACCTAGCGGTAACTATCTCTGGGCTTCAAGCGGTGTTTATCAGGATATAATCCCTAATGCAGCTGGCTGTGACAGCATAATCACAATTGACCTTACCATAAATGATGGTTCAAGTACATTAGCAGACACCACCTGTAATAACTATACTTCTCCAAGTGGAAAATATACATGGAATACGAGTGGAGTTTACTTAGATACACTACCAGATGCAGCTGGCTGTGATAGCATTTTAACTATTGTATTATCTGTACTAAACTCAATAAATAATTCTGTAACAAATAATTCTCCAACGCTCGTTGCTGAGCTTAATTCAGCTTCATACCAATGGTTAGACTGCAATAATGGCTTTTCAATTATCAATGGTGATACTAACCAAAGTTTTACTGCAACTTCTAATGGTAGTTATGCTGTTGAAGTTTCAAAACACGGTTGCATAGATACTTCTATATGCTATACAGTAAATAGTTTATCAATAGCTAACGCTAAGTTTGATAATCAAGTAAATATCTTTCCTAATCCCACTTATAAAAACCTCAATGTAGATTTAGGTAAAACCTACGATGAAATTTCTCTAATAATTAAAAATACACTTGGACAGATGATATTCTTCAAGAAGTATAATTCTAAAAGAACAGTTCAAGCTAACATAAATGGTGAACCTGGACTCTATTTAATTGAAGTTAGGACTAAGAAAAACGTATCGACTTATAAGATTATAAAAGAAAGGTAAGCCATAATGTTCTGAAGGAAAAGTATTACTTAAAGCCAAAACAGAAAATTTATTACAGTTTCTAAGATTCCAATATTACTTAGAGTTTTCAGGAGAATCTTTAGACTTTAATAACTCTACGAAAAGCATAATTTCAAAAAATAAGAACACGCTAAAACTAGCGAGGAAGAACAATCCTCTCCAGAGCTCAAGACTGTTTCCATTAATGTGATTGAAAAAACTCAACAGAATCAAAATGAGGAATAGAGAATTCCCCACCAACACCGCTTCTATTTTATTCTGTTTTTCCATACTAATGGATAATAATATTTCAACCGCTAAATTATACAAAATTTAAAACTATCCAAACCAACTACTTACACTCTTTCACTAAACGATAAAAAGCTAGCCCTTTTCTCGATTTAATCGCTTTGCCGTTTTTTTCAACCCTCCACTTATGATGAATTTTTTGTGGCGCATCATAATTAGAAAGCTGTATAACATTACCATCGAGTGCCCAGCTGCCTGATGTAGTGATTTTATTATTGACATCAGAGTGATCGCGGTATTCAAAAGTTTGATCTTCGTTCAGAACCAAAACCACTTTTGACTCTACACAACAACCACCGTAAGTTCCGGATACATCTTTCTCAGAACCGATGTTGAACGAAAAGTGAATTGCAACGAGAAAGAAAATACTTAAAAAAGAACTGAATAATTTCATGGTGCTGAAAATTAGATTGTTGTAAAGGTATGATATTCGTTTGTTTTGGCCACAAAGTTTTACCTCATTACAATAAACTTAAGACCATAGTAGCTGTTACATAACATTATGACCGGTTTACCTTTACTCACATTCAACGACAACGGCATCTATTGCCCAAAAGGTGATTTCTACATCGATCCGTGGCGACCGGTAAAAAAAGCGCTGATTACGCACGCTCATGCTGATCATGCAAGGTTTGGATCTGACCATTATCTGGCCAATAAAGGATCAGAGGCGATTATGCGTTACCGATTAGGAGACGACATCAAGCTGGAAACGGTTGAGTACAATGAAAAACTTTCGATAAACGGTGTCAAAGTTTCTTTTCATCCGGCCGGACACATCATTGGATCAGCACAAATTCGTGTGGAATACAAAGGCGAAATTTGGTTGGTAACTGGCGATTACAAACTGACAGATGACGGAGTAGCCGAAGCTTTTGAACCGGTAAAATGTAATACCATGATTACCGAGTGTACATTTGGATTACCCGTTTTCAACTGGCCCGATCAAGAAAGTGTTTTTGACGCTATCAACCAATGGTGGCAAAATAATGCACGGGAAGGAAAAGCTTCGTTGCTCATGGCTTATTCACTGGGAAAAGCACAGCGAATTTTCAGACACATCAACCGCGATATCGGCCCTGTTTACACACACGGAGCTATTTTCAACAGCAATGAGATACTGCAGCCTCAAACCAGTTTTGACCTCAGCTCACAACGAATCACGTCAGAAACAAAAAAAGCTGAACTGAAAAATGCGTTGATTATTGCTCCGCCATCCGCAATCAATTCCTCCTGGTCGAAAAAGTTAAAGCCCTACTCTCTGGGAATCGCCTCGGGCTGGATGGCTTTGCGCGGAGCGAGAAGGAGACGCGCAGCTGATCGTGGATTTATCTTATCTGACCATGCCGACTGGAAAGAACTGAATGAGGCTATTCAACTTTCACAACCCGAAAACATCATTACAACCCACGGATATACCGACATCTTCACCAAATGGCTCAACGATCAGGGATATAATGCCGTTCAGGAAAAGACACTCTACACCGGAGAAATGGTTGACGAAAAAGAGGAAGGAGGCGAAAAATGAGGTATTTCACCCATCTTTTTTTGACCATCGATCAAACAAATTCCACCTTAAAAAAAGTAGAAGCTTTTGTCCGGTTTTTAGACGAAGCTCCAGATAATGACAAATTGTGGGCCGTGGCACTATTGGCCGGTAAGCGTCCAAAAAGATCAGTGAGAACCAATCAGCTGCGCGAATGGGCGGCTGAGCTGGCGGGTATTCCGCTTTGGCTCTTTGAGGATTCTTATCACGTTGTGGGTGATTTAGCCGAGACGATTGCCTCAGTGCTCCCGGCTGATGAATCGCAATCAGATCGCTCGCTTGCAGAATGGATGACTTATCTAAAAGAACTCAAAGATCAGCCCGATGAAGAAAAGAAAATCGCTATCAGTGAAGCCTGGCTTTCGCTGAGTAAACACGAACGCTTCGTTTTCAACAAGCTACTCACTGGCGGTTTCCGCATGGGAGTCTCGCAAAAGTTAATGGTCAGAGCCCTAAGCAAGCACCTCAACGAAGATGAAAACATGGTGGCGCACCGACTCATGGGAAACTGGAAACCGGAAGAAACCAGTTTTAAAAAGTTGTTGGTGGAAAAAGATGCTGAGGAGGATCTCTCCAAACCTTATCCTTTCTACCTGGCCTATCAGTTGGATAAAGAAGCTGAAGAGCTGGGCAACACAACCGACTGGAATGCCGAATACAAATGGGACGGAATTAGAGGTCAGCTCATTCACCGCAAGGGAACTTTACATTTGTGGTCGCGCGGTGAAGAGCTCATCACTGAACGCTTTCCCGAATTTACCGATAAAAACAGCTTAAAAATAGCTGAGCAAGACTTTGTGCTGGATGGTGAAATTTTGCCTTTCAGAGATGGCGAGCCTCTCCCCTTTCAGGTTTTGCAAACTCGGATCGGACGAAAGAAAGTGGGAAAAAAGACACTTGAAAAAGCACCTGTTATTTTAATGGCCTACGATCTTTTAGAACTAAACGGTAAAGATCTGCGACATACTCCTTTTTCTGAACGAAGAGCAAAACTGGAAAAGCTGGTTAACGAACTCAATTCGCCAGTCATTCAATTGTCAAAACTCATCGAGTTTGATTCCTGGAAAAAGCTTCAAGAACTGCAGGAAAACGCCCGAGAAGTAAAAGCTGAGGGCATTATGCTCAAGCAAAAGAGATCACCTTACCTGGTGGGTCGCAAAAAGGGCGATTGGTGGAAATGGAAAGTGGATCCGCTACTGATCGATGGCGTAATGATTTACGCCATGCGCGGACACGGCAGGCGCGCTAACCTCTACTCCGACTACACCTTTGCTGTGTGGAAAGGAAACGAGCTAATACCTTTTACCAAAGCCTATTCAGGTCTAACCGATAAAGAAATGCGGGAAGTAGATCGTTTTGTCAAGCAGAATACCATAGAGCGTTTTGGTCCGGTACGGAGCGTTGAACCCGAAATGGTCTTTGAAATTGCCTTTGAAGGTATTGCCCGCTCCTCAAGGCATAAATCCGGAGTGGCTTTGCGTTTTCCGCGTATCAGTCGCATCAGGTACGACAAAAAGCCCGCTGAAGCCAACAAACTGGAGGATTTAGAGGATCTGATCGAAATGATTGAAGGGTGATAATAAATTGTGAAACGTATCCACGCTTAAACCACAATTTTTTGAAATCAAAAATGGTATCCCTGATCGCAATAAAGGAGCACATTTCACTGATTTCTTAAATGATTCGCTAAATCTTTAAAAAACAAATTAACAAAAGATGCATTTCAAAATGTAAAAAACTGAAATTCAATTTCATTTGAGGTTTTTTATTATTTTTATCCTCATTAATTCATACCCCCTTTTTCTATGAAATTGAAATATAAGATTGAATCAATACTTGTTACCTTATTTCTATTAATTCAAATTTTAGGTTATTCAACAAGTCAGCAAGGAGGTTACATAACCTATCAAAATATTGGTCAGGATAGCTTTCAAATTCAACTGGTTCAATATTCTGAATGTGATGTACCATTTGTTTTTCCATCCAGAGACATCACAATCTCAAGCTCCTGTAGTAATTCCTTTACTCTACCGTTACCTTTTTCGTATACTAATTTCATTACCAATACCTGCAATTCTACCGGCTATAACTGCGGTGGTGGCGGAGGATCACTTTTAGGACTTGTTCAGCACACCTATACTGATACAGTAGTACTTCCTCCTTGTAATGACTGGGAATTTACTTTTATCAACTGTTGTAGGCAACTGACTTCAAACTTTACAAACTCTAGCAATCAACAGGTTTCTTCTCCAATAACGATTTCATCCGGGATGAATACACAAATTGATCAGGATAATTCGAGTCCGCTCATTCAGAACCCAGCTAATGCTTACGTAACTTTAAACGAGTGGACACAGTACAACAGCGCAGCTATCGATCCCGATGGCAATCAACTTCGGTATTCTCTCTATACCCCCAATGTTGCTTCAAGCACCAACTACAATGCTCTTGACAGCCTGATAAACGATTCGATCAGCGGAGACCTCGAATTGAATATTCATTCAGGAGTATCGAATAATATTTTCATTTTCCAGAGAGTCTACGAAATCAACTCAAATGGCGATACGTTAGGCTACATGGATCATGAAATGCGGTTTACAGGTATTACAACTTCAAACATAAACCCTGATGAGCCCGGTGATCTGACCAATGTAACAGGAGGACAGTTGACAGGTCCTAACGGAATCACCTCCTGTTCAGGAGATACGATCTGTTTTGACATTCTCCTATCAGATTCAAATTCAAGTCAAACTATCAAGTTCAATGATTCATTGTTGTTGAGTAGTCTGCCCGGTGCTTCGTTTACTGAAAATGGTCAGAACCCAAAGACGATTTCAGTTTGTTGGCCTACTCCGGAAGGTTTTTCGGGCACAAAACAGTTCACAATCAGCACAGCCGATAGCGCCTGCCCCATTGTTGGAGAATCACAAAGGTCGTATTCTGTCAACATCATTGATGGTGTATCAATTGTCAATGACCTAATTTCAATTTGTAAAGGTGACTCAGTTCAAATTCAAGCCCTGGGTGACTCAACGCTTTCCTGGCAATCTTTGAGCGGAAACAGTACCAGCTCAGCTAACTTCTCCTGTACACAATGTCCTGATCCAACAGTGTCACCTTCAATTAATTCAACATATTTAGTCAGCGCATCTTCAAGCTCTTCCTGCCCGGGATCTGACACTCTAACGATTAACGTTGATTCAATACCTGTTTTTGAAACGCAAGCTATGCGCGATACCATTTGTAAGGGAGATACGCTATCATATTCAGTCAACACTACTTCACAGCAAATTTCTTGGGACAATAACAGTTCGGGGATCAACTATTTTAAACCGGGTACAACTGCAGGTATAGATACTACTACGGTTCAGGTTTCATCAGGAAATTGCATATTTACTGACACACTTTACGGAGTTGTTAGTCAGGGTATCCCCTCCTCTTTGGCAAAACTCAGTTATGATACTGCTATTTGCCCCGGTGACTCGACCACGATAACATTACATTCAGGAAACGGACCTTACCGTTACTCATGGAGTAATAGCTTGCCCGGAACAAATTCGGTGAGATTAAGTCTACCACAGTCAGATTCAATCACAGCTGTATTAACTGACACAATTGGTCAGTGTAGTGATACAGCTTATTTTTATATTCAGATTTCAAATCCAATTAAAGTAGAGTTTAATCAGACTGATACAACGATTTGTAAGAATGATTCTGTCAACCTATCTCTAGAAGCTACAGGCGGAATTCCACCTTACAACTTCTCTGTAAATGGCAACTCAACAAATGATCAGTTACTATTTAATGGAACAAGTGACTCTATACTTGTGGCTTCCGCTTTTGACAGTGAAGGATGCGTTTTTGAAGGAGATACATTACAAATCGCTGCAAAAGAACCAGTCCAACTTATTCCATTGCCGGATACCATCGTGACAGGAGATTCTGCTCAAATTTGCCTTCAGCCTTTAAATGGATTCTCTCCTTTTACTTATTCATGGAATATTAGTTCATCTAATGATTCATGCCTATCAGTATCGTCTAATAACCATGATTTAATGGTTATAGGTACTGTCTCTGGAATATGTGGTACTGACAATGATACTACTATTATAACTGATATAAGTGTTGGTCAAGAATCGACTTCAGCAAATTCGCCTGAAATGCTTATTTATCCAAATCCTGTTAATACAATTGTAAATATCAAAGCTCCACTTACTGGAAAATTATTCATTATTGATTTAAAGGGAAGCGTTGTTTTAACAAGACATTTTAATCATTCAATTTCAATAGATCTGAGTCAGGTAAAAAGAGGTGTTCATTTCTTCATCCTGAAAGACGACAATAATCTGGTTATGATAGATAAAGTTGTTATAAAATAAAACAGACTCTAAATCAAAATGTTAGGAAGTAATCAATCATATTTCAAAGACTAAAAATTGCAACTAATTTAACAAGCTGAATGAGAGCAATAAAAGAATATGACATGGACTTTGGGGTTGTCGAGATATTCTCTCATTTCCTCGTCAATACACCCAAACCGATGGTTCATATAGGGAAAAAGGAGATTGAAAAGCTGTTTGAAATTGCTCAACAGCATTTTGCTAACAAGCCTTTTGGTTTCATAGCAGTAAGGAAACATTCTATTTCTTTTGATCCAACGAACTATGTTCAAACTCAAAAGAGATTTCCAAACCTCAAATCAATAGCTGTTGTCTCAACTCGGGCTCTGACCATAAACTTTTTTGATATAGAGAAAAAACTTATCAATAACGCTCAGGCAAAACTATTTAACAAAAAAGAGGACGCTTTTGAGTGGACACTTGATGTCATCAAGCGATAATAAATACTATCACAATTATAGCTTCTAAAATAACCGATTTTCTTCTTCAACCCAATTCACCTTAAATGAGTCCATTTCACCATCGCTAAAATCATAAATATTCTGCAACAAATTAATTACTAACACGATATCTTGTTGGTGTTTTTCGTGATCTGAGGCTAATAAATACGCATTCGAGTTGCTGTAATCGAGATCATTAAACATTAAAAGAGATAATACCGCTTCAAGATCCTCATCTTTAGCCATAATATAACGATCTATTAGAAGTTGCTGAGAGCCTAAAATAAACGCAACTGACTTACTATGAGTACTTAAAGCATCTGCTAGTTGTTTTTGAGTTGGGTTTGACTTTGCTAAAAGATCAAGTGTAGCATACATATTATGAATCGCTGAAGCTGCAATACTTTTCTCCCAAACTGTAAAAAGAACTTCCAACTGATCTCGCACTTCATCACTTTCAGCTGAATATCCATGTTCCATGTAATGTTTAGTGAAAATAAGCGCTTTTCTAATATCTAAATAGAAGCCTCCTCTTACCGGAGTTCTTCGTGCAGTATATTTTGCACTGAATCTATCTTTCACTTGAGCATTATGAGATCCCATTGGAAATGCTGGAGTTGTCCCAAACAAAGCTAAAAGCTTATCTACATCAGCTGAAGAAAACGAAGGATTATAAGCAATCTTATATGCCTGAAGATAATGCCCACTCATGTAATAAGCTTTTTCAATTAACTCCCTGTGCTTAAAACCAGTGTACGATAACAAATGACCTCCAAAAACTCCACCTCCACCTTTTGGGTTGTTGACAAGATCCCATTGGTTACCACTTTCAGATCCAATGAGTGGAAGTACTTCTTTCTCTACAAAATCAGTATAGAAAATGGATCCTCCAATCGAAAGCTTGTAGTTAAACAGCGAATCAACATCAGCCTGTTCAACTTTTAAGCCTTCATCACCTTCTCCAATTCTTGAAACAAGAGCTTCTAGTTGGTTTCCAAGTTTTATTTGTGAAAATGCGTTAGAATCAAAGTCATTGGATTGATAATTATTAGGAATAGTATTGACTGAAGTGTTATTATCATCTTTATTACATGAAAACAAACTAACAGTCAAAATCAATATAATTGAAAGTAACTTAGGGAAGTTCATAATGTGGTTTGCTTTTAATAGATGGTCAAAAATGCACTTGCTGCATGGATTGAAGTAGCTATAATAATTGATCAAAGCAGGTTGTTGTCAATATTTAAACTCCTATTTATCACGAATATAGCAAACAAAATGCAACTTACACTCTATGATGTACTAAAATACCCTGACCTTAAAACTTCACTCCAAGAGTAAAGTAGAAGTTTCTTGGCTTAGCCGGAATCACACCCGGGCCCGGATACCCAGTAGCTCTCCTGGTGAAATACTGATTGTCAAATAGGTTGTTAACTCCTGCCTCGGCAACGAGCCATTTGTATTTGTAACCTAAAGATAAATCTGAAACCCAATAAGCCGGAATTTCTCCGGCTATTGCAGTGGGAACAGGTTCTTGAGTATTGTAAGCATCAGTGAATTGAGCATCGTTATAGCTGAATTGATAACTGACCTTAAAATCATTTCGCTGATAAGTAATCCCTGTTTTCAGCGTCATAGGAGGTACTAACTCCACCTCTTTTCCTTCAACTAGATTATCTTCACTGCTCACATACTCAGCCTGCAAGTAAGAGAAATTCACGAAAGTTCGCAACTGGCTTTTGATAGGCTCTGACCGAAAAAGATCAAACCAATCAACCTCAACAAAACTTTCTAAACCATACGATCGGCTATCGCCAACATTTGTTCGCAATCGTTTTTCTAAATAGGTTGTACTGTCGATAATTGTAAGAAATCCAATGCGGTTGTTGTAAGCCAAATAAAACAAACCGATGTCAAAAGTGAGGTAAGATTTTGGTTTTCCACGGTAACCGAGATCAAAATTAAACCCTCTCTCATCAGTGATGTTGGGATCTATCACGAAATTGGGGTTATCAACTCTTATATCATTGAAGGTTATCGCCCTGTAGTTTTGTGAAAAGTTAGCGTAGAGCTCAGTTTTGTTCTTCAGTTTTTGAGAAACTCCCAGTCCGCCCAAAACAAATGCACGATTGAGTTCCTTTTCCTCCTCCACCTTTTGAGAAGCAACGAGTTCACCGGCAGAGTTATATGCTGATTCCTTGTACCAGCCATCAGCACGGGTGTTGATGTACTCAAACCGAACACCCGGAGTAATACTCAATTTATCTGTTATCCTGAAAATATTCTCAGCAAAAACTGCTGCATTCCTGCTGGGAAAGTCATAATCTGATCCCTCTAAATCATCGGGGTTGTTGTAGGTGAAATCATGGTCAGATCCGTTACTGGCCTCTCCCTGCCTACTCTCAGTAAAACCTGCATAAAGCCTTGTACCGATCAATAGATTGGCCGGATTCCCCAAAAAGTTATAGCGTCTCAAAACTCTTGTTTCGTTACCTATGTTTTGAAATCCTCCGTAAATCAATGTGCGCTCTTCTCCGTTGTCAATCCGGTTGATGCGTTCCAGATTTCCCAGAGCTTCCCTGCTCGCCATCAAAGCAAAAAAACGTGAATTCAACCGCCATTTATCGCTGATTTTATAATCTGCAGAGAGCGAAGCCAAATTCCACTTAACCCGAAACCAGTTTCGTTCGCGCTTGCTTTGAGAAGGATCGCGTTCAAACTCTTCATCGGTGAGTCCGCCCGGAAGTTGCGAGAGATAATGCATGTAAGTGTATTCTGCACGCAGACTCAACTTTTCATTAACATCATGTTCAATTTGGAGATATCCTGTATTTTGATCTACCTGAGAATTGGGTCGCCAGCCATTGGATTGTTTGTGCTGATAAAACCCATAAACTCCCGTCTTTTCCTTTCGGTAACCGATGCTGTTAAATGAGTTGAAAAGACCAAATGAACCGATTGTTTGTCGTGATTCAAGTTCAAAACCAGTCTTTTCCGGTGCTCCTTTCATCACAAAGTTGAGCATACCGCCAAACTGTGTTCCGTACTGCAATCCGGCTGCTCCACGAACAACTTCAATTCGCTCAACTGCTTCAGTTGGTGGTGTATAATAGCTCTCAGGATAACCGAGCGCATCGGCACTGATATCGTAACCGTTTTGGCGAACATTGAAGTTTGATGTTCTACTGGGACTCAATCCTCTGGCTCCAATATCGAGTTGAACACCGGCATCACCACTTTCCCAAATATTGAGCCCTGGTACTTTTGAAAAAACCTGTCGCGCATTATTAACCGCTTTATTAGCAGCCATATCAGCAGGCACGAGTACTTCGTTTTTCTTGGCAGCGTAAATTGCAACGCCATCGATGGCATTTAATCGTTGAATCCCGGTATTTGAAGAATCTCCGCCCCTTACTGTAACTTCCCTTAAGTTTATGTTCAATCGCTCTAACTCAACCTGGGCTTTCGTTATTAGCCCTTTTACCTTTACTTTCCTCGATAACGACTTGTATCCTTCAACGTAAACAACAATGGGATAGACACCCTCATCACCAAACTCTATTTTCGCTTCTCCCTTTTCAAGCGAAACGAATTTTTCCAGCGAGGGTAAATAAACCTCACCATTGAGCGCAACAGCATCCTGGCCACGAACCGATAAGTGCAGCTCGTGTTGTGCCCAAATCGAGGCACTCGCAAAACTAGCGATGAGCAAAAGCAGTATCCTCAGCATCGTGCGGTACAATCCAGTTTTTGTGTTTAAATGAATCTTTTATTTCGGTCAGATCCTTTTGCGGATCTACAATAAGCCTGCTCCGTTCACCATTCATCGTAACCCACGATTCACAGCGAACAATGGGATCTTCAAAACCCTCTTCTCTGTAGTGTTCTTCGAGATAATGAGCAAATTGTAAAATCATATCCGGCTGAAAAGCCATTTGTTTTTCCTGGTGCGGATTGAGAAATTCACTGTTCACCACTTCTCCTTCTCTCCCATTTTCACCATCTTTCACATAAAAAGTGGCCGTTCCGGCTTTTTCAACCAGCATCACACGCCACGAGAACCGATAACCCTCTTCGTTCCAAAATAGATTCCCGGGATACAACAAATACCTGAATGGGAACAACAACTGAAAGGCGAAAAAAACGGTTAGGCTGGAGAGTAAAAGGTTTCGGGACCTTCGGCTCTGACAGTGAAAAACAATTGATGGCGACCACGAAAAATGAAAAATAGTCGACAATTTGTGCCAGAGTTTCTCATGCCATTTTCCACTCCAAAAAATAAGGACAACACCTGTCATAGCGAGCGGAAAAACTCCGATTTCAAAGAAGTAGCTCGTCATGCTGTGAAAAGCAACAATTACCCAGTAAACGTAAGGTCTCAACTTTTTTGAAAGCAATAAAAACGGGACTGACACATCGTATAGCATCCCGATCCACGAAAAGAGATAAGCCGTAATTTCCAGTCCCAGCAACTCTCCAATAATCGGAGTATGCGAATGTGCTGGCAGCCATATTTTAAGTGGCATAGCATCTATCAGCCAGGCTTCATTGATTTTGGCGATTCCGGCATAGAAATAGACAATTCCAACGAGTAGCTTTGGGGCCAAAATGTTCCATTTCTCGACAAAACGAGAGGCTTTAACTCTTTGCCACTTTACGTCAAATGAAAGTTGGCGATGAGCGGGTAAGAATATCATGAGTAAAGCGAGCAAACTCATAAAGTAGTAGTGGTTGAGGTAATAAGTGAGATCGATCAATTCAGTGTAAGTGAAAATAACGAAGAAGACGAAAGCACTAAATCTGTAAAACGCTCCCAGCATAATGCCCAGTGCAGCGATGATCATTACCGCATGAATAGCATACATGGCCCAGGGCGCAAGAGGCTCAACCCATTCAAAACCAAAGTAATGAAAATGAAATTGAGGATTGATGTAATGATTCTCAATCCAGCCAAGGAGCCAAAAACGAACCGTGCTGAAAAGCATCACTGCACCAAAAAGTACGCGTAAAGTAACCAGCGGATATATTGATACCCGCTGGAAAATTGAATTTTGTATCGCTTTTTTAATCCCCGTCTCCACTATCGTAGGTTATTGAAATGCCGAGTTTTGATGACATATCACTTTTGAAAAATCGCGTTTGTTTACTCAACTCAGTGTAGTAGGCATCCATCTCCATTTGATTTTCTACAACCAGTTTGTGAATTGGTTTTGCGGGTAAATTTTCAAAAGCATCAGTTACGTTGTTCCACTGCTCTCTGGTATCTGTAGCAAGACTTTGACCACCGTAAGTAGATTCCACAAAATCTACCAGTCCTTCACGGTCAGAGCCATCGACACCGATGCCCTCATACAACTGGTGAATCGATTCCAGGTGAGCATCCATGAGTTCTTTGCTGTATCCACTGAAGTAGGCCTCGGCCTGATACGGTTCGGCAGATTGCTGACCCGGACGTTTCCCCAATGGCAACCCTGTTTTGAAGTTTTTTACTGCCTCATAGCTTTTGACGAATTCGTTATAGAACAAAGAAGTTGGTGAACCGGCCTCTACATTGAGATTACTTTCAAATGAAGACGCGTATTGCTGCCAGTCACTGAGCATTTTATTGGTTACAGATTTGATTCTGCCCGATACAGCGAGCACGTAGTTCATTCGGTTCTGACCGTTGAGATACTGAACAGTTGTGTTTTCGTCACTTTTGAAAAGCATGTAATCCAGTGCAGTAAATCCGCGAGTGTTACGGTTGAAGTTGTTGAAAGAAGTATCGTTTTGATTGATGTAAGTTTCAATTTGAGCAGTATCGGGCGGAAAAGTACCCAGCTTCTCGAGAAAGGTTCCGTCAATTTGATCACCCGGCCCAAAATTGAAGGCGTTGCAATATTGAAAGCTCTTATAAGCCTGCTTCCAGCTTTCTCTTGCCTGAACGAGGTTTTGTGAGTTCGTAGTTTGCTTTAATGCGACAACCGCTTCGTGTAAATCGATTGCTTTTTCATTAAAATCCTGCAAACGAGGGAGGATAATATTCTGAGAATAGTTCTCGAGCATAGGTCCACGATCATAAGCTCGAGTTGAATTATCAGCATCATCATCGTTATCACACGAAACTAAGCTTAAACTAAATACTACACCTATTACTAAAATTAATCTATCCATACCTACTTTAAATGCGAAACCCTTTGTGATTTGAAGTCAATCAAACCACAAAGGGAAATCTGTCTAAAATTGAATATTGAACTATCTGTTGTCTTCATTCACCCAATTGATCTTGAAAGACTCCATTTGATCATCAGTGAAATTATAAGTTTCCTTTAATTGATCCATCGCGATTGAAATATCGAGATAATGATCATTTGGTTCTGAAGCGAATAAATAAGCATCAGAATTATCGTAATTAATGTCGTTGAACTTCAATAATGACAATACTGATTCGAGCTGACTATCACTCGCGATTAAATACTCACCTGAAGGTAGTTGATAAGCTCCCAGGATAAAAGCAACAGCCTCACTGTGAGCGTGTAGTGCATTAGCTAATTCCTCATCAGTTGGATTAGATTTAGTGATAACATCCAGAGTGGAATACATGTAATTAATGGCCGTAGCAGCGATACTCTTTTCCCAAGCAGCAAAGAAGTTATCAATTTGATCACGTACTTCAAATGCATCAGGAGAAGCTCCATTATCAAGGTGATATTTTGCAATGATCAGAGCCTTGCGAGCATCGAGGTAAAAACCGCCTGTTTCTGGCGTTCTGCGTGCTGCGTACTTGGCGCTAAAACGATCAGAGACCTGTGCATTGCTGGCACCCATTGGGAAATTAGGAGTTGTTCCAAAAAGAGCTAGCAGTTTATCTACATCAGTTGATGAAAAGCCATCATCATAAGCTATTGAGTAAGCCTGGATGTAGTGTCCGCCCATGAAATAAGCTTTTTCAACGAGTTGCTTGTGTTCTAGTCCGGTATAAGACAAAAAGCGACCGGCAAAAACGCCACCACCACTATCTGGATTGGTAACAACATCCCATGATTGACCACTTTCCGGTCCAACCAATGGAAGCACGTCAGACTCGATGAAGTTGGTATAGTCAAAAGTTCCTCCTCCTTTGAGACCAGAAGTATAAAGAGCATCAACTTCTGATTGATCGAGTTTTGAACCGTCATCACCTTCGCCAATTTTTGAAGCGAGAGCCTCTAGCTCGTCACCGAGTTCTATTTGAGAAGCTGCGTTTGCTTCAAAATTGTTTGATGAATAATTGTTAGGAATTGAAGGTGATGGATTGTTGTCATCATCATCGTCCTTGTTACAAGAGGCTAAACCTACTGTTGCCAGAAGAGAAATTGCAATTACTTTTTGAATGCTCATAAAGCTATTTAGATTTAATCTTAATAAATATTGAGGGCAAAAGTATTTCTGAGTCTGAAAGCAGACAATACCAACATTTAGGTATTTGATGGGCTACATTGAAAATTCACTCTAATGATTTTTATAAAAGCTTAATTTACAATGGATGAGAGATTCTTTCAACTCAAAAGTTTACTTTTATAGCATGAGAAATAAAACTATTTTGAGTGTGATCGTGCTTTCTCTTTTAAGTCTTGTGTTAAAGAGTCAGGATGTATCTTACTACGATGAGGAAACAAATACAATGATAGATATCACACCAGACCTCCCTCAGGAAAAATTAACCGAATATTTGAAAGTAAATGAACTTGAAGAAATAGAGTTCAACCCAAATAAAAGTTCTCAGTACAATTTTCGAGTGCAAAACAAATCAGGAGACTGGCTTTTGTTTAACTTTTCAACACAAGACTTCTTTGCTAAAAAGAAATACTCATTTGAATTTCCTCAAAAAGAACTGGAAAAAATCGGTTTAACGACAGTTTTGTTCAAAGGAGATAAATACCTGTACTCACTCGCCAGAGAAGAAGTAATAGATTATGTCTCATTTGAAGAAATGAGTTTACATGGAGTCAAAGACACCAATTATGTTTTTGACAATTCAACTCAAACTACTGTTGAACAAATGAATACTGAATATTTAGCTGCTCTCAAGAGAAAACAAGACTGGGCTTTATACTACCTCAATTCAGATCCGTATGAAAAATCTGCTTATCAGTTGACACCATTTAACTTTAATAATAAAGACGATCTACCCTACTCAAGTGTAGAACACTACATTAAAAAGCAGGATTATTACATGGATGTCGGATTCTCAAATCCTGTCACAACACTTGACAAGCTACTCACAAGTGAAGAATACATTAACATCGAGTACAATACTAGTAGTTCAAAAAGCTCCTACCCTTTCAGATTAAAGACAAAAAAAGATGATTGGGTTTTGTGCAGTAATGAAGGTATTATCGACAACCTAAAAGGATACTCATTTGAATTCCCAAAATTACAATGTGGTGATTTCACGATTGTCAACCACAAAAGGAAAAAATACCTTTACTCATTGAGTCCTGAAGGCGGTGGGTTAATTGAAAAAATTGAATTTGATAGATTAAAACCGCACTACAGATTTGATCACGTTTACTATGAAGATCCCGATGGAAAGTTGATACAGGACACGATTAAAAACTGTGAGTTTATCTTGCTTGAAAAGGATAAAAGATGGGCTTTAGCTTACTTCTCCAATAAAGAAAATGAGCTTTATCAATTATCTGGCTTTAATTTTTCTAATAAAAGTTCTTCAGATAGAACACTAAACTCATTAATTAGAAATTATTATACAGAAGGTATAGATGAGGAATTCATGGGATTCATCAGTAATTTCCTCATTGAAAATCCTTCAATCGATATTGCTCTACCATTTGGATACCACGATTACACAGATTCAGAATTTCATCCTGTTTTACAAGTCAGACACAACGAAACAAAACGTTGGTCCATTAGTATTCAGGGAGCTTTTAGAAGCGAAACTGAATTTCCTATCGCAGCAGATTCAATTATCAGTCACGAGTTTGGAGAAAGTAAAGTACTCGAAGTGTGGTGTGGCTCACAAGTCGGGTATTACATCTACAAAGATTCCGATTTCAAAAAGCTACAACCCTGTGAATTTGATGATTTTGAATACCTCAGTCTCGACTACACAGATGGTTGCGCCCTCAGGAAAAACGGTAAATGGGGCCTCTATAAAGCTGATGCATCAGAAAAAATCATAGATAGTGAAGCAGAAACAATTGAGGAATTGATCGATCTTTGGCTCGATAGATAAAACAATGAAAGCAGCTATACGCAGGGATTATTGCCTACCCGACCAAATTAGTGTCGAAGAAATCGACCAGCCATCCCCAAAGGACAATGAGGTTCTGATCGAAGTTTATGCCTCTACTGTCAATCGAACAGACTGTGCAATTTTGACCGGAAAGCCATTTATCATGCGCTTTTTTCAGGGGTTGGTCAGACCCAAAAAAATCGTTTTGGGGACAGACTTTGCAGGAAAAGTTGTTTCTGTCGGTAAAAAGGTAAAATCATATCGTGAGGGAGATCGGTTATTCGGGTTTGATGATTCAGGGATTCAATCACAGGCTCAATTCACTTCCATCAAAGAAGACAACCTCTTCCCTATTCCTGAAAACATCAACTTTAAAGATGCAGCAGCAAGTTTGGAGGGAGCCAATTATGCATACTCTTTTATTCGAAAATCGAATATTCAACCTGGTCAAAGAATCCTGATCAACGGAGCTACCGGAGCTATAGGATCTGCACTTCTTCAATTCACTCGTCAGTTTGATGTGGAAATAACAGCCACTTCAGACTCAAAAAATATAGAACTGATAAAATCTCTTGGAGCTGATAAAGTCATCGATTACACAAAAGATGATTTCACGAAAGACTCTCTTCAATACGATTTTGTATTTGATGCGGTTGGGAAATGTACACTCGGGAAGTGTAAACCTATCTTAAAGCCAAAAGGAGTTTACATTTCATCAGAGCTCGGACCTAATTCTCAAAACATCTTTTATTCTATTTTTACTAAAAGAGTCATCTTCCCTGTGCCTTACAGCAGAAAAGTGTCTATTCCGTATTTTATTGAACAGCTAAAAAAGGAAAAGTTCAAACCGATAATTGATAGAGAGTACCCTCTTGAAAAAACTGCTGATGCCTATGAATATGTTCTAAAAGGAGAAAAAACGGGGAATGTAATTCTCAAAGTGTAGTGGTCTCTTATTTGTTAAAATCAGCTAATGGGTTATTTTTGATGAATAGTCAAAACAAACCCCTTAACTATGAAACGTTTACTGTTCCTCACCATCATTATTATCATTGGTTTGGATGGCTTTTCTCAAAAGAAAGATTTCAAAAAGCCCAATTACCAAAAGATTGAAAAGAATATCAGCAAAGAAGAATCCAGTCTTTTTTATGATTCATTAATGCTTCGTTTTCAGAGTGGCGACACTACATTATCCCTCAAAGAAAAAAGACATATCTATTACGGGTACACTTTTCAGGATGAATACTCACCTTATCCGTTTTCTGTTTTTAACGACAGCATAAGAAGTATTAGGCAAAAAGAGGAACTAACTGAGGATGATAACCTTAAAATAATTCAACTTGCAGATTCTTCATTAATGTCTAATCCATTTGACCTCAGAGCAATCTACTATCAACTACACTCATTGAGAGACCTGGAGATGAAAGACAAATACAATAAAAGGCTAACACAGCACAATTCAGTTATTGATGCCATTTTAAGCTCTGGAGATGGTTATGAAATGAAAACTTCTTTCTATGTCATTACCCCATCACATGAGTATGTTATTTTGAATATTGTCGACCTTGATTTTGGCGGTAAACAATCACTGATAGAGCATTATGACTACCTGACTGTGGAACAAAACAAATACGGAATTGAGGGGCTCTACTTTGATGTAAGTCCATGCCTGAACGCAGTTTCAAGTATGTTCAAAGATGAAGATAATATTGAGGAGGAAAAGAAAAATCAGGATAAAGAAGATAATCAAAAGAAAGAAAATGCCAGTGATTTAAATGAGAGTATATCACCTGAATAAATGTAACGTTTATCACAAACTTTAATCTCTGTTTTAACTATCTTGCGTTTAATCTCTTAAATTTTAAAACCTTCATAAAGACATGAAAATCACCTTTCTCTTGTTAATTACTTCAATCTTTTCCTTAGGAACAAATGCTCAATGGAATCAACTGGGAGCTGACATCAATGGTGAATCAATAGATGACTATTGTGGTAATGCAGTCTCTCTAAACCATCATGGTAACATTGCTGCAGTTGGATCATACGGTAACAATGATTCCGGCAATAATGCCGGCCAGGTGAGGATTTTTGAGTGGACCGGCAATACCTGGGTTCAGAGAGGACAGGATATTAATGGCGAGTCTATGGGTGATAGTTTTGGTACAGCTGTTGAAATCGATTCCGCTGGCAATACTATCGCAATAGGTGCTCCCGGAAATGACGGAAATGGTGTCAACTCCGGTCACGTTCAGGTTTATGAATGGGATGGATCCTCATGGATTCAGAAAGGGATGAATATTGATGGTGAATATGCAGGTGATGGCAGCGGCAATTCGCTATCAATCAGCAACAATGGAGATATTGTTGCGATAGGGGCTATTTCTAATGATGATAGTGGATCAACTGCAGGTCAGGTTAGAGTCTTCGAGTGGGACGGAACAAATTGGCAACAAAAAGGATCTGACATTGACGGTGAAAACGCTGGTGATTACTTCGGTTCGTCTGTTTCGTTGAGTGCAGATGGCAATTTATTTGTTGCCGGAGCAATCAATAATAGTGACATCGCTTTAAACTCAGGTCAGGTGAGAGTGTATGAATGGAATGGATCTGACTGGATGCAAAAAGGAACCGATTTAAACGGCTTATCCGTAAATGGTGGTTTTGGTTTTTCAGTTTCGATGAATAATCAGGGAAATACATTCGCTACCGGTATTATCAATGGTGCCCCCTATGGACTTGTAAAAGTTTATGAATGGATTGGCAATGGCTGGTTACAAAAAGGTTCAAATATCCATGGACACTCAAATTCACAGGATTTTGGCTATTCCACTTCTTTGAGCTCTTCAGGAGATACAATTGCTATAAGTGATAATTATGACTATACAAACGGAAACGCTGCCGGTAAAGCAGAGGTTTACAAATGGGACGGATCAAGCTGGACACAACTGGGGCAAAGTGTTTATGGAGATACATTAAACAACCAGTTAGGACGATCAGTTTCATTGAGTAAAAATGCTAAACGATTTGCTGTAGGTGCAATAGGAAATAGTGATATCGCTCAAAGTTCCGGACAAGTAAAGGTGTTTGAATATCAAGATCCAACAAATTATGAAGATTTATCAAACACTTATGAAGACATTATTTCAATCTACCCAAATCCTACAAAAGGAATCTTTTCAGTAGATCTTAATGATCTTCAGAACCCTGTCACCTTAAGATTATACAACATTACCGGCCAACTCCTACAGGAAAAACAGTACCACAAAACAAATCACATCAATCACGAAATCCATGAGTCTCCCGGAGTTTACTTTGTTGAAATTTCAGATGGAAAGGGTAATAAGTCGGTTTTTAAATTAGTTAAAGAGTAATGAAAACTGATAGTAAGGTGATTTAATAGATTAGACGATTTTCATGGAGAAGTTTTATTCCATTCAAATAACTGAAAGCTTCAAAGAACAACTTTCTGCACGAAATATTACCAGCACCTCTCTCTTCTTCTTATTTTCGCCCTCATGGCAAAAAAGAAGTATTTCGATTTTCACACACCGGTTTTTGTACCCTCGGCTCTGATCATTATACTGTTCGTTTCCATCACATTATACGTGGGCGAGCCTATTGAAAAACTCTTTGACGAGTGGCAAATGGCATTGTATGACAACGTAGGCTGGTTCTTCGTTATCGTGATGAACACAATGGTCATAATGGCGCTGGTCATAGCTCTTGGAAAACTCGGGAAAATTAGGCTGGGCGGACCAACAGCCACACCGGAGTTCTCCAATTTCTCGTGGTATTCGATGCTCTTTTCTGCCGGAATGGGAATCGGATTGGTATATTTTGGAGTTGCCGAGCCCATCCAACACACCATCGCGCCACCAAAGCCGGTCGGTTCTCAAGTGAAAGCCGCTGAACAAGCCTTTCAGTTCACATTCCTCCACTACGGAGTACACCCGTGGGGCGTTTACGGAATGGTTGCGCTCTCACTCGCCTTCTTTACTTTCAACAGAAAACTTCCGTTATCGGTCAGATCACTTTTTGCTCCCATACTCAAACGCAAAATTTACGGTCCAATTGGTGATGTTGTGGATATCCTCGCAGTTATCGCCTGTATATTCGGACTCGCAACAACGCTCGGATTTGGAGCGCAACAGCTCAGTTCAGGAATGCACTTCCTCTTTGGAACGGAGGACACGGTCAGAGCCCAGGTAATCATCATTACGCTCGTTACGCTAGCTGCTACTACATCGGTAATACTTGGGCTAGACAAAGGAGTGCGGGTTCTGAGTGAAGCCAATATTCGTATATCGGTGATCTTCCTTTTTGGTATGCTCATCCTCGGCCCAACCGTTTACCTGCTCGATTCATTCATCGAGAATGTGGGACTCTACTTTCAAAACTTGCTTGAAATAAGCTCTTACACTGAGGTTTACAGTGAAACCGCCTGGCAAAATAACTGGACTATTTTCTACTGGGCCTGGTGGATCGCATGGAGTCCGTTCGTGGGAATTTTCATCGCCAGGGTCTCTAAAGGTAGAACCGTTCGCGAGTTCCTCGTAAGTGTTGTGCTATTGCCTACAGCGTTTTCGTTCTTTTGGTTTAGCGTTTTTGGTTCATCAGCCATTTATTTGGAGCTCAACGGACTAGCTCCAATAGGCGAAGCAGTTGATGAAAATATTTCCACAGCTCTTTTCGATATGCTCGGTCACTATCCACTCAGCAAACTCATGAGTTTTGTTGGTGTTCTACTGATCATCGGGTTCTTTGTAACGAGTTCTGACAGTGGTTCACTTGTCATCGACTCCATCACATCTGGCGGTAAACTAGACGCTCCTGTTGGACAACGCATTTTTTGGGCGCTCGCTGAAGGTGCTCTGGCTGCTACTTTGTTGATAGGTGGCGGACTCGTCACGCTGCAAACAGCCGTAATGCTCGCTTCCCTCCCATTTGCCATGCTCTTGTTGATAATGGGTTACTCACTTGTTGTAGGACTGCGGAGAGAGCAACGCAAAAACATGCGCATGAAAATTAGAAGGTTACAGCGCAGAGGAATGGCAACGTGGGAATACAACTACAGAGAAATCATTGAGGAAAACGAAGATGATGACGATTGAAATCCTGCTCCTGACATTTGGGACATGTATTTCTAATCATTAAACGTTAAACTTTAAACATTAACCCCACACTGTTACTTTCGTCACACAATTAGTTGTGTAAACATATTTCCTTTGCAGGCATGAAATCAGATTTTTGGAACGAGATGTACAAAGACGAGTCGTACCGTTATGGCGAGTCGCCCAATGAATTTTTAGAAGAGCAACTGGCTGTTTTGAAACCCGGCAAAATCCTTCTCCCTGCCGATGGTGAAGGCAGAAACGCAGTATTTGCAGCAAGTGAAGGTTGGCAGGCTACAGCCGTTGACTTTAGTGAACGTGCACTGCAAAAAGCGACTGAGCTCGCCAATCGTAAAAACGTTGAGATCGATACCATTCACGGTGATCTGACCGAAATTCAAATTCCCGAAGAAGAATACGATGCTATTGCCCTTATTTATGCGCATTTTCCACCATCGGTCAGAGCCGAGATTCACCGCAAGCTCTCGCGTGCATTGAAACCAGGTGGTAAACTCATACTCGAGGCTTTTACACCAGATCAATTGCGGTTTACTTCGGGCGGACCTAAAGATCCGTCAATGCTCTACACCCGTGAGATGCTAGAAGAAGACTTTGGTGAACTGGAGGGAATCAATATTTACGAGGAAGCTACCGAGTTAAATGAAGGCCCAGGTCACAGTGGAGAAGCTCGAGTAATCAGATTGCTGGGCAGTAAGTGAGTTGATTAATTTGCTTAGCAACAGGGTTCTTAGCCGTATAAATTAGGCTCATTCACATTTTCACACAAAAAAAACACAACGAACTGTTTTCCAACAACAAAACCGTTTAAACACGTTTCCTTACGGACTCATTCGTTTCGTATTCGGAAAGTTTTAGGGTATCGCCACAAATTTGTGATCAACAAACTTTTAAAAACTTACAATTATGAACGGAATGGTTAATAAAGTACAGTTGATCGGGAACCTGGGTGCTGATCCAGAAATCAAGGAATTTGAAAAAGATCGCAAGATGGCGCGCATGAGCATAGCCACAAATGAGCATTACCGCAACGGAAACAATGAAAAGGTAACAAACACAACATGGCACAATGTTGTAGCCTGGGGAAGTTTGGCAAACATTGCTGAGAAATACATCAAAAAAGGAAGTGAAGTAGTTATTGAAGGAAAACTCAACAACCGTTCCTGGGAAGATAAAGACGGCAATAAACGCTATGCTACTGAAGTTGTGGCAAATGAGGTTTTACTGTTAGACAAAAAGAAAGATCAATAAAGATCTCTCAATCCCTCCAAAGTAACCCTTCGGAATTCATTTTTCGAGGAGTTTTATTTTTTACAATGATTGGGAAATCAAAACTTGTTTAGATATTTTTTGATTTGATCGATTATATTTGAAAAATAGAAACAATCGAACATTTAAAATCTAACCTATTTATGAATACTACCTTAAAAATAGGTGTCTTTTTTCTGGCATTTATTATACTGTTTTCAAGTTGCGCAAGTACTACACTTATTAAATCAGAACCCAGCGGAGCTAAACTCTACCTCGATGATATGCCGGTTGGCACAACACCTTACGAACACAGCGACACAAGAATCGCTGGCAGTTGTACATCTGTTCGGATAGAGAAAGAAGGATACAAAACTTTGAACACGAGATTTTGCCGTGATGAAGAAGCCAATCCGGGTCCGCTCATTGCCGGATTCTTTTTTCTGATACCTGCTCTTTGGGGATTGAAATATAAATCTATTCATGCTTACGAGCTAGAACCCATCACAGAAGAGAAAGAGAAAAAAGAAGTCGATGAAGCTCCTGAGGAACCTAAATCAAGCGAAGAACCGACTGAAAAACAATCAAAGTCAAAAGCTGACAGATTGAGAGAGTTAAAGGAGTTATTAGATGAAGGAATTCTAACAGAAGAAGAATTTAAAAGAGAAAAAGAAAAAATACTCAATGAAAAATAAAATTTGCATCGCAATTAATGGCAAATAGCTTCAAATATTCTCAGATAATAAATGCTACTGAGCAAGTTCTCGACTAAAAATTATTGAAACAAGAAAATGAAGACTGTTGCATACTTGCTCATTTTAGTACACTCAGTGATCCATTTTATGGGATTCTTCAAGGCTTTTAACTTTTTGGAATTCAAGGCTATAACTCAGCCTATCTCTAAAACAAGCGGAATCTTTTGGCTCACTTGTTCGGTATTGTTTGTTATTTCTCTGATCCTGTTTGAACTCCAGTTCAAATACTGGTGGATTTTTATTCTGCTTGCTATTATAACTTCCCAGGTTCTGATTATTTCTGTATGGCAGGATGCAAAATTTGGAACAATACTGAATGTCATTATTTTCATTTTTGGGCTACTCGCTTTTTCTGACCAACAATTCACTGATATGGTGAGGAGTGAAAGGGCTAGCATGCTATCAGGATCTGACCAAAAAGCTAAACAAAACCCGATATCAACACTACCCGAGCCTGTTCAAAAATTGCTCGAGAAAACCGGAGTGGATAGCTCTACTGAAATTCAAACGGTTTACCTCACACAATCGGCTCAGATTAAAATGAAGCCTGAGCAGGATGATTGGTACAGCGCCACAGCAGATCAATATTACGTCAGCTATCCTCCTTCCTTTCACTGGTCTATTGAGATGAAGATGAATCCGGTTATGCCTGTTCGCGGAAGAGATAAATTTGAAAACGGAAAAGGAGAAATGCAGATTAAGCTTTTTTCTGCAATACCGGTTGTCAACGTTCAGGACAACTCAAAAGTAGATGAGGCAACGCTTCAACGATTCCTGGCAGAAATTTCCTGGTTTCCATCTGCAGCGAGAAATGAGTACATCAACTGGGAAAAACTGGATGATCGCAGTGCACGAGCTACCATGACCTACAATGGCACTACCGGAACAGGAACTTTCCACTTTGACAATGAAGGGAATTTTGAAAAATTCACTGCAATGCGCTACTACGAGTCTGGCGAAAATGCGGAAAAGAAACGATGGACTGTAAAAGCTTTAGCCCACAAAGAGTTCAATGGGTTCATCCTTCCCTATATACTCGAAGCCAGCTGGTTACTAGATGATGATGAATGGACATGGTTGAAGTTGGATATTGATCATTTGGAGTACAACGTGAAATCAAACAAAAAGCATAAATAATTGCATCTGTTTTTTTAAAATCTTTAGATTTGAGAGTATAAGATATACAGTTGTGATTCTAATAGTTTTACAACCAAACTTAATATGAAATTATATGAACCGAACACTACTTACCATATTTTTGATTATTACAACTTGTTCATTTTACGCTCAGGATTTTGCGCCAATTGGTGCTGAATGGTACTACGGTGAAGGATATGCCTTCAGTGGCGACAAAAACTACATTAAGTTTACAGTAGTAAAGGATACTGTTATAAATGGAAGGAGTTGTAGGAAAATAACTAAAAGACACAAAGTTGAATGTAATTTGAGAGATTTTACCGAGTATATGTACTCCTCAAATGACTCTGTTTTCTATTACGACACAACCTTTAATAACTTTCAAACTCTTTACGTTTTCGATGCACAGCCTTCAGATAGCTGGGTTCTCGAATACACAGACGAAGATGACGAACTCGATTCATTGATTACTACTGTTGACTCTGTTTCAAATATTCAAATTAATGGTCAGAGCCTTAGACGTCTTCACGTAACCTATGAGAAAATTGATGAGAACAGGAATCGAACACATTCATCAACAATAATTGAGAAAATAGGTGATGTGAAATACATGTTTAATTGGAATCCTATGAGTCACATTATCTGTGACATGAACTCATCAGAAGGTTTGAGGTGCTACGAAGATGGTGATTTGGGTCTTTATTCAACAGGTCTTGCAGACTCATGTGACCTTGTTTACGACTGGTCTGGAATTGATGAAGTGAACTCATCAATTCAAATTGATGTATTCCCAAACCCAGCTGAAACGTATGTCTCAATAAGTATTTCAGACTTTAATGAATTCAATATTTCTTTGTTCGATCTTAATGGAAGACTGATCAAATCAAAGAATGTTGATGGTTCTGACCAAAAGTTAAAACTATCATCAATTCATAAAGGCGTTTATTTCATTCAGATAAAGAGAGACAATCAAGTATTAGGATATCAAAAACTAGTGAAACAGTAAATTTTATAAATTAAAAACTATCAACTTAAAATCCTTTAGCTTTGAAAAATCAGTAACTGATTGAAGTCTGTCTTGAATTTAGAACTTCTCTGCATTAACGTCAATTAGGATAAAACACAATTATGAAAGATCAAAAACTCGCAGTATTAATTGACGCAGATAATGTCCCATATGCCAACATCAAGGAAATGCTGGACGAAATAGCACGGTATGGTAGTCCAATCATCAAACGCATCTATGCAGACTGGACAAAGCCGCATGTCTCAGGTTGGAAAAAAGTCCTTCTGGAAAATGCCATCACACCGGTTCAGCAGTACAGTTACACAACCGGAAAAAACTCCAGTGACAGCGCACTAATTATCGATGCGATGGACCTCCTCTACTCTGAAAAAGTAGACGGCTTTTGCATTGTATCGAGCGACAGCGACTTCACAAGACTCGCAACCCGGCTCAGAGAAGCAGCTATGCTCGTCATAGGAATTGGCGAAAAGAAAACGCCAAAACCATTCATAACAGCGTGTGACAAGTTCATCTACATCGAAATTCTGAAAAAAGAACAAGAGTCAGAACCATCAGAAAAATCGACTAAACAAAAGAAAAGCAAGTCCGGATCTTCATCGGTGAGCAAAGTAGACCGTAAACTCGTGAAACTCATCAAGCAGAGTATTGATGAAATATCAGATGACAGCGGCTGGGCCTTTTTGGGCTCTCTGGGTAGTTTTATTCTCAAGAAAAAACCCGATTTCGATCCGCGTAACTACGGCTTCCAAAAGCTGTATCCGTTGATCAAAAGCACCGGAGAATTTGAAATCCAGGAACAGGAAACCGGAAGAAATAACATCAGGCATATTTATTTGAAGAATAAGTAGTTGTATTAATAGGTTACTTCTCTACTCCATAATTATAGAATGGTAATACAAGATGATAGAATAACAATCAATCACAGAAAAACTCCTCTCCTAATCAGAACCGTACTTATTTCCCTTGTTGTTACATGCGGTCTAATTCCTCTCCTTGCTACTATCCTGGCTCTTTCAATAGGAAAAGAACTTCATATTGGCATATTTGCTTCTTACATGATATTCTGGTCACTTGGAGCATTTATGACCAGAATAGTACTTTGGAATATTTATGGTAAAGAGCTCATTTACCTCGAAAAAGAGATTATCAGATACGAACCGAATTACAAATATTTCAAAGGTGCCGGGTCAGAATTAAAAGCTGAATCCATCAACGTTGAAATCATTCATAATGATCCAGAAAAAAAACGGTTGGGTCATCTTAGAATTCAGAATGGATCTGACCAAATTGAAACGGTTTTACAATCTGATACAAATCAATTACTCAAGGTAAAAGAACTTATTGAGAGTAAATATCACCGTCAATAGGTCTAGCTACTGGACAGGTTTATCAATATTTATTACATTAGCAAGAATCAGTTAAAACCTGCCTGATCAGTTTGAATCAAAAAACACTGCTATGAAAACAACCATATTTCTCACATTTACAGTGTGCTTTTTTCTTTTGGGCTGTAATCAAAAGCCAGATAAAGATTCTATCAATGCTGTTATCGGTGACATCAGTTATGTAGAAAAGTTTGGGTCAGAACCCGATAAAAATGCAGATGAACAAATCCGAATTAAAACACATCTTAAATACGTTGAAGAAAAACTCCGCAAAAAGGATGTGAGTGATCTATCTCCAGAACTCAGAAAAAGAAGAGCGGAGATGCTCGATTTATTGCAAGATTACAGGTCTGCCGGAGAGTTTCCTGTCAATTATGACTATCCAAATGAAAGGAGGCCCTGTTTCATCGATAAGAATGGAAATATTTGCGCAGTCGGTTATCTCATAGAACAAACAACTGGGCGAGAATTCGCAGAAAAGATCAATTCTTCATTCCAATACAGTTATTTGATGGATATCAATTTACCTGAGCTAGCAAACTGGGTTGCAAAAAGTGGTTTAACACTAAAGGAATGTGCTATGATTCAGCCTGCTTACTCTTACCAACCTTCAAAAAATTACGAGATATCCTCAACAGTTTTCAGCGGAGTCAATGTATCATTGGCAACCATTAATGCGACTCAAATTAGTAATTCCCCATCATCTAAAGCAATGCCAATAGCCGGACTAGTCTCAGGTGCCGGACAAGTTATGCTGGGAGTAATCAAAATCCCTGAAGCATATGAATCCCCTTATATCCACGATGAATACAACCGTTTAAAGACCACTAGCCTGATCAATATTGGCATTGGAACCACAACTTTGCTTTTGAGTACTTACAATTTGATTTCTAACCGTAGACCCAAAGTCAAAAAAACTTCGTGGGGAGTTTACAGCTACCCCACAAGACAAAACCAGGTTGGTGTTGGATTTAGTTTATCGAGAAGGTTTTAAGAATATGAAAGCTGCTGTAGGAATACTTATAACAATCTCTCTATCAGCTCTCAGTTGTAGCAGAGAAAAAGAAACCACACTTAATGATGTTTTCAAAAAATATCAAAATGGAAAAATAAGTGAATGCCAATATAATGGAAAACTTATTTATGTTGGCCAGTTAAATGCATATGATGCCGGAAGTAAAGTTTATGACAATAAAGGAAATGAAATTGGAACGTGCAACTACGCCTGGGGAAATATCGACCCAGTATGTGGTCAAAAAAAGAATTGCGAGGTAATCTATTGCATTAAAGATAATATATGGGGAGAAAAGGAAGTAAATAAATATGGACTCTAAATTTAGAATTAGGCTTTTTTGTTTATAATCCTTACAAAATTACAAAATCATAACAATTGAAGAAGTACGAAAAAGCACTTATCATTCTCTTTATAATTGCATTAGGTATACAATTAATTCCATATTTTAAGGCTAAAACTATGTTAACTGCATTATTATGCGGATTGATTGGAATATCATATTTATTTGGTGGATACTGGCTACTCAATACTAAAACTAAAAAGATTGTTATCCCTATTCTTGCGGGAGTGGCTTTTTGTGCATCTATAATTGTACTTCCATTTACATTTAGAATATACAGAGACGTAGCACAAAAAGTCCTTCCAATCCCAAACATTATTTTATTCCTCATTTTAGGATTTTATTTAATCATTAATAATAAGGACGTATGGCAAGGCTACAAACCAATTTTTGTTAGGTCTTCAATTATCCTCCTTATTGTCGGCATATTCTCCTATACCCCTCCTTCATTTAAACCTTTTCGCAAATTGTTATCGATCATAAATAACGGGAATAAACACCTCGTTAATAATATGGTGATGTTTAACTACATGCAGAAATATGATGCTGCAATAGAAAATGGAAACTGTGATGATGCCATGTATTATGCTAAAATGGGAAATGAAGCTGGTATGATATGGCTAGAACAATTCGATGACAAAATAGCTTTTGGTAAGCATAATGATATAAATAGTGAAAAAGAAATAATTCAACAATCAAACGTTGGTTATATCAAAAGCAAAAAATCAAAGAGTAGTATAGTCAATGAGGCCCCTAACAAATCCCAACTTAAAAAAATAGAGGGGACATTTGAAGGGTTATATGAAGCATATAAATGTAAAGCTGATAAATACTTCAATGAGAGAAATTATGAGTTAGCACTTAAATACTATGATAAGGCAAATAAAAATTTAAATTCTTGTGATTTTTCGGGTTGGAATTATGCAAAGGCCTATTCATTAAGCAACTTAGCCCTTTGCAACAAAGGCTTAAAAAGGTACGATAAGGCTGATTCATTATTTCACAAAGCTCTTGGCATACACAAAAATCCAAATACTCAATCTGCATTAATACTACTTAACCTGGGTGAGTCATTACATGAACAAGCTGACTACAATCGTTCAAATGAGGCGATAAAAAAAAGTAATGAAATATTCAAAATTCTATCTCTTCAGGAAGAAAGAAAGAATAACATAATAAATAACTATCATAGATTAGCTCATAACTATCTATATATGGATAGTTTAATACTCGCTAAAAAGTATATTGATAAAGCTTCAAAAAAAGTTGAAAATAATACAACATATTATTGTAGCTCTATACTATCCAAAGCCTATTACGAACACACTATCAATAATTTTAGTAAAGGAGATTCATTGGTTTCAGTATGTGAAGAATGTTTCAAAAAACTTCTAAATACAGATCACCAAAATTTTGCTAAAATTCATTACATTAAATCTCTTTCAAAGAAAAAACAAGGAAAATATCAAGAAGCTCTTGAAAGCATAAAGATCACTAAAAGGATAAGTGAAAAGAACTTTGGTCAAAACTTAGTCGATTATTCAAATCAGTTGGCTCATATTAATTATGAAATTGGAAATTATCAAAAAGCTAAAAAGCTATATTTCGATAATTTAAGTACAATTATTAAAACATATGGTAAAAATAATTATAGGCTTCCAGAAATACTATCTGATATATCCCAATTGCAAGTTTCTCTTACAAAATTTGATGTAGCTTATAATTATAATGCAAAATCAATCAATAGTGCTAAAAATATTTACGGTAAACTGAACAAGCCAACATTATCATACCTACTAAATAACTCTGCTAATGTTCATTATCACCTAAGTGACTACAAGTCTTCAGACTCATTATATAGTAAAGTACTTGAATTAAACGATAATCTTGGTAAAAGCTCAATTCTCTCAAGAGCAAAAGCCATGAATGGCCTGGGACTAACCATGACAGCTCTTGAAAAATATGACAAGGCAGACTCTCTTTTCTCAGAATCTAATAAACTGTATTCAAACCTTTTCACGAAAGGACATCCCAATAAGGCTACTGTACTCTTAAACCATGCTAGTCTAAAAATTGATACAAGAGAATTAATCGAGGCAGAACGAATGCTAAGTGAAGCCCTGGAAATAAGTGAAGCCTATCTAAATCCAAGTCATGACTTGTTTGGTGACATCTATTTTGCCTTTGGCAAATTATATCAAAGCAGAAAACTCAAAAACAAAGCAATAAACTACTACAATAAAGCACTTGAAAACTACTCCAATAAATTTGATGATCATTATAAAATAGATTTGGTAAAAGAGAAACTGAAATCTTACTCGTAAAAAGTAGCTTTACTAATTCCTGAAGTTTTTATCTGTCAGAATTATCCTTGTGACATAAATAATTGCATCTACTTTTTAAACGCCTTAGATTTGATGGTAATACTCTCATGACTGATGAAAAAATATAGACTCAAGATAGGAACTCCATGTAACGAAAGCTGGGAGAAAATGACAGGCGGAGAATTAGAAAGGTTTTGCTCCAGGTGCTCAAAGAGTGTTACAGATTTTACAGGAATGACTGATCAGCAGATCATAAAAATGATCACTGATGAGCGTTCCAAAAATATCTGTGGCAAGTTGTCAAACAATCAACTCAACAGAGTCTATCGAAGGCCGGATAATAAATTGAGCTCGTCAGCTTTCTCAAAAGTACTTCCCGGCTTACTCCTTTTAGGAGCAACAAATGAACTAAATGCACAGGAAACCAAAACAACAGATCAGGAAGTTGTTCAATCTGTCTATAACCATCTCAAAGAATCAAAAACTGACACTAGTAAAATTGAATCCGACAAACCTTCACAAGACACTTCAAAATATATTATTGAGGGTAAAATAATTGACTCTGAAACTCAAGAGCCTGTTGGATTTGCTAATATTTGGGTTAAAGACACTGATATTAGAAACTCTTCAGACATAGATGGCCAATATAAAATTATGATCCCCGATAGTATAATTACAGATCAAATAACAATAAGACTGGCGTTCGTTGGTTATGCTCCTAAGAGTATCACTTTACAGGCTTCCGATTTTCCTTTGACCTCAGCCCTGACAATAAAAATGACAGCACAAGTACAACTATTGGGAGAAGTCGAAATCATAGAAAAGAAACCGTGGTGGAAGTTTTGGAAATAAACTCAATGAAAAATCATTTGAATCTGTTCGCTATCTTAGTCCTATCCATCTTTTTTTTAGGCTGTTCACAACTAGCTGAGAAAAAGAAGGACAAGCCTGTCAAGCAAGTGAATTTAGCGAGTGAATTGAATGAACATGTCTCCAACAGTAACTCTGACTCGACTTCCAATCCTCTTTCATATCATTATTTAGCAGATAAAGATTTGAAAAAAGTCGCCAGATGGATTGTTTCAGACTCAATTGAACCTGCTGACAACAAAGTCACTTTTTCAATTCTCAATAGTATTTCTGATTCTAACAAAGCCACCAGAGATTATTACTTCCCTGCATATTTAGCCATTGTAAAAAAATCTGATGGAGCCCTTGCTCAAATTATCGGTTCTTACAGTCTTAGGTATATTAAAGAATATCCCGTAGAATTTTTCGAAAGAATAAAATGCGATAAAGGAAAGGAGTGTGGCGACCTTTTAAATGTAGCTTCCTCTGTTCAATATGAAATTGAGATGGGTCAGAACCCTATTCAAGAATTCGCCCAATTGAGAAGATTAATAAATGAGAAAACGTCTGAAAGTGATAAGGATGTAAAGAAAAAAGTAAAGCGCTTTTTAGGATACATCGAGATAAAGAAAGTATGATTTAAAAAACTCAATATGCTTTTTTATAGAATCTTAACTAGGTTGCACATTATAAAATCCAGCCGCTTGATATGCTTCTCATTTTTAGCTGTCGCATTTTTAAGCGCCTGCTCTTCGATACCTAAAGATCATGTTGGCATTATCTTTAAAAAGAATGAGAAAGCGTTTGAGATTAAACATGCCGGAGTAACCCTCTCTCCTACTGATGAGGAGAATGAGCTCATGATAATCAATCTCAATAGAAAAGACACTGTTGATCTCAAGTTCCTAACCAAACATGGAAAAGAGATGTCTTATCTCCTGGCATTTGACTATCAAATTATTGAGGAGAATTTTGAAGAACTAGTCCGGTTCATCAACACTTACAATACAGATTTTAAATCAACTTTACAAAGTGTTGAACACGCAGAAATGAGAGCCGCATCAAGGAGTTCGTTAGGCCTTTACACAAAACAAGAATTGGAATCTATCCATATTGATGAAGTAATTACAGCTGAGTCATATCTTCCAAAATTCTGGAAGTTAAATACTGTTAAGCTTGTTAAAAAGTAGACCACTCAATTAAAACATATCAAATGTTACTAATTGAATTAAAAACATTACAATTACTTTTTCCCAACACAAAAAACTAACTTGCTTTGTAGTTACAAAAATTGAGAAAAAGCTTCTTCCAAAACCATGAAAAGCAACTTAGAAAACATACTCAAATCATTTGGTGGCTTTTCTGATGAAGACATTTCGTTCGGACTAAGCAACTTTGTTTCAAAACATTTTAAAAAGGATGAAATACTCCTTGAAGCTGGTAAAACCTGCAAGTGGATTGCCTTTATCAATTCCGGAATTGTGAGAAACTATTACATTTCCAGTAATAATGAAGAAGTAACATACTGTATGACCTTTCCCAACAACTTTATCACAGCTTATTCTTCATTTATTTCAGGTGAAAAAACATTTGAGAACATTCACGCATTAAGCGAAACTGAAGCCCTTTTCATCAAAAAAGAGCAATTATTAAAACTCACTAATTCCAGCAAAAAATGGCTTGAATTTTCAAATCATTTTGCTGAACAGGCTTATGTTATTATGGAACACCGCCTACTCACACTTCAAAGGGAATCTGCTGAAAAACGCTATGAAGAATTGATTACAAACCACCCTGAATACTTGCAATATGTACCGTTAAAATACATTGCCTCTTATTTAGGAATAACCCAAAGACACCTTAGCCGATTGAGAAAAAATATCGCTTATTAGACATTTGTCCTTTTCATATTCATTGCCACGCATCACTTTTGCACAAAATGAACTCAAAATGAAAGGAAATAAGATATTAATAATCAACGGTCATCCCGATAAAGAAAGTTATAATTTTGGATTAGCTGAAGCTTATAGAAAAGGTGCTGAAAGCACAAATGCAAGTGTTGACATAATCAACGTAAGAGACCTTGAGTTCAACCCCAATTTACAATTTGGATATCGTAAAAGGACTGAACTAGAGCCAGACCTCAAAAAATCTATTGATAAAATCAAAGAATCAGATCACATCGTTTGGGTATTTCCCATGTGGTGGTATGGATATCCCGCAATCTTGAAAGGCTTTATAGACAGGACCTTTCTACCAGGAATCTTCTTTGAATTTGTTCCAGGAAAACCATTGCCTAGAAAGCTTCTAAAAGAAAAAACTGGGAGAATCATCATCACGGCAGACACACCAAAATGGTATAATATTCTGTTTATGAAAAGTCCAGCTATTAACCAGTTTAAAAAAGGAACTTTACAATTTTGTGGAATAAACCCTGTTAAAGTCACTTACATATCAACTATCAAAAACTCTAATGATGAGTTCAGAAATAGTTGGTTAACAAAAGTTGAAAAACTCGGAAACAAACTAAAATGATAGCAAAAACGCCTAATCCTCCATACTATGCAGTTATATTTACTTCGGTCAGAACCGAAGGTGACAATGGATACGCTGAAATATCCAAACAAATGGTTGAGTTAGCGTCTCAGCAAGAGGGGTTTCTTGGAGTTGAAAACGCAAGAGATGAGCTAGGTATAACAGTTTCATACTGGAAAGACCTCAAATCTATCAAGAAATGGAAACTAAATTCTGAACACTTATTTGCTCAACAAAAAGGGAAATCTGATTGGTACAAGCATTACAAAACCCGCATTTCAAAAGTGGAAAGAGATTACGGTTTTGAAAAATAATGCCAAGTTTAATCCTATTTTGAAACAAATCCACTTAGGTAGTCTTCCCTCATCTTCAGATCCCAAAGCTAACTTGAATACTAAAGCTTGTCCTCAACATCAGTATGCAAACAAGAGTAAAAAAATACACCTGAAAGGTGAATGGTGATATTTTCATCTTACTAAACTATCTTGTGATAAATAAAGCATACAGTTTCATCTCTGTCACATTATTGATGTGTTTAAAGTTGGACGCCCCCAATCTGTCACTGTTAAAAAAAATACTTTCTAGCTTTTCGCAATATAGAAATGTTGAATAAGTGTTTATAACTCCATAGCTAACAAATTGTAATGTTTATTTAAACTAGTTATGTTTGAGAAACATAGTTAAGACAAATATTATTTCAAATATGTAAAAGTCAGTGATATGAGGGTTAGGCTAATACAAATAATTATAACGTTAACAATGATAAGCTCGTGTGCTACAATCCCAAAAGAAACTGTAGAGCTGTCTAAAGTACTTGGGAATGACTTAGCCATTTTACACAAATCTCATAGAAATATGGTTGAGTTATATTATGGTAAATTAGCTAATGATATTAATTCTTTCATAAATGATGTCTACTCCCCTTTTGTAATTCATTATGTACTCAAAGATCAAATGGAAAAATATAAAAATGGGAAAAGCTCTATTTACAGTACTATTGAGACAGCCGGTAAAACTGGCGGTAAGGCTGAGACCCAGAATGCTGTCAATGACATGACTGAATTTTTTGAAGATGCAAAAAAACAAATTGAAGCTAAAAGAAGTGAATTACTTAACCCAGTAATGAAACAAAAAAGAGAGCTATTAAATAAAATTGATGAATCATATGAAAACGCACTTCTTGCTAATGCAAATCTAACAGGATACCTTCAATCTATAAGAAAAGTCAAGGAAAGTCAAAAAGAAGCATTAGGCATAATTGGCCTGGAAGGAAAAGATAAAGATTTAAACAATATGCTTCTAAGGACTTCTGAAACTCTAAGTACAAGCCTTGAAAAAGCAAAAGAAATAGATGTCAAAAGTGATGATGCAATTCAAAAAATAAAAGATATCTCTGATAAAATTAAATCAATAACAAATAAAAATTAAGTAATATGGGAAAATTCAGTGAGTTATTCAAAGAAGCTGATGCAGCATTTGATGGTGCGTTCAAGGAAGAGTTGAACGATTTAAATGGACTATCTAAAGAGGAAGTAGATTCTGTAACACCCGATACAGAAGATCTCAGAACATATTCAGTTCTTAATAAAGTTGTGGAAAAAGCTTCTAAAGAAAATATTACCAAAGCTCAATTAGTAGAAGATATTAAAGAGTTAGGAGATGTTGCTGTCAAAATTGCTAAAAAGGTTCCATCCTTGGCTTCTTTATTTTAGTAATATAATTTACAATCAGATTATAAACACAATATTGAGCACCTAAAAAGTTCAAATCTTAAGCATATTTTTTATTAAATATTTAAATAATTATACTAAGATATATATAGTTTACATTTTTTTTGAAAATCACTTAGAACAAATAATCCTGAATGCAAAAAATACTTATTACTGGAAATGGCTTTGATTTAAGTCTTGGGTTACCCACATCATTTACAGACTTCATCTCTATTCTTAAAAATATAGATGAAAATGATTCTTTTAATGACATATATGAAAAAAGTAGCTTATTCGAAACGCTAAAAGAAAATTTTAACGAGTTTGAAATTAATAGTGATAAAATCAAATCAATAAATGAAAAAGCAACGAAAAATAAATGGTTCAATTACTTAAAAGGAGAACACGAGATTGATTCATGGATTGACTTTGAAGAAAAATTGGAATATACGTTATATAACATTTTTCAATTTATTCAAAAAGTTAGAGAAGTTATAAGTGCAAGAGGATCAGTTAATAAAAAGTTAATTCTCAGTAAAAAAGAAATAGACCTTAACAATATAGAGCATATAAATACATTTAAGAGCTTCGATCTTATTATAGAACTTGATTATGGTAGAAATGTTGAATTCAATTCTGAATTTTTAAGACGAAGGCACGCACAATACATAGGAGTAAATATTCAAAAATTAACTTTATATCTATTAGAAGAATTAAATAAATTCAAAGAGTTATTTTGCGAATATATAGAAACCTTTATTGATCCATTTTATGATCATAAAAAAAATGATTTAGAAAAACTACCATTTGATAAAGTAGACAAGCATTTTACTTTCAACTACACGCCATCGTTTAGTGAGATTTATACAAAAGGTATCGAAACTGATTTTGTTCATGGTGACATAAAAAATAAAAACATTGTAATGGGAGTACCGAAAACTCCTGATGATAATATTGATTACAAATATTACATACCATTTACAAAATATTATCAAAAGCTTAATAGCGACACAGATTATACATTTTTATCTAAATATAAAGATAATGAAATAGATGATTTCATTTTTTACTTTTTTGGTCATTCATTGAGTTCATCTGATGCAGATTATATAAATGAGATTTTTGAATTCATAAATAAAGCATCAGTAAACAATAAACATTATATCTATGTCTTTTATCACGATCAATTGGCAAAAGCTGAGATGCTAATTAATTTAATTGATGTAAGAGACCATAAAGAAATTCAAAGATTAATGAAAGAAGGAACTTTAAAGTTTATATCAATTGATTCAGAAGAATTAATTAATGTCTTTAATGTATATGGAGATAATTTATCAAATAAATTTATTTAATCTCACTCTCACACTCATTCTCCGCTCTCAATTTTGAATCCCCGTCAAAAAGACTATTTTTGAGATGTAGTGTTAGTACAGTTTTATATTCCTAAAACCCTTTCGGGGAGTGATCTCGATTTCTATCTCTCGCGTGGCTGGTTTCGCAATAGCCTGTTGCTCCACCACTCTGAGGTGATATGCCTTGATGAGAAGGTGCAGTCTATTGTCAATATCAGGCTGCCGTTGAGTGAATACAAATCAAAGCGAAATTTCAGGAAAATCCGCAACCGCGTAGAACGCGATTTTGAAGTGGTTATTAGGCGAGCTAGTCTAACCAAAGAAAAAGAAGACCTCTACCGTCATCACAAAAAGCGTTTCAAAGGATTCCTGTTCGAGGATCTCGATCAATTCCTCATGCCCAGCCACACCAATACTATTTTCAATACCTGGGAAGTTGAAGTGTACGATGGCGAAAAACTCATCGCCTATTCCCTGTTCGATTTGGGAGAAGAAAGCGTTGCCAGTCTTATTGGGATATACGATAAGGATTATAGTCAGTACAGCCTGGGAACATTCACGATGGTGGCTGAAGTAGAATTTGCCAAAAAACACGGTTTCCGCTACTACTACCCGGGATACATCCTCGATCACTCCAATGAATTTGATTACAAATTGAGACTGGGCGAGATGGAATATCTCAACCGCCAAAATGTGTGGCGTCCACTGTCAGAGATCGATAAATCGAAATTCCCCGCCAACAGGATCACCGCCAAAATGCGCGAACTGGAACGGGCTCTGACCGATAAACAATTACCTTTCATTCAACGACTCAATCCGTTTTACACGCTGGGCTACATTGAGCCTTACACCAAAACATTTACCAAAAGTACCGTTGTGTTTTTGCTCCCGGGAGCCATGCCCGGTTTTTTTCTCCTTGCCGAGTACCACTTTGAAAAAGGTCAGTTCAGCGCTCACATCGTGCGCGAGAGTCCGCTCAAAGATTCACTCCTCGATATGCAAATCACACCCGATTTGCTCGATGAAAACACCTACCTCACACAACTCTACCAGTTTGAACAGCACATCGGCACAACGCCAGATGCCGAACAAATGGCGCAAATGCTCTACGAAGCTCGTCTGTAATTGCGCGCATCACGTAAAAACTTAGCCGTTTTCGCGAGTCCTTTTACCACTTTTGGATTGAATGAATTTTTCAGATAAGCTCTAAAATACAGTTCATTAGCTGTTTTGTAATTCTTTAGTTTCTCTGCAATTCTCGCGGTCAGAACCAGCTCCGCCTCAGTCTCAACTCCACAACGCAAACACTCGTTCACCACTTCAAATGCTTCAAAGTAGCGTTTTTGAGCGAAGTAAATCTCAGCCAACTCAAACCTGATCTTCTCCTGATTTGGGTTCAGCGCCAGTGAAACCTCAAAATCGTGAGCCGATTGTTCAAAATCTCCCAGCTCACGGTAATACCTTCCACGTTTACCAAAAATTCTTGCGTTTGCAGGATTCACGGTCAGAGCCCAATTCGCCTCCGTAGCCGCTAATTCCCAATCCGAAAGTTCTGCAGCACAATCCATCGTCAATTCGCTAAATCGCAAATTGGTATTGCACATCACCTTTCCTTTGCTAATGAGGGTCTGACAAACTTCAAAATCACCATTTCGGTAAGCTTCCAAAGCATGCTGGTGAAGTCTGTTGAGTTCATTCTCGAGCTGATCGTTCTGTTTCACCTTCAACCATTTTGACGGAATAATCAACTCATCGTTTTGGCATAACATCTCGTATTGCGTAAAACTTTCGATCTCGATTCTGTACATCCAGTGCTGACACATCATGTGACTTTTCCACGCCTCAAATGCCCACAGCTTAAAATTGAGCCAGTTCTCAATAGAAACATGAACCGGACGATCGAATTTATTCAGGTATTTTTTAATCTCGTTACGTTTCATGATTACGCTGTTATTTGGATTTCTAAAGATTGAGTTGGGAGATACTTTTCGCGCACTACACGAGAAACACGACACGATACAGAAAAGCCGCGCTCCAGCATTGCTTTTATTGTGCGGTGTTCACTAAACGGAATGTAACCGATCTTGAAGTTTTTGAAATATGCCGCGATAGAGTTGTTTTGCTCCACGCGCAATGTGAGATCCACACCTTCACGCAAGTGGTGATAAATAACCGGTAAATCGTAACGCTTGATGCCGCAGAGTGCGCCATTGAAAACGATAGCCTGCTGAACCGGCTCTGACCGAAACCAATTTTGAATTGTACTTTTTACTTGTCTCATCTCCTTTTAATTTTGAAGTTGAGACAAACGTACCGGCCCACACCGTAATCTTTTTACGGTGGTGAAATTTTTTGGGAAATAGCAGTAAAAATCATCCACGCGATGAAATCGCGCGACAGCTAGGGAAACGAATAATGTGCCGTTAGGCACGATAGACATTTATCTCCGGGTGCTAACCCGGAGCATAAGTTTCATAGTTAGGATTTGAGTACCGTAGGTACGGTTCACGTTTCACATGTTAGATATTTTTTTCTGTGGGCCGTGCTTACAGCACTCGCTGATGACTCTCATGCACTTTGCTCTGGGCTGAAGCCCAGAGTTAGCTTTAAGTCGTGCCTACGGCACTTACCATCTTGCATTTTTTACTCCCTCATGCCTCGACTTCGCTCGGCAGCCGGGTATTTCGTTAGAATCCACACTTACTTACAAACACCAAACCCACCAACTTCAAATCTTAGCGAATCTTAGTCCTTAATGTAAGTCAAGGCTTAGATGAACTTAGATCCTAGCCCCACTAGGATCAGGACCAATAACAACTTAAACATTCATTAACACCAAAAGCATGATTAGAATGCTCTTGACCTCGACCTTGACTCTTAGTGAATCTTGCTCTTTGACCTCAGTCAAAGACATAGATGAACTTAGACCCTCGTGACGCAAGGAACGGGGCTCGACCTTTAAACACCTTTAAAACAAAGTTCCCTGGCTTGGACCATCATCATCACCTTCAGAGTCATTGGAATCACTTCCGTCCTCCTCCTTTTTCTCGCGTGACGGCAATTCTATTTCCGGCTCTGACTCTTCCTCCTCTTCATAAGGTAAAGGATCTAATAGATCGATCGTTTTTACCTTGTGAGGTGTGAGTCTATTTCCCATTGCTTTGAGACCTTTAACTGCGATAAACTCGTCCAGAATAACCTGTTCGTCTTCACGTGAAGCACTGCGTTGGTCGTAAGCAATGTTGATCTGCGGACGCCAATCTGTAGTTGCCAGTTCGAGATACGAATCGGGGTGATCGGTAATGAAAAGCGTTTTCTTGTCAGTATCTTCAACCTGGAAACGTTTCACATTGAACTGTTCCTTTTCGCCATCCCAGTAAATTGCTGTTACCGGCTTATCGGGATTCCATTTTTCCAGGATGATGAAGTCCTCTTCAAACTTGGTACTCAAATCAAAGCTCGTGAGTTTGTAGTGACCGCTCTGTGTGATTTGCAGAATCTTATCATCTCCTTTGAACTTACCGAGCAACTCTCCGCGTCCATCAGTATTGAGACGTTTCACCGTTTCGTCAAACCAGATTTTACGGGCAGCCAGCGTGGAAACACCTTCTTCTTTGAGAACGATTTTGTTGATCGGGTGCTTGGTGAGGATATTTCCGCCTGCTCCTCTACCCTTGATATCCTGTTCAGAAAAATCAAAGTCAAACTTGAGCTTGCGAATTTTCCCCGTATTGCGATGCACGATTTGAACCGTTTCAGCTTCTCCGTTCGGGTTCACTGTGAGATACAGAATCTTGCTTTTAGGGGAACCTTTTGTGAGATCGTACTCGCGTTCGCGCGTGATCGATTTTACATTGAATCTTTTCACACGAGAAGGTCCGGTAGCTCCATCTTTGTAGATCATGTTGTAAGTCGTGCGCGTGTCGCCACGTTTCCAAACTCCAACGTGAAGCAGGTTTTTGCCCATGAAAAATTTATCGGCAATTTTAGCTACCATCATTTTACCATCTTCACGAATGGCAATAATATCGTCAATGTCAGAACACTCGGCAACGAATTCGCCCTCACCGCGTTTGAGTCCGTGACCTACAAAACCTTCCTCGTAATTCGCGTAGAGTTTTACGTTGGCAACAGCTACTTTGCTCGCCTCGATGTTTTCAAATTCACGGATTTCGGTTTTGCGTTCCATCCCTTTACCGTGCTTCTTCTTCAGATTTTTGAAGTAATCGATCGCAAACTCGATCAAATTGGCGAGATGATCTTTGACACGTGCAATGTCATCTTCCAACGATGCAATGAATGTATCGGCTTTTTCAGAGTCGTGCTTGGTAATCCTGCGCATGCGGATTTCCATCAGCTTTTGCACGTCTTCATCAGTCACTTCGCGAACGAGATGCTTGACATGCGGTTTGAGTAACTCATGAGTGAGTTCCATCGCTTCCTCATAAGTTTTACCGTCAAACTCTACGTAGATCTTGTTTTCGATGAATATCTTTTCGAGAGAAGAGAAATGCCATTTTTCCTGTAATTCTCCCAGCTCTATTTCGAGTTCTCGCTTGAGGAGTTCAACCGTTGCATCAGTCGATTCTTTGAGTACATCAGTAACACCTACAAATCGCGGTTTATCATCCTGAATAACCGATGTATTTGGCGCGATGCTCATTTCACAATCTGTAAACGCGTAAAGCGCATCTACCATCTTATCCGGTGACGCACCTGACGGCAAATGAATGAGAATATCGACTTCCTCAGCCGTGTTGTCCTCTATTCGCTTGATCTTGATTTTCCCTTTATCGTTTGCTTTTAGGATGTTGTCGATCAATGATCCTGTTGTGGTTCCGAATGGGATTTCTGTAATCTTGAGCGTCTTTTTATCCTCGATCTCTATTTTGGCTCTGACCCTTACACGACCACCACGCAGACCGTCATTGTAATTTGTGAAATCTGCCATTCCGCCCTGAGGGAAATCAGGATAGAGCGTGAATCGTTTGCCTTGCAGGTATTTCACTGAGCAATCGATGAGTTCGATAAAATTATGCGGTAGAATTCGACAAGACATCCCAACTGCGATCCCTTCCACGCCCTGTGCGAGGAGTAGCGGAAATTTCATCGGTAAGGTAACCGGCTCACGGTTCCGACCGTCATAGGAATTCGACCAGTTGGTTGTTTTGGGATTGAACGCAACTTCGAGCGCGAATTTTGTGAGCCTGGCCTCGATATAACGAGGGGCAGCTGCACTGTCGCCAGTGAGGACGTTACCCCAGTTACCCTGCGTATCGATGAGGAGGTTCTTTTGCCCCATCCCAACGAGCGCATCGGTAATAGAAGCATCACCGTGGGGATGATACTTCATTGTATTCCCCACGATGTTTGCTACTTTGTTGTAACGGCCATCCTCCATCTCGCGCATGGAGTGTAAAATCCTGCGCTGCACGGGTTTGAGTCCGTCATTGATATGCGGAACGGCACGTTCGAGAATCACATACGAGGCGTAATCTAAAAACCAGTCCTCATACATCCCCGAGACCTGAATGACTTTATCCAGCTCTTCAGCTTCGGCCGCTTCCTGTTCCAGTTCTTCGTCTCTTTCTTCGTTCTCTTCGTTTTTGTCGATGTCCTCGCTCATTTTTTATCTTAAAAAGTTGAGAGTTGTTTATTTATCTGATAAACGCTCAATTCGCTCTGCCAGGTTTTCTCCGGCTTTTTTAATATCAGCCATAACAGGTTCATTGAGTTTGTTTTTATCAGAAAAAGCCAGGTAGTAAGTATTGGTTTTATAATCGATTAAGAAAAAATAAAAAGTAAGTTTAGTTGACACATCTGTTCTACCAAAAGTCTTATGTGAAGTCGAGAATTTGGTTATCGTGCTCAAACCTGAGACAAAAGCTGTAGCTAGTTCAACATCACTTCTATCCCCATTCAAATCAAAAGATTTTGTTTCGGCAACATATCCATCTTCAGCTAGTTCATCAAAAGCCTCCATCAATTTTTCATATTTTTTTCCTCCTAAACGACTAGTATAATCTGAATAATCAATTTGATGAAGTGTTCTTGAACTCAGGTTTTCAGGTATACCATTTTCAATTTTGATTTCGATTGGCTCATCCACAATATAACCTTTAAAGTTTGCTTCTTCTTTAGGTGCTGAATTACTAGCTTCTTTTAGTTTTGATTTAATATCATCAAGACTTCCAAATATAGCTTTTGCTCCAGCGTCATATTCATCGCCATTTATAGGATAATAAGCCATATATTTATCATCGAGAGGAATTCCTCTGTATTCACTCATTGTGACAAAGAAATCATCTTTTTTAAGTGCTTTACTCTTTTTAGCCCACGCAGGATACCCCACCTGCACAAGATAATTGATGTCGTTTTCGTGGAGACTCTTTGTGAGCTTGTTCACTCCTTCAACGTTTCCAAAACTTGTTCGCACTGGCTCATGAAGAGTATATTCAACATTTACACCCATTGATTGAAGATCATTTTTGAGTTGCTCTATCAATATGTTAGCAACTGATTCACTTCCTTTTTCAGGCTCCATTGAAAAAGTTGATGGGATAACTGTAACCAGAGCAACCTTTGCATTTGGTGCAAATAGTTGGTCGTCTATTCCTTCACTAAGTGTAGGGGTCATTCTTACGATTTGTTGGTATTGTCTAGCATCCTGACTGTAAGCAGCGGATAGCGAAAAGATCAACGTAAGGGTTAAGATTAGTTTTTTCATAAAAAAAGATATTTTGAATTTGTATTTGATTACATGATTAATTTACTGAATAACGAATTGGGAAATTCATTTTATAACGAATATTTTTTTCATACTGAGTTGCCGATTCCCACACTGGCATTTCATAAATGAAACTCAATGATTCGTAATCTACCAATGGATCAACACCCTGCAAAATCTCACATTGCGAAATTACTCCGCTGGGCTCAACAATAAATTGAGAAAAAACTACACCTGCATTTCTACGATCTTTTGAAACCTCAGGATATGTGAGATTTTCATCGAGGTAAGGACCTAATTCATCGTTGCCGCCTTTGAAGTAAGGTTTGGTTTCTACTATGTGACTCGCAGTAGCTGCAATTTTGTAGTCCATCTCTCTATCTACACCGTAAAATACTGTGTTTTTGTCTCCTGAATAATAATACTCTCCAACAGTGACCTTAGTATCTCCATCTTTATAGGTGTTCAGAATCATTTCATTAGAGTATGAAGCTTTTTCAAAGTTGTAAATTCCTGGTTCAAACTCCATTTCCTCAATAATTTTTAGAGCAAGAGTATCAGAATAATCGCTACCACTCACTATTACTGAAGTACTGTCTACTTTTCCTTCTTTATTGACTCTGTAGTGGATTACAGCTCTAGCAGTTGTTTTGTATTTCTTAGGGATTTCCATTTTAGAGTTGAAAACACCTTTCATGTAGCCTTCAAATTCTGGATGCTTAAAGAAATCGCTTTCTGACACCTGCTTACCTTCTCTGTCAAAGTATTTAATATCAGCCTTTATCCCACGATCATAGGTAATTACTTTGTGCTTTTTACCATTATCGTAATAGAGTTTGCTATCCCCAGAGATCTGACCGTTATTATAAACTTTTTCCTCTTTGAGTGTACCGTCTTTTAAATAGCGCTTGTAATCTCCAGTCAAATGGCCATCACGATTGTATGAACGCTCGATATGGACATTTCCATTGCTGTAAAAAGCATTTGATTTTTCCTTTATATTTCCTTTTCGGTCATAGTCGTATGTTTCTTCAACAGTTCCATTTTCGTGATAGTAGATTCTTTCTTTTCTTCTATTACCCCTTTTGTACTGGCCTTCATATTTCAACTCTCCGGTCTCATAATAGCCTTTGACATCACCGTGAAATTCGCCTTTTTTATATTCGAGTATGCGATCTACATTTCCGTTTTCATAGTAATAAGTGTACTCTCCATGGCGATCACCTTTTTTGTACTCGCCCTGTCTTTGTATTTGACCACTTTCATAGTAAGCAGTGTAAGTGTCTTCAAGGTTTCCCTGATCGTAAGTCATTTCAGATGCCAATGAACCATCTTCATGATAATATTTCCAAACACCTTCTTTTTTACCGTAATGAGCATAACTTCCCTTGTGTTCAAGGTTTCCGTTTTCGTAGTAAAACTCCCAGCTTCCGGTTCTGAAACCGGCTCTGTCAAACTGGCCTTTATGACTTAAGTTACCGTTTTCATGCGTTCCCCATGTTGACATTGTGTGCCTTGCCATGTCGTATTCTTCATAGCTTGCAGTATCTCCATTTTCATGAAAACGAACTACTTCACCGTGATAAATGCCGTAATCATTAAACGGATATGGCTTTGGTGACTTCGCTTTCATTTGGACTGTTCCATTTTTGTAGTAGTCCCTAACTTCATACATATCGCTTTCGCTCGATTTCATCCAGGCTTTGCGATAATAGGTAGCCGTGTTGGGATTATCGATTAACTCCCAGTCTGAATTAAAATAAAACTTTAGTGTGTCGCCATCTCTAAATGTGTAGTCTTCGAGATGTTCTTCAATAGCACCATTTGATATTTTCATGTAATTGGTTCTCATCTGCTTGGTTCCCTGACCAAATACAGAGACTCCAATCGCTAAAAATGTCAATAGTGTAAGGTGTTTGTGAAACATAAAAATTTAGGTTTAGGTTAAACTTGATTTTCTTCTAATACTTCTTCTACTCTTAGATTATCGATTATAAATTTCTGTCTGTCTGGTGTGTTTTTGCCCATGTAGAACTGCAAAAGATTACTAACGGGAGTATCTTTCCCTATGATCACAGGCTCGAGGCGAATATCCTCTCTTATGAAATTGGCAAACTCATCAGGACTGATTTCACCCAGTCCTTTAAATCGAGTGATTTCCGGTTTGCCTCTAAGTTCTTTGATTGCATCATTCTTCTCTTCGTCAGAATAGCAATAAAAAGTTTTTTGCTTGTTCCGAACCCTAAAGAGCGGAGTCTCCAACACGTAGAGGTGTCCATTCTTCACTACATCAGGGAAGAACTGGAGGAAGAATGTGATCAACAACAGGCGGATGTGCATCCCATCGACATCGGCATCAGTGGCCAAAACGATGTTGTTGTAACGCAAATTCTCAATTCCGTCCTCAATATTCAGAGCCGCTTGTAGAAGGTTGAACTCTTCGTTTTCATAAACGATTTTTTTGGTGAGCCCAAACGAGTTCAAAGGCTTTCCTTTCAATGAGAAAACAGCCTGAGTTTTTACCTGGCGCGCTTTGGTAATGGAACCGGATGCCGAATCACCCTCCGTTATAAATAAGGTCGTTTGATCCTTTAGTTCATGCTTTGTATTGTAGTGAACTTTGCAATCGCGGAGTTTCTTGTTGTGCAGACTCGCCTTTTTAGCTCTTTCCTTTGCCAGTTTTTTGATTCCGGCCAAATCTTTACGTTCGCGCTCTGCCTGCTGAATACGTTTTAGCACAGCTTGTTCCGTTTCTGTTTCGCGGTGCAGGAAGTTATCGAGCTGAGTTCCTATAAATTCATTGAGGAACGAACGCATGGTTGGCCCTTCAGGTCCCACATCATTAGAACCTAATTTTGTTTTGGTTTGCGATTCAAAAACGGGCTCCAGTACTTTCACACTTACAGCCGCTACAATTCCGGATCTGATATCGACTGTTTCAAAATTCTTATTGAAGTGATCACGAATGGTTTTCACATACGCTTCCTTGAAGGCATTTTGATGTGTTCCACCCTGTGGCGTGTACTGTCCGTTCACGAATGAGTAGTAATCTTCACCATAAGCCTGTGTGTGCGTGATCGCAATTTCCACATCGTCATCTTCGAGGTGAATAATCGGGTATAGTGGTTCGTCAGAGAGTTTTTGCTCTAACAGATCGCGCAATCCGTTATCGCTTTTGATCTTGTTTCCGTTGAAGTTGATTGTGAGTCCGCGGTTGAGATATGCGTAATGCCACAACAGCTCTTCAACATGCTGCATCTTGTAGCGGAAGTTCTTAAAAACCTCTTCATCCGGAACGAAAGTGATTTTTGTTCCTTTTCGCTTTGGACTTTCCTCAATCTCAGCATCTACTTTCAGCTCGCCTCGCTCAAACTCAGCCAACTTGATTTTCCCTTCCCTGATCGATTCAATTCTGAAAAACTGAGAAAGAGCATTAACCGCCTTGGTACCGACACCATTCAATCCAACCGACTTCTTAAAAGCGCGGGTATCGTATTTACCACCGGTGTTAATTTTGGAAACACAATCGATCACTTTCGTTAGCGGAATGCCACGTCCGTAATCGCGTATTTTCACAACTCCATCTTTGATCGTGATGTCAATCGTTCTACCATTGCCCATCACAAATTCATCAATCGAGTTGTCGATAATCTCTTTTAAAAGAATGTATATACCATCATCACTCGCATTACCATCACCCAACTTCCCGATGTACATCCCGGGACGCATCCTAATGTGCTCTTTCCAATCGAGCGAGCGTATGTTATCTTCAGTATAACTCGTTTCTTCTGCCATATCCACTAATCACTAAATATCTCTGGGAAATTCCGTAAAAGTAGTCAATCTGTCCGTTTTTGTGCAAAGGAGGCATGTCCAGTTTTTCACAAAACGTTAAAGTTTTCAAAATAAACAAAGAATAGATGTATAGACACTATTTTTGTAAAAATTTGAACCATTGTAAAGACTGGGCCGTTACATTGGCCCTGAGTAATTGATATGACAAAACACATTTTATCCACATTTTTCAGTCTTTTATTATTCACTGTTCCTTTTTATTCTTTTGGTCAGAACCAGAAGAAATCGATCGATAACGGAGTTCAGGGTTCAATTGTCGAAGGAAAATCCAAAAAAGCTGTTCAGTTTGCATCAGTATCTGTTATTTCCCTCCCCGATTCAGTTTTCCAGGACGGAACTATAACGGATAAAAACGGTGAGTACAAGATCGAGCTGAGTGATGGAAAATTTGTAGTACTCGTAGAGTTCATGGGTTATGGAAAAACATATTCAGAACCATTTACAGTCAGCGGGAATGTCGTAAAAATGGATCCGATCGAGATCAGTCAAAAAGCCGAAACACTCAAGGAAGCTGTTGTAGAGGCCGAGCGGAGTGAAATGGCTCTGACCATGGAGAAAAAGACATTTGAAGTGAGTCAGGATATCACCTCACAGGGCGGTTCAGCATCTGATATTTTGGAAAATGTACCCAGTGTTACTGTCGACAATGACGGATCAGTGAGTTTGCGCGGAAACAGCAATGTACGCATTTTGATCAATGGTAAACAAAGTGGCCTCGTTGGTGTGAGTAGCCAGGATGCTTTGAGAATGCTCGCAAGCGACATGGTTGAACGCGTTGAAGTTATTACAAACCCAAGTGCTCGTTACGATGCAGAGGGAATGGCCGGCATCATCAATATTATTCTAAAAGAAGATAAAGAACTGGGTACAAATGCTGTGTTTAGTGCCGGAGCTCGTTATCCGTGGGGTTACAACGCATCGGCTAGTTTGTCGCACAAACGTGGCGACTGGAGTTTTTCAGGGAATTACAGTTTTAGAGACCGATCCAGACCGAGATACTCTGAGCAAAAACGCCAAACTCTGGAAAACGATACAGCCGTTACGGTTTTGCAAGATGATCAGGGAATGCGCAGTGGTCAGAGCCACAACATCATGGGAGGCGTACAATGGAGTCCGGGAGAATACAACGAATTCAGTTTTGACGGAGTTTACAGTACTTCTCGCGGGAATAATACCAGTGATGTTGACTTTAGAACTTTTGATCCTTACAGGTTGAGATCGACAAGTTTGCGTGAAAATGACGAAATTGAAGACGAAGAAAACTACGACATCACTTTTGAATACAGACGTACATACCCTGAAGAAAAACGCGAATGGGTAACCAGCCTTGATTACAACACAGGCGATGAAGTTGAGGATACCGAAGCCGAGCAACGATTCTACGGTCCCTCAGGAAATGAAATCGACAGCCTTTTTGCACTGCAAAACACTTACAACCGCGAAGAACAAGACAATCTCGTATTTCAATCAGATTATGTTCACCCTTTCAGCGAAAACGGAAAACTCGAGTTTGGTGTAAAAAGTAGTTGGAGAGTTATCAATACTGATTATTACGTGGAAGATTACGATCGGGATTCTGACGCCTACTTAACACTCCCACGCTTTACAAATGATTTTCTCTACGATGAGCAAATTCACGCTGCTTACGGAATGTATACCAACAAATGGGGTAAATTTGGTGTTGCAGCAGGGTTGCGTGCAGAGTGGTCCATTATCAATGTGGTTCAGGAACAAACAAACGATGATATCACCCGCGATTACATCAACCCGTTCCCTACTCTTTCCATGTCGTATGAGGTCAATAAGACAAACTCTGTTCAGTTGAGCTACAGCCGCAGAATTAACCGACCCGGCTTTTGGGATTTGAATCCGTTTTTCAGTTACACCAACCCACTCAACTTCAGAAGCGGTAACCCGCAACTCAACCCGGAGTACACAAACTCTCTCGAAGCCTCTTACCTCTTCTTCAAGCAAAAAGGAAACTTGAATATTTCAACTTATTACCGTCATTCAACCGGTGTGATTCAGCGTGTTTCAACAATTGAAGATGGAGTAACAATCTCCCGACCTCAAAACGTGAACGAACAGGAATATTACGGTATTGAGTTGACCGGAATGTACAGACCATTCGACTGGTGGCGTCTTGGCGGTTCAGTAAACTATTACGGAAGTCGTCTCGATGCTTCAAATGTGGTTGAAAACTCAAACAGGCAATTTACAACCTGGCAATCTCAGTTGAATACTCAAATTACAACTCCGGGAGATTTCAAGATTCAACTAAGAGCCAACCACCGCGCTGCTACAGTCACTGCTCAGGGAATTAGAAAAAACATCACTTACCTCACGGCCGGAGTTAGTCGCTCGTTTATGGATGATAAATTTGCGGTGAACTTCAACGTTCGCGATGTGTTCAACTCGCGCAAATACCGCGGAACAACAATTGGAGATGGTTTTGTGATCGAAAGTGAAGGACAGTGGAGACCACGAACTTTCACTCTCTCATTCACTTACCGACTCAAAAATGAGGATCTCGACAAAGGAAAAGATGGTGACGGAGATTTTGGAGGAGATGACTTTTAATCCATCTCCCCTAACTTGTTGAAAGCCCTGTATTGAGCAGGATTCCACTCCAGCCAATCTTTGTTTTCCCAGTCGTTTTTAAACCAGCTCACACGCTCGTCAATCTCAGTATTGTAATCAGCCGGAGTTTCATAGTGACGTTCAAAAGATGAGGACGACAAACTCAGTTGTTCTTTTTGAATATCCTGCATTTTTTCAAGTCGCTCTTCGGTCTGAACCAAATAAGGCAGCGATTTGTCGCTGAGCTGGCTCATATACGACAGCTCGACCATCGCACGGCTCTGACCGAAATTGTATTTTGCAATGATCACATCCCAATTGAAAACAGCCATCAGGCAAAGCACCATGTAAACCGATAAGCTATTCACTGTCAACAGATAATGCGTATTCTTAACACCTTCCACCTTTTTGTAAATACTCCACAACCCGATTAGCGTTGCCACAAGGAAAAACATCAGCCCTATTCGTTTGTAAGCCAGAGCAAAATATTCAATGTACCAAAAGTTCCTGATCGCGACAGAAAGTACCAAAACGGCATTCAGCCCGATCCACAAATAAGTGAGTCTCTTGAGCCATTTGGAGCCGCTAAAGAAATTTTGATTCCCCCTGAAATAGAACAATACAATTCCCATCGAGATGAAAATCGAAAGGATGAGAATGTACATTCCTTCATGGACAAATTCTTTGAGAAAAGCTCCGTTGTAATCGAACCCAAACCAAACGTCTTTTACCTCTAACGTCAAAAGAATCAATAGCATCACGTTCAGAACCACCAGCAAAAAGACTCCCGTTTTATTTTCTTGTCTTACCGCGGCAGAAAGATGTTTTTTTGAGGTAGATGAAGACTTTTGCCTGTTCAGCAAACCGTTATTGGAAGTGCTGAGTTCAATGAATTTATTCGGAATTCGGGAATACAAAAACGCAACTGAAAGCAAAAAGCCGAGAATCGACAAGCCGATGATCAACCAATCGAGTAAATCTAACGACAACTCGATGAAATTGAGAATTGACGAAAACATGGATGCTGTGTACTTTCCAAATGCCGGATTAGCATTGGAGTACATAGCGAGAAATAAAACAATTATCGCTGCCGGACCAGCATAAATGGCCATCCGCCATATCTTTTTGACTGGAAAACCCCGGCCGGCCAGTTCGGCTCTGACCGAAATGACAAAACGATAAATGCCTTCAAACGGAGCAAATATCGCAGGCGGAATCATGAAATACATGCTGACTGACTTTGCTGTTGAGAGTGATACAGCGAAAAGGCCCACACTCAACCAACTTACAAGAAATGCAATTACTGAGTGATTGACAAATGCCGCTGTGCTCATCAAAAACGAAGTGATGAGGAGTGTTTTTTGGTTGTTATTGCTCCAGTTGATTCCTCCGGTTAATAGTGGTAAGGAAATCAACATCAATTGAAAAATGTACATGTTGAAGCCCCAGTCGCGGTCGTAAAAGAGAACAACAAATAGTACTGTTAAAAGAAGTGTCGAGAGGATTTTTTTGAATGAACTCATGTGCAGTTTGATTTTTAATCAATACGCACAAAGTCCGTATAAATTGTTGACGCTTAACTTTTTTTGAGAAATGAAAAAAAAGGCCAGTCGGAGATGACTGGCCAGTTTAGTTTATTAGGTCAAGAGAGTATTAGAATCTTCTAATTGCTCTTACTCTGTAGTTAACTACTTTATTGTTCACAACAACTCCTCCACTGTAAAAATTGTAAGCATAACCACTTATACTGGATGCTTCAGTAGAACTCCAGTAAGTGTCAACTGCAAAGTTGCCCAATCCACTTTGAAAGAGGTTTTGATACATCAGGTCTAAAGAATTTCTACTGGGTAAAAACCAATCACTGTATCCATTTAAATTTAGATTATTAGCAATTGATGCAGCAATTGTTCCTCCGCAACCGGCTACAATATCCTGTGTATTTTGATATCCATCTCCATAACCTGATCCTGATGCTCCAGGGAGATTCGTGCCACTACAACCCCATTGAGAGTTTGTGGATTGATCAGTTGTTGATGACTCCAAATAACGCCAGCCATTGCTGTATGATCCTTTATCGTAAAATACAATTCCGCCCGCAGGGCCAGTGCTTCCTATACTGTAGGCTGATGCCATTGTAAAGGAAACCTCATTTCCGTAGTTCGTTCCGGCACCATTAGTTGCATAAGCGCGAACATAATATGTTTGACCACCATTCAGATTAGAGAGGTTGAGAGAAAAATTCCCAGTTCCCGATCCCACACTTTGAAAACTATCTGATAATGTTGGTTGAGGATTTACGCTCCAGCAAAAACCGTAATCGGTAACGGGCGAACCATTATTTGACGTTACATCACCGTTGAAAGTAGCGTCAATCGGACTCGTGCTCGTAGCCGATATTGTACTAACACTCGCGTAACCTGCTCCCAACCAGGCTGGCACTCCGTTTGAATTTACCTGAAGCACCTGACCCGGCTGACCAATTGGGATTTCAACCCATTCAGATCCATCCCAGTAACGCATATCACCAACATTTGAGCCAGCCGGCATTCCCGGTAATTCAGCAAAGCCCCCGTTACTGAGAAAAACAGTGTCATTACTAATGGTCAGAACCTGAAGCTCATTCGTGCTATCCGCATCTTGCTCTGAGGTAAGATAACCTGCATCATTTGTAAATGAGCTCACATTTGTTGGGGTTCCTGATAAACTCGAATATTGGCCGTCAAAGCCAGCAGGTAATTCCACAAATCCGCCATTGCTCAAGTAAATGGTGTCGTTGCTGATTGTCAAAACCTGTAATTCGTTTGTATCGTCACCATCTTGCTCTGATGTGAGATATCCTGCATCATTTGTAAATGAGCTCACATTTGTTGGGGTTCCTGATAAACTCGAATATTGGCCGTCAAAGCCTGCAGGTAATGCTACAAATCCGCCATTGCTAAGGTAAATGGTATCGTTGCTGATTGTCAAAACTTGTAATTCATTTGTAGCGTCACCATCTTGCTCTGATGTGAGATAACCCGCATCATTGGTAAATACACTCACATTTGTCGGTGTACCTGATAAGCTCGAATATTGGCCGTCAAAGCCTGCCGGTAATTCTACAAATCCACCATTGCTCAGGTAAATGGTATCATTGCTGATTGTCAAAACCTGTAACTCGTTAGTAGCGTCACCATCTTGCTCTGATGTTAGATATCCTGCATCATTCGTAAATGAGCTCACATTTGTCGGTGTTCCTGATAAGCTCGAATATTGGCCGTCAAAGCCAGCAGGTAATTCCACAAAACCGCCATTGCTCAGGTAAATGGTGTCGTTGCTGATTGTCAAAACCTGAAGTTCATTTGTAGCGTCACCATCTTGCTCAGATGTGAGATATCCAGCGTCATTCGTAAATGAGCTCACATTTGTCGGTGTCCCTGATAAGCTCGAATATTGGCCGTCAAAACCGTTGATGACGCTATCAGCAGTTCCGGCATGGAGCGAATAAGGAACACTTACTAGTTGAGTAACTCCCAGCAATTCGTAGTTTGATCCTCCTTCAAAATCAACTTCAGTCTGAAGGTAGAATGGCCCCGCAGACCAGTCGATTGCGTTTAAATCATCAACAGTGTTGCCATCTCCAATTTGCAAAGAGACTAGGCCATTAGCATTTGATTGTACTGAATGTGTTTCTTCATATTCCAGATTTCCTGTAGCACTTCCCTGTAAAATACTGATGCGTAAACCAACTGTGCTGTTTTTCACGAGTTCTCCATCAGCATTACGTACAACTGCCTGGTATGTGAATTTATTTGGGGATTGGGCGTTGAGTTGCAAAACGCTAAACACAACAAAAACTAGTGATCCAATTATTTTAGTTAGTCTTTTCATAGTTCGATTAGTTTTTAATGACTTTAAAAATTTTCATTGCTGATTGATCTGTAGATTGAACCTGAACGAAATAGATTCCCTGAGCAAAACCTGATAGGTCGATATTATTCTTGCCCTTATTTAATTGAACTGATTCGCGAAGTGAGTTTCCGTTCATTCCAACTACAGTATATGAAGCTGTTTTGTGATCGATCTCAATCGTGAGATTATCACGAGCTGGATTAGGATAGAGCTCAACACCTTTCATCGCGATAACATCTCTCACCGCGGTGACATCATAAATTTCGTAAGGTTGTTGAACACCTTCACTAACCTGTCCATTACTGGTTGTGTAAGATTCATACCCAACCTGACCAATAGTGTAAGATACCGACCCGCCTGAGGCAGAATCAGATCCTCCTGCTGTGACTACAGCTTGTTGCGCTCTGACCGAAAAGGACAAAGCCAACATTGAAATGGTAATAGTCAAGAGTTTCATTTTTATTTGATTTTCAAATTACTAGGGCAAAAGAATAGATAAGAGAAATAATAATACATGTAAATACTTCAATTTCAACTCTACAAACCTCTTTTTACGTCATGAAATACATCTACACAACATTAACAAGTGACTGATTTACAAGACTGTAAATCTCTACATTTTCACTTCATTTAAAACATCTCGCAAAGAGCTTTCCTGTTGCAAGTCCATTTTTTTACGAACTCTGTAACGATGCATATCAACGCTCTTGGTCGATATATTGAAAATTGAAGCAATTTCTTTTGAAGAGAGTCCAAGCTTTATCAAAGCACAAAGCCTGAGGTCTTTTTGAGTGAAGTCGGGATATTTTGATGAAAGATTATTGTAGAAAGTCTTCATCTGCTTTTTTACCTCTTCAAAAAAGCTGTGCATTTCAACTTCAGAGTTTAGGTACTGCTTGATCTTCAACCCAACAGACTTAGCTTTAGGATCATTGATCTTTTTAATAGACTCCAAAATATCTTTCAACAACTCGTTTCGCTCTGATAAATAAATACCCAACCTGGCAAGTTCTTCATTTTTAGCTTTGATGTTCGTTTTCAACTCATTATTTATGAGTTTTTCGTTCTTCAGTTGAGCTTCCTGAAGGCGCTTATTGAGAGAGCTTCTCTTTCTGAATTGTATAATGGAGATAACTAAAAAAAGTACAACGACTCCACCTCCTACAGATAAATAAATCCAGCGTTTTTTGAGAATCCGTTGAGTTTGAGCTTCATTCTCAGCAGTCTGAATTTTCAACTCCTGTAGTTCGATTTTTCGTTCTTTTTGCTCCAACTCATAACGTGCAGATAAATCCTCAACAAGTCTTTGTTTTTCAATCGCTATGCGGTCAGTTTCCCAAATTAGAATAGAATCTGAAAGAGAAAGTGCTTCATCAGTTTTGCCGTAAGCTTTGAGTAATTCTTTCAGAACCTTAAATGCTTCTACATGACTCGTCTCAATATTGTAATCTCTTATGATTTGAATTGCCGGCCTTAATCTTTTCTCAGCTGCTTTCAATTTGCCCTGGCTAATTAATGATTGAGTAAGGTTGTACTCAGACTCAGCTTGTTTTTCTGTGTAGCGCTTTTTCTCAAATATTGAACTAGCTGCTCGCAACTGATCTTCAGCAATTGCGTAGTGACTTTCTAGATTATTGAGCTGCCCTAGATTCAACAACGCATAAGCCAAAGAAACTGAATCATTGTGATCAACAGCAACTGACTTAGCTTTTTGAAGGTAATAATCTGAACTATCAGATTGGCTTTTATTGAGGTAAAGACTTCCAAGATTGTTGAGTACTGATGACACCCCTGTATAGTCATCAATTTCTCTAAACCCACCCAAAGCCTGACGGTAATAATGTGAAGCTTTTTCTGGTTCATTCAACTGTTTATAGATCGTTCCCAGATTTGAAAAAAGTGTGGCTCTGACCGTAGCCATTCTACTTCCATCTCCCAACAACCTCAAAGCTCTCAGGTAATACTGTGCAGCTGTATGAAATTTGGATTCGTTGTTCCAGGTATTTCCTATGTTGATGATGGACTTCAATAAACTGATTGTATCAGCGTTGTGGCTCTGCTTGATAGTGAGTGCCTGATTGAAATATTTCCTGGCCGAATCAAACTCGCTTTTTTGATTGAATATTGAACCGGTATTGTTCAGAGCCATTGCAATACGCAGCGAATCTGAAAGTTTAATTGCTATAGAAGAACTCCTTTTAAAAGCGCTTATAGACTCATCTAAATTTCCTTTTAGATAATGGTAGTTGCCTAATAATAAATTTGCCTGATAGCACGACTCATTGGATTGCTCGTCACTTTGGCAATCTTTGAGAACTTTTTGAATATAAAAAAGGGCTGAATCCGGCTTAGAAGCGAGGATTTTTTCAGCCCTTGATAATTCAGGAGATACTGCCATTAAATTACTGATCGGTAAAACCAGGAAAACTATCAGCAGTATTCTCGCAATCATGTTATATCATTTATCAGTGTACAATTTTCTCTACCTGTTCAACTCCGTTAAAACTGAACTTCACAAAGAAAAGACCTTTTGGTAAATTACTCAAATCGAGGTTGTTTGTATTTTGTTGTTCGAGTAAAAGTTTGCCTGTTGCATCGTAGAGTCTGGCAGATTCAACCTGCTCAGTAAACCACAAAGTGTTTCTAACCGGATTGGGGTATATTGAAACTTTATTTTTAGCCAATTCATCAACTGATGTTCCAACCCATTTAGCCTTGAGGTTTACAGAATGATCTCCCTTATTTGTTTCAATGTTGAGATTTTCATCTACTAAAACTTCACCTGTAGCTAGAAATACTGGGTTAAACTCAACATCAATTTCCAACCCTTCACCAGGCTTAAGTGTGATAGGTAAACCACTTACATTTCGGTAATTCACATAAGTTGTATCTGTTACGCTGAGTCCGGTTATTTCTACATCTCTATTTCCATCATTACGAACTGAAACAGCATATTGGGTATTTGAAACTCTACCTCCATTATCAATTGTATCATTTGAAACAATAAGATTATTCACTTCATCCATATCTGCATTACCCACCAGACTTTTCATTCTGTCCATGAATTGTGGATAATCGACAAATGGGTTGCGGTTACCTTGTGCGTTCTCTACTGCATCATTTCGGTTATGATCAAACTGTATAGGATCATAAGTCCTGTGCCAGTCGAGTAAAATGTGTTCCTGATTTTGATAAAAGTTGTTGTAATCACCATAGCGCAAAACGAAATACATCATTGCTCTTGCACTTCTGCCCTTTTGGCTGTCGCGTGGTTCAAACTTGCTGTTATTTCCTTTTGACCCACCGTTGCTCCAGTTGGCATTGTTGACATGACCAAACGGATAATTCGCTCTGGCACTGTTACTCTGCTGGGTTGTAGGGAAAAGATGATGAATATCGCCTTTCATCGGGAAGTTGCTGTTGAACAAACTTTGCGGAAAAGTATGTTCTGTATTGAAGCCCTGGTTCTGAGCATCCTGCCTGTCACTGTAATTCGTCACCTGAGTTCCTGTGTAAACGCATTCCAACGTGTTGACAGACTCATTACCATTCACTTTTTGATTGTCTGATGTCATGAACATCACATCGCGAGCGGGTGAATACCCGAGTTGGTTCGTGTGGTTATTGGTTACGATAGACTCCAAAACATTCTTCAGGTTCTGACCAGAACGGTTGTCAGTTCCCGTATAAACACCCATTGAAGCTTCAGCATCTGCTTCAACCGGAATTGAAAAAGTTCCCCTATCCTGAGTGTAAACCATCAACTGCGAATAATGCGTGATATTATGAACAGGAGAAAAATCAACATCAATCGTTACAGAGGAATTCCCTGAAATCGTTGACACAGCAGGTGAAATTGTGAAAGCCGATGTTCCAAAATGTTTCCCCAATGTAATGCTGTCAATAGTGACTTCCTGTGAGTATTCATTCGTGAGCTCTACCTGTGCCGAGACCGATGAACCAGGCACTTGAGTGTTCATTTGAATGAGGTTCTGATCAAAAGTAATTTGAGCATTAGTCAAAATAGGCAGCGCCAATCCGGCTGCAATCGCTAAAGTGAGTTTCTTCAATTTCATGCCGCAAAATTGACCTTTTTCAGCCAAACCCAAAAACGAGATAACATTAAATAAACGTTGTTTTGCTGTGTCCCAGCAAATTCAGTTTTACTTTTGCAACATGAGATTTTTGTGGACAATACTATTCGCATTTGCGTTTACCCTTTGTTTCGGTCAGAACCAAAAAGCCACCGACACAACCGATGCATGGCTGACAGTCAACAACTTTGACGACAGCTATCGCGGAGAAAACGAAATCAGAATCGGGTTTTGGAACCTCGAAAACCTCTTTCACCCATCTGATGATTCACTGAAAAATGACGATTCATTTACACCCAGTGGAAACAACCATTTCAACTGGTACAAGTACAACGAAAAGCTCAAAAACCTCAGCAAAGTCGTTACAGCAGTGGGCGGTTGGGAACCGATAGAGATCATGGGGTTTTGCGAGGTTGAAAACAAACAGGTAGTTGAAGATTTGATCTACAACACTCCGCTCAAAGAAACCAATTACGAAATCATTCACGTTGAATCGCCCGATAACCGCGGAATTGACGTGGCGCTCATCTACAACCGCGACAAAATAAAGATCGACACCTTTAAAGCTATAACTGTCGATTTCCTGGAGCCTGATAGCCGCCCCACTCGCGACATTTTACACGTAGAAGCACTTTTCCGCAAAAAGAAAATCCACATCTTCATCAACCATTGGCCATCGCGGTATGGGGGTCACCTCGTGACAGTTCCAAAACGCAATAGAGCTGCCGATATCCTCAGGACACATGTAGACTCCATTTTTCGGTCAGAACCGAATGCCAACATCGCCATTCTGGGCGACTTCAACGATCACCCAAATGACGAAAGCATGCTCGAGCATCTGCGCGCCAAAACCGATACGGCAAACCTCCCCGACACTGCGCTGTACAACATGATGTGGCCTAAGATGGGATCTGAAGGAACCCACAAATACCAGGGGCACTGGGGAATTTTAGATCAAATAGTAATTTCGGGAAATCTACTCCACGGAACAAACGGATTCAAAACCTCTCCCAAAAATGCCGTAATCTTTAAAGCCCCGTTTTTGCTGGAGGAAGACCGCACCCACCTGGGCAAAAAACTCAACCGAACATACATCGGGATGCGATACAACGGTGGGTACAGTGATCACCTGCCAATTTTATTAGATTTGCAATTCCTCGAAAAACAGGCCGTTAAATGATATTATCAGGAAAAGAAATAAAGCGCGAAATTGGAAAAGGCATTACGATTGAACCTTTTAGCGAAGAACAGCTCAACCCAAACAGCTACAACCTTCGCCTCTTCAACGAGCTCCTCACTTACGACAACAAAGAGCTCGACATGCGCAGTCCAAACCCTACATCCAGGATTACCATTCCCGAGGAAGGTCTGTTACTGGAACCCAACAAACTCTACCTGGGGCGTACACTCGAAAAGACCTCAACCGATAAATTCGTTCCCATGCTCGAAGGTCGTTCGTCAATCGGCCGGCTCGGACTATTCATTCACGTAACAGCAGGGTTTGGCGACATCGGGTTCAACGGCTACTGGACACTTGAGATCTTTTGCGTTCAGCCCATCCGCATTTACCCAAGTGTAGAAATCTGCCAGATATTCTACCACACCATCGAAGGCGACTACGACCTTTACACCAGCGGAAAATACCAAAACAACGAAGGCATCCAGGCCAGCATGTTGTACCGTGATTTTGATAAACTGCCAAAGTAAGTAGCTCAATACAAGGAGTATCAGATAAAAGTTGTTTACCTTTTTGATTAGTGTATATTTGTTGGGAATCAAGCGAAACCCAAATAAAATACTACACTCTAAATCGAAAAACACTTCAAAGAAAGGCATCCCTCTCAAGTCAGTCTTTTCCAAAACAACTTTTAATCATGAAGCATCTTCTCCCTACATTACTATTCGTTCTATTGACCACACAATCCTATTCACAAACTCAAATAGGAAATGATATAGATGGGGAGGCTGTAAACGACAACTCTGGAGAATCAGTCAGCATGCCGGATGCAAATACTTTAGCTATTGGCGCTATATATAATGATGATAACGGTGTAAACTCTGGGCATGTTAGAGTGTACACTTGGAATGGAAATAGCTGGAATCAAAAAGGGAATGACATTGATGGAGAAGCAAACTATGACAGGTCGGGAAAATCAGTGAGTATGCCGGATAGCAACACCTTAGCGATTGGTGCTCACTGGAATAATGGAACAGCACCTACATCTGGTCATGTGCGAGTGTACACCTGGAATGGTAATAACTGGAATCAAAAAGGGAATGACATTGATGGAGAAGCTTTTTTTGATAGGTCGGGTGTCTCAGTGAGTATGCCTGATAAAAATACAGTAGCAATTGGAGCGACAACTAATGATGGTAACGGAACAGATGCTGGTCACGTCAGGATTTACATCTGGAATGGTACTAACTGGATACAAAAAGGGAATGATATTGATGGAGAAGCAGCTGGTGATCTCTCTGGTAATTCCGTAAGTATGCCTGACTCAAATACTGTAGCGATTGGAGCATACAACAATGATGGAAACGGAACACACTCTGGGCATGTAAGGATATATTCCTGGAACGGGACGACATGGGTACAAAAAGGTATCGATATTGATGGGGAAGCAGCCGATGACGAATCAGGACATGCAGTGAGCATGCCAGATAGCAATACAGTAGCCATTGGAGCTCCGAAAAATGACGGAACAGCTTCTAATGCAGGTCATGTGCGAATTTACTCATGGAACGGGAATAGCTGGATACAAAAAGGGAATGACATAGATGGTGAAGCTTTTTATGACCATTCAGGATGGTCAGTAAGTATGTCAGACTCCAATACCTTAGTGATTGGAGCGAAATTTAATAGTGGGAATGGATCTTTATCTGGACATGTACGAATATATTACTGGAATGCAAATAGTTGGATGCAAGTTGGTAATGACATTGATGGAGAAACAGCACATGACAGGTCAGGCTTTTCCGTGAGCATGCCTGATAATAATACTGTATCGATTGGAGCGCGTCTCAATAATGGAAATGGGGCTTATGCCGGCCATGTGCGAGTGTATTCTTTGCAATCAACATATAACACAATTTCACCCGTTGTTTGTAACAGCTTCACTTCTCCAAGTGGAAACCACACTTGGACAACAAGTGGTACTTATTATGATACACTTCTCAATGCTGCAGGACTTGATAGTATTATAACAGTAAATTTAACTATAAATCAAAATTCTTTTGCAAGTATCTCACCAGTTGCTTGTAACAGTTTTACTTCCCCAAGCGGAAATTACACATGGACAACAAGTGGAACTCATATGGACACAATCCCTAATGCCACTGGTTGCGACAGTATTATTACTGTAAATTTAACAGTCAATCAAAACTCTTTTGCAACCATCTCGCCTGTTGTTTGTGATAGCTATATTTCCCCAAGTGGAAATCATACATGGTATTCTAGTGGAACCTACATGGATACAATCTTTAATTCTACAGGGTGCGATAGTATTATTACAATTAACTTAACAGTAAACAATAGTTCATCTGCTAGCATCTCTCCTGTAGTCTGTGACAGTTACACATCTCCAAGCGGAAACTATACATGGACAACATCTGGAACGTATATAGATACTATTCCAAACTCTGTAGGATGCGACAGTATTATAACTGTAAACCTAACAGTACAAAGCAACGGAAGTACACAAAATATAGTGGTCTGCGATACAAATAGCTACACATGGCCAGTTAACCTTCAAACATACCCCTTAAGCGGAACATATACTACAACATTATCAAATGTTGCAGGATGTGATTCTATTATAACTTTGAACCTGGAAATTAACAACAGCACTACAGCAAACATTTCGCCAGTTGTATGTAATAACTACAATTCACCTAGTGAAAACCATACCTGGACAACGAGTGGGACATACATGGATACCATTTCTAATACTGCTGGATGTGACAGTATTATCACTATAAACTTAACGGTAAATAATAGTAATGCTGGTAGTCAATCAGAAATAGCTTGTGACAGTTACACCTGGCCAGCTAGCAATCAAACTTATACTTCGAGTGGTAATTACACCACTACACTAACAAACTCCAATGGTTGTGATTCAGTTGTTACACTAAATCTAACTGTCAACAATAGTACATCAGCGAGCATTTTCCCTATAGTTTGTAGCAGCTTCACTTCCCCAAGTGGAAACTACACATGGACTTCAAGTGGTACCTATCAAGATACTATTTCTAATTCTGTGGGTTGTGACAGTATAATAACAGTGAATCTAACTGTAAACAATAATACAGGGTCTCAAACAGAAACAGTTTGCAACAGCTACACCTGGCCCGCAAACAATCAAACTTATAACTCTAGTGGTAACTACACAACTACTCTGACAAACTCAAATGGTTGTGATTCTGTCGCAACACTGAACCTAACGGTAAACGATAGCACATCAGCAAGCATTTCGCCAGTTGTATGTAATAATTACAATTCACCAAGTGGAAATTATACCTGGACGACAAGCGGAACTTACATGGATACTATTCCTAACACACTTGGCTGTGACAGTATCATTACAGTTAACTTAACAGTTAACAACAATACCGGTTCACAAAATGAAACAGTTTGCAACAGCTACACCTGGCCGGCAAACAACCAAACTTACACTTCAAGCGGAAACTACTCCACTACTCTCACAAACTCTGCTGGTTGTGATTCGATTGTTACTTTAAATTTGTCAATTAACGATAGTTCCTCATCCACTATTTCACCAGACGTTTGTGACAATTACACTTCACCTAGTGGAAATTACAACTGGACAACGAGTGGAACTTATCAGGACACGATTTCAAACAATACCGGTTGTGATAGTGTCATTACCATTGACTTAAATGTTGACTCAATTAACACTGTTGTTCAGAATAGTGGTGACTCTTTAATCGCTCAGGACACAGGGGCTACTTACCAATGGGTTTATTGTGATAACAACTCCACTCCTATTCCGGGAGAAACTGGTCAGATCCTTGAAGTGGCTGTTAGTGGTGATTATGCTGTTAGTCTGACAAAGCACGGTTGCATTGATACATCAGCTTGTTACAATGTGATTCCTAGTGGATTTGAAACCGCAATATCCGGTGAAAATAACATTATCGTTTACCCAAATCCCAACGAAGGCTTATTCACCATTGAACACTCTTTTACAGAAAACAAGCCATTTGAAGTCACAAACATCAATGGGAAAGTTCTTTACCGTGGAACTCTAACTCAAAAACAAACTAAAGTCGATCTATCAAACCTGGCTACAGGCATCTACCTTCTGAGAGTTGAAGGTGCTGTTGTGAAATTGGTTCTGAAATAAAATTTTAAATCATGAAGAATACATTCACTATACTCTTTATTATAATAAATACTATCTCCTACGCACAAATACAAAAAGGCAACGATATAAATGGTGAAGATGAACATGATGAGTCAGGCTTTTCAATAAGTATGCCTAATAGTTATACGATAGCTATAGGTGCTCCTTACAATGACCAAACCCCATGGGAGTCCGGTCATGTTCGTGTTTTTTTATGGAACGGAAATTCATGGATTCAAAAGGGTTCAGATATTGATGGAGAAAACTCACATGATAACTCGGGTTACTCTGTAAGTATGCCAAATTCAAACATAGTAGCGATTGGAGCACCTTTTAATGATGGTAATTCAAGTGTATCTGGACATGTTAGAGTTTACAAATGGGATGGGAACACATGGGTCCAGAAAGGAAATGACATAGACGGCTCTTTTGGAGGTGATTATTCGGGCTACGCTGTTAGTATGTCAGACTCTAACACTCTAGCAATTGGAGCTCCAAAAAATGATGTGAACGGAGTTAATTCAGGTCAAGTAAGAGTTTTAGTTTGGAATGGTAATAACTGGATTCAGAAAGGTAACAGTATTTATGGAGAAGCTCCTTTAGACAACCTTGGTAAAACTATAAGCATGCCAGACTCGAATACTTTAGCCTTAGGTGCTTACGATAACTATGGTAATGGGACTGAATCTGGTCACGTCAGAGTATTTTACTGGAATGGAAATTCATGGATGCAAAAAGGTAATGAGATAGAAGGCGACACCGCTTATGATAGGTTAGGTGCTTCAGTTAGTATGCCAGATTCCAATACTTTGGCAGTAGCTGCACCTAGAAGTAATGTAAATGGATCAAATTCTGGACAGATAAAAATATATAAGTGGAATGGAGTAAGCTGGACTCAAAAAGGTAACGACATCTATGGTGAAAGCTCTGAGAGTTATGCTGGTTCATCCATAAGTATGGCTGATTCCAACACTATAATAATCGGGGCTAAAGGAAATGACGATAATGGAAACAATTCTGGACAAGCAAGATTATATTCTTGGAATGGGAACTCTTGGTTACAGATTGGTCAAGATGTAAATGGCGAAAACAACTACGATTTCTTTGGGCAAACAGTAAGTTCACCTAACTCTTCCGTATTTGCTGTAGGTGCGCCCCTTAATGATGGTGTTAATAATCTTGATCCCGATATTGGACATGTTAGAGTATATTGTATTCCAACTACACAAACAATTACACAAACAACCTGTGATAACTACACACCACCGAGCGGTAACTATACATGGACCACAAGCGGAACATACCAGGATACAATAGTCAACTCTCTTGGCTGTGACAGTATTCTAACTATTAACTTAACGGTGAACAATAGTAATGCTGGTAGTCAATCAAAAATGGTTTGCAACAGCTTCACTTGGCCTGCAAACAACCAATCTTATACTTCAAGTGGAAACTATACTACTACTCTAACTAATTCCGATGGTTGTGATTCTGTAGTCACACTAAACCTAACAGTAAACGATAGTTCCTCATCCACTATTTCTACGGTTGTCTGTGATAATTACACTTCACCAAGTGGCAATTACAACTGGACATCGAGCGGTACTTACATGGACACCATTCAAAATGCTGAGGGATGTGATAGCCTGATTACGGTGAATTTAACTGTCAATCAGAGCACAATTTCAAGCATCTCACCAATCGTTTGTGACAATTACACTTCACCGAGTGAAAATTATACATGGACAACAAGCGGAACGTATCAGGACACAATTTCAAATATTGCAGGTTGTGATAGTGTCATTACCATTGACTTAAACGTAGACTCGATTAACAGTGATGTTCAAAATAGTGGTGATTCACTAATTGCTCAGGACACTGGAGCTACTTACCAATGGGTTTATTGTGATAACAACTCCACTCCTATTCCGGGGGAAACCGATCAGATCCTTGAAGTAGCAGTAAGCGGTGATTATGCTGTTAGTCTGACAAAGCACGGTTGCATTGATACATCAGCTTGTTACAATGTCATTCCGAGTGGATTTGAAACTGCAATTTCCGGTGAAAATAACATTATCGTTTACCCAAACCCTAACGATGGTCTTTTCACTATTGAACACTCCTTCACAGAAAGAAAACCCTTTGAAGTCACAAACGTCAATGGGAAAGTCCTTTACAGCGGAACACTAACTCAAAAGCAAACTAAAGTCGATCTATCAAACTTCGCAACAGGGATCTACCTTCTGAGAGTTGAAGATGCTATTATGAAACTGGTTTTGAAATAGATTTTGAAACAAGCCAATCAGATCATGATCTGATTGGCTTTTCTTCATTAATTCCTAACCGCTGTCCCCTTTTCTAAAATCTTCGATTAACGAGCTAAGTCGTTTCACCCTTTCTAAACTCTACGAAACAAGTTAATTAAGAACAGCTTACTCTATCTTTTTAATTCTTAATGTCTGGTAGATTTTCTCCTGTCACCCTTATGTCTACCCGGCAAATTAGCACCGTATTCATGATAACCCTAGATTGCCAAAAATCTAAAAACGAAGGAATCATGAATTATTTCAAACTTTTCTCAGCAGTCTGTTTGGTGCTTTGGGGATTCACACTCAATGCCCAACATGCAAACTCAATTTCAATAAGATCTTTCAATGAAAATATCTTTGAAACAAAATCGGTTAGTGACTCCAGTGGTAACAGAATAATTGCATCGCAATGGACAAACGGAACCGGACAGGGTCAGTCTTCATCAAATGTATTCATCGAAAAATACAATGCCAACGGCAATATGATATTTGGTATCTCTACGCTCTATCAGGGAAGTTCAAGTGCTACTCTTGCAGATTTAGCTATCGACACAAACAACAATGTATTTGTACTGATCAATTACAGGTCAGCACAGGCAGAACTGGCAAATGCAACTTTTCCGGGCAGTCCGGATAATGAGGATGATTTTTTCCTCGCTAAAATAGGTCCGCTTGGTTCTGTTTTATGGATTACCGGTCCCGAATCTGACCAATTCCTAGACCATAAGGATAGAAAAGCAAAAAGTCTTTCTATAAACGAAGAAAATAAGCTAATCATTACTGGAAGCCATCACGTAAATTTCTCAGTTGGTGGAGCTGATGTAACAGGTGTTCAAAGTGACAGTGCAGACTCAAAATTCGACTACCCGATGAACTTCGTCCTCAAGCTCGATAATGACGGAAACGGAATTTGGGCACAGTCTTTTAATCTGGTGAACTTTGAATCTGTATCGGGGTATCACGGTGTGCAAGATGCTCATCAAGCTAAGGACGGATCTATTTACACCTATCTCGATCTAGCAGATGCGGTCGTGCTATATGACGACACGATCAACCCGGTTGCAGATACCAACAAATTCACAAAAGCAATCCTCAAAACAGATCAGAACTTTCAAAACCCTCAGGTTCTGACCATGACATCAACCAACGATTTTCAGTTTCGAGTAAGGGATTTCATCCTTAATAAATGTGGCGAGCCCATTGTTTTGGGAGAGTTCTCAGAAAACATCACAATTGGAAATGAGTCACTTTCATCCACAAAAGGCAAAACTGATGTGTTTGTCGCAAAGGTCAATCACAACAATCAGATCCAGTGGTTGAAAAATTTTGGTTCTACCGAAGCTGATGATGCGGTAGGCCTGGATGTGAACGATCAAAATGAAATTTTCTTTGGAATGCAGTATTGGGGAGAGTACGATTACGGAAACAATACTTACACACCGCAGGGACAAGATGTCGCTCTGTTTAAGCTGGACACTACCGGTAATTTTGTTTGGCAGTCTCACTCTACAGGATCTGGCTCAATCAATCTCAGAGATCTCGATGTGATGGACGACAACAACGTTTCCTGGACATTGAAGATCCACGGATCTAAAATGCTGAGTGGAGCTCCGATTCAGGCAACTGCAAAACTGGTTTTGAGTATTTGGCGTGACGACAACTACAGCGGTGAACCTGTGGAGTGCAGCAATGACACGTTTGTTGGAAAAGGCCGGGATCTGACCGAAAACCGATTGAACGTTTATCCTAATCCGGCTGAATCATTTGTCAATATTGAGAAAGACAAAACTGACTCTCACATTCAGATCCTAAATGTGCAGGGACAAGTGGTCTGGACTGAAAAAAGCAATAGCAAAAAGTCGAAAGTTGACATCAACGACCTCACACCCGGAATGTACTTTATCCTGGTAGAAGGTGATGAGCAGTCTGCACAAAAATTGATAGTCGAGTAGAATCACTCGATACCCCCAACCGTCCTGACTCAAGTGTCAGGGCGGTTTTTATTTAGATAGAACCCGCAGTTGTATTCTGTCGTAAATTGTAGCTTTACCGCTCGTTTGCTATGGGTTTCCTCAAAAACATATTCTCCAAATTTCTCATTCTGCTGGTGAAGTTTTACCAGTACGCCATTTCCCCGTTTTTTCCATCAACCTGTCGCTACACGCCAACATGCAGCTCCTACTCCATCAAAGCAATTGAAGAATGGGGTCCTCTCAAAGGCGGTTGGCTCGCCATAAAACGCATTTCATCCTGCCATCCCTGGGGCGGACACGGACATGATCCAGTTCCTAAAAACCCTAAAAGAAAACCGAAAAATAAATCAGCAACCTAAAAGATCGAGACAAAGTTCATATTGACTCACTTTAAAGTGGTCAACCTATATCAGAGACTTACAATCATTCATCACTCATAATCCATAATTCATAATCCTTCAAACCTTAACGCACCTTAACTTCTTCATGGTTAAAAAATGTGAGCAGTAGCGAACACGCTGCGAACGCTGCGTATTTCAGCAGAGCTAACATCAAACTTGCTCTGCGCTCGCTGCGTTACCCCAAAATCCATTATTAGAACTTTCCCGACCTTGGCTACTGACGCTCTCGGTCAGGACCTCCTTTCTCGTTTTGAGCCCCGCGAAAAACATATTTCCTAATTTCGTTCTTGAACTTGTGAAAGAACATATCTCGTTTTGATTGCTCCTCTTCTCTCGTTCTCATTCTCACTCTACCTCGACCTTGACCTCCAAACTCCCTCCTACTTCGACTCCGCAATAGCTTCGCTCAGCGTCCGGGCCTGACTGACTAAAAACAAACTCCCAAACCTCCCAACTCCAAACCCTTAAAGACAAACCTCACAATACAGCCAAATCAAAATTAGAATCCTCTCGACCTCGACCTAAACCCTTTCCACAAAATCCACTACCATTTTTAACGGAAAATCGTTTATTTGCAGGAAAAGATTTCACTATGCGCAAATTTTGGTTTTCACTTCTCTCCGTTTTTTTCTTTTTAGGCGCTAACGCCCAAAGTTGCTACTGGCAGCAAAAAGCCGAGTACACAATGGACGTATCGCTAGATGTTAGCGACAATACCTTTGATGGAACTCAAAAACTCGTTTACACCAACAACTCGCCCGATACACTCAACGAGGTTTTCTATCACCTCTACTTCAATGCATTTCAGCCGGGCAGTATGATGGACGTCCGCTCACGCAATATCAAAGACCCTGACGGACGCGTAGAAGACCGTATCTACCACTTAAAGAGCACCGAGATCGGATTTCAAAATATCCACAAGCTCAACATGAACGGCAAAGAATGTACGTTCCACATCGAGGGAACTGTACTGGAAGTGAAATTACCTGCTCCCATACCGCCAAACTCATCAGTGACATTCGACATGAAATTCTCAGGTCAGGTGCCGTTACAAATCAGAAGAAGCGGTCGCGACAACAAAGAAGGCATCCGCTACACAATGACGCAGTGGTATCCCAAAATGGCCGAATACGACAAAGAAGGCTGGCACGCCAATCCGTACGTGGGTCGTGAGTTTCACGGAGTCTTTGGAACATTTGATATCACACTTGAGCTCGACAAAGACTATGTTGTGGGCGGAACCGGAAACCTCATCGGTTCTGAAGTGGAAAACGGAACCAAAACATGGCATTTCAAAGCCGAAAACGTGCACGACTTTGCCTGGGCAGCCGATCCCGATTTCAAACACGACTCCATGAAAGTGGAAAACGGACCTATGCTCCACTTCTACTACCAGACCGATACACTCGCGCAACAGTGGAAAGAGATTCAGCCCGAAGTCGTTCGCCTCTTTGAGATCATGAACGCCAAATTCGGCAAGTACCCTTACAAACAATTTTCTGTGATTCAGGGTGGCGATGGCGGAATGGAATACCCCATGTGTACCATGATTTTAGGTCACGGAAGCAAAGAAGGCAAGATCGGACTCATCGCACATGAGTCGTTTCACAACTGGTATTACGGAGTTCTAGCGACCAACGAATTCAAATATCCGTGGATGGATGAAGGCTTTACCTCTTACGCTGAGGACATCGTCATGGATAGCTTGATGGAAAATGACGCTCAGAACCCATTGGCCCGTTCTTACCGCAATGTCCGTTACTACTCGCAACAGCCATTTGAGGAACCGATGAGCACTCCGGCCGATTTCTTCAACACCAACATCGCGTACGGAATCAGCAGTTATTCAAAAGGCTCTGTCTTCCTCCATCAGTTGAGCTATGTAATCGGTCAAACAGACTTCGACCGCGGTATGAAAACCTATTTTGACGAGTGGAAATTTAAACACCCTACTCCGGAAGACTTTAAACGGGTGATGGAACGCGAAAGCGGACTCGAACTCGACTGGTACTTCGAGCAATTCATCAACACCACACACTACATCGATTACGCGATCGACACCGTTGAGAAGGATCTCCACAACGTAATAGTAAAACTCAAGCGCGAAGGCACCATGCCGATGCCCATTGATGTGAAAGTCACTTACAAAGACGGCTCAACCGAAATGTATTATTATCCGCTCGGCATCATGCGCGGCAAAAAATCTACCGCCAAAGACTACAAGTACCTGGGCGACTGGCACTGGACACATCCAGAAAACGGTTTAGAGATCCCTATGCCAGCCAACAAAATTGAAAAGATCGAGATTGACCCGTCACTGCGTTTGGCAGATGTGGATCTGACCAACAACAAGTGGTTCATGGATCAAAAGAAAAACCAGGAATACCGTTACCCTAAAAACGAGGATGAAAAATGAGAAACAAGCGCATACTCATTATCGTGGCAGGCATCATGCTATTTGGCCTGCTGTTTTGGACCTTCAGTGATCTGTTTCGGTCAGAGCCCTCATCAGGCCGAATCAAAACCAAAAACCCTACCGATGATTTCACTGAAGTGCCCTTCACCAAAGAAGGCCAACTCTGGTTTTTAACCGCTGAAGGAGACACCATCAAACATTTTGACATTGAGGTAGCCGACAACCCTTACGAATCAATGCGCGGACTCATGGACCGCAACTCCATGGAAGACAACCAGGCGATGCTATTCATTTTCAAAGACATGCGCCCGCGAAGCTTTTGGATGAAAAACACGCGCATTCCCCTCGACATCATCTACATTGACGACCAGTACGAAGTCGTGAGCATTCAAAAGAACGCAGTTCCAAAGAGCGAGGAATCACTCCCCTCTGAAGGCCCCGCCAAATATGTGGTTGAAGTCAATGCCGGCCTCACCGATCTCCTCAAAATTGACAAAGACTCAAAAGTGGTTTTTGAGGTGGAGTGAGTTGCTTTTTCACTTTTTGAACAATTATTCATTAATCGAATCTTTTGTGTTTCGTAAAGTGAAAGATCGCTGTATTTAAAATACTCACCTCGTTTAATTCCTTTTTTGAACTGACTTTCTGTTTGTTTTTTTCTAAAAACCAGTGCAATTAAACTTTTTTTGACGTGGGATAGTATGCTTTGTTTGAGTTTGTTTAGTTTTAGGGAGTGAATATCTCTGTGATAAAAAGTCCTATAATTTACAACTCAAAAACTGAACAACTCATCCTAAATGGCTAAAATAGAAGTTCAGGGAACTGAGATCACTATTTCAGTCAATGAACAGTGAGAGTACATTAGCCTCACAGATATTGCTCGTCACAGGGATCCGGAACGTACAGATTACATTATCCAAAACTGGTTGCGCAACCGAAATACCATCGAATTTCTCGGAATATGGGAGAAACTCAACAACTCTAATTTTAATCCCATCGAATTCGAGGGGTTTAGAAATCGTGCATACTAATCTCCTCAAAATTGACAAGGACTCAAAAGTCGTTTTTGAGGTGAAGTGAGTTGAAGATATTCAGAAAGGTTACATCTAAAAACACCTATTATTACAACTCAATTAATGTTAACTTAAAAGTTGTAATTCTTAAGACATCTTAATTTCGAATATTAACAACTATAACTTATAGACCACAAAAAATTTTTTAATATTGTAAGAAGCCACTAATAGTATAATACTCATGTTGAAAGACATCGCCTGGCCAAAAGAAAGACTTTATCGGAGTGGCTCCAACAGGGAGCCTTTAGAGTTTTATCTTGATGCTCTTTCCAATAGCAACAGACTTGATTTGTTACTAGGCTATTTCAGCTTTACTACAATTAATGTTCTATCTCTAGGTTTTGCTCGATTCCTATTCAACGGTGGACGACTTAGAGTTGTGGCGAACCAAATTTTTTCTGCTGAGGATAAGGCTACAATTCTAAATGCCATGGATCCTGATCCTAAATTGGAGGGATTAATCGATCTATCCAATATTGATCAGCTCAAATACTCATTGGACAGTTATGGCAAACACTTTTTCGAATGCCTAGCTTGGCTGATAGCCAATGATAGAATTGAAATAGTAATTGTAAAACCAAAAGGTAAGAAAGGTATAGCCCACTATAAATCAGGAATTTTTTCAGATGGTTTCCACCGCGTGAAGTTCAAAGCTTCTTGCAATTTCACTACTTATGGCCTAATGGAGAATCTTGAAGAATTAGATGTAGATCTTGAATGGGAGGATCAACAAGCTAAAGCAAGGATATCCGAACAAAACAAGTATTTCGAGGAAATCTTTTCAGGTAAAGCAGACTATGTGGAGTATTTACCTGCGGACAAGATAGAGGTAGCGATAAGGGATAAGTTCGGAGATAAGGAGGTACAGGAGCTAATAGTAGAAGAAGCTGAGTTAATACGGTTGAAATCTGAAAGTTCAAGAAATCCTAAAATCCAAAGGGTTTTAAAAAAACTTGAAGACGAAGTAGATGAAATTAGTAGAAAACCAAGGTTCCCTTACCCTGATGGGCCGAGAAAGTACCAGGTTCAAGCTTATGAGAATTGGGTAAAAAATGAGAAACAGGGGATTTTTGCCATGGCAACTGGGACAGGTAAGACCCTGACTTCTCTCAATTGTCTGCTAAAGGAGTCTGAAAAATCAGGAACATACAAGGCTGTCATTGTAGTTCCAACGATAGCTCTCGTTGCTCAATGGAAAAAGGAATGTCAAAAATTCAACTTTCAAAACATCGTAACTGTAAGTTCAAAGAACAAATGGGGTGATGAGCTTTCCTTTTTCAATTCGGCAAGCAAATTCACCAAAACCTCTTTTATTGTCATTACTACTTATGCTTCTTTTCATAGAAAGAAGTTTCAGGATCATTTCAAAAATTTAGACACCGATACTCTCTTTATTGCTGACGAAGCTCACAACCTTGGGGCAGGTAAGGTGGCAAAAGTTCTACCCAAAATCCACCTCAAAAAGAGAGTTGGTTTGTCAGCTACCATTCATAGACAGTACGATGATGAGGGAAATGAGGTCATACAGCAATTTTTTAACGATAGCCCTCCATTTGTGATCACCTACAGCATGCAAATGGCTCTAAATAAGAAGTGGCTATGTAAATACACCTACCACCCCCACCTTGTAGAATTGGACTCTGAAGAATTTCAGGATTATGCAATACTCTCTCGTAAACTCATGAACTTCTTCGATAACAATACAGGAAGATATAAGAAAGGTCCTGAAGTAGAAGCCTTGTTACTAGCTCGAAAGAGGATTATTCACAAAGCCAAGAATAAACTTTCTGTCTTTAAAGAAATTCTTCAAAATGAGTACACCAAAAAAGGCCATTTAAAGTACTCCCTTATTTACGTTCCTGAGGGCAGAGACCCAGAATACGATAAAAAGGATGAACATGATCTAGACGAAGATGATGACAAGCTTATTCATGCCTACACTCGAGCGGTTTCGGATATAGATTTTTCTGTAATGGTTAAACAATACACATCTAATTCATCAGGGAGAGATGAACTTCTAAAGGATTTTGAAAGAGGAAATCTTCATGTACTTACTTCGATGAAATGTTTAGATGAAGGCGTAGATGTTCCCCGATCCGAGTTGGCAATATTTTGTGCAAGTACTGGAAATCCACGACAGTTCATACAAAGAAGAGGACGCGTTTTGCGATTACATGAAGATAAAGATCTTGCCGTAATTCATGACTTAGTTGTGGTTCCTAAAATTGACAAAGCCGAAGATCATTATTCCATGGAGAGAAGTCTTGTTAGAAAGGAGCTTGAAAGAGTTGTAGACTTTGCTTTTTTATCTCAAAACAAAATGACTGCCTTCTCTGAGCTTGAGGAGGTATCGGATTATTACAACTTGAATTTGTTTGATATTCACAATAACCTAAAATAGATGGCTAGACGAGACGATATTTTTAGCAGCTTCATTCAGCACCCGATCCTGACTGAGAAGTATGATGTTGAACCTCAAGAATTAGAAATAAACATTGCTCAGGGTTTGCAATCTAACATACCGATTATAAGATCAATTGCAATAATTGTGGACGCACTAGAAGGCAAGCCCATTTCAGATAACGCCCTTCGCAACAAAGTTACTCAATACTTAAATACCGCAGCAATATGATTATCAAAAGCATATGTGTTGAAAATTATATGTGCTACTATGGCATGAACAACTTTGAATTTGCCAGTGGTTTGAATGTAATTCTAGGAGAAAATGGTGAGGGTAAGACGAAATTCTTTGAAGCACTTGTTTGGCTTTTCAGAGGACATGATCACAGCTTAGAAATTGTGGTTTCTGCAAAAAAATTAGCAGAAGTTGAAGTAGGAGATGATTTTCCTGTGAGTGTTTCTTTAGTTGTGGAGCAATATGGAGAAGTTAGATACTTAAAACGGTCATTCATTGCGAGAAAGGAAGAAGGTGGCGACTGCTCAGTAGACAATCATTCTTTTGAGGGTATTGAAGAAAATCGTTCTGGTGAAAGATCTAAAGTGGATGCCGATCGACTACTACAGCAAGTTTTCCCTTCAGAAATTCGGAAATACTCGATGTTTAAAGGGGAATCTGAATTAAATATTTTTGATAACGAAGATGCTCTCGTGAACCTAATAAATCTATTCGCGGAAGCAAAGCATTATGACAAGTATGCAACAAGTGGGGCTTCTCTCACTCAAGCTGCCGATAAAGCTGTTGCTGAAGCTTCGAAAAAGAGCACCGAAAACAAGAAAAAATATGATCGCCTCGAGCACGAGATAGCCCATCTTAAACGTGAAAAGGGACGACAAGAAACACTATTGGAAACTGCACAGGAAGATTTGGGTAAACTAGAAGCAAACCTTCAAAAGGCTGAGAAATTTGTAAATAATGCTGAAGCACTTGAGATCATCAATGAAAAAATTGAAAACATTAAAAAAGAGATTCGGGATGAATACGGTGTGATACGGGAAAACTATACTACATACCTCTTTGACGAAAACTGGCTTCTTTGTCATTACGAGCCCATTTTCATTGAATTTGAGAAAAAGGTGACGGCTCTGAATAAAAAGAGACGCGAGCTTCAGTCAGAGTTTGATAAAGAAAAAGGCCGTCAAGAGGGAGAAAAGAATGCTGCTCTGAAATTATTGGGAGATGAAAAGCTACCCCTGCCGAATGACATTCCCAATAAAAATATAATGCAGGAGTTAATCGCTGATGAGCACTGTAAAGTTTGTAACCGCCCGGCTCCAAAGGGTTCAGAAGCATACAATTACATGGTTGAAAGATTGCAGGCTTACTTGGATTCTCAAGTTCCAAAGGAAAAGGAACAAGAAGAAGCCTTATATGAGAATGACTACACCTCGGAATTAGTGAATATGCTGAACTTGCATAACAACAAACTTACAGATATAAGGAACATCGGAAATGAAATAACGGAACTGTTTGAATTCAATAGTGCCCGAAAAAGCAAAGTTCAAGAACTCCAGAGCCATCTAGAAGAGGCACACGAAGAAAGGATAAAGATACTTGGATCTTCAACTAAGGGTGAAGAGAAACTTGGGAATGTCCTAAAAAATTATAATGGATGGCAATCTGATAAAGTTCGATCAAGGAAAACTATTGTAGCATACGAATCGGAACTTGATAGAATTGCCAAGGAACTGGAGGAGAAGGGGAAAGAAAAGGACCGTATTGATCTTGAGTCAGCAAACTCTTTCCTAGTGAAGACAAGGGCAATTATTCGAGATATTGAAAAAATCTTCAAGGATACCAAAGAAGAGAAATTTAACTTGTTCATTTCTCATCTAGAAGAGCAATCGAACAGCTTTTTTGAGGAGATTAACAAAGGTGCTTTCACCGGTAAAATCAGGTTCACAAAAAGAAAACTCTCAGAAAATCGAGTTAAAATTGACGTTGACCTTTACGAAGGGGAAAGAAGATTCTATGAACCTAACCAGTCTCTATTGACCTCCATGTATATTTCGATTCTATTTGCAATTTCAGAGCTTGCAAAGCAAAGTAGAGAAGAGGCTTACCCACTTATTTTTGACGCTCCTACATCCTCATTCGGAGAAACCAAAACAAAAGAGTTCTTGAACATCATTTCGAATTCGGAGAACCAAATTATTCTTTTACTAAAGGATTTTCTATCGACTGATGCAACAAGTGACACAATCAAAATCGATAATGAATTTAATAAGGTACAACGATCTAAAGCTTTTTGGGTTCGACTGAAGCGACCTTTTGACCCGAATGATCTTACAACTATTAATACTGAAGTAATTACTGTTTGAAATGGAAAATATTTTTGATATTTGGAGTAGCCGTATCCCAAAATACAGCTCTGAATTTAGTGATAAGCTTTTTCAGTTAATGACTAAAAAAGGAGGCGGCTCAGAGAAATCTAGAGTAGACTTGGGAAAGCACTTTACCAACAACTATGAATTGTATATGTATGCTTTCTTCCTTGGCCTATATCGCAATGAAAACATTGCAATCCCTAGCGGACAGAAAAAAGTGGACTTTAGTCACCACATCCAATATTGGGGCAGCAAAGGCAACAGGCTTTATCGCAAAGATTTCACAAAACTTCAAGACTTCATGTTTATGGCTCTCGTTGCCAAAACTGATGTTGATTTTATTGCCTTGGATAAAGGAGAAATATCAGAGAAAGAAGTTGTGAAAGACCTAATAAACACAATGGAATCTTTCACAAATGGAGGGCTTACACTTATTCAGGAGAAGATAGAGGATAACCCTAATTTCTTTTTGCAGCCTACCGCTTTTTTAGATTTTATTACTGAAAACCATGAATGACTAATAAGCGTAACCTAAACTAAAAACTCTCCAAATATTCTAATGCTTCATTTAGAGAGTTGAAGGTAATATCTGCAGTTACCCTTATCATTCCAAAATACCGAGAAAATTTTTTATCTGTTATTGATCTTTCATCCACCAAAATAACTGTTTTAAAAAGAGCCTTTGCATAGCCTACTTCTAAAGATAGTCCGTACCCTGAAGGGTTGGTTGCCTCCATATAAGCCAGAAGAATAGAGCTATGCTTTATATGATGAAGATCCCATACAGTATAAGACACTTCATCTGCAAGCCCATGCTTACGAGGATCATAAAAAACGAATTTTTCACCAAGTTTTTCTATCACTTGATTTTGCCAATTACTTCGGAAACCTCCAGCTAGATAGATTGTCTGCTTCATTCTTTTCCTTTTGATTTAGCAATGTAAACAGAAAATGGAATTCTCATAGACATAGAGTAAAATCTCCACCTTCCAAGTTTTAGAGGGTACAATGCTAATAACATAACTAATAAAAGAACAATGTGCACCTCACTATATTGGAAAAACTTTATTCCACACAAATTCAATAAAACACCAAAAGCACTGCTAAAAAGAAACATCAAGCTTATCGTGTTAAGATGATTGAAGATATCGGACCGAAACATAAACGTGTAAGTTAAATGATCAATTTTAGGATGAGCACTCATAATAAGGCTTCTATAACCTCTCAGGTCGAGATCATTTTTTTTAACACCATATTCTTCCTCTACTTTATCTAAACTTTTTAAGTAGACGCTATTCTTCTTAAAGCTTTCATAGCTTCTACTAATGTGCCATTTAGATTTTACTTTGAAGAGGACTCTATCTTTGAGTAAAGATACAGAATAGATAAAATAACCTAGAATGTAAGACATAGCAATGACAATAAATGGCAGGAGATCTTTATTGGAGCCAATCGACAATGGAGGAACAAAATAAGAATCAGCCAAGAAGAACATTAGACCTATTAAAAAAATAAAACCCGGAAGTAAATACCCTATGATATCCCAAAAAAACTGCTTCAAAGAACCGATTAGCATCTGAGCATTCATAAATAGTAGATAATTTTAAACAAAACAAGCGGTACATCCAGCATCCCCATCGTCCAAAATGTCCATGAGTTTGTTGGAGTCCTTATTATTTGAATTTGCTTTTAATTTATTGAGGTGATCGCGTTTGATCTGTTCTACTCTCTTAGGATCTATAATTTCTTTCAAAGACTCGTTTTGATTCCAGGTGAAGCCTTCTTTCTCGTTTTCGTATTCCATCGCTTCTTTGAAGCGTTTTGGATGTTGCTCATGAAGCCATACCCACTCTATTTTCTGTTGGAAAAAGCAAAAGAAGCAACCGGAACGACTTCTCGCATATGTTCCTTTTTCACCATCAACTTCGTACTCAACTTCATGATAATATTCTGGAACACCAACCCCTGACTCCTCAAGTGTTCTAAAAATATCTTTCTTAACTAACACTTCTTCATTTTCTAAAAGAGGAAAATCAGACTCCTGAGCCAGTGGATATTCAGTATCTTTCAAGTAGTCGAATGTTACTCGATTAAACTGAGCAATTCCTTTATCCAAAATAGAATTTAGCTTGTTGTGAATCACCTTTTTGTTTTGCAGTGGATTTTTCAGTTCAAGAATCAGCTTTTCACTTACGAGTTCCGAAACGGAATCAAGCTCAGAGCCACTTAAGTAAGATGAATATAGATCCATGAGGTGCTCTCGATTGGTGTTCGATAGAACTTTGCGAATCACATCTTCAGACCAGATGTTTCTTCGAAATGGAAAGATCGATTGAATGTTCTGCTTCTTAGAAATGTAACCTTCGCGATCTTCATCTCCTCTAATCCCTACATAGGAAACCACCGGATCATCTCCAACGAATCTTTCAAAAGGTTCGAGTTTCATTTTCTTAGTGCACCAGCGAGCCACTGAAGAAGGCAAGTAACCACGATAAGCTTTGTAGTAGTGATCGAATGGATTTTCGTCTGATTTCACAGCGTCAGCCGGTTCTAACTTAGCTATTTTCTTACCCAGATAGATCTCTATATTCTCTATCAATTGATAAGTTTCATCGAGCTCTTTACCGGTATCGCAGAAGTAGTATGTCAAGTCGAGTTCTGGATGTTTATCATTCAGATAAATAGCCAAAGCAGCACTATCCTTACCTCCAGAAATTCCTAGTAAATGTTTAACCTTTCCCATGTAGTTCGTCTTTTAGCAATCTGGCTAAAACAGCCAATTTAAGTTGCTTATTATTGTCAAGCTTCCCTCTTAATTCTTCAACCAAACTATCAATTTCTTTTTTCTTACCCTTAGGAATTCGGATATTATTTTCTGTTAGCCCCTCTGAAGTAGTTGTGATATCCAGCTTAACGAATTCTTCGTCATCTGCTTTTTGACTGTGATGAATAGAACTGAGATTTTGCAACTCCTGGATCATTCTGCTCAATTGATCTTTCAGCAATTCCTCTTCTTCATCTTTTATGCGATCCAGTGGTTTTCCCAAAACAGCATGTGCAATGCTAGCTATCCAACTATCGCGATCATCAAGCGTTGACTGAAGCCTTTGAAGGAAGACCTTTTGCTTTGGAAGAAGTCTGTGTTCTTTGACATTTTTGAACCTTTTCTGAAGTTCTTTTTTATAGCCAGGAAACACCTTGGTTGTTCCTATTATCTCGTTTCTCAGATAAAGATCAATTCTTTCCACGAGGTTAGAATAGGCATCCTTAAGTTCATCTATTGAATCATTGACCTTAGTGAAAAACTCCTGAACAAGCTTTTCATTGTCATCCATTTGCTCAATGCTCATCCCTAACGCTGCTGGGAAGTCCTCGAAAAAGGTCTTTTCAGGATCGCTTGCATTAGTTATTGCTTTGCGCAACTCAATGGTTGTTGAATCTAAGCGATTAGTGTTCTTGGAGTATTCCGTGAGTTCTTTGTAAAACACCAGAAATGGTCGGATGCTCTCAATGAAGGCCCCATTGCTGAGCTTAGGCTTTTCAGCCTGCTCTAATAGCTCTCGGTACTTATTGAAAACTGTAAGCCTGATGCCCTGAATCTGAAACGCCTTAATAGAATAATCCTGTGGATTCCTTGTCATCATGTACAAAACTGCATCGTTCAAATGCGGTACAAAACGATCCTTATTATACAGAGCAAACTCCGCACGTTTCACAAAGAGAAAAGTCGGAATCCAGAAATCGATTAACCCTTGCTTGATTTTATATGGCCTAGTCGAAAGTAGTTCAGCAAGCTTTGTGATGCTCATTTTCTGATCTACTGTAGACTTCAGAAATTCGTCTGAGGCATTCCAAAGATGATTGAATCCATTCTTGTCATTTGGAGCTTGCAATTCAAAACCGCTCTTGGCCTTGAAGTGCATTCCATTTTCTTTTAACAGCGTAAAATAAATTGTCTTTTCGGGTGGAAACTTATCCTCTTCAAACCCTAGATCTTTCTCACGCCAGTGATTGACAATCTGTTTGAAATAGTTCTTTCGAGCAGTGTGGATTGACGAAGAAATTTTGTCTTTGTTCACCAACTCATTTATGAATCGAGGACTTTTGCTGTAAGCTTCTTCACAAACTTCAGAAAGTAGCTTATTAAAGCTTCTCGAGCTTTTAACTTCATTTCTTTTCTTGCCATTGTAAATCCATGAAACCTTACCCGAGTACATGGCATCCATTACTTGATGCTGAAGTAAAGACTGACGGGATTTGATTATCACTTCCAATTCTCTTCGAGCAACAATGTCATCGCTATTTTCAGCCAGCACCTTCCTGGTTTTCAGCAATTCAAAAAGACTGTCTTTTATCTCCGAAGTATTCTTGAAAAACCCGTAAACAATCGGCTCTTCTTGTTCAGTAGAAGCTGATTCAATTTCTACTTCCTTTAAAGATTCACTGAATATCAAATTCACTGCTCCGTCAAAAGGTCCTTCTGGAGTGTAATTTACAAGTGGTTTCTCCGTGATTTGAAAATCGAATAGCCTCGGTGTCCCCGTTTTGTAGCTGACCTCTTTGGCCTGCATTACTGGAAACTCAAAATACTCTTCGAGTAGTGGAACCAGGTTTCTGATTTCATCAACCGCTTCACCTGCTTTTAAGATCGCCTGATCGAAATCCAGATCTGTCCCTTCAATCAATTTGAAAGATTGATTGTAACGAGTATAGACAATTATCTTTCTCTTTGACAATTGATCAATTGCCTGAATAATCTTTTTTGCCGACAGAGATTCTTTGAAGTATCCTTTCAGGAATTTCTCATCAATTTTTGCCGTAGGCACAAAAACCTGAAGTAATCCAGTTGCTTTAATTAGATCTATTGCGGTCGCAGGATCATCCAGCTCAAATTCGGCTCTTTCAATCCCACGTTCCATCATGCGCCAACTACCGTAGTGCGGATTGGTGTTCGATTGCAGCGAGGAATAAAAATTCTTAAAGAGGTAATCGAAAACCGCTGGCAGTGCCATTCTTTGAGATTCGGCAGCTTCCAACTCCAAAAATCCGAATAGGGAACGCTCATTCTGCCCGTAGCGTTGAAGAGCTAAAGTAAGCACCATCCCAGAAATCACATCTAAAGGGTAGATTTCATTTTCAATGACTGACCTAAACTCTTCCGAAAAATCTTTGATGTTATGCTTTGCTGCCAGGTCACTGTAAAAAGATCCTGAAAAACTCTTTGGTGTTTTTCCCGATGCGAGCTTTTTGGCTGCTAGCCAAAGTAATTGCTCAACCGGTTCATTAAAGGTTATTTCTTTGAATCTCCCTTTAATTTTTTTCCATTCAAGTCGCTCTTGATCCTTTAGCTTATTTCCATAAGCTTCAAAGTTTTGATGAAGAGTGGTAAGGAAAAGAATGTCTTTGCTTTGATCATTAACTAACTCTGCGAGTTGCTGAAGAAAATACAGCTCCTTGTCGGGATTGTTTTTTGCAGCGTACTCAAGGAACTTCCCAAACTCATCAATGTACAGAACCAGTGAGCTTGTCTTTTCATACTCTTGATTAAGTGTATCTAGAATGTTTCGGTTTGCGGGGTCTTCTTTTTTCAATCCCAGAACTTCACGAAAGTGCTCAGTGATCGACTGGTAGGCGCCTACAATTTTTAGAAAATTCGTTTTAGACGGATCTAAACCAGTGTTTGCCGGCAGAAAGTCGGCTTCGTTTTTCAAGGATTTTTCAAATGCCCAGAGAAAAGAAGATTTACCTGTGCCGTAGGAACCAATCAAAGTAAAAGAATGAATTCCCTTCTTAAATTCATCAGCAATCTGCAGTGCTACTTTTTCAGCATTTGGAGTGCTCACATAATCCAGCGACTTACTCTCGTCACGGATGATGTTTACCGACTGAGAAAATTTAGTTGCCATAGTAATCCTCCAATATTTTAGCGGGTTCCAATTTCTTCTTGAATTGCAATTCCCTTATCCCAGCTTCGTTACTGAAAACAATCCCATAATTCAGTTCACTCTGCATTCTTTCCAACGCAATTGTCAACCCTTCTCGATTAAGTAGAAAAATGTTTCCCAAACCGAACTTGTCTTCATACAAGTTTTTGAAGCTGACAGATGTACCGTAGTCTGGATTATCCAAAATTGCAAAAAGGAGGATGTGCAGAGGGATGTCATTTCTGGAGCTTTTCTCCAGAACCCAAAAAGGTCGCTCCTCCTCTTTTCCTTTGCTGTTCAAATGTTTCTTTCTCTTCTCTTTCAGAAGATGAAGTTCCGTCAGAATTCCCGTAAAGCTTTCCTCCACATCACTTCGGTTCATCCTTCCGAAATAATTTCGATAGAAAGCTGTGAAGTCGCGTTTTAGAGTGTTTTCATTGTAGTCGCCTTCTTTATTCTCTCCGACAAAAGAAATGAAATGCTCCTGTGTAAATTCGGGACGTTCATTTGCGAGTTCACTGAATACGATAGGGTAAAGTGAAGCGTAATTCTCTCTCACCAAAAGATAGTGAAGCAGCCAAAGTGACCCTTGGTCTTCGAGATAAGGGTCCCATCCATTGTCACCCAAAAGCTTATGTGCGATCTCGGTCAACTCATCATCAGAATTGGCTAGTCCAAATGATTTTAACCAATGACGAATCGCTGTAACCATGTTTTTACCAACTCCGAGATGGATTGGCGCTTCTTGATCGGGAAATTTATTTCCCTGATTTACGAAGTCATAGCCTTTCTTCAACCAGAATTGTCGACAGTGAAAAGAGTCGTGTCCAGAAAACAATAATTTTGTCATGATTATCAAAAATATGATAGTTAGTAAAATACTCAAGTCAAATTTTCAATCATTTTTCAACATAATGATTATTTGAAAAAGCATCTTTCACACAACCTTCAATATTTCTTTACAATAAGCTGATAACTAGAAAAATAAGACCTTCTCACATCTACACAAAAATGCTTCATGAGCCAATAAAAAATAGAATTTTGTTACACCCTCAAGTATAAAACCAAAAGGTACATTTCCCCTAATAACAAACCCCATCAACCACAAACCTGCGCTCCTGGAGGCGGAGGGCCGGATAAATTACTTCAGAATTAAAAACCTTAAGCTTTGAGTGTAATATCAATTGGTTTTTTGATAAACTGAGTCAAATCGATAGTAGGTAGTATCAATTGATGATAAGGCGTATTTTCTACTTTTGAATGAAGTACACCTCTTGTAGTTCCAACTGTAAGTACAGTGAGGTGTCTGGCAAGGTCCAAACTTAAATTCAATGTTTTGCCATCTTCACTGAGGAGTGAGTTCCAGTCTTCTTGCTTAATACTGTAATGGTGTTCAACCTCAAGTATGAGAAAAGGCTTTTTATTACAATCAAAACGCACATTAAAAACTACAGCAACCCCATGATTATCAGGATCAACGCCATAATTTACTTTAACATTTAAATCGGTATCTTCTTCTTTTTTAAAGTTGTCCTCTATAATTGCAAATTGAGAGGTTTTAATACCAACAAGTTTAAAATGGATATTCTTATTTTTTTTTGAACTCATGCTGCTTTAAAATCATAACTTTTATTGGATGTCTTTAAATCGTGAGTCCGCGTTTCACTGTACTTCATTTCTTTTTCTACCTGTTCATATTTGAAACTGACTTGATTGAAGCTTGACGTCCTTATTTTCTTGTCAATTCTATGCCATTCACTATCCACAAATCCACATACTGCTATAATCCTGGTATTTAAAGCATTCTCGAGCTTATCAATTGTTTCGAGGGTTAAGTTCTCTCTTCCCTTCAACAATTTATTTAAATACTGCCTCGAGCAATTCATCCGCTTAGCTAAAGTTGATGGGGTAATCCCATCTTCATCAAGCTTTTCAAGTACTGTCAACGCTATTTCAAAAGAACGATCAATCCAGCCTCCACTATTGAGTTCTTTCTCAGCTAAATCTTTCCATTGAGTATTCTTTTTACTCTTTTTTATTAACTGATCCAGTTTTTCTTTATTGACTTTCATAATAGTTTGTTTATTAACCGAAAATGCCTTCATCTCTAAGGTATTCAACAGTCTTTTCCAGTTTTTTTAGCTCCATTCTTGTATGATCTCGATCCTGCATTTTAGGAGTAAGTTTTATTGTTCCTCCAGTTACTAAATACTGATGATCTTGAGCATTTTTATCTGTCAGCCGAACAGCATAGATTCGTATCATACTTTTTCGTATCGCTCCATATGCCTTTAACCTGGCATGAAACTCTTTATCAAAATCTACAGGAGACAACTCGGTAAATATTTCTTTTAACGAACTGTAATTTCCAGAACTCTTATTCTCACTTAAATCTATTAGGTCTCTTTTCAATTCAAGTGCTTCTCTCCTTGTATTTATTACCGCCTGCCTTATTGTTGTATTACCATAAAATCCAGACTCTAAATCGTCTTTATGCTCTTTAAAAAAAGTGTAGAGCATTTCAGCATCGGTCAAAAAATCAAATACCCGGTTAAACTCATCACTTTCTTCATCTTCAATATCCCATTTTACAGACAGCAAAGACTCAGAATCTGATACTGCAAATATATCAACAACTTTCATTTTGTCAACTCACAGGTTTACAAATTGCATTTCTTTAACAAGCTATCTCCCTTATAACTAAAACTAAGCTCATTCTAGTTCACTTAAAACTGTTAAGGTAAATACCTGATTAATTAAAGGAAACATAAACTTTTATAAAGGTATAAGAAGACAAAGAAAAAACAAACCCTCAATAATAAAACCCATCAACGATAAACCTGCCGTCCTGGAGGCGGAGGGCCGGACCGGGGATTTTGATGAGGTTGACGATCTTGAGGACGCCTTTGAGCAAATGGTTTTGAACGGGGATGCGGTCTAAGTCCACATCAAAGCTGAGGTAAAACTGACGCTGGCGCGAGAAATTGGGTAATTGTTGTCCATCGTACATCTCGGGGTTTTCTGTTCCTCCCAGCATTCCGGCTCCGCTATAGCCCACGGCTATGTTTAACCACTGCGGAATCCAATCTGTCTTGGCGAATGAATTGATGTTGAAGCTCGCCCAGTAGCTCTGCCCGTTGTAATCTTTTGTGAGTCTGGAGCGCCAGTTGCTCCCCAACGCATCGGGGCGATACTGAGCATAAGTTGTAGGATGATACGAGATTTTGATCCTTACGCGCTGATCTTGCCAGGCGTATTCCTGAGCGATAAAAAGTGCTGTCCCGGCTGTGTTAGCTGCCATATCGCCCCACGAAAAACCCCACTTTGCCGAGTATGCATCAAAAATCTCAATGCTGGAAACGGAGACAAATGCCGCTGCAGATCCGTACCAAAGTGATTTCTTGTATTCTACTCCACTCCAACGCAATGCTTCAAATGCAATGGAGCCGAGTCTATAAGTGCTGTAGATGTGACCCGCTTTGTCCATCTGTAACCACTGGTCGTTGTCGTTGAAGAAATGAAAGCTGGACTGGTCGTAGTTTTTATACCACAAATTGTACAGGCTGTACATGGTAACTCCGTAGGCGGCACCCATGGTTCCGACCGATAACTTCAAACGATCTTTGCGCAGTGAATCGGGGTAAAATCCTTCTACATCGAGCTGAGAAAAACCGGTTGAACAAAGGATAAAAAATACTAGTAGCGTAATCCCTCTTTTCACGTTGCGAATGTAGTATTTAAGCCGAGATTAAATATCAAAAATGACCCCGAGGGTTGGGAGTACTGTTCCAGCTTCATTATCAATTCTGTACAACTCATATCTTGACGGATCATTAGGATCTGTAACGGGTTCTCCATTAGCATTTTGCTCTACATTGAAGTTGTCCTGCTGCTCAGCTTTAAAATTGTAAGCGTTTTGAATATCAAAATACAGGTTGAGCGACCACTTTTTGAAGTACCAGGTTTTGTCAACTCGCAAGTCTAATTGCTGAAAATTGCTCAATCTGCGTTCGTTCAGGCGAGAATAATCGGGTAGTCCCGCACCTCTCACGTTCCAGTTCTCTTTCAGAGCCGAGGCCTGTACGTCATAAGGTGTGTAAGGCAATCCGCCAACAAAGCGCCATTTGAGCCCAACCTGCCAGTTGTTTTTGAACTTCTTTCCGGCCGTCAATGTCAAAATATGTTTGGCATCCCACGATGACGGAACGTAATCGCCATTTACATCCTGGAACTCACTGCGCACATAGGTGTAACTCAAGATTCCGAAAAGCCCCTTTTTGGCTTTTCGCTGGATGAGAAATTCTGCTCCATAAGCTCTGCCTTTGTTCGTACTGGCAATAGGTCCGTTCCCAATTACGCCAAAATCAGCTCCCAAATTGGCCAGGCTAATGCTGTCAGACAATGAAAACGGGTATTGGCGGTAAAACTTATAAAATCCTTCAACCGTAATTTTGGTTTTGCTATCGGGGTTGTACTGCACGCCCGCCACAACGTGGTCAGATTGAATGTACTTCAATCTTTCCTTGTTGATCAATGTCCCATCAGAGTTAGAAAAACCAAGAGCTGTATAAGCCGGCAACTGGTGGTAGCGCCCTGTGTTGAAGTTGATACTCCAGCGATCAGTAAGCGAATAGGAAGCGCTAAAGCGAGGCGAGAATTGATTGAGCGGATTCTGCATTTCGCTGTTGTAGTCGTTTCCATCCAATCGGAACCCAAAAGAGAGATCGAGTCGGGCGTTGAGCACGGGACGAGAGATCTGACCAAAGATTCCGTATTTGTTCACGGTCAGATCCGATTCGAAATTCCGTGTGATGGAGCCTTGCGGAGTCGCAATCCTATCAAAAGTGGAGTTTGTGTAGCGGGCATTTTCAAGATTCACGCCCATGTTCACTTTCCAACTATTCTTCCTGATAGTATTCTCGAACCGCATCTTATTTTCAGACTCAGTTGAGTTGTAATCGAGAATTTTCTTGGAAGGATCGCTCTCATCATTATCCTGGTACTTGTAAGCCGAGTTGTTCAACGCATTTCGCGATACCACAACGGTTTGGAAGCTATTTTCCTCAAAGTGCTTGTAAACGGCTCCAATCGTGTAGTTGTATTGCTCGTTGATCGGGATGTTGCCCAGTGTGTAGTTATTCTCCTCAATCGTTTCGGCATCATCGGGATCGTTGGGATCGAGTCCGTCATTCACCGATTCATTCAACCTGAATTGATCGATAGCTCCCAGTCCGACAAATGTGATTTGATTCTTCTCATTGAACTTGTGCTTGATCTTGAATTGCCCGTCATTAAAAGTGGGCAAAAACGGCAACCGCAAAGCCTGGAAGAGAAACTGCAAATACGATTGACGAGCCGAGATATTGTAAGTCGTCTTTTCGCCTATTGGTCCGTCCACGGCAAGTCCAACTTCTGATGCTCCAATGTTTCCACGCAAGTGCAGCGCTTCTTTATTTCCTTCTTTCTGCTCAATTTCCAGTACTGAGCTAAGCGCTCCTCCTCTATTACTTGGAAATGCACCGGTGTAGAGATTCACTTTTTGGAGCAAATTGGCGTTGAGGATTCCAACCGGGCCACCGCTCGAACCCTGGGTCTGAAAGTGATTGATAACAGGTGTTTCCACACCATCAATGTAAAACTGGTTTTCGTTTGGAGCACCACCACGAATAAGGATATCATTCCTGAAGCTAGGCGTTGATGTAACGCCCGGCAAAGATTGAATAACACGCGAAACATCACGGTTAGATCCTGGATTTCGTTCTATTTCCTCCACACCAATTGTTTGCAACGAAACAGGACTCTCAGCCGGCTTGTCAAATGCTGAAGAGGTGATGGTCACTTCTTTGAGTTGTGTGCTGGTTTTATTGAGGTTGATCTCAATGTATGGCGATTGGTTTTGGGTCACATAAACATCGTTGGTTATTTTGCGCTCGTAGCCCACTACTGAAACCTCCAGTTTTTGATAACCGAATGGCACTTCTTTAATCGTGAACTTTCCATCGATATCGGTACTGGCTCCAATTTGTGTTCCTGCCACCACAACATTGGCAAATGGAACCGGTTCTTTGCTTACAGCGTCTAAAACAATTCCGTCAATTTTCCCTTTTTGCGCAAATGAGAAAAGAGCTATAAAGCTGAATACCAGTACTAATCTAAACTTCAACATGATTGAATAATATGGTTCCAGGTTTTTAAACCTGTGAGCAGTTTAATTGTTTTCAACAAATATGAAAATTAAAGATTGCATCAGTCGATTTTTAATTGATCAATCACGGGCATATTTGATGTAAGTCTGCAAAAAGGAATCATCCCTATTGATAAAATCTAAAGGCTTTTCATTCATCAGCTTTTCAAATGTTTTCACAAAATGTGAAGTATCGTAAAAACCACAGTGATAAGCGAGCTCGCTGAGACGTTTTTCATCATTCTTCGCGATACTGGAATACACGTTATTGATTTGAATGATATTTCGGTAAGCTCCGGGAGGAATACCGCATATTTCCTTGAACTTTCTTCTCAATTGTCGGGGAGACAAAAACACTTTTTGCGCCAAATCATTTATTGATATTGAGTTTGCATTTTCAATGATCAGATCCACAGCCTTTTCAATTTGCTGGTCTTTTTCTTGCTTTGAGCTTCTCCGCAAAAGTTGAATGAAGTAGTCATCCAATTTATTACAACTGTCTTCAAAAGAGTTACTATCAATTAGACTCAACAATTCTTCACTTACCTGCTCTTCCAACAAAACATTACCATCTTCAAATCCATTCACTGTTTCAGACATATCTATATTGAAGAAATGGTGAATTCCGGTTGGTTTGAATTCAATACCAAAGTGAATGAATTCATGAACAGGAAACAATGAAATATCCTGCCTGGTGATTTGACCGCCAAGAAAAAAACGTGGAATGTAGCCGCTTTTTGTGGGACTCTCAACTCTGCTGAGTTCTCCAAACACTTTAGACAAATACGAATAACCTGTGGGAAGAATTTTCACCTCAGGCATTTCACTCTTATCAGCTTCCACGAGTAAATATCGATTGATGTACCTACTGACCGCCTGATCAGGCTTTTGTTCCAGAACTCTCATTATCAATGTCCGATTTATACAAGGCTCCTCTTGACTTCTCACATTAGGTTTGTGATCAACCAGACCAAAGACAACTCCGGTTCAATCAATCTTATACCAAAACATAAACTTAAACAAAATGAAAAAAGTAAACCTCATTTCAATGTTATTTATCACATTTCTTGTTGTGGCATCAGTTAGCTGCGATAAAGATGACAATGACGATCCCACTCCAACATCAAACAATAACAACAATTCCAACAACAATAACAACAGCTCAGATACAACTGTTGTACTCGATGATGTAACAAACGGAATGGGCAAAGCTTCAATGTTTGGTGACACCGCCTTCACGATGGAAGGATCAGCAACATGGAAAGAAAACGGCTCTGTAAACTCAAATGGAAAATCTTATGACGTTTGGCTGCTCACATTGGAAGGGCAAAACCAGGATGAGGAATTGACACTTCGCATTATGGAAGAAGTTGACAACTCAACAATGGCCGGTCCTGATGACGGAACTTATGAAATTGGTTCTGGAATGACTGATAACAGCATTTCAGTTTATACTAAAGACAAATCTTACAGCTCAGATTTATCTTCCACAGGCTCTTTCACAATAGAGCAAAGCGATAACGGAAATGTATTGGAAATTGTACTCAATGCTAATCAGCTCGAGTTGGATGGAATTGGAAGCCAAGATGAGCATATCGATGTCAACGGAGCATTTAAGGCGACAAAAAACTAAATCTCTACACTACTTGCTCAAAACAAAAAAGGCCATGAAACTCGGTTTCATGGCCTTTTACTTTATTGATAAATAACTTATTCAGTCACTTTAACAGTAATTGAATTACTCATTTGCTTTCCGTAAGAACGGTGAAGACCATCAGCAAACTGAAGCGTAAGCGTGTGCTTACCCGGCTCTAAATCGAGCGTATCTTTTACCTGACCGCCACCATAGTGAATATGCGTATCATCAGCCGGAACAGTACCACCCATTTCGATGAATTTTCCATCGATTACAATGTGATGGTGACCAGTACCTTCTACAACTTCACCCGCTGGCTTCACTTTCATTCCTTCAATACCAAACTCAACTGCTAACGGAGACTTAACTTCAGCACCGTCTTCTAAGTTTGCAAAGAATACTTTAGCACCTTTAGGAACAGCCGGCAATTCAGGAGCTTCAGCTTTCTTTTCCTTTTTATCAGCCTTCTTTTCAGCTTTTTTGTCGGTTTGTTCCTTTTTCGTTTCCTCTTTCGTGTTCTCTTTTTGGTCAGATCCAGATGGAGAACCGCATGATGCTGCCATAAAGCCAAACGCTATAGCAGCGATGTACAATTTTTTCATAATTCTTGCTTTTAAATTTGAATTAGCGGTGTAAAGTTATTGAACTTATCGAACCTGCCATGAATATAGAATGTGAAGGATTTAAACATCGCATTCAAATGCTGTAATTGTGGATCAACTACACTAAATTTGGCAACACCATCAAAGAACTGATTTGCTAGATAACCTTACTGACATATTTGATATTTCCTTTAAAGTGCTCACAGCCATCTATTACGTTGTGAGTATTTTCACAATATTCTTTATTCTGCTCGACAACAAAAACCCGGCTAAAACGGTGAGCTATATCGTGGCGATTATCGCGTTGCCTTTTGTGGGGTTGATCATCTACTTCTTGTTTGGCCGCAATTTCAGGAAGGATAAAATTTTCTCGCGCAAAGAGTTGTTCGATGACAAAAAGATCAAAGAATGGCAACGCAAACACTCCAATGCCTTTTTTGAAAGCGAGCTGATTCAGGAAAAGCTGCTACCGCAAAGTCAAAAAATCGCTCGCCAACTCTTTTTCAATAGCAGAGCCGTTTTGACTACCAACAACAAAGTCGACTTCCTCATCAACGGAGAACGCAAGTACGAGGCGCTTCTGGAAGACATCAAAAATGCTGAAAACCACATCCACCTCGAATACTACATCATTGAAGATGGAGAACATACGGGTGAGCTGTTTTCGGCTCTGACCGATAAAGCCAAAGAAGGAGTTGAAGTGAGGATGCTGTTCGATTCGGTTGGTAGTTCAAGCCTTAAGAGCAGTACGGTTAGGGAGTTGAGAAAACATGTTGTTAAAGTTGAATCCTTTATGCCCGTTTTCTTTCCGCAATTCACGAGTAAAATCAATTACAGGAATCACCGGAAGATTGTCGTAATTGACGGAAAAACCGGATATGTGGGCGGAATCAACCTCAGCGATCGCTACCTGAATGTGCCGGGCGAAAAAGCAAAAACTTACTGGCGCGACTCCCATTTCCGTATTGAAGGTGAAGCAGTTGTCCAACTTCAAATCCAGTTTATCCTGAACTGGAACTTCGCATCAACCGAACAACTTGGCCACACAAACGAGTACTTTCCAGATCAGCCACAGCTCGAAACACCCAAACTGGTTCAAATAGCTGCAAGCGGTCCTGACAGCGACTGGGAATCGATCATGTTGGCATTGTTCACAGCTATCGCCAGCAGTTCAAAATACGTTTACATTCAATCGCCCTATTTTATTCCTAACTCGAGTATGGTCAATGCGCTTATCGCTGCAGCACAGGGCGGTGTTGATGTAAGACTGATGATCCCGAGCAGCAGTGACACTAAAATAACACAGCTTGCCGGATTCTCTTATCTGCGTCCTCTCCTGGAAGCTGATGTCAAAATCTATCTTTACACGAAAGGCTTCCTTCACGCCAAAACTGTAGTCGTTGATGATCAATTCACCTCCGTTGGCACAGCCAATATGGATATTAGGAGTTTTTACACGAATTTTGAAATCAATGCTTTCATTTACGATATTGAAACAGCAAAAAAAGCTCGTGAAATCTTTGAGGATGATTTAAAACACAGCGAAATGATGAATCCGGAAAGATGGAAAAACAGAAAATTGCTGTATAAAATATTGGAATCTTTCGCACGATTATTCTCTCCTTTGCTTTAAATTCGAAAACCTAACCTAAAATCAAACAAAATGGAAACTCTTTCAGGCACAAACGACCCATTAGAAAACGGCTACCAATTCAAGTTCAATCAATACCTAAACAGAGGTTGGGAACTTTTTAAAAGTCAGGCCCTTTTGCACATAGGAACACTCGTAGTGTTTTTCATCATTTCAGTAATTGCCGGGTTTATCCTTGGATTTATTCCTGTTGTTGGGAATGTATTAGCTAACATACTCACCGTACTTTTGTATGCCGGTTACTTCATTGCAGCCGATAAAATTAGTCGAGGCCAGGAACCTGAATTTAAAGACTTCTTTGGCGGTTTCAACTTCTTTGGTCCCATTGCACTCTACCAGATAGTATATATGCTCATCATGTTCATTGCTCTCATACTGCCAATACTCTATCTTTTGTGGGCAGTTGTACCATTTGAAGAAATCATTCAACTGGCACAATCTGAAGATGAACTAGAAGCATTTTTAAAAGATTATTTTATGGGCGGTGAATTTGCTGAAAACCTTACCAGCATTATCATCCCAATTTTATTAATCTTGATAATATCCATTTACGTAGGCCTCATTTACACCATTACAACTCCGTTAATTGTATTGAAAAAGTACGGTTTTTGGCAAGCTATGGAAACGAGCCGTAAAGTAGTTAACAAAAAGTTTTTCAGCTTTTTACTATTTCTCATTGTACTTGGGTTAATCAACTTTGCTGGTGCTATATTCCTGGGGATTGGATTGTTAGTTACTATTCCATTCAGTATACTGGCAACTTACGCCATTTACGAAGACCTTTACGGAGGCGAGTCCAGCCCAGATGAAGAATTAGATGTACATGTTCAATAAACTTACCGTCATCGAATTAGCAAGTGTGCTCGCAGGACCATCTGTGGGCACTTTTTTTGCCGAGTTGGGTGCTCGTGTCATCAAAGTGGAAAACGCGACAACCGGTGGCGATATGACGCGCCATTGGTTTTCACGGTCAGAGCCGAACTCAGGCACTTCAGCTTACTTCTCCAGCGTCAACTACAAAAAAGAATACCAGCAACGCGACCTCAACAAAAAAGAACACCAGGATGAAATTCACGATCTGATTAAAGATGCTGATATCGTCCTCTCAAATTTCAAGGAGAGCACAGCTAAAAAATTCAGAGTGGATTTTGAGTCGCTGAAGAAAGTCAATCCGAATGTTATTTTAGGTACCATTACAGGTTTCCCGCACACATCTCGCCCGGCTTTTGATGTTGTACTACAAGCTGAAACAGGATTTTTGAGCATGACCGGTTCTGATCATGAGCACCTGGCCAAAATGCCGGTTGCTATGGTTGATGTTTTAGCTGCTCACCAATTAAAGGAAGGATTGCTGATAGCATTATTGAAGCGACAGTCAGAACCGAAGGCTTACCGGGTCAATGTCACACTTTACGAAGCGGCTCTGGCTTCGCTGATCAATCAGGGAAGTAATTATTTAATGACGGGTGTTTCACCGGAACCTATTGGAACTAAACATCCTAACATCGCTCCATACGGTGATATTTTCACGACATCAGACAACAGGAAAGTTGTACTGGCTGTGGGCACGCAAAGCCAATTTGCTCAACTCTGCGAGTATCTGGATATGAATGAACTAAAAACAGATCAACGATTCTGCGACAACGCCTCAAGAGTAAAAAACAGAAAAGCATTAATCGATATTCTGACAAAAGTGATTAGCCAAATTGACAGAGAAACATTGATGAAAAATCTGCTAGACCGCGGTATCCCGGCCGGAGCTGTGAAAACACTTGAAGAGGTTTTTGCCGATGAGCAGGCTCAAAAGCTGGTTCTGACCGAAACGATTGACGGAACAAAAACCAAACGCGTAAAAGGAAATATTTTTAGCGTATCGTCTTGAGTTGACGATTGAGGAACACTGTTAGCTGGCGAGCATCTTTTTCTTCGAGGTGCATTCCAAAACTTACCTTCCCGCCCAAATAGTCGAACTCTATCTGCTCGTTTCCAACTGTCCAAAATGTTTTGTTGTAAGCTGCTGCAAATGATTTTTTGGACGGCTCAAATAATCTGAATCCTTTGATATTCTTGCGCAGGTAGTTTTTGATTTTTCCGCGCTTAAAGAGCGAGCGCTTGTACAACAGTTTTTCTTTATTGATTTTGATGAGCTCGTAACCGAACTTTTTAAAGAGGTAACCGTGGAGCGCTTTGTATTCGAAATACCCCCAAAATGAAAGATAGACGATGAAAAAGATGTAGGCATCGCGCTCGAGACCGGCATTGAAAAGATAAAATGTGACGTAAATCCCGAGACTTGTCCACAGAACTAACCAGCCCAGTAAAGCCATTTCCTGCCACCCTTCTAGCGGATTGATAATTTTGATCAGCACCTCATCGTCTTGTTTGCTGATTGATATGTTGTCTCCTATTTCTTTTTTCATGGCGCTGTGCAAAAGAACAAATTTTTGGTATTGTTCTTGTTTAAACAAAGGCACATTTTAAGAGTTCAAGAATTTTATAAACTTTGAAGCACTAAAAACGAAAGGAAAATATGAAACTACGAGCAATGAAATTATCGATTTTGACCATTGGGTTAGCTTTATTTACAGGGTCTGCTTTTGCACAGGTAGCCGGAGGTAGCATGACAAAATTATTCGACCTCTACGTGATGGGTGATTACGAAAAGTGCTATGACAAAGCGATCAAAGCTACTGAAGATGACGATACAAAATACGAGTCAGAACCGTACTTATACGCTGCTCTATCGCTCAAGAAGATCTCTGAAGATCCTGAGCTGAGACAGTACTACGAAGACGCTACAAAAGATGCGATCAAGCTCGCAGCTAAGTTTACAAAGCGTGACATCCGTAAAGGAGAAAAAGACGAGGAAACACTATTTGAAGAAAATAGAGAAACAATTGGCATGTTTAAACGCATGGCGATCAATGAAGCGAAGAGTTTTTATGTTCAGCAAGACTGGAGAAAAGCTTCATATTATTTGAAGTACGGATTGAGAATTGATCCTAGCGATCCGGCTGTTGAACTTTTTAAAGCTGTTGCAGATTACAAGTCTCGTAACCGCTACAACGGTGATAAACATTCTGAAAGTGCAATCAAGAAGTTTAAAGAGCTTGCTAAAGAAGGTGGTTACGAACCAACAGAATACAATGTTACTGCTTTTGAAGATGGATTCATCGAATATGTTGAATACCTCAAGGAAGAAGATGAATTGGAAAAAGCCAGAGAAGCTGCTTCATTGGCTCGTAAACTTGCTCCTGATAACTCTAAGTTTGAGCGTTTAGAATCTAACCTCAATGGATAATTAGGATTTAAGAATTAAAAAAAACTCCATCGAAATCGATGGAGTTTTTTTTATGCCTGATGTGCCGGTTTAATGAGGTCTAACACCGTTTTAACCGGACTAAAAGTCTCTAGCGGAACTTCAATAAAAACTGTATTCCAGTAAGCCATACTCCCATTCCACAATCCTGGGTGTTCAAGAGCTAATATCGACTGACCGTTATAACTCTTTTCAGATACAAACGACCAGTTACGCTCAATGTAATCGTTGAGATTAAAAGACTCTCCTTTGTAGTTCTTCAGTGAACAAACGATATCAACCGGATTGAAATGGGTGGATTGCTCCACAGCTTTTTTCTGCTCCGGATCTGAAAAGTCGATCTGTGCTTTTTCAACGATTTGGAGAGAAACCTGTCCGTTTTGCTTCACCCAAAATGGACCTCCGCCCGGCTCACCTTCGTTTTTCACCATTCCGCAAACGCGGAGTGGCCTGTTGAGCAGAGAATGTAATTTCTTCTCATCAATATCATTTGAAATATCCAGGTTCAATTGTTCTTTAGCGAAATCGATGATCTCATTTTTCAAATCTGAATCAACGCCTTCATCAAGAGCTCGCAAGTAAGCGTTACTCGCCTTTTTGAGTTCAATCAGCTTTCCGCCCAATAATTTCTTGTACTCTGATGCTCGTTTTTGAATGCTTTCAACCTGAACGTTATCGATGTTTTTTATGAAAACAATGTCATCGTTCAAATCCTGCAGGTTTGACAAAAGCGCACCGTGCCCTCCGGGTCTGAACAGGAGTTTTCCTCTATTCGTTTTCACCGGTCTAAATTCTTTATCCACCGCAAGTGTATCGGTTTTTCTGCGCTGGAAAGACCACGATATTCTGTAGCGAACTCCATAGCGTTGCTCATACTTACTGATAACTGCATTGAGATAGGTTCTGAAACGCGTTTCGTGGGCTTCAGAGATGGTGAAATGAATGTGGCATGTGCCATCATCATTTACCGCGTAAGAAGCCGCCTCAGCGAGTTGCTCATCTACTGCTTTTCTAATTTCATTGGCATAGAGGTGAAAATCGATCAGCGCTTTTGGCGTAGCCCCGTAACCTATCCCCTGGTTGTCGAGAAGAATCTCAACAATAGTTTTCAAATTTTCACGGTCAGATCCATTGAGCTGTATCCCGTGCAGTTGAAGGTAATCCTCAACCGGCTTGCTGAAAGCGAATTTCTCAAAATTCTCAGCAAATTTTTCTATCTCAGGAGTTACTTCATCATTTTCCAAATAATTGAACAACAACTTGAACATTCTGCTCGCTGCACCAGAGGCCGGCACAAATTTCCCAACCTGTAAATTATTGAGCGTCTCTTCGTAAAGGGATTTGTAATATTCAGCAGATTCTTCTCCAATCAGTAATATACCGTCACCGATCACAGCTGGTCGCTGAATATCCAGCTTTTGTGTTCCTTTTTGAAAGTAGATGAGTTGCTCTTCAACCTCATCTATGTTCATATCATATTTATCCAGCTCTTTCAAGAACTGATCTGTAATTTCGATCATGTAAGACTTTATGAAATAGGGTTATTAATTCAGAAAATGGTTGTTTGTTGTGGGCAAATTAAAAAAATAATGACAATCTAATAGCCTTTATTCAAACTCTAAATTGGTCAAAAATCTGGAGTTTCTACTCTTCTTGCGTTCTCGCCTGTAAGCTATTGAGAGTTTATAGATTGCCAATCCCCATGAACCGCTGTAAAAAACAGCATTAAATATCATGGAATTGGGCAATGTGTAATAAAGCGATAATGTGACAATCGTGTACACAACAATTCCAATGACGTAATAATTAATCAAAATATTCATCGGGTAGTAATACTCGTGTTTGCGGATATGATAGTAAGCACCTCCTAATTGTACCAGGCCCAAAGCAGTCATAGCCAACCAAAAATAATCGATACTACATGATGCAATGAGAACCACAAATGAAATCACCATTAGCATCAATTCAATCAACGTTTGCCTGTATCTCATGATTTCTTCCTGTAAAATAATTTTCTAATCCCGTTTACAAACCAATTTTGCTCACTCCTACTCAGTGTTTCGAGCAAATTGTCAGCCAATTCCGTGTAGTGCAGGAGTTCACCGGTTACTTTTCTGAATTCCGCCTGTTCTTTATCCTTCTTATCAACATGTTGAGCTTCCTGCAATAAATTGATCACCGGCTCTATTTCGCGTTTCCTTCTCTCGGCAGTGACTATTGAAATCACTTTCCAAATCTCTTTCTCGGCTATAAAAAACTCCTTGCGCTCTCCTTCTTTGTGAATTTTTGAAACAAGGCCCCAATCGAGCAGATTTCGAACATTCATATTCACGTTTCCACGTGAAATGTGAAGCTCTTCCATGATATCATCAGTGCACAAAGGTTCAGGTGCGATGAGCAAAAGCGCATGGATTTGCGCCATTGCTTTGTTGATCCCCCATTTTGAGCCGAAAGTTCCCCACGTTTGTAGGAATTCTTTCTTTTTATCTTCGAAATCCATACTTCAAAGATATAAAAGTTTACGAACTTTCAAAAGTTTCTGAAACTATTGAGAAACGAATCGAAAAGTGATGCTCCCCTTTTGAGCTTCAGGGGCTTGTTGCGAATTATTGAAACGAGTATTTTGAGCAGCCTGAATCGCAGCTCGTTGTAAACAGCCATCGTCAGATTTAGATGTTTCCTCGTCAACCTTTGCTGCCAGTACCCTTCCTGATCTGTCAACCACGATATTGACTGTTACTTCACCTCCGTACTGACACATATAAACCGGAACATCCATGTAAGTATCGTAACGGTTTTCGAGTTTGTAAGAGATGTTGGTATTTCCTTTTACGGCTCCTTCAGAAACGGCTTTCTTTTCTTTTACCTCTTCTAACTGCGGCTGTTTTTTACTGTTGATCAGTGCCTCAGCCTCTTCTTTCGTGTATCCGTATCCAGCATCGCGTTGTTCCTGAATCACCTCCTGTTCCAGTTTCTTGAGTCGCTCGTTGATTTCTTTCTCAACCTGGCTTTTAGATTCATTTGGAACGTTTTCTTCAATCTTATTGTAATCGGCTTTGTCGAGCATCTCAGGAGCACTTTTATTCACAGCTTTGTTCGATGAAGGCTCTGACTGTTCAGTCTCAGTCAATTCCTGCTCCTCAGGTATTTGTTCCGGATCTGCTACTTCTGGTTCTGAAAATTGCATGGTTATCGTGGAGTCTTTCGTTTCGGCATCTTTGAGTGTCGCAATATCGAAAATCACAAACGCCAAAATGTGCACTAATGCTGTGAGAGCAATAGCTGTGCGGTGTTTTGCTATGTAGTCTTTTAAACTCATTCTTCCTGGTCAGATCCGGCCGGCATCGAGTTATCAATCATCAACTCTGAAAATCCTTCCTGAGCGTAGATAAACCTGTTTCGTTGCATGTCAAAAATGGCCAAATAACTCTCTATTCTAACGATAAAATAGCGGTCATCGATTGCCTGAACATCGTGAAATATCTCGGGCAACAGAAAGTTGGCTTTGTTATCCAGAATGCCGTAATTCCCTTTACGTTTTGAAATGTATCCTTGTTTAACAGGTTTAATTTCTTCAAAATTTGTTGGCAAAACATACTCTCCTTCCCTGTCGATAACACCAACGCTATCACTCACCTCAACGCGAGCCAGCGAGTCGATAAATGGCCAGGCATAATCAAACCGGTAACGGATTTCCAAATCGACATTCATATTGGCAAATCCCCATTTCCCGTACTTTTTAACGGGAATCAACGGTGGTTTAAACGTGCCTATTTCCTCAAATATTGCGGGAAAAACACGATTCCCGGCAGTATCTATCACCCCGAATTTTCGGTCATTCCGGTATTTTGCGTAGCCATCTTCAAACTGACCGTAATTGATGACGATGGAAGAATAATCGTATTCTTTTTTAAAGGCTTTTTCTCCTTTTGAGTTAATGTAATGGTATTTACCATCTTTTGCTACAATGGTGAGGTTGTTAGAGAAAGGACCAATGAAATCGTATTCAAACGGGAGAAGTGTATCGCCCGATGCTTTAAGCAAACCGTATTTATTGTTGAGTTTGGCTCTTATCGTGCTATCCTGAAAAAGACTCACCTGATCAAAACGAGGAGGAAACAAAAGCTGCCCCGCTGTATCAATAACAGACCATGCTGTATCGACTTTCACGCGGGCTAAACCTTTCTCAAAATCATAAGCCGATGAAAATTGCGGTTCAATGGCCACGTTTCCCTTTTTATCAAAATAGCCATAGCGTCCGCTGTCGCTTTCAAAAAATATGCGGCCGTATAGCATTTCACCTAAATCAGTGTAATTTGGCAACAACATCATTTCACCGTAATAGTTGATCATTCCCAACTTACCGTTTTTCTCGACTGTTGCCACATGATTTTGAAAAGCGAAGCCATCATCATATTGAGGCTCGATATACCACTCACCCAACAGATCGATGTAACCGAGTTTATTACCGTTTCCGGCAAGCGCTTTTCCTTCGTGAAACTGATCAACTTTTTGGAATTCTGGTTCTATCGCCCAATTGCCCAACGTATCGATAAAACCCCATTTTCCGTTTTTTATCATTGGGATAAGGCGCTTACGGCTCTGACCGATATAGGCTTCCAGTTTTTCTTTTTTGGGGTAGTTTGAAAACTTATCCCTGAAATCTATCAACTCTTCAGTAGCAAACGTTTTTACCGAGCGATAAAAAATGTTTTCCCACGCCTCACCAACATACGGATTATCCTGATTTTCAAGAATAAAGTTGATAAAAGAGCTCAGCGAACCATCACGCGTTGATAGTTGGTAAACTTTCCGCTGAGCCTGAGGAAGAAAAGGGCTATCGGGATAGTCTTTCACAAAAGCCTGATAATCTTCGAGCGTACCGTCCTGAGTTTTGGTCTCAAAAAAACGTATCTCGTATTTTTCTTTTGCCTGTTCAAACTGCGGTGCATTTGGATAGCAATCCATGAAATGCTTGTAAGCCGTAAAAGTGTTCGTGTCGAGCGCATTTTGAAAAGCGTATTGATTGCGCAGAGAAATAGCGCTATCGAGCTGGTTATACCAGTGATGCTTAGCTATAAAGTTGTTGTAAAGTTGAACATCAGTTGTATCGGTCAGATCCTCAAAGTAATAGTGTGAAACGACCTGCTTTACTGAGTCTATCGAAGATCGGTTGATATTTACTTCTGCCAGATCTTCTCTGTCTTTTTCTTCGAGCTTTAGAAACAGCGTATCAGCAATCCGAATGAATTTATAGGCACTGTCTTTATTTATCAATGGAGTATTGGGCATCGCGTACATGTACGCCAGTCCGTATGAACCGCCAACACAATCCCGTTTTAACGCTTTGCGAAAAAGCCTTTCAGCATCGTGAAAGTTGTACACTTTGAGTTCTTCAAACCCTCTCTCCAACTTACTAGCTTCTACCGGCTTACACCAAATTGTTAAAAGAGTGAAAAATGTAAAGTAATAGCCTATTTTCAAAAAGCTATTTGCCATAAATTCTTTAAATTTTAGCCAAAAATAACATTAGCAAAACAAAGGAGGCCAGAGGTCTCAAACATTACTTAACAACTCATTAATAATAACGCTTATGGAACAGCAAAAAGGTATATGGATCGATCACCGCAAAGCATTGGTTGTCGACCTCAACGGAACAGAAAAACTCAGAACTATATATTCAGAACTCGATGATGATAGCACGAGAATTGATAGCCCATCTAAGTTTGGCGATCAGGCAATTCGTCATGAGAAAAAGCTACAGGCGAAGAAAGAAAAGGTTCTGAAAAACTTCTATGACGACATTTTGGAAAGTATAGAAAACAATGACGAGCTCTATGTTTTTGGTCCGGCCAGTGCCAAAAAAGAATTGAAGAAAGCGATTGAAGACTCTCCTAAAAAACCTTCAAGTATCAAAATGGAAACTGCCGACAGCATGACGGATAATCAAGTTGTGGCAAGAGTTAAAGAGCATTTTGACAAGTAAAATAAGTGGGTGTATCAAAAGTGAAAAACTGCGCTCTTGATACACCCTTTTTTCTTTACCGTTTAGTTTAATCTGATAAAGTATATCTTACTCCAAATTCCCAGGCTACAGTCAATGGGTTTGACGGATAGTCATTATCTGGGTCATGAGGTAAAAGTCTTCTATCTCGAGCATCTGTCAAACCATAATCAGTTCTAAACCCTGTATCAATAGCAATTTGATCAGTAATGTTAATTGCCATACCTAAATTCAAAGCCAAACCAAAAACAAAACTTTGGTATTCGTCCTCCATTACATCTGAGGCACTTCTAAAGGTTAAGTTTTGTTCATCAAAAAATGCGGCACCCTTACCATCCCACTGTTCAACATCACCTTTTCTAAAAAGCCCCATATATGGGCCAAACTTTCCTCTAAAACATACTGTGTTAGAAGTTTCACCACTAAAGACGATCTGGAGTGGAATCTTAAAGTATTTATATTGTTCGATGTACTCAAACTTAGTATTTAATGTATCGTAGGCGTATTTATTACCTTCTGATGAAAAGAGGAAATCCATACTAACCCCTAACTTACTAGTAAAGTTATAACCGATACCAACTCCAAAAGCACTCCCGTAATAAACATTGCTTTCATGATCTGGATTATCAAAGTCAGTTTTACTAATCATTAATGAGGCTTGCGGCATTCCTTTAACACTAAAGTTCAGTCCTTTTTGAGCGTAGCTTAGCGATCCAACAAAGAAAAGAATCACTGTGGTCAATAATTTAAACTTGTTCATGTAGTTATGTTTTGGTTTAGCGTAAAGGTAAATATTATTTAAGGCACTGTGTGTTTTTTTAAAGCTTGAATCTTGCTCCTATTTCAAAAGCGAGGATAAAAGGTCTATAACTTTTTTCATTATCGCCATCGCTGTATAAAGTATTTAAAACCAAATACTTTCTTCTTGCATTAGTCAAACTGTAATCAGAACGTATACCTGCATCAATAGAGAAGTAATCTGTTACATTAAAAGCTAAGCCAACATTCATTGCCCAACTGATGGTAATATCTTTAAAGTATGTTTCTTTCTTCGTCATGGTGGGTAAAAGGTTTGAATAGTAGACTACATTAGCATTCCTCAATATATTGATAGAAGGTCCCATTTTAGCTCTAAAGCTTACAACATTTGTAGGATCTCCGTTGAATACAAACTGTATCGGAATCCTTAGATATTCATAACGTTCTCTTATATCGTAACGCAAACTATCAAAACGATAACGGTACCTATTACCTTCTTTCGAAAACAAGAATTCTAAACTAACACCAATTGTATCATTGAAGTTGTAACCAACTTCAAAGCCCGATGCATTTCCAAAATAGTAATCTACAGTATGCTCATCGTATTGATAGGAGTCTTTGACAAGCATCGCTGAAGCCTGTGGCATACCTTTCAGGCTCAGAAAAAGCCCTTTTTGAGCATGAGCTAGTGAAGCAATAAAAATAAATAGTGGTGCAGTTATCAGTAAAGCGAGTTTTCTGTAGGCCATGGTTTAAATTTTTTCAGGACTAAAATTCAGAAATAATTTGATGATTACAAATTCTCCATTTAACAATGAAATTTAATAGATCTACTATTCAATAAATCCATTTAACTATCCATTTAGAAAAGCTTTGTTAAGAGTTGAATGTTAATTTATTATTGAAATATTTTTAACGGGTGCAAAAACAATTTTATAGTTTTGGTGTATATACATTTATTCAAATTAGTAATTGCGCTAACAAAATCAATTTATTATGAAAAAGAACACATTTTTAGCATTGTTTTTAGCAGGTTCAGCATTCTTAACCGCTTGTGGTGGTGGAGGTTCTGCTGAAAAAGGCGGAGAAAAAGAGAAAAAAGCTGACAAAAAAGAAAAGACTGAAATGAAGGATGAAAAGTCTGCCAAAGAAATGACAATGATGGTAGACACTTCAAAAAGTAAAGCAAAGTGGGCTGGAACACTCGTTGGAGTTTACACACACTCTGGAAACGTAATGTTTGAAAAAGGCATGCTTACAGCAAAAGGTGATAAAATCACAGGTGGTGAGTTTGTTATCGATATGAACACAATGGTTGCTACTGATGACAACTACGATCCAGAAAAAGACAAAACTCCTGAGAAATTAATCGGTCACCTTAAAGCTGACGATTTCTTTGCTGTTAAGAAACACCCAACTGCTTCATTTAAAATCAAATCTTACGATGAAGCATCTAACACAATCACTGGTGATTTAACAGTTAGAGGCAAAACTCAAGAAGAAAAAATTACTGATGTAGCATTCAACCCTAAAGAAGGAACTGCTAAAGGTAAATTAGTATTTGATCGTCACGAGTACGATGTTGCTTACACAATGAGCATGAAAGACATGACGATCACTGATGAAATTGAAGTGATGGTTGACCTAAAACTCAATCCAAAATCATAATTCATCACAATTGTATTTTTGAAGCCGACTCATTTGGGTCGGCTTTTTTTTGCTTGAAATTCTGTAATTTTAGTCGCAAACTCATAAATCCAGTCACTTGAAACGAATCACACAGGTATTAGCGCTCATTACATTCATCGGAACACTGTATGTCAACTACCTTTCAAATACCGGTGAAATCAATAATGAAACAATGGCGAGTGTTTCCAGGCAGTATTTCACGCTTTTCACTCCGGCCGGTTATGCATTTTCAATTTGGGGGATGATCTACCTGGGGCAAGCTCTTTTCCTGATCAAAATGTGTGCAGATATCTTCAAAACAAACGATGAAAATGAATTGCCTCAAAAATTCGGGTTTTACTTTATTGCCATCAACCTGCTCAACACGATATGGGTTTTTATGTGGCTCAATCATTACACCGGACTTTCAGTAATTGTGATGTTTTTATTACTCATTTGCCTGCTGGCAATTCTGTTCATTGAACAAATCAACACTTCAAAAGCTCCTCTAAAACAATACATCTTTGTCAGATGGCCTTTTAGTCTCTACCTCGGGTGGATTATTGCCGCCTCAATCGCCAATACTGCTGCTTATTTGATCAAAATAGGGTACAGCGGTGCGCCACTTTCCATGACCATATGGACGTATGTTATGATTGCTGTGGCTCTGATCGTGTATTTGTTTATGCTATGGAAAAGAAATACTGATGTGTTGGCTCTGGTTGGGATTTGGGCGCTCGTGGCTATTGGTGTTGCTCGATATCATCAGGTTGATGAAATTTCGTGGTTTGCCTTTGCCTGCGCCATTATTCTGTTCGTCAACATCGCTGTGCACCGCTATAAGATCAATAAAAACAAAGCTTCGGTTAGAGCCAGATCTGACCATTAGTTTTTTCACGGTCAGAACCTGAAACCGCTCAATCCCGTTCTGTTAGCTAACTTTGCATTCAAACGTTTATTTGACGCATGGAAATATCCAAGAAAAAACCATTTTTCGCAATAAGAGAACCGCTTACCTCCTACCTCGATCAATACAGCAGACATCTGGAACTACCAGTTAAATACGATGAGCTGGCTCAGTACAGAGAGAGTTTTCCGCTATTCGATAAGCACGATAACAACACGCTTTGGGATTGCCTCATTTACGATGAGTCGTTTTACGAGGAGTTGCATGAAAACTTATTGATGACGTACTCGCTGCTCAAAACAGACGGAGATAAAGAAATAACGAATCACCTGCGTGTTGAGCGAATAGACTTTTGTCATTTTGGTAACTCGAAGCCTTTTAGGGTGAAAATCGTAAACCTGCTGAATGACAACTACGATTACATGTACGTCAAAAAAGCTGATTCTTCACGTGTTTACGGTTTGGAACTTGAACACCTGCTCTCTCCTAACTTCATCTCATACCTGGTTCATGATGATACGCTAGTTGAGGAACACATAGCCGGAATTCCGGGAGATGAGTTTTTGAAAACCGAACTGGAACGACCCAACTTCAATCGTGTGCGTTTTGTGAAAGAGTTTATCAAGTTCAACGAACGCTGTTTCATCAGGTTGTTGGGAGACATGAGATCGTACAACTACGTTATTGACATCACGCCCGACTTTGAAGATGAACAGTACAGAATTCGGGCAATCGACTTTGACCAACAGAGTTACGAGGGAAACAAGAGTGTTTATCTACCGCAGTACTTCAAGGAAAACAACCCGATCATTGAAATGGGAATGGACTTTGTTTCGGTTGCCACAACCCGTCAGTATCAATTCGAGGAACGGACACTTATAGCCAGGCGACTAAAACTGGAATATGACCGGGTTGATGAGTTAATCGAGTGTATGCGTGAAGATACCATTTCAGTTCCCGAAAAGGTTGAACAACTGAAACAGGATCTCAACCAAATGTCTGACACGACAGTCTTTAACGAATGTACCAATATGGGCGACATCCTCAAGGTTCAGTTGCGATTCATGCTTTCGGGACACGTAGCGAAGTTGAATTTTTAGTTACTTTTTAGTTGTCTCTTCAGTGATACTCTGTCCTTATTTTCAAGTTTTCTACTTCAGTATAGTTTAATTCCAGTAGTTTAGAGTAATAGATGTTTCATACTTCAGAGTATTTAAACTTTTTATTCTGCGTTAATATTGAGTATCTTTGGTTATGGCGTTTAGTCAATTATCAAAATTTGAAATAGTTTAATTAATGAACTCTAAAACACTGATAAGAATTTGGTGAATGATCATTATTTAATCTTAATTACAAATTGTATTATGAAAGTATTATTGGACATAAAAGACAACAAGGTTTCGTTTGTAATGGAACTACTTAACAGTTTGAATTTTGTCAAAGTTAAACCGCTTTCTGATGATAAAGCGGAGCTTATGAGCAATATTAAAGAAGCTGTTGATGAACTTAATTCAATCAAAGAAGGTAAATTAAAAGGGATTCCTGCAAAAGATTTACTTGATGAGTTATAATGTTATTGCGGTTCCAAAATTCAAAAAGGAACTCAAGAAACTAGCTAAAAAGTATCCCTCTCTCAAAGCTGAATTTGCTTCATTAATTAGAAGTTTAGAAATTGAACCAAAACAAGGTAAAGAACTTGGTAAGAACTGCTATAAAATTCGCCTTGCCATTAAATCTAAAGGTAAAGGGAAAAGCGGAGGTGCTAGAGTGATTACTAATATTGCTATCTCCAACAATATTGTTTATTTACTTTCCATTTATGATAAAGCAGACAAAGAAAATTTGACAAATAAAGAATTAATAGAACTCTTGAAAGCTATTAAATAGTTATACAATAAGCATTTCAGTATTAATATATGAACTCAGGTCACACTCAACCTCTATCGTTTTCCATTTTACAGCTTAACTCTTCTTCGCCTCCTGCCAAATAGCTTCCATTTCTTCGAGCGACATCTCTTTGAGGCTCTGGTTCTGACTATTCGTTTTTTCCTCGAGGTATTGAAAGCGTTTGATAAATTTTCTGTTTGTTTTCTCAAGTGCATCTTCAGGATTGACGCCAATAAATCTAGCGTAGTTGATGAGTGAGAACATCAAGTCGCCAAACTCCTCCTCCATGCGTTCTTTGTTTCCGTTTTTCTCTTCTTCACGAAATTCCTGAATCTCTTCCTGCACTTTATCCCAAACCTGGTCTTTATTGTCCCAATCAAACCCAACTCCTTTAACCTTTTCCTGGATTCGGCTCGCTTTCACGACAGCCGGTAATGATTTGGGAACTCCCTGCAAAACAGACTTCTTCCCCTCTTTGAGTTTTAGTTCTTCCCAGTTCGCTTTTACTTCTTCCTCCGTTTTGGCCTCTACATCACCGTAAATGTGCGGATGCCTGTGAACGAGTTTATCACAAATTGCATTCAACACATCAGCCACATCGAATTCATTCTTTTCACTGGCAATTTTCGAATAAAAAACCATGTGTAGCATAATGTCGCCAATCTCACCTTTGAGCTCTTCATAATCCTTGCTCAAAATGGCATCACTCAACTCGTACGTCTCCTCAATTGTTAGGTAGCGCAAGCTGTCGAGCGTTTGCTTTCTATCCCACGGACAACCTTCTCTCAAGTCATCCATAATGTTCAATAACCTCTCAAATGCTTCTTTTTTTTCTTCGATTGTCGCCATAAATAATTGTGTTCAATAATGCAGTTCAAAGGTACTTGGAATCCATCAATTTTTGGTCAGATCGCGAGTTCAATCAAAAATTTCAACAAATCCCGAACGTAAATTATCAGTTATCGTACTTTTGTGATGTAAAAGAAAAGATTATGGATTGGACAGTTATTTTAGTTGCTATTGGAATGCTCGCACTTGCATTTGCCGGAATCGCTATCAAGATTCTCGTGAAGAAAGACGGTGAATTTGCCGGAACCTGTGCAGGTAACAACCCTATGCTCAACGAAGAAGGTGTTACATGCAGCATGTGTGGAGCTGAGCCAAATCAACAGTGTCAAAATGACGATAAGAAGGAAGCTTAAATTTCTTCTGTCATTTTTTTCATTCCTTCACTCATCCACGTTTTAAATTCTCCACCCTCATCGTAAATGAGGTAAACATCCATTTTTACATCAGTATTAGACTGTAGAAATTCTTTTGTTTTCTCAGTTCCCATTACCATGAAAGCTGTTGCGTAAGCATCTGCTAACGTGCAATCTTCCATGACAACGGTCGTACTCAAAAGATTGTGTGTAACAGGTTTGCCCGTTTTTGGATCAATCGTATGAGAAAAACGTTCACCATCCTGTTCGTAGAACTTTCGGTAAGATCCCGATGTAGCAACAGATTGATTTTTCAAAGTCAGAACAGCTTGTAGTTGACGTTCCTCATCAGGTGAAACCGGTTTATCAACTCCTATTTTCCAGTATGTTCCATCATTTTTCTTTCCCTTCGTTTTGATTTCACCTCCCAGCTCGATCATGTAAGAATCGATATTTTGATCATTGAATAAACTAGCTAGTTTTTCAACCGAGTAGCCCTGAGCAATTCCGTTAAAGTCGAGTTGCATATCAGCATTTTTGCGGTAAAACATCCTTACAGGCCCTGCTTTTTCTGTCGAGTCAAAACGCGTAAGGCGGACACTTTGAAAATCAAAAGCTACAAGCGGCAAAAGAGCATTTACAGATTCATCGGTTACGTTTCCTCTTTTTTCCAATCCAAATCCCCATAAATTCACAAGCGGACCGATAGTTGGATCAAAAGCTCCATCAGTCTTTACATAAACCTTACGAGCCATTTTGAAATTATCAGTGACATAATTAAACGTGTCATGTACCACAACCTCATTTGTATCTTTTGTATTCATGGCTGTAATTACAGATCCTTCATTCCAGCCGGAAAGCGAAAAGTCAATCTGCTTGAGCAGCGAGTCAACATCGCTTTTGAGCGAATTTTCAGCAGCTTTACCGTAGTACGAAATGTGATAAGTTGTTCCCTGCGCCTCGCCTGCAATAGATTTTTGGTCAGAGCCATTAGTTTGCTCCGTAGCCGTATCTTTGGTCTGGTTCTGACCGTTGTTGGAATTACAGGAAAAGAGAAAAGCCAATGCTATGGTCGCGTAAATGAATCTCATAATTTGAATTTGTTGCAAAGATGCTAACTGCAACGGAAACGAACCTGAAGAAAATCATTTTTTAACTCGCAAAATCTGCTTTGTTTTGCGTCAAAACGATAAAATCATGGATGAAGAAATTCTAAAAAGAATTCAAAATAAATACAAAGCACAGGATGAAAACCCTGAAATGTATTTGCACGGTCTACTCCACCAAAAACCTGTAAATTACTGGGAATATGTTGAAGTAGACACACTTTTAACGCTTCAAAAAACACGCACTAACTTCCATGATGAAACAGTTTTCATCGTCTATCACCAAATCACAGAGCTCGTTTTAAAGTTGATGATTCACGAACTCAAGGTTCTGACCAAACAAAGAGGACTGTCTGTTGAGGAAATGGCTGAGAAAGTCTATCGCCTCAACCGTTACACTTCAATGCTAATCAATTCTTTTGGTGTTATGACGAAGGGAATGGATTACGATGCTTACAACCAGTTCAGGTTGAGTTTGGCACCCGCGAGCGGATTTCAATCTGCACAATTTAGGTTGATAGAACTTTACTGCACTAAAATGGAAAACCTCATTCACGAAAAACGAATGAAGGATGTTCCAAAAGATGCAACAACCGATGATCTCTTTGATTATGTTTACTGGCAGGAAGCCGGACTCGATCACAAAACGGGGAAAAAATCGCTCACTCTGCGCGAGTTTGAAGAAAAATACCTCGATGAATTCAAAGCGCTTGCCCGTGATATGAAGGATAAAAACCTCCAGGTAAGACTCGAGCAGATGAAAGATGAAGGAAAAGATGTGGAACCGCTCAGGAATGCGCTTCGCACATTTGACAGGGCTTATAACATTGAGTGGCCTATCGTTCATTTGCAAACGGCTAATAGTTATTTAGCCAGAAAAGGTGAAGCGAAACAGGCTACTGGTTCCAGCGACTGGCAAAAATATCTTCACCCGGCTTTTCAACGCAGAAAGTTCTTCCCCAATGTTTGGTCTAAAGATGAGTTAGACAATTGGGCTAAAGATTTCTTATAGTGGAAAAGAAGACGCTCCGGAAAAAGATTTTAGCCGAGCGGGATGCTCAATCAAAAGCTGAACGAGAAGCAAAAGACAAACAGATTTGGAATCGGCTTTTCAATACTGAGGAGTATCAAAAGTCAACAACCATTTTCGTTTTTATCAGCTTTAAGAGTGAAGTCTTTACCCACGCAGCAATTGAAAAAATGCTGAAAGATGGAAAGCGTGTTTGTGTTCCGGTTATACCTCGAAAAAACGACCCTATGGAAGCTCGCTACATCGAGCAGATATCTGATTTGAAAATGGGGTTGTACAATATCATGGAACCTCCTGCTTCAGCTGAAAAAGCGAACCAAAAAGAGATTGATCTTATCATTGCTCCGGGAGCAGTTTTCACAAGAAAAGGAAAGAGAATAGGTTACGGAGGCGGTTATTACGACCGCTTCCTCTCCAAATTCAACGGTGATATTATCGCCATTTGTTACGATTTACAAATCGTTGATGATTTCAGAATTGATGAGTGGGATGTGAAAATCCAAAAAATCATTACTGAGAATGAACTTATAGCATGTTGATTTATGAATTCCAGAACAACTATAACGAAGATATTGGAAAATTAAGATAGGCAGCTAGTGTGTCTTCGTCATATCTTCATCAACAACAAGGATGAAATCTGCCCGATTTTCAAATTCACTTTTCCATTCTGCATCCTTTCCAATAACCGTTGACATCACACCAACTTTCAACTTGGGCGCGTACTCATTCAGGTACCAATAAATTCCGCCTTTATTCGCGCTGTGATAATCACCCTGATAGTGGATGAACTGCGCTTTTTTGTCTTTTTCGGTCAGAGCCTGAGCTATGCGATGTGCCATTGTCGCGTCTTTGCTGGCCTGGGCTTTTACCATGTTCAGCATTCTGTCACCTCCACCGTGGCCATGAGCTCCGCCCATCATGCTCATCATTTCGCTGTACCCGGGAGCTGCTGTATCAAACGGAATTGGAAATTCCGGTAAAAGTGATTTTTGATGTTCGTTTAAGCTATCTATTCCTTCAAATCCGGTTCTTACGATCATCGATGCGTATCTTCTGGGAATATTAGTGGCGATGAAAGGTAACTTGTTCTCATTCGCAAATTCAACCAGTGGTTTATAATCTGTTTCGTAATTAGGCCAAACTTTCGCTTCTTTTTGAAAATCCTTGTGACGGATAATTCCGCTCAGGTATTCGTCCATAATAACCTGGTCATCGGCTTCAAACATTTCAGCTCCGAGGACGAGGTTTTGGTTCTGATCGTGAATTGCTTTCGTTATTTCGAGCTGCATCCAATGAGCGATAGGATCATTGTGTTGCTCGCCTACCAAAATGACATCCTTTTTGCTAAATGATTTGATTAAATCAGTGAAGGTTACTTCTTTTCCTTTTGAGTTGTAGATCTTGTAAGCTGCTAAGTCCTGACCTATCAAACTAATATTCAGCAAAATGGAAACTAATAGAAGTACTCTACCTTTCATAATTGTAAGTTCTGTTGAAAATTTGGCTTACAAAGATGAAGGAAATTTGCGAGAAACGAATTGACAAAAAAATTCGATTACTACTTTTGCCGCATGGATTACGAGCCGTACATCATTGGCATTGCCGGAGGAAGTGCATCCGGAAAGACCTCATTTTTAAAGGACCTCAAGCGCAATATGCCAAAGGGCTCAGTGTGCATCATTTCACAGGACAACTACTACAAACCGATTGAAGAACAAAAGATCGATGAAAACGGACAGGTCAATTTCGACTTGCCCGATAGCATCAACCGTATTCAGTTTTACCGTGATTTGATCAGCATCAGGAAAGGTGAAGAAATCACGATTAAGGAGTACACGTTTAACAATAAGAAGAAAACTCCCGGTTTGATCAGGGTTCAGCCTGCTCCAATTATCATCATGGAGGGATTGTTTATTTTCCACTACGAGGAGATAAGAAAAGCTTTGGATTTACGCGTTTTCATTGATGCTCGCGAACACGTTAAATTGGAGAGAAGAATCAAGCGCGATATTGAGGAAAGAGGCTACCCCGAAAAAGATGTGCGTTACCAGTGGAATAACCACGTTGTTCCATCTTATAAAAAGTACCTGGAACCGTATCGAGATGACAGCCACATCATCATCACCAACAACAGTCATTACAGAAAAGGTCTTGAAGTGCTCGTCAACCACATGAAGATTCACTTACCTGAACATTTCAGCAATCGCTTTATCAAAGCCAAAATTCCGGCTACAAAAGAGAACTAAATATACCCTGCTTCTATTTGCTGAACGATAAACTCGATTTCTCTGTCGGCTCCATCAGGATCGTAGTTTGTTTTGAGATTGTGTCCGAATAACCTGGCAAAACTCTGCCAAAAAAATGCGGTGAATTGACCTCTAAGGTCTTCAACCAACTCGTAAGATGTATCTCCAGTTTCCCTATCAATGAGTTTGATGAGAATACGTCCTTCACTCATTGTCAATTTTTTGAGATCAGCACCGTACTCTTCTTTAAGCTCTTCTTCAATTTGCTTGTAGAATTTTTTCTTTTGTCTTTCACTCTGAACAGTATCCAGAATTGAAGCATATTCGCGAAGTTTTTTCCCCGCCAATTTTGCATAGGGATAAACCTTTACCACTTTCTTTTTGAGCTTCTCGTATTTTTTCTGCTGTCTCCTACTCTTCCACGTTCTCTTTTCCCAAACATAAGTCGGTTTGAGTACGATTAGCGGAATGGTATCGCCATTGTGAATGGCAGATCGCGTTACCACCTCACGGCTGGGCTGGCTCTGACCGAAACCTGTCAAAACCAAACTCAAAAGAAACGATATGATGAGCAATTTGCGCATAACTTACCTAGTTCAATAAACGTACCAACAGGCTTAAAATTACACAAATTCAATGAATTAAATCAACATTTATCACCTCTGACTGTCACTTAACCTTTCCATAATTCGGTAAACAGCCGGGCAAATGCGCGTATTTTTCACGGTCAGATCCATGATTTGCTGCATGTTTTTGCGATTCGTGTGTGGATATTCCCGGCAAGCTCTCGGGCGAACCTCATAGATGCTACAATAGTTATCATCTCCCAAAAAAGCACAGGGAGATTTTTTTAGAACAAAGTCACCATCCTCATCTTCCCTGAGGTATTTCTCAACAAAATCTCCCGGTTTTAATCCCAGATGTTTTGAAATACGCTGGATATCGCGCTCGATAAAAATCGGGCTGGTTGTTTTACAGCAATTAGCACACTCCAGGCATTCAATATTTTCAAAAGCCTCTTCATGCAGCTCGTGAAATGTATAATCCAGCTCACGCGGGGGAATTTTTTTCAACCTTTGGGCAAGCTTTTTGAAAACTTTCTTTTTGGATGCTGCAAGGTCTTTTAATTTCGAAGGCTCAACCATTTCCATAATGCAAAATTGCAGCATAAATGGCTAAACCGAAAAAATACTACGTCCTTTATAAACCGGCAGGTTACCTTTCTCAATTCTCACCGGAACACGGTAAGAAATGCCTCAGCGATTTAGTTGATGTGCCAAAAGATGTTTACCCGGTTGGCAGACTCGATGAAATGAGTGAGGGTATGTTGTTGCTCACCAACGATAAAAACGTCAATCAGCAACTACTCGATCCAACAAACAAGCACGAGCGTTCTTACCTCGTGCAGGTTGAAGGTCAGCTCAACAAAAAAGCCGTTAAGCAACTCAAAGAAGGTGTTGAAATCACTCTGCCCGATGGCCAGTACACAACCAAACCAGCAAAGGCTCAAAAAACAGGAAATCCAAAACTCCCCGATCGTGAACCTCCTGTCTCCTTTGACAAGAGTAAAGGTGTTTCGTGGCTCAAGTTGGTTCTGACCGAAGGAAAAAACCGACAGGTACGAAGAATGACCGCAGCAGTTGGTTTCCCAACTGTAAGGTTGGTCAGAACCGGAATTGAAAACCTCGACCTGGGTCCGCTAAATCCCGGTGAATTACAAAAACTGGACAGACCAACATTTTACGATAAGCTCAATCTACATTAATTTGCACAAAAAAATTACACATGTTCAACTTTGAATGGCTCTCGACTCCAGATGGCTGGATTGCTTTTTTAACTCTAACATTTTTGGAAATCGTTTTAGGGATTGATAACATTATTTTCATCTCCATATTAACCAATAAACTTCCTGAAAAAGTTCGACCAAAAGCTCGCACGGCAGGTATTGGTTTAGCATTGCTTTTCAGGATTATTATGCTTCTCGGAATTACGTGGATCATAGGCTTTACGGAACCACTTTTTGCCATTTTTAGCTATGAAGTGACCGGTCGCGACTTGATCCTCATGCTTGGCGGACTTTTCCTTCTCACAAAAAGTACCAGAGAGATTTACCACAAAACAGAAGAGGTTGAATCGATTGAAGAAGATGCCAAACAAACGGCAGCTAAAAACATGATTGGTATTATCGTGCAGATTGGTCTGCTGGATATCGTCTTCAGCTTTGACTCAATCTTAACTGCAATTGGGATGACTGAGCAAATTACAATTATGATTCTGGCAGTGATTATATCGCTCGTTATCATGCTCATTTTTGCAGGTAAAATCTCCTCGATTATTGAGAAGCATCCATCACTACAAATGTTGGCCTTGAGTTTCTTAATTCTGATAGGTTTTGTCCTGATTACTGAAGGATTACCCGGAGAATTGAGCGTTCACATGCCAAAAGGGTACATCTATTTTGCGGTTGGATTCTCTCTAGCTGTTGAGTTACTCAATATCAAAATGAGAAAGGCTCGGGATAAATCAAAATCGTAGACTTTATAAAACAAAAAAACCAGCCCTTTCGAGCTGGTTTTTTGTTGTTGAGTTGTTTCGTTTTAGTGTTTCACGATCCTGTACACCTTGATCATTTCACCTTGCTTATCTGAAAGCTTGATGAAGTAAAGCGCATTTGCGTAGTCGCTCATTTCGATTCGGTTCTGACCGTTCACGATGCGACCTCTCTGCAATTCACGACCTGTTTGATCGAGCACACTGTAGAGCATGTTCTCTTCCATTCCGCTTACCTGCAGATTTACGTTTCCGCGTGTCGGGTTTGGATAGAGTTTTACTTCTGCTGTGAAAGTGTGCTCTTCAGATCCTGTCAAAATAGTAACTTCAACTGTATCAGTAGCTGCGCAACTATTGCTATCGGTTACTGAGACCCAAATCGTTGTGTCCATTTCAACCTGTACAGAGATGTTTTCTGTCGTCTCTCCTGTGCTCCAAACATTTGTCGCATTCGGATATCCGGTTGAGAAGCTTACGATATGTTGTGGACCAACTCCTGTATCAGCTCCCAGATTTACCATCGGCAATGGGTTTACTGTTACATCTGTTGCACAAGTTGCAGTGTTTCCGCTCAGGTCAACTGCTTCAAATGTCAACTGGTAACTTCCTGCTGAAAGCGAATCACCAGTGAAAATAGATCCTGTGCTTATTACAGTACTAACACAGTTATCAGTACTCGTTGCATCAGTGAACTGGATTTCTCCTTCACAGATTTCAATATCAGCCGGACATGTTATTACCGGAGCAATTGTATCCAAAACAGTTACTGTTGCAGTATTTGAAGAAGTGTTTCCTTTTTCGTCAACTACAGTCAGAACCACATTTTGTGAGCCGGTATCCGCACAACTGAAAGTTGTAATATCCAGACTCATTGTATCGATCGAGCAGTTGTCGCTACTTCCGTTGTCGATGTCGGTTGTTGCAATCGATGCTGTACCTGCGTTATCGAGGTAAACAGTGATGTTTTGTGTCTGAACAACCGGACTTGTAGTATCTTCTACGGTTACCGTTGCGGTTGCTGAACTCATGTTTCCGCTTACATCAGTTGCGGTGAGTGTTACGGTGTTTGAACCTGTATCTGCGCAAGTGAAGTTCGTCACATCGAGACTTAAGTTATCGATCGAACAGTTGTCACTGCTTCCGTTGTCAATATCTGTAGTCGAGATCGATGCTGAACCAGCATTATCGAGGTAAACAGTTACGTTTTGTGTCGCCACAACCGGACTCGTAGTATCTTCTACTGTTACCGTTGCGGTTGCTGAGCTCGTGTTTCCGCTTACATCGGTTGCTGTGAGTGTTACTGAATTCGCTCCTGTGTCAGCACAAGTAAAGCTCGTAACATCAAGCGACAGGTTATCGATCGAGCAGTTATCGTTACTTCCGTTATCGATGTCTGTTGTTGAAATCGATGCTGAACCGCTGTTGTCCAGATAAACAGTTACGTTTTGCGTTGCCACAACCGGACTCGTAGTATCTTCTACGGTTACCGTAGCTGTTGCTGAACTCATGTTTCCGCTTACATCGGTTGCTGTGAGTGATACGGTGTTTGAGCCAGTATCAGCACAAGTGAAGTTTGTTACATCGAGACTTAAGTTATCGATCGAGCAGTTATCGTTACTTCCATTGTCAACGTCAGTTGTTGCAATCGATGCTGAACCTGCGTTGTCTAGGTAAACAGTTACGTTTTGCTTTGCCACAACCGGACTCGTAGTGTCTTCTACAGTTACCGTTGCTGTTGCTGAACTCATGTTTCCGCTTACATCGGTTGCGGTGAGTGTTACTGTGTTAGCACCTGTATCAGCACAAGTGAAGTTCATTACATCGAGACTTAAGTTATCGATCGAGCAGTTATCGTTACTTCCGTTATCGATGTCTGTTGTTGAAATCGATGCTGAACCGCTGTTGTCCAGATAAACAGTTACGTTTTGCGTTGCCACAACCGGACTCGTAGTGTCTTCTACAGTTACCGTTGCTGTTGCTGAACTCATGTTTCCGCTTACATCGGTTGCTGTGAGTGTTACTGTGTTAGCACCTGTATCAGCACAAGTGAAGTTTGTTACATCAAGCGACAGGTTATCGATCGAGCAGTTATCGCTGCTTCCGTTGTCGATATCTGTTGTTGCTATTGATGCTGAGCCGCTGTTGTCCAAGTACACAGTGATGTTTTGGGTCTGAACAACTGGACTCGTAGTATCCTCCACGGTTACCGTAGCAGTTGCTAAACTCATGTTTCCGCTTACATCGGTTGCTGTGAGTGTTACTGTGTTTGATCCTGTATCAGCACAAGTGAAGCTCGTTACATCGAGGCTCAAGTTATCGATTGAGCAGTTGTCGCTACTTCCATTGTCGATATCGGTTGTCGCAATCGATGCTGAACCTGTGTTATCGAGGTAAACAGTGATGTTTTGTGTCGCCACAACCGGACTCGTAGTATCTTCTACTGTTACCGTTGCTGTTGCTGAACTCATGTTTCCGCTTACATCGGTTGCAGTCAATGTTACTGTGTTTGATCCTGTGTCAGCACAAGTAAAGCTCATAACATCAAGTGACAGGTTATCAATCGAGCAGTTATCACTGCTTCCGTTGTCAATATCTGTAGTCGAGATCGGTGCTGAGCCGCTGTTGTCCAAGTACACAGTGATGTTTTGGGTCTGAACAACAGGGTTCACATCATCTCCTACTTCGAGTGACACTGAATCTACAATCGTACATCCATTACCATCGGTTACCGTCAACACATAGGTTCCGACCGAAAGATTACTAACAGTTGAAGTTGTGGCTGAATTGCTCCACAAGTATGAGTAAGGAGCTGTTCCACCTGTTACAACTGATGTGATTTCTCCGTCAGATCCGCCAGGACAAGAAACTGAATCGTTCACGCTCACTGTCAGACCCAATGCAGTTGGCTCTGTAATAGTTACTGAAGTTGAATCGAAACAGCCATTATCATCAGTAATAGTTACTGAATAGGTTCCGGCTGCAATACCTGAAATTGAAGCAGTTGTAGCAGCATTACTCCACATATAATTGTAAGGTGCAGTTCCGCCAGTTGCTGAAGCTGTTGCTCCGCCATTACTTCCTCCGTTGCAAGATATGTTGCTGTCAACAACTGATGCTGCTGTAAGCATTGCAGGCTCAGTAATTGTCAATGAAACTGAATCAAAGCAACCGTTATTATCCGTTACTGTGACGCTATAAGTGCCTGCAGGTACTCCTGTAATTGAAGCTGTAGTTGCTGCGTTACTCCACATGTAGTTGTAAGGTGCAGTTCCGCCTGTCGCTGAAGCAGTTGCTCCGCCATCGCTAGCTCCGTTACATGACACATTGCTATCTGCTACTGAGCTCGCTACTAATGAGGCTGGCTCTGTAATCGTCAATGAGGTTGAGTCGAAACAGCCATTATTGTCTGTTATCGTTACACTGTAAGTTCCTGCTGATACACCAGTAATAGAAGCAGTAGTCGCTGAATTGCTCCACATGTAGTTGTAAGGTGCTGTTCCACCTGTCGCTGAAGCGGTTGCTCCGCCATCACTTGCACCGTTACATGACACATTGCTATCAACAACTGATGCTGCTGCAAGTATTGCCGGTTCTGTAATAGTTACTGAAGTTGAGTCGAAACAGCCATTATTGTCTGTTATCGTTACGCTGTAAGTTCCTGCTGCTACTCCTGTAATCGAGGCTGTTGTTGCAGCATTACTCCAGCTATATGTGTATGACATTGTTCCGCCAGTTGCTGAAGCGGTTGCTCCGCCATCGCTAGCTCCGTTACATGACACATTGCTATCTGCTATCGAACTAGCTACAAGAGATGCAGGCTCAGTAATTGTCAATGAAGTTGAATCGAAACATCCATTATTATCCGTTACTGTGACGCTATAAGTGCCCGCAGGTACGCCTGTAATAGAAGCTGTAGTTGCTGCGTTACTCCACATGTAGTTGTAAGGTGCTGTTCCGCCTGTCGCTGAAGCTGTTGCTCCTCCATCGTTTGCTCCGTTACATGACACATTGCTATCTGCCACTGAGCTCGCTACTAATGAGGCTGGCTCTGTAATCGTCAATGAGGTTGAGTCGAAACAGCCATTATTGTCTGTTATCGTTACGCTGTAAGTTCCTGATGCTACTCCTGTAATCGAGGCTGTTGTTGCAGCATTACTCCAGCTATATGTGTATGGCATTGTTCCACCTGTTGCTAAAGCGGTTGCTCCGCCATTACTTCCTCCGTTGCAAGATATGTTGCTATCTGCTATCGAACTTGCTACAAGTGATGCTGACTCTGTAATTGTCAATGAAGTTGAGTCGAAACAGCCATTATTGTCTGTTATCGTTACGCTGTAAGTTCCTGCTGCTACTCCTGTAATCGAGGCTGTTGTTGCAGCATTACTCCAGCTATATGTGTATGGCATTGTTCCGCCAGTTGCTGAAGCGGTTGCTCCGCCACCGCTAGCTCCGTTACATGACACATTACTATCAACAACTGATGCTGCTGTAAGCATTGCCGGTTCTGTAATCGTCAATGAGGTTGAGTCGAAACAGCCATTATTGTCTGTTATCGTTACACTGTAAGTTCCGGCTAATACACCTGTAATTGAAGCTGTAGTTGCTGAATTGCTCCACATGTAGTTATAAGGTGCTGTTCCACCTGTCGCTAAAGCAGTTGCTCCACCATCACTTGCTCCGTTACATGAGATATTGCTGTCTGCTACTGAGCTAGCTACTAAAGATGCAGGCTCAGTAATTGTCAATGAAGTTGAGTCGAAACAGCCATTATTGTCTGTTATTGTTACACTGTAAGTCCCTGCTCCTACTCCTGTAATTGATGCTGTTGTTGCTGAGTTACTCCATGAATAAGTATAAGGCATTGTTCCGCCAGTTGCTGAAGCTGTTGCTCCTCCATCGGTTGCTCCGTTACATGAGATATTGCTGTCTACTACTGAGCTAGCTACTAAAGATGCTGGCTGAGATAATGTAGTCGAGGCTGAATCAAAACATCCATTTTGATCGGTTATTGTCACTGAATAAGTTCCTGCCCCTAACCCTGTCTCAGTAGCGCTTGTTCCACCAGTATTCCAAGAATATGTGTAAGAACCTGTACCACCAGTTGCAGAGGCAGTAACCTGACCATTTGCATCTCCATTACAGTCTAATGCTGAAGAAACAGATGCAGATGAAACCAAAGAAGTAGGCTGCGTGAGAATAGTCGATGCTGAGTCAAAACATCCATTTTGATCGGTTATCGTAACCGAGTATGTTCCTGCTGATAGCCCAGTATTCAAGGCAGAAGTAGCTCCGTTGTTCCATGAATAAGTATAACTCCCTGTACCACCAGTTGCTGAGGCAAGAGCCTGCCCATCATTACCTCCATTACAAGACAAGTTGCTATTTACAGAGGCTCCTGCAGTTAGCGATACTGGTTCTGTAATATTGATTGAAGCAGAATCAAAACAGCCATTATTGTCTGTTATTGTTACACTGTAAGTCCCTGCTCCTACTCCTGTAATTGATGCTGTTGTTGCTGAGTTACTCCATGAATATGTATAAGGCATTGTTCCGCCAGTTGCTGAAGCTGTTGCTCCGCCATCGGTTGCTCCGTTACATGAGATATTGCTGTCTACTACTGAGCTAGCTACTAAAGATGCTGGCTGAGATAATGTAGTCGAGGCTGAATCAAAACATCCATTTTGATCAGTTATTGTCACTGAATAAGTTCCTGCCCCTAACCCTGTCTCAGTAGCGCTTGTTCCACCAGTATTCCAAGAATATGTGTAAGAACCTGTACCACCAGTTGCTGAGGCAGTAACCTGACCATTTGTATTTCCATTACAATCTATTGTTGAGGATACATTGGCTGATGAAACCAGAGAATTAGGCTGCGTAAGAGTGGTTGAAGAAGAGTCGGTACAACCGTTTTGATCAGTTACTGTTACAGAATAAGTTCCTGCTCCCAACCATGTCTGTGTAGCCGAAGTTCCACCCGTATTCCACGAGTATGTGTAAGGAGCTATACCTCCAGTAGCTGAAGCAGTCGCCTGACCATCTGAATCTCCATTACAATCTATTGCAGAGGAAACATTGGCTGATGAAACAAGTGCTGAAGAAGGTTGTGTAATAGTTGCAGAAGCTGTTGCTATACAACTGTTTCCATCTGTAACTGTAACAGTGTAAGTACCTGCAGCTAGTGAAGATATAGTATTGGTAGAGGAAGAAGTATTTGAAGTACTTGCACCATTAGACCAAGAATATTGAAAATTGGATGTCCCACTACTCTGTGTAACAGTTAGTGAACCCGTACTCCCGCCATTACAAGCAACATTCGTTTGAGAAGTTATCGAGGCTGTCATGGTACATGGAGCTGAAGCAGTATTCCAAACAAAATTATCTAAGCCATGAGAATCCATATTAGCGTTTGCAGTAATTCTAATAGAATCGACAGCGTCAAAATCACTATCTCCAGATACATCCATCGTAGTTGAAAGACCTGTATTCGTTTTATTGTATGATGCTCCTGAAACGGGTGCTCCATTTCTGTAACCTGTAATTGTCACATTAAGTGTACAACAGTTAAAGCAAATAAAATCATTGATAAAATCTAATGAGATTAAATCGAATTCGGTTCCATCAGTAGTAGCAATTGTAGCCGAAGTTACACTTCCTCCTGTAAATAACACGAAGTTATCGCTGTAACCACAAAAGCTTGAACTAGCCCTATGTTCAAAACCTGGACTGTTAGAGGTAGAAGTAAACCTGAATTCTTGGCCATTGTTGGTTATCAAAAAGTTATTAAGATCTTGAGCATTTGTCCAGCCCTGGCTACCAAAACCAATTGTATTTTGTGCTGTGGAACTAAAACAAAAACAAAATATTGACAATAGGGTTAAGAGTGCAATTTTTTTCATCTAATGTTTATGAATAGGTTAATAAATTTCGCCAAAAGTAAACCTACTATTCCATATTCAACATTAAATTCAAATTAATTTTAACTGTATTTTTCTGACAGTGAAAAAATTACACCACATCAAGCAGCGTTCAAAGCCCTCTTACCCTGCTCCACATGCCTGCGATTGTGATTGACGATTACTCTGAACATGTCTCCCAGTTTGAACTTTACAAACTGAGCTATCGAAAGGCGAACTTTAATTTTGTTGAGATCTTTTGAACGGGCAGCATCGATGAGGGATAACCATTTTTCCTGCTGAACAAGAAATTTATCAAGCACATCTCGGTTCACGTTACTCTCAGCAGGCTGCATGCTCTTAGGAGCTTTCATCTTTGTTTCACCAGGTTGCATTTTCTTTGCAAAAAGATCACCGAAGAATCCACTTTTAAATTGGTCAGAACCGGGAGCATCATCAGCTTTGGAAATGCTTTTCTCAAACTCTCTAATGTACAACTCACCAAATTTCACAAGGTGTGCGATACATTCCAACACGCTCCAGGAATCGGGGTTTTCTTTGAAATTCAGCTTTTCATCTTCCATGAGTTTGAATTCCTTGACATCCCCAATGACATTTCTCGTTTGTTGTGCCAATTCGTTGAGTAAAATTGCCCGATCCATTTTCATACTGCAAATTTCAACTTTTTTATTAACGGCTGTGACCATTAAAACTTATTGATAGATTTTTTTGGAAGTATCACCAATTCAACAATACATATCTTTGCGGCATGACAAATGACAAAAAGTTCACTCTTCGTTTTTCAAAATATATTCTCAACTTCAAGAAACCCAGCGGCACTTCTCGTGGGGTAATGACCGAAAAGGAAACGTATTTTTTGGTTCTGACCGATGAAAAATCAAACGTTCAGGGTTGGGGAGAATGTGGATTGCTTCGCGGACTCAGTTTTGACGACAGACCGGGATATGAAGAAAAGCTTCAATGGCTTGTTGAACACATCAACGATGACAGAGCTAAATTGATGAGTCAACTGGCTGAGTGGCCCTCCATTAAAATGGGACTTGAAATGGCTTTCCTCGATTTTGATAATGGTGGCAAACACATTTATTTTGACAGTGATTTTACCAAAGGAAAAAAGCCGATTTCTATTAATGGCCTCATTTGGATGGGTTCTAAAGACGATATGCTCAGTCAAATTGAACAGAAGATAAATGATGGTTTTTCATGTATTAAAATGAAAATTGGCGCCATAAACTTTAAAGAGGAACTCGAATGTCTCAAGTTTATTCGTGACCATTACGACAGCAATAAAATCGAGCTTCGGGTTGATGCCAATGGCGCTTTCGACCCTGATGATGCAGATTACAAACTAGAGGATCTTGCTCAATATGATATTCACTCAATCGAGCAACCCATTAGACCACAACAGTGGGATGAAATGGCTGAGCTCTGCCGCTACTCTCCTATTCCAATTGCCCTGGATGAAGAGTTGATAGGGATTTTTCAATCTGATCTCAAAAAGAGTCTACTCGATGTTATTCAACCACATTACATCATTCTCAAACCTTCGTTGATCGGTGGTTTTGAGTCGGCATCAGAATATGTAAAACTCGCAGAAAAGCGCAATATAGGTTGGTGGGCAACTTCAGCACTGGAATCGAACATCGGGTTAAATGCCATTGCTCAATGGAGTGCCACTACCGGGAATAAAATGCCTCAGGGATTGGGAACGGGCTCGCTTTACACGAACAATTTAGATGGTCCTACTTACGTTGAAAACGGATCATTGCACTACGACACTAATTTTGAATTTCAAACTTTCCTTCCATGATCTTAAAAGTTGGTGAGCTCACAATTCACAGCGACTTACTGGAAGAATCTATCAGTCAGCTATCAGCTCAGCAGCTTTCAATAATGCCTCAGTGGAAGCAAAACATTTTTGTTTTCCTCAAAAGTTGGTTTGATGAAAAGGATTACATCGAAGCGCAAACATCAGGCTCAACAGGAAAACCCAAAACAATAAAACTTTCGAAGGAGAGTATGCGCAATAGCGCAAAGATGACAAATGAATTCTTTGATTTAGGTAATGGTCAGAACGCATTGTTGTGCATGGATGCGCGTTTTATAGCGGGCAAAATGATGATAGTGAGATCTCTGGCAACCGGAATGAACCTCACAATTGTTGAACCTCAATCTGATCTGTCAGATTCACTACAAACAAAGTACGATTTCTCAGCTATGGTTCCTTTACAGGTTAGGGAATCACTTCATGCTCTGGAATCGGTCAAAACGCTGATTATTGGCGGAGGACCTGTTGATACTGACCTTGACAGTAAACTCCGGGAAATTTCAACAAAATGCTACTCGACTTACGGAATGACTGAAACTACGAGTCACGTAGCCATGCGTGCTATAAATGGCTCTGACCGAAGTTCGTGGTACAGAGCAATGCCAGGCGTAAACTTTTCGCTTTCAGATAAGAATACTCTTGTAATTGATGCACCTCACCTGAATGTGAAGCGTTTGGAAACAAACGATGTTGTGGAGCTTCAAAACAATTCATTTAAATGGCTGGGCAGAAGTGATTTTACAGTGAATTCTGGCGGAGTGAAATTACAGCCTGAGTCGATTGAGAAGAAGATAGAAAAATTCATAAATGTCCCGTTTTACCTGACCGGAACTCCTGATGAAAAGCTGGGAGAAAAGTTGATTATGTATATCGAATCTCAGGAAAGTTCAGCAATAAAAAAAGGGCTTGAAAAAGCTTTTCAAACCCTTGATCAATATGAAATTCCAAAGGAAGTTTTCTATCGTGAAAGTCTCGAGAGGACAGAATCGGGAAAGATCAAACGAATCGTTTAGTGATCTTTCACTGCCAAAAGAGGAACTTTCGTGTGGTAAGAAATTTCCTTTGATATACTTTTCTTGAACAGTTTATTCCAAAATGTAACTTTACGCGGAACCACAACGAGTAGATCAGCATTTACTTCTTCGATAAACTCGTCAATTGCTTCCACAATGTTGTCGTCATGTAAGCTGTGAAATCCAAAATCAACGCCATCTAATGTTTGATTGATTTTGAGTCTGTTTTTCTCTTCTTCCAGTGTTTCACCGAGATCACCTGATTTCACAACATGAGTGATATACAAGTGAGCATTGTAATTCTTAGCCAGCGATTTTACAGTATCAAAAACGGCATTATCGCTGATGTCCTGTAAATCTGCAGCAAAAACAATTTTCTTTATCGGGCTGAACAAAAACCCTTCAGGTACTGAGAATACTGGGTATTCAGAATCAGCAATTACTTTTTGAGCATTGCTTCCCAGGAATGTCTTTTTGAGTCCGCTAGCTCCCGTTGTTCCCATCACAACAGCGTCAACATCATTTTGATTTGACCAGTGAGCTACTACATCATCAACAGAACCGTGTCTCGATTCAATATCAACTGTAATCCCTTTATACTTGTTATTAAGGTATTCGAGTTCTTTTTCTAAATCGGCAATACTCTCTTTCTCCAGCATTTCGTCAATAGAAACGAGCATGCCACTAGTACCGGCATTTGGTGTTTCAAAAGAGTTGATTAATGTATAACGAACACCATCTAAACCAAATAGCTTTACAGCATAATCAAATGCGTTGCGGGCATTTTCAGAAAAATCAGTAGGAACTAGGATACTTTTCATCTTAAATGATTTGTCTTTACGATTGAATTAGGTCGTTTCAAAGATACAAAGAACCTTAAATAACAGCAGCTATCGTTGCAATTTTAACGTTGAGGAAATATTTCTCTATCAATTCTGCATCAGGATTAGATCCTGTTACAACTATAGTATTTTGATCTACATTGAGATAAGTGCGTAATTTATCGGGCTGTTCGCCAGTGAATGGATGCACAGCAATGCTACTACAATGTGTTTTGAGATAATCAACCATCATTTTTTGCTGCGCCATATGTTTATTCGAATACTGCGTAACGTAATCGAGTAAACTCACCTCCCACCTCATGCAATAGTCATCAAAAACCTGGCAGAATTGTTTTATCGCGTACAATGACGATGGTGTTCCATCGTCAATGAGGATAATCCTGTGAATTTTCCTCAGTGAATTTGGCAGGATCAGAACCGGCACATTTCCCTTGCATGCTTTATCTGAACAGTTTTGAGCAAAGCGCTTCACTGTTTCATTTTGAGCGATAACTAAATCGGCAAATTGACAGTATTCCGTAAGGCAAAAATCCTGATGATGAATTTTATCGATCGAGAAATTGGATTTTTCCAATTCATTTTGATCGATGATATGTTTAATCAACGATTCATCAACTGAATTCTGCGGCCATCTACCTGATTTGATAAGGGGTAGAATGTTTATCGGTTCTGACCGTGAACCGGCTGATAGCTCGTTATTGCTGAAAACAATTTTAACAGTGTGCTCTGAGTCCCTGAAGTACTCGAGAGCAAAATTGAGAGCTTCAAGGGACTCAAGCGTTGAGTCGAGCAACACTATAATTTGTTTAGCAGCCATGTGTTTTAGTTATTCTGGAAATAGTATCCTGTTATTAGATTTCTTTTCTGGTAATTTCACACTCAGAACCGGAATTTGGGACTCGCTGGCAACCGTTTCAGTAAGACTACCGAGCAATACTTGCGACAATCCTTTTCGGCCATGAGTTGTCATAGCGATTAAATCAGCATTTACTTCCTGTGCAAATTTGTTGATTCCGGCATCTTTTGATTCTTCGTTGTAAATGTTGATCGTATAATTTTTAAGATCGTTGCGATCAGCAAAATCTGTCATCAACTTGCGCGTGTAGGTTGTGGTTTCAAAGTTCTTTGGTGTAATGACTTTGAGCAGATGAAGTTTGGCATCATTGAACTCAGCAAACTCCTGGATTTTTGGAAATACGGGTCTAATTTCAGTGTAGAAACTGGATGCGAAGACGATATTCTCAATTTTAAAATGCTCAATTTTATTCTTGATCACGAGAACAGGTCTCTGTGCAAGTCGCACAACACGCTCTGTATTAGAACCAACAATTCTGCTGGAAAGTTTTTCACCTCTTGCACCCATCACAATGATATCAACATCTATATCACGGGCAGTTTTCACGATAGCTCCTTCGAGCTTTTCCTGAAGGAATACTGACTTTACATTTATTCCTTTGAGCATATCACTGTTCAGCAACTCGTCCATCTTTTTTTGCGACTCTTCTGCTTTGTCCTTTTTAGGAGCAACATGCAGAATATGAAGCGTTGAATTTGTTGTACGAGCTAACTGAGCGCCAATATCAACAGCGTTAGTTGCAAGTTCTGAAAAGTCTGTTGGTATTAAAATATTTTTCATGCCTAAAATCTTTTACAAAGTTGATTTAGGCTGAAAAGTATTAAAATGATTGCAATCAATCCCAAAAATGATAATTATCATAATTTTAGAATTGAATGATGTGCATTAAATATTACCTACTCTAATTAATTTTTCAGGTTCTAAGACCTTGATTTTACGCCCTTTGGTTTCGATGAGTTTCTCATCTTTAAAGTCGTGTAAAAGTCTGATGATGGTTTCAGTTGCTGTTCCCACAATATTCGCCAGGTCTTCGCGAGTAAGATTGATCTCAACTTCCGTATCATCTCCTGCAGCCGGGTCAACATCGTAAGTGTCTTTCAACATTAATAAGGTAACGGCTAATCGCTCACGAACCGATTTTTGAGCTAAGCTTGTAATGTTTTGCGTCATAGCGCCCAACTCGTGACAAGCTGCCTGTAGAAGTTGCTGACCAAAAGAAGGCACTCTCGTGAGCATTCCTAAAAACTCCGATTTTGGGATGAAACAAACTTTAGTGTTCTCGAGTGTTTCTCCTGAAACCGGATACAATTCATCGCTCACCAGTGCTTTATAACCCAGCAAATCACCGCCAGTTGCAATTTTTATTATTTGATCTTTACCGTCATCACCAGTTCTGTAAACCTTGATCTTTCCCTGATTTACACAGTAAACTCCCAGCGGACGTGTTCCTTCGTGAAAGAGAATTTGACCTTTTTTATAGAACGCACAAGATTTGTGATAATTGATGTTTTCTATTTCCTCATCTGGAAGCCCTTTAAAGAGTGAGTCATTTTTCACCCTGCACTCCTCGCAACCTACATAAACTTGCTTACGCATGTGTTACTTTTGATTTCTTTAATGGTTGGTAAATATACAAACTTAGGTACGAATAAAAGATGCATAGAGGTTTAAGCAGGCTTTAATATTTTCCTATTTTTGGAATTAATCCCGAAAAGAAATTAAATTTATTCATGCTAAAACAAAAACTCAATCGGTCAAACCATTAGTTTACAAAAGATTAACCAATTTTCACTCGACTTCATACACTATCTGCACAATTTCTGTAAAACTCAGCAAAATAAAATTTGATGAATAACTTTTTGGGTAAGCTCAATAAAATACTCACACTATTCTTCTTCGCTAGCATCCCGGCTTTTATATATGGTCAGGAAGCAACTCCTGTTGAAGAAGTTGATGGTTTGTTCTACACTGTTCAAATTGGAACATTTTCTTCCCCTGAAACTCCCGAATCAATTGTTGAGTTAAGCGATGTCTATTTTGAAAAAATTGATGATACCAGATACCGCTATTTGGTTGGTGTGTTTCGCGAGATGGAATTTGCCAGAACAAAACAGGAAGAGCTCATCAATGAAGGCTTTAAAGGTGCATTTGTCATCGCTTATGAAAATGGTGACAGGATAAGTTTACGTGTTTTGAGAGAAAGAATGGTTCAGGAAGACGAGAGCTTACAGGATACCAAACTCCCCGTTTTCAAAGAAACACCTACTGAAACCCAAAATGACCCAGACGCAAAATTCAACTTCGAAATAACAAATGGTAATGTTCTCTCAGAAGCCACACGTGAGGTGTCAGATCTATTTGAGAATCAAATTCTCGATTACCGTGAAATGAGACCTGATGTTGACCCTTTAACAGCTGAAGACCTGTTCACCATTAAGTTTGATACAATCAGTCAGGTTGAGCTAGACAGCGCATTATTGAGAGAAGAAATCGAAAGACTACGCAACGACTGGGGGCTCGATTTCAACACCTGGTACATTTACAACTTTGAGCCAGGCCTCGGTCCGGTTGAAGACGTATTTTACAGGCAACGGGCAAACTTCACGCTCGAAATGAACCTACTCAAAGGCGGGCTCTACAACAACCGAAACAAAGCAAAACAACTCGAAAGAGAAATTGAACTCATGGATCTCCGTCACAAAGAAGAAAGTGAACGAGATCGGTATGAAGACCTTTACAACTACACAATTTACCTTTTCAACCTCGAAAAACTCAACTTCATTGACGAACGTGTAAAACTACTAAACCGTAAAAAGCAAATCCTGGAAATGCTCTACACGAGCAAGGATAAAACCTGGGAAGATGTACTCGAGCTTCGTGGGCAAATAACACGCGCTCAAAACATGTACAATAAATGGCAGCAATACAACACCATTCTCAAGGACAAAGTCATGGAAGATTTCCCTGTGGAAAAAGGCCTTACAGCATCAAAACTACCCGTTCTTCAGCTTAGTCCAGATTCCCTTTTCAGTCAGAGCCAAAATGCCAACACCGACACATTGCGTGAACAAATGCAAAGACTGAGAAGAGAAATCATTGAAATTGACCAAAACAGATGGAAAGACGTTGGATTGAGGCCATTCTTGCGTTACACCCTCATTGGAGATAACGGGAATGCTGTGGATCGTTCCTTTTCATCCGGTGGAATCAGCCTCGATATTCCAATTAACTGGAAGGGCCGCAATTCCCTAACTCAGGCACAAATCAATGCCATTACAAATGTCGACTACGTCAAAGAGAAAAATGACAATCACGAGTTGTTGAACTACTATTATGAATACGAATACAAACTAGAACAACTCATTACACTACAATACAACTATGGAAAAATAGAAGAACGCCTACGCAAACAAATCATACTGTATCAATTCAAAGATCCAAAATTTAGTCCATTAGTAGCCGTACAGTACCTCGATGAAATGCTTTCCACACGTATTGAAATGATAGACACCAAACAAATGCTCTATCTCAAGATCATCAAAATAATGGAATACATGCAAAGCTACTCCCCACTTCAGTTTTCTGATGTACTGGATCTGAACGAAAAAACAAGGAAGTACAAGAACAAACGCGACATGTACTGTTGGTCCGATTTTTTCTACAATCAAAACAACCTATTCCTCATACATTATCTAAAGGTCAATGAAGTTCGCAACTTTATCCTTTCGGTCGGAACCGAGATAAACCGCAACAAAGTAGAAGACTTCGTGCAACTGGCAAACCGCTATGATGTTAACATGCACGGTATGATTGGTAATAACGGCCTTGCACTCGATGTTCAACCCGATGCTATTTTAGAGTATGTAGAGCGTTTTCATCAAATGGGTTTTAAGGGAATTCATTTTGATATTGAGCCACAAACATTCCCAGACTGGGACGGAAACAAAGAAATGTACTTAAATAATTTAAAAGAAACTTTTAGAATTGCACGAAAGCTATGCAACGATCGCGGCATGAAATTAAGTGCATCTATACCTACCTATTACCCTGAAGAGCAACTACCTGAAATTTACAGCTTGCTCGACAAAGTATATTTAATGGCCTATGAGCGGCCTGACATAGAGTTCATTGCTCGTAAAACAAGTGAAGAGTTCGCGCTAAATAAAGAGAAAACTGTTCTTTCTTTGCGCACTAAAGATTTTAATAATCGTTTAGTCATGGAAAAATTTATTGAAGCATTAGATGCAGAAATACAATTTGAAGAAATGGCAATTCACGACTTGGGCACATTGTTTGAGATGGACTACGCAACCTCATTTGAAGAATGAAAAAATTTCATTTTAAAACACAAGAAAGCATTATTAAGGGGATCGAGGAAAAGCCGGTTAAAAAAGGCTTTAACTGGGATCGCGTGATCTACCTCGTTACACTCTTAATTATTGTAGTGAGCTTCGGTTCATACTTCATCAGCAAGAGTATTAAAGTTACTGCTGAGTCTGAAGTAATAATGGACAAGTTCAACGTAACTTTTACTAACGATGTTATCGTTACCGAATTTTACGTTGAAGAAGGCGATTCAGTAAGAAAAGGAGATAGTTTGTTTAACTATATCCTCTCAAGAGAAGCTGATGATGATAATATGTTCATGTCTAACAAAAACGATCGAGGATACTCTAAAGAAACTGAGAACTATCTTGTTAGGGAAAAACTTCAAACTGAACGTGATCTTCAAAAAGCCAGAATGGAAATCAAATCTCTTGAACGAGAAGTTGAAGCATTAAAGAAGGAAATCGATAGAACTGAGAAGAAAGTATTCCTGGATGTAGAGCCTCCATCAGCTATTACTAGTCTCAAGAAAGATATTAGTGACGCTGAAATGGAAATGAGTCAGCAAGAAGACGAAATTGATTACTTGAAAAACTACCTGGCCATAACCAATAAAAAACTAGAAAACCTCAGGTCTCAAATTCCGCAGGTAAATATAGGGGAGTTACAGGGTATTTTAAGTGGCGAAGTTAATCGACCTGAAGAATACACTTATATCTCTCCCAAATCGGGAATGATCTCTCAGGTTTACGCAAGAAGTGATGAAGTTCGCTACAAGTCAACTCTTGTTTTGGATATTATAGAATATCAGGGATTGCACATCCTCGCCTACTTTAGACAGGAAGATCTCAAGTACATTGATGCAGGAGATAAAGTGGAAGTAACATTCCCTGATGGTACAAAAAGTGCCGGTATCATTGATAAGTTGTATCCTAAAACAGCTACAATGCCGGATAGATTGTACGACTCGGGAAGTAAAGTTGAACGAAGAATTAGAGCGGTTGTTGTACCACTAAATGTTGAAGAAGCATCTAAATGGTATGGCTTTTACAAGATCAACGTGATCGTTTCTAAGTCTAAATACTTTTAGTAAATGGATCAGGTACAAGACAATGTTACCATAAAGCGCATTGAAAACGACTACGATAAGGAGATCGTTTTAGTAAGTGATTACGAGAATTTCGATATAAAGAAAGTCCCGTTATACGATGCGCTTATTCTGGACTACACAGAAAGAGACAAGTGTTTAAAGGCTCTTCGTGATGTGAGGGGTTCAGGTATTGAAAGTATTTATCTCATCCCTCTTTTCGTACTTAGCATTGCTGAGATCAAGAACCAGGAAATTGTTGAATTGGCTGACGGTATCATCAACAATATTCAAACTGATACAATTAACACGTTTGTTGAAAACGTAAAAAGCAAGAGAAGACAACTCAAGCCATTTAATATGAATGCTGAGATTAATAAGAATCTCATTAAAATGTTGCGTTTTTCATTCAGCCGTGATAAAGAATTAAAACCCGTTAAAGATCGCCACCACATTATTGGTTTTAAATATCCTATTTTGAGTTTGAGCCTTGGTGATGATAATGCCAGGATGCAAATTCAAACTGTTCACGAAGCAGTTGAAAAGGAGTTTTTTAAAGCTGAATACGTAGATCGCCTTCACCTTTGTGGTAATTGTAGTTCAGGGTTTTTGAATTACAAAGAACTCGATCCTGAAACGAATTCATCTCACCTTGAGACTGAAAACCTCATCCACCACTTTACCTGTGCTTACATAGGTCCGGAAAGTGACTTTGTTAGAGGCGATCAATATATTTGTCCCAAGTGTAACAAAACGCTGAGACACATCGGTGTGGATTACGACAAACCGAGTGTGATGTACCACGTTGTTGGATCTGACCGATACTTTCAGGAACCTGTTATGAAGGCTGAATGTATGAGTTGCGGACGCCAAAACGAGGTTGAAGGATTGCAACAATACGATGTTTACAATCTTGCTTTAACTGAGGAAGGAAAAGAAGAGGCAATACAACCTAAAGGCTCGCAAAGCGTTCAGGATGTTGTTTACAGTGGCTTCATTACTTACAGCACATTTGGAACCTTCCTGCGTTACGAAATTGAGCGAGTAAAAACATCAACAAGAAACAGTTCTATCGGACTCATCAGGCTGAATATAACATCCAAAATGGAGTCTGAGTTAGGAACTCGTTACGGTAAAATCATTGAGGAAATTTCATCGTTTATTTCGAATAACACAGACAGTTCTTGTATCTTGTCTAGATCGATGCATTCATTTTTCATACTTTTCCCAGACACACCGCTTGAGAAATGCCAAATGAAAATTGAAAAAATTAAATCGGCTGTTATTGAACTGTTGAAAAATAACGTGAAAGACCAAAATATTAATGTTCACTCTACTGTTCGTGAAATCACTCCAACAAGTGAGTATCAAACTGTTTTAAACGACCTTAGAGCAAGCATCCTAAACGACTAGTACATGTTTGTCGATTACTGGGAGTACTTCGTAGATTACTGGTTTGAAAAAAGTTACCTCGAAATCATCAGAACATTTTGGTACTTTTTCATCCTGGAACTACCCCGTTTCTTACTTTTCGACTTCATCATAGTTATTTCGGTAATTCTCAACAGGCAAAACCTGAGAAGACGCTATCAAAAAGCCCGTAAACTGCTATGGGCTGAAATGCCGCTCATCTCAGTAATTGTCCCCGGTAAAAATGAGGGAAAACACCTCTATAAATTAGTCAATTCATTAAAGGAACAAACCTACTTCAACTACGAACTCATTGTTGTCGATGACGGATCAGACGATGAAACACCACTCATTGGGCGTGATCTCGAAAAGAACGGATACATCGATAAGTTTGTACGAAATGATGTGAGGGGCGGAAAAGCGAGTGCAGCAAACCTGGCATTGCGCTATACAAACGGAAAATATATCGTTCACCTCGATGCTGATACCTCATTTGATCGCGATTCAATTGAAAACATACTACTCCCCTTTTACTTTGGTGAAAACATTGGAGCTGTAGGAGGCAACATTAAAGTCCGCAACGCTGAAGATAGCTTTTGCTCAACCTTACAGGCTATCGAATACCTGAATACGATTTCCATGGGTAGAATTGTATCTACTGAATTGGGTATTTACCGAATTATATCAGGTGCTTTTGGCGCTTTCAGAACCGATGTAATCAAGCGTTTAGGTGGCTGGGACATCGGTCCGGGTCTTGATGGTGATATTACCGTGAAATTCAGAAAACTGGGTTACAAAATTCACTTTGAGCCAAAAGCTGTAGGTCTCACAAATGCACCTACCAACTTCCCCACTTTGAGCAAGCAAAGATTACGTTGGTCAAAATCACTGATTCGTTTTAGAATTCGCAAACACAGCGATATTTATATTCCCGGAAAAAATTTCAACCTCCTCAATTTCATTTCCTTTATCGAAAACGTTACTTATGATGTAATTCTGAACTTCCTGTGGTGGTTTTACATCCTGGACATCGTCATCAACAATATGCGCATGCTTGCGATCATTATTCCGCTCAAAGTATTCATGTACATGATCATGGATTTTGTACAGTTTACACTTATCCTCATGATCAGCGAACGCTGGAAAAAAGAACTAAAACTGTACCTGTATCTTCCGGCAATGGTATTCTACAACAGTTATTACATGCGTTTCATAAGGACAATGGCCTACTTCAAGGAAATCTTTTGGTTCAGTTCTTACAAAGATCCGTGGAACCCTGCCAAAACATCTATCAAAGCCTTTAGAAACAAGCTTTAGTTTGTTTTCACTTCAAATGGAACGATAAGCCTAACGATCAAATTTCTACCAGGCTCCGGCAGGTTTAGCAATCTGTATCGGTTAAGATGGCTCAAATAACGTTGGTCAAATAGGTTTTGGACTTCAAACCGCAGTGTAAAAGGAAAATCACCACCATTTTCAAAACCGGCCCATGCAGATGTAACATGATAACCTGGCGTAGCTTTTTCATTGCGATCAACACGGTTCTGATCAAAAACTATTTGATGTCTAATTCCAATTTTCATTTCACGGTCAGAGCCGAGCTGAGTAGCGTACTCAACTTCATGACTAAATCTGAATGGCGGAGTAAATGGGAGAGGCAAATAAGTATCGAGGTTGTAATTGTGAACATAAGCAGACTGGTGCCTGAATGTCAAGTGCTCATTTAGCCTGTATTGGATGGACAACTCGTAACCTGTGTAAATAGCATCGTGCTGAGTGTACTCCCACAATTGATCACCTTCAGGCAGCCTGGAAAAACGATTCGATGGTCGCAGGTAAATGAAATCTTCAAAATAGTTAAAGTAAGTTGACGCATTGATTTTCCATCTTTGAAGATTAGATTCAAAAGAAAGATCAAACTGGTAGCCGTGTTCGCTGGATAAATCTGAGCTTCCCTTTTCATGTCTAAAAGTTCCGTGGTGTACTCCATCGCTGGCTAACTCGGCAGCTGTAGGGAATCTAAAACTCTTTCCTATGTTCAGCTTCAGTTCATTTTTAGAATTAATATCGTACCGCAAACCTACGCTCCCAGACCAACTGGAAAATTGCTCATCGAGCGCTTCATTTTTACTAAAATAGATTGTGTCACGTTCAGAGTTCAAGATCAACCTTTCATGAGCTGTTGTATTGACACTTCCTATATCATAGCGCAATCCACCGGTAAAAAACAAACTCTCATTAACTTTTCGTTTTGCCAGTGAAAACAGACCAAAACGCTGTGTTCTGTGCTCGGGGATTAAAAATTCGAACCCATCAATTTTATTCTGCTGCCATTCAGTGCTCAACCCCGTTATAGATGTCCATTCGCCTATTGATGTTTCCAGTTCAAGGCGAGAAGTAAAAGTAACGAGATCCAGGTTGAGTGCATTTGAATCAAGAATCGTTGTAGCCCCATGAGAATGAGGTTCTGAAAACTCAGACCTCACGTTTTGTTGTACTCCTGTTTTGACACGTAAAATCGATTCACCTAAATAATAGTTACCCTGAAAAGTAGCCATATCGTGCTGAATCTCTTGCCTCGGTAAATCGATATCGCGACTGTCTCCATCAGATTGTAAATCGTAAGCTCTTGGAATTCCGATTGAGCCGGGAAACATTCCTATATCCATATTGTAAGATGATACATTAATACGTGTTGTACCCCAATCGCGCTGCAATCCTATTTCACCTCCGTAATGAAGCTCATTCCCCGCTGTGTTTTTTAATTCACTTTCTGCAATTGGAAGTATGTATCGGTTGTAGTTGAATGAATCAGCCGGAACCTGATAGTCTCCAAACGTTTTGTAAGTAACTCTACCTCTAACAAATACACCATTATTGTTGTATGCCAGCTTAGAACTAGCTCCAAAAGTATTGTTGTTAGATTTATAAAATGTTTGCGCTTTACCCTGAATTACATCTTCACGAGGAACCGGAGCCGGTAAAATATTGATAACACCTCCAAGTCCGTCAGATCCATAGAGTAACGAGCTGGGGCCTTTTACAACCTCTACTCTTTCAACTCCAAACTGATCGATTTCGAGTCCGTGATCAGCGCCCCATTGCTGACCGTTTTGCTTGACTCCATTATTGTTCACCAAAACACGGTTGAAGCTGAGTCCGCGAATAACCGGTTTGCTAACTCCCACTCCGGTATTTAGAGCATTTATTCCCGGAATCTTTTCTAGTGTTTCTACAAAATTGTTTCCGCTGTTTTGCTCAAAAAAATCAGCCGTTAACTCTTTGTTGTCAAGAGCATCGTGATCAGTAGCTTTATGTCCCTCAATAATGATTTCATCAATATTTTGGACAGAATGAGTCAGTGAAATTTCGATGTGCTTATTACTCCTTACATCAATGGTATCAACGTAATCATGAAATCCCAGGCTTGTAATCTTAAAAACATGTGTTCCTTCAGGAACTTTAATAGTGAACCGGCCATTGTTATCAGTTGCTGATAACATAAACGTATCTAACAATTGCACATAGGCATCTGGCACAGCGTGCCCGTGTTCGTCAACTACAGTGCCGGAGAGCCTGAATGTTGTTTGGCTCTGACCGTAAACGAAAAAGGTTAAAAGAAGAAAAGTTAAGGCTATTTTACGCACGCTGACAAGTCTTACAAATGCCGTTCGCTACCATGTAAACATCATTGATCATGAGGTCCTTTGGTAAATTCATTTCAGGAATTGGAAGGTCGAGACAATAACTGTTTCCGCATTTTGTGCAGTGGAAATGAACATGATCATCCTCATGACTGGAAACATCACAATGGTCAGAACACAGCGAAAAACGTACCGTTCCTGTTTCATCGTACACTTTGTGCAAAAGTCCTTTTTCCTCAAAAGAATTGAGCGTTCTGTAAAGTGTAACACGATCAAAATGTTCTCCCAGCTTACTCTCTAACTCAGCATGAGAAAGGGCTTTACCGGCACTAAGGTACTCTTTCAAAACCTCAGTTCGGGTAGCTGTTTTGCGTAAATTGTGTTTCTTTAAAAGTTCAGTTGCTTCCATATAATGAAACTTTGTTGCATTTACTTTTGCAATTTAGTTGCATTTGCAATAGTATTGCATTTACAAATGTAAAACGAATTTTGTTATGAAAAAGGTTTCACTATTTATGATGGCCATTAGTTTGGCATTCGTCAGTTGCAACAAAGACGATGATGACGATAACAATCAAAACACAGACACGATAAAACCAGTTGTGACTGTGATGAGTCCGTCAGGGCATTCAGAATTTGCTCCCGGAGACACTATTCACTTTGAAGGTGAAGCTGTAGACGACAAAGCTCTTTCAGAAATGAAAGTTGACATTCACTGGGCAGGTGATGGTCACGGTCATGGTGGAAAAAGAGCATCAGTTGCAGAGAAATGGGATGAGGAGTTTATTTTCGAATTATCTGGTCGTGAGTATCATGTTCACGAGCACCTTACAATTCCGGCCAATGCTGATACCGGAATGCATCACCTCATTGTAACAGCTCTTGATAAAGCAGGAAACCAGTCAGAGTTTGTTGAAGTAGACTTTCATGTTGAAAAATAATCCTGCTATTGTTCTAAAAGAAAAAGGCCGTTTCGCTTGAAACGGCCTTTTTAATTTATAATTGAATCTTCAATTATTAGTTTTTAGAAAGGTAATCAGCAACGCCTTCGTGAGTATCTTTCATACCGCTCTTACCTTGCTCCCAGTTTGCAGGGCAAACTTCTCCGTTTTCTTCGAAGAATTGAAGAGCATCGATCATGCGAAGTGCTTCTTTTACGTTACGTCCAAGTGGCATGTCATTAACCAATTGGTGACGAACAACACCTTCTTTGTCGATAAGGAATAGTCCGCGGTAAGCTACCATTTCACCGCTTGTTGCTAGTTGATCATCTTCATCGTAATAGAAGTCACCAGCTAGAACATCGTAGTTGTAAGAGATTGTTTTATTCGTATCAGCAACTACCGGGTAAGTAATTCCTTTGATACCACCGTCATCTTTTGACATTTGTAACCATCCCCAGTGAGATTGCTCAGTATCAGTTGATACTGCTACAACTTGTGTATCACGATCTTCAAATTCTTTTAATTGCTCCTGAAATGCATGCAATTCAGTTGGGCAAACGAACGTGAAGTCTTTTGGGTAAAAGAACAATACAACGTTCTTTTTACCGATGTACTGATCGAGAGAAAAATCTTCAACGATTTCGTCTCCGTCAATTACTGCTGCTGAATTGAAACTAGGTGCTTTTTTTCCTACTAATACTGCCATTATAATTTGTTTTTAATTTGTAATTCGTTTTCAATTGCAAATGTAATAAGTGAGACACCAAATAGCTAAATAATTATGATTAATAGTTTTTTATCAATCCATTAAATCAAATTATAGCTTTGGTTGACAGTAAAAGATGCAGCGCTCACTGGCACTCTTCTCCTCAAACTTATTGAGCTTGTAATCTCCCCAAACATCCACAACCTTGAATCCTGCCATATCTAACATTTTTGAAAGATCATCAAATGAAAACGCATTGACTTTTTCAAAGTATTGGGTATCAACTTTGTTTTTGGGGTCAATCACTCTAATTTTTTTGACAATAATTCCGTCCTCCACATAGCGATTGATATGGAAATGACATCCGTCAATCAGCTTTTCTTCGGTCGGAACCATAGTCTCGATGGCATGTCGTGAATTGAGAAAATCGAGAATGAAGCTGCCTTGTGGGTTGAGCTCTGACCGTACAGATTTTAATACTTTGAGATTGTCAGAGACGTGATCGAAATATCCAAAACTGGTGAAGAGATTGAAAACAGCATCGAAAGATTTTTTGAGAGGCTCTCGCATGTCGTGAACGATGAATTCGACTTCCTCAGAAATATGAGTTTTTGCGTGTTGAATGCTGTTCTTGCTCAAATCAGCACCTGTAACATGAAAGCCGAGCTGAGCGAGAATTTGAGAATGCCTGCCGCGACCGCATGCCAGGTCAAGCACTTTTGCTCCTGTTTTGAGATCGAGCTGTTTTACAACTCTCTCAATAAATTTTTGCGCTTCACTTTCATCTCTGTTTTTGTACAGAGTGTGATAGTAACTTGTCTCAAACCAGTTTTCAAACCATTCCACAGCGCGCAAATGTACGTAAGTGGTTTACTTAACCTGAAATCTTACTCCATTTATTGGAGTTTGCCGGAGATATTTTGTTCAGGAGGTTGACAACTTTGCGCTGTTCATCACCCGGAGCTTCACTAAAAATATTGACAATTTCATTAGCTTTTGCATTGAAGAACAGGCGCATATTGATGTTATTTGGAAGATTATCGTAGATCGGCTGTAGCTTTTCAAGTGCCTTGTAAATATTTTCTCTCGCCTTAGTGGGATCATCCATCATTTGATCCATTCCCTGCCTGTGGTATTCATACATACAGGTTCTGAGATTTTCAAAGCGAGAATCCAGGTAGTTTGTAGCGATCCAGTAACGATTTGTTTGGCTTTTAAAAGCTTCCCATCCCGATATATCAGATCCCTGAAACTGGTTGGCTATGTTGAGTGCTTTGTTGAGATATTTATCACCTCCCTCAGGTGAAAAAGAATCGTAATCAAACCCGATCACCAAATAAGTGTAGAAAGCAAAAATTGCTGTGAGGTTATTTTGCTTAGCTGCCTGCTCTGAGAATTGCAATACATCAAACTTGGCAAACTCAAACTGGACCTCATCATCCTTGTGGTTGATCAATGGAGTACTGTAAGAAGACCCGTAAACCGGCCTTCTAGATTGTATTTGAATATTTCCTTTAAATCGATCTCCCGATGCTTCATTAATTCTCAATAAAATACTGAACTCAATTCGCTCGTGAGCTTTAAACTTATCCGTAGTCCATTTACGGTTGTTCACAAACTCATAAAGGTTGTTTTCCAGCGATTCAAAAAGTGTTCTATCAGTATTGGAAATTTGCTGTGCATCAACTTCAACAGTGCAATTGACATCCTGAGCACTCACGGTTTTAACCAGTAAGCCAATAATGAAAACGAGAAAAATTTTAGAGCGAAATAATTTCATCGACAAGGTCTTTAGCGATCTCAGTTTTTTGTTTTAACTCAAATTCGCGCGTTTTATTTTGCCCGATAAAAGTAACAACATTTGTATCGTGTTTAAAACCGGCACCTTCAGTTTTTAACGAATTCAGCACAATGAGGTCAAAATTCTTCTTTGTGAGCTTCTTTTTGGCATTTTTAAGCAGGTTTTCGGTTTCCATTGCAAAGCCTATTAGCTTTTGGTCAGATCGCTTTTTAGCTCCCAGTGATTCCGCAATATCAGGATTCTTCGTTAGCTCAAGTGTAATGGAATCATCAGCTTTTTTGATTTTTTGATCGCTGACATCTTTCGGTCTGTAATCTGATACTGCAGCGGCCATTATTCCAACCTGGCAATCATCATAAAGACTAGTAGCCGCTTCGTACATATCAACAGCACTGTTGACGTGGTGAACAGTTATATTAGGGTGCTTCACTTCAATACTGGAGGGTCCTAAAACCAACTCCACTTTCCCACCTCTTTTAGCTACTTCATTGGCTATTGCGATTCCCATTTTGCCAGAGCTGTGATTACCGATAAACCGAACGGGGTCTAGTGATTCGTAAGTAGGTCCGGCAGTCACGAGATAACGCTGACCAACTAACGAGTTTGCTGTGCGGAAATAGTCTTCGAGATGATCAATGATATGCTCCGGTTCTGACAGTCTCCCCTGTCCTTCCAACCCGCTGGCTAACTCACCACTTTCTGATTCGATGACCTCAGTACCTCTACTTCTCAAAATATCTAAATTCGATTGTGTCGAAGCGTGGCTATACATATCGAGATCCATTGCGGGAGCAACCATTACCGGGCATTTAGCACTGAGAAAAGTTGCCATCAGCACATTATCGCAAATCCCCTGAACCATTTTTCCAAGCGTATTTGCTGAACAGGGCGCTATTAAAAATAGATCGCCCCACATGCCCAGTTCTACATGGTTATTCCAAATACCCTGATCGTGATCCTGAACATAAGAAGAAATAACAGGATTCTTAGAGAGTGTTCCAATGGTCAATGGAGTAATAAACTGAGTAGCATCAGGAGTCATTACAACTCTTACATCAGCTCCTTTTTTGACCAGCCCTCTAACAAGAATAGCGGCTTTGTAGGCCGCTATACTGCCGGTTATACCGAGAACAATTTTTTTATTTTGAAGGCTCATAAAAGAGGCTTAATCTTCCTCCTGAGCTTCTTTGGCGGGATTTCTGTAATACGTTTCGCCATTTGAGAATTCTTCGAGAGCCAATGCAGTTGGCTTAGGTAGGCGCTCGTAGAATTTTGAGATTTCAATTTGCTCGCGATTTTCAAAAATCTCCTCAAGATTGTCTGATGAAGAAGCAAACTCTTCCAACTTTGAGTTCAATTCATCTTTGATCTCAAGCCCAATTTGATCTGCACGTTTAGCAACTACTGAAAGTGCTTCGTAAACGTTACCCGTAACATCACCGATTTTATCAACATCGCGTGTTACAGTGGTCATTGGGGCATTTGTCTTTTTGTAATCCATAATCTTTAGCTCTTGTTTGCTACGTTGGTTTCTCTTTTCAACTCCTGTAATTCAGAGTACCACTTTTCAGCTTCCACAATATCTTTTGACTCGGGAAACCGATCTACAAAAGTAATATAAGCCTTTAAAGCGGCATCAATTCTTTCTTCTTTTTTGCTTTCAATACTGTTGACAGCCAATTTGTATTTGGCTTTGAATATGAGAAAATAAGCTTCTTCCCTGTATTTCGTATCAGGAAAATTGCTCAACAAATTGTCAAACTCAGTGTATGCAGCCCTGTAGTCCTCCATTTTGAGGTACTGCTTAGCAGCATTGTAGCGCTTGTACTCCAACTTTGTTTCTAGCTCAGTGATCAATTGCGTACACGTATCAGCTCGTTTGCTCTTTGGGTAATCGTTGATGTAAAGCTGCAATTTGTCGATTGCTTTTCTGGTCGGATCCTGATCCAAACTGTAATTGGGCGACATCTTGTACTGGCAGTAAGCCGCCATATACTGGCACTCTTTGGCATAGTCTGATCGAGGAAACGTTTCAACGAATTTGTCAAAGCGATGACTTGCCAATAAGTAGTCTTCAAGATAATAATCACTATATGCATAAATGTAATAGAGCTTCTCGGCCCTGTCAGTCCCTCTGTAAAAAGCGATCAACTCTTCAATCAAAGGGTAAGCTTTGTAGTATTCACCTTCATTATAATACTCCATTGTTTTGTTGTACTTGTATTCGATATCACTGGATTTGAGTACTTTATTGTACTCTGAGCATCCACTGATCAATACAGCAATGAAGATAATGAAGATGTATAACGCTTTGGATCTGATCATAAACATCGCGCAAAATTAGTGATTTCCATTACAAATAAAACGAACCCTTTATACATTCGACTGTTAATAAACCTAAATACCCCCGAATTGTATTTTGAGGGATTAATCTTAGTTTTGTCGATTGATTCTCATAGTGAATTGAATAGAACTAAAACGAAGGAATTGTGGATATATTTGAGAAATTAAAGGTTAACAGAGGGCCACTAGGTCAATATTCAAACAGTACACACGGTTATTTCACTTTCCCAAAGCTCGAAGGTGAAATCTCTAATAACATGAAATTCCGCGGGAAAGATGTTCTCGTTTGGAGTCTCAACAACTACCTGGGGCTTTCAAATCATCCTGAAGTACGCAGAGTTGATGCTGAGTCATCAAAAAAATATGGTCTCGGAAACCCGATGGGTGCTCGTATCATGAGTGGTAACACAACCATGCACGAAGAGTTAGAGCGCCAACTTGCCGATTACGTTCAAAAAGAAGATGCTATTCTATTAAACTACGGTTATCAGGGAATGGCTTCTGCCATTGATGCTGTGGTTGACAGAAATGATGTAATCGTTTACGATTCTGAGTCGCACGCCTGCATCATGGACGGAATGAGAATGCACCAGGGTAAAAGATTTGTTTATCCTCACAATGATATTGAAGCGCTTAAAGTTCGCCTTGAACGCGCTACCAAACTCACTGAAAAAAATGATGGCGGAATTCTCGTTATTACTGAAGGTGTTTTTGGAATGGCCGGAGACCAGGGTAAGTTGAAGGAAATAGTTGAACTCAAAAAACAGTACGACTTCCGCCTTTTCGTAGACGATGCTCACGGTATTGGAACAATGGGTGAAAACGGAGCCGGAACAGGTGTTCATCAGGGCTGCCAGGACGGAATCGATATTTACTTTGGAACGTTTGCAAAGTCGTTCTCTTCAATAGGTGCATTTGTTGCATCAAATGAAAATGTCGTTGAGTTTTTGCGTTACAACACGCGTTCTCAAATTTTTGCGAAATCTCTTCCTTACCCAATTGTTGAAGGTGCACTAAAGAGATTAGAAATCATGCGCAATGAACCACAGCACAAAGAAAAACTGTGGGAAATAGCTAACGCGCTACAGAACGGCCTCAAGGAAAAAGGATTTAATCTGGGAAGAACTAACTCTCCGGTAACTCCTGTTTTCTTGTCTGGTGGAACATTTGAAGCAGCCAATATCATTTTTGATCTCCGTGAAAACCACGGGTTGTTCTGTTCAATGGTTGTATATCCTGTTGTACCAAAAGATGTTTTCATGCTGAGATTGATACCAACAGCTGTTCACACACTTGAGGATGTAGCTTACACTATTGATAAGTTTGAGAAAATAAAAGCAAAACTTGATGCTAATGAATATGCGAAAGATCGTTTTGAATTAGTATCTTAAGTTGTTCATTTACATATTGATTATGATAAAGGGTTGTCATTAAATTGCAACCCTTTTTTAATGAAAAAATCTCTGTACTGCTATGAAATATTTGACTATGATAATTGTGGTTCTGACCACTACCTTAATCCTTTCTCCTAAAAATACCTTTTCTCAGTACGACTCAACACTTGCTAAAGAGTTGGGAGCTGATGAATACGGGATGAAAATGTATGTATTTGTGATGCTGAAAAGCGGTGAAACCAAAATTGAAGATGATGAAAAAAGAAAGGAAGTAATGGCTGGCCACCTCCTCAATATTCAAAAACTGGTAACCGCTAAAAAAATGGTTGTTGCAGGTCCAATGGGAGAAAATGAAAATAATTTGCGCGGTATTTTCATTATGAATGTGAGTAAAGTTGAAGAAGCTGAAATACTGTTACAGTCAGATCCGGCAATAAGTATAGGAGCATTGAAAGCTGAGTACTATCCGTGGTACGGTTCTGCAGCCTTACCAAAATACCTCCCCTATCACGATAAAATTGAAAAAAACAGTGTTTCAGAGTAAGCTTTATTTTCTAAAAAATCATTCTTTTAAAATAGAGCTTTTTTTAATGATTTTATACCCTTTAATCTTTATAAAATAAATATATTGCTGATCTGATGAAAGCCATTTTACTTAGTAATAACTCTTCCCTGAAACTATATGGCAAATAGTAGCTTCATGGATGTAATTGACAATAATAGAGATTTGTCAATGCTTCAACTTATCCCTAATCCAATATGGATTTATGATCATGATCGATCGACCTTTGTATTTGCCAATAAAGCAGCCGTTGATCTCTACGGTTATTCAGCTAAAGATTTTAACAAACTCCAAATAAGCGATATTCAGGTCAAAGAAATCCCTGAAGAATCAAAGTCAAAGAACGGAAAGTTATTCGAGCATCGGGATAAGAACGGAGATCCTATCTACGTTAAAGTTCAATCACAACTGATTGAATTCAACGGGAAGAAAGCAAGTCTTTACTCCATCAACGATATTACAGAAAACTTTTCTCAAAACACTCTTTCTCAAAGAAATAAAGCATTACTAAATGCTATTGCTGAAGTCAATAGCTCATTTATTTTGAATGCAGACTGGTTGAGAGCACTTCAAAAATGCCTTGCCATAATTGGGAAAACTATTGATGGAGACAGGGTTTATTTTTTCGATTTAAAAATTGATGGAGAAAAAAAGGTCATTTCATCCCAAACTGCAGAATGGTGCATTGAAGGTGTATCTCCTGAGATTGACAATGAGGAACTTCAAAATCTTGATTTAACACCTTACCGTTTTTTTGTTGAATCGCTCTTTAACAAAAAACCATTTGATCAAAAAGTTGCTGAAATCTCTGACAAAGAATTCAAAAGCCTGCTTGAGTCACAAAACATCAAGTCTATATTGATTCACCCAGTATTTTCAGGTGAAAGAGTTCACGGTTTTATTGGGATTGACGCATGCTTTGAAGAAAGAACCTGGAAAAAGGATGAGGTTGAACTGGTTAAATCCTTTGCCACGACAATTGCAGGAACTATAGACAAGCAACTTGCTATGAAATCTGTTCAGTTGAGTAAGGACAGGTTTAAAGCAATGGTTCGTGAAGGTGCTGATCTTATCACCATGATTAATGATAAAGGTGAAATCACATTTGCCGGAGATACGACTTCGTCAATTCTGGATATTAGTCCTCGATGGTTGGTAGGTAAAAATGCTTTTGAATTCATTCATCCTGAGGATATCGACTATGTGAAATCCTACACAAAACGTGTACTAAAAGAGAAAAAAAGAGCTACTATACCGGCCTACAGGCTCAAAGATGGAAAAGGAAACTGGAGATGGTTATCGAGTGTTATTACGAATCTTTCTGATGACGAAGCTGTTAAAGGTATTGTTGTCAACACCAGAGATATAACTAAAGAAAAAGAGTATTCTTTAAGACTCGAAAAAGCGAATGATCGTTACCGAATAGCTGCTCAGGTATCTGACGAGCACATATATGACTGGGATGTGGCAGAAAACAAAATCATCCAATCAGGCGATTCATTTAAACGAATATTCGGTTTTAAGCTCAACAACAAGAAGCTCATTACTCGTGACTTTTGGATTAAGCATCTCTCAAAGACAGAATCGAACAGATTACACAATGAACAGGTAAAAGCCTTTAAAAATAAAAATGTCAATACTGTCTCGTTCAATTATCAATTAAAAGCTCCTGATGGTACAACAAAACAATTGTTAGATACTGCAAGACTATTCAGAAATAAGAAGGGACGAGTGACGAGGGTTGTTGGATCTGTTAAAGATATTACCCCGGTTTTCTTAAAAAAGGCTGAAGATAAGCTCCTTCAATCTTTATCAGGATTACTTGGAAAAGCATCAAATTTTAGCGAAGGCATTTTTGATATGCTCGAACTACTTTCTCGTTACTCCAAAACTCAAGTTGCAGAGTATTGGAGTTTAACAGCTGATGGTGCTGAGATTCACTTAACTCAGTCTTACACGAGAGATAAATCAGGTAAGCTATTCCATAAGGATTCTCATAAAATCAAGTCCTTTTCATTTGAATTTCATAATAGCACTACTGTTGAAAAATGGTGTAATGAGGAAATTGTTATTTGGGATAATCTCGGGGAAAACAAAGACTTTGTTCGAAGAGACTCTGCCAAAAAAGTAGGCTTAAAATCAGGCATTGGTGTTCCCATTATGCACAACAAATCTCTTCTTGGAGTATTCATTCTTTTAGCTGATAAACCAAAAAACAACTGGAAAAACGTCCAAAAGATGCTCAGTCATCTCAGTGAGCAATTAGGGCCTCTCCTCAACCAAAAAAGGGTGCAGGAAGAATTGAACAGCTTTTTTGAGCTTTCGCCAGATATTTTGGCAATTACCAGTAAAGATGGTCACTTCCGCAAAACCAATATTGCGTTTAAAGAAATACTGGGATACAGCCAGCAGGAAGTCATCAACCAATCGATTTGCAACTTCACTCATGAAGAAGATTACGTAAAAATCAATGAAGCGCTAAGCAATGTAAAAAATGAGCTTATAGAATTACGTGCGAGATTTATCAGTAAAGGAAATGAGGTGAAATGGTTAAATTGGCGCTTTCGTTATAATAAAGATTCTAAGCAGGTTTATGCTGTTGCTAAAGATATTACTGCTCGTCAAAAAGTTAGGTTACAACTGCAGGAAACACTTGAAAAGCTCAAAAACGCGCAGGATATTGCTAATCTGGGGTACTGGAACAGAAGTTTGGATCAGGAAAAAATTGAATGGTCAGATGAAGTTTACCGCATTTATGACTACGAGATAAATGCTATAACCCCAACTCATGACTTGTTCCTGGAGCACATGCCTGTAGATGATAGGCCGGAGTTTATGCTCCTGTTTGAAAAAATGCTCAAAAAGCCCGATAGCGGATCTGAATATGAGTTCACTCATCGAATAATTACAAGCACAAATGAAGTTAAGTGGGTTTACCAAAAAATGAAAGTCGTAACTGACAAAAAGGGAAAACCATCTTATATTGAAGGCATTATACAGGACATTACTGAACATAAACAATACGAGGAGCTCCTCAAGTTGAGTAATGAGCGTTTTGAACTAGCCATGAAGTCAACCAACGAAATGATTTGGGACTGGAATCATGTAACAAACGAAGTTTCGCGCGGATTTGGCTATCAAAAAGAATACGGCTATCAAACGACAGAAAAGGTTACGCTCGACAATTCATGGTTTAATCTCATCCACCCCGATGATCGCGAGCACGTTTACAACTCAGTTAGTCACGTCCTCGACAATACGCGCGAAGATTACTGGTATGAAGAGTACCGAATAATCAAACCCAATGGTGAAGTAGCCTATATTTTAGATAGAGCTTATATTCTCAGAAATGAAAATGGAGAAGCTATAAGATCAGTTGGTGCTTCACTCGATGCAACAGTATCGCGCAAGCAGATGTACGCCATCAAAAAACAAAACGAAACGCTCAAAGAAGTTGCATGGATTCAATCACACGTTATTCGCGCGCCAATCGTGAGAATTATGGGAATGCTTGATTTGATCGAACAACAGTACAAATCCATCGACCCTGATCTCAAAGAACAACTCGAGGTACTGGCTAAATCTGCTTACGAACTCGATGATTTAACCCGCGATATCACCAAAAAAACAGAGTCGATCGATTACTGATCTTTCTCCTCTTTTGGTTTGTAATGGTATGATACTCTCACACCCTTTTGAACTTCTCTGTCACGGTCAGAGCCGGAAAAATCCTCACCTCGCCACATTGATTCGGGGATCGGACTGTAATCGCCATCGTAGTCCCAACTGTATTTTTTGCGCTGTGGACCATCTTTCCGATAAATCCAGGCGAGCAAAACACCCATAATAGCACCAAATAAATGCCCTTCCCAGCTAATCTTGTAATCGATTGGCAAAAGTCCCCAAACCATTCCGCCATAGAGGAAAACAGTGATGAGTGATAACCCCATCATGTTTCGGTTCTTGTTGAATAGCCCGCTGAAAAAGACGAAAAAAGCCAGCGAATAAATCAATCCGCTCGCCCCGATGTGAAATGAACTCCTCGCTCCTACCCACACCCAAAAACCACCTATTAAAGTACCGTAGATAATTACTTTCCACGAACTTTTGGGGTAGAAATAAAAAACCGCTGTTCCAAGAATCAACATCGGGTAGGTGTTGTTGATCAAATGGCTCCAACTACCGTGTAAAAACGGAGAAAACAAAATACCGCGCAAACCGGTAAAGTCACGCGGTAAAATTCCATATTCTGCCCAGGTTGTTCCTGAATAATGCTGTATCAAATGAACAGCCCACATCACAGCAACAAAAATCACCGGGAAAATGGCACTTTTGAACAACCGCTTACGTGGAGTCATTTTCTTTGACATTCGGCTAAATTACAGATCTCCGTTGAAGTCATCATCATCAAAAGAGAACATCGAATTCATCATGTCCTTGAAACTCATACCCTCTTCATCAATATTCTTGCTGATGAGAGAATACTCAGCCAATCCGTGTAAGATGAGTTCCATAAAAAGGAATTGCTCTGTAGCATCTGCCTTTGGATGATACTTTTTAACGAGTTCTTTCAGTCCCGGAACTGAGACGAGCTTTTCGTGGAATTTCTTATCCTTAAGATCACTGCCGAGAACGAGGTCATTCTTAGCGAACCACTTGATTATTTCAGCATACGGACTCTCCTCTTTCCTGCGTTTGATCATTTCAGGATCAGGGAAGTATTGAGGAAAAACTTTTCTGATAACCCGATTGATCAATTTGTGAGCAACTCCAATAGCTCCTTCCTGCTCTCCTTCATAAACGAGCTCCACTTTTCCTGTAATTGCCGGAATTACACCTATGAAGTCGCCAATACGAGCAGTTGTTTTCTTTTCCCTGTTGATGATCGCTCTGCGCTCAGCAGATCCGATTAAGTCTTCATAAGCCGAAATACTCAAACGAGCCGATACGCCAGACTTTTGATCGATAAACTCACTTTCACGAGCCTCAAAAGCAATCATCTCCAACATATCCTGGAGAATTGGTGCTACATACACCTTTTTCTCCTGATCGGGTAAAATACGCGCTTCCTGGTGCGTAATTTGTTTACTGATATCGATTGATTTGGGATAGTGCGTGATAATCTGGCTCTGAATACGATCTTTAAGAGGAGTAATTATAGAACCGCGATTCGTGTAATCCTCTGGGTTTGCGGTGAAAACGAATTGTAGATCGAGGTTGATTCTCAGCTTAAACCCTCGGATCTGAATGTCACCTTCCTGCAAAATATTGAACAATGCAACCTGGATTCTAGCCTGTAAATCGGGAATTTCATTGATCACAAAAATGCCGCGATTAGCCTTGGGAACCAGCCCAAAATGAATCACGCGTTCATCGTTGTAGCTCAACTTTTGGTTAGCAGCTTTTATCGGATCAATATCACCAATAAGATCAGTAATGGTTACGTCAGGCGTTGCAAGCTTCTCTGTATAGCGCTCACTGCGGTGCATCCAGGAAACAGGCGTTTTATCTCCTTTTTCTTCGATCAAATCACGAGCATAGCGCGAAACAGGTTCAAGCGGATCATCGTTGAGTTCTGCCCCTTCAACAACCGGAATGTATTCATCTAAAAGCAAGGTCATCGCTCTGGCGATACTCGTTTTAGCCTGACCTCGTAAACCGAGCAAATTGATATTGTGCCGAGCCAAAATAGCACGCTGAATATCTGGAATAACAGTATTGTCATAACCAATCACATGATCAAATACCTTCTCTCCTTTTTGCATTTTGGCGATCAAATTATCGCGCAACTCTGTTTTTATATCTTTTGACTGGTAATCACTTTTTTTGAGATCTCCCAGAGTTTTAATCTTTTCGTAATTCATTCTTTGCAGTGAAGTTTTATCGTGTATTTCTTCTTCTGTTTCTTTCGTAATCTTCAAATATAAAGTCACCCAATCCGCTCAAGCCGGTGTAAAAAGCTTTTCCTTTATTGGCTTCAGTAAACTCTCTTATGAAGCCCTGTAAATAAGGATCTCGGGCAATCATAAAGGTGGTAATGGGAATTTTAGCTTTGCGACACTGAACAGCGAGATTGAGTGTTTTATTGACAATTCTCTCGTCAAGTCCCATGCTGTTTTTGTAATACTCGCCATTGATTTTGATGCACGATGGTTTACCATCAGTAATCATGAAAATCTGTTTGTTGGGATTTTTGCGTCTCCTCAGCAAATCCATGGAGAGTTCGAGTCCCGCTACGGTATTCGTGTGATAAGGTCCCACTTCGAGATATGGCAAATCTTTCAACGATACCTGCCAGGCATCATTCCCAAAAACGACTATATCGAGAGTATCCTTTGGATATTTGCGCCTGATCATTTCTGCAAGAGCCATCGCCACTTTTTTGGCCGGAGTAATTCGATCCTCACCGTACAATATCATACTGTGCGACAAGTCGATCATGAGCACTGTAGAAGCTTGTGTTTTGTACTCATTTTCTCTCACGACAAGGTCGTTCTCTGTCATGTGGAAATCACTAACACCGTGGTTGACCTGCGCATTTCGCATGCTTTCGGTAAAGTCGATTTGCTCGATTCGGTCACCAAATTGGAAGTCCCGCGTTTCGGGTGTTGGTTCATCTCCCAGGCCGGTTTTTCCAGTTCGGTGATTAGCCGAGTTTGAGCGTTTCATTTTTCCAAAGATCTGCTCAAGTGAACGCTGCCTGATGACCTGTTCACTTTTGGCTGTCATACCGTAACCGCTTCCTGGACCCTGACCTTTTTTTCCAGTCCCGTCATCGATGAATCCTTTTTTCTTCAGATCCTCAATGAAGTCATCAATCGTGTAGTTTTCATCTGTTAGTTTGTATTCTTTGTCGAGTTCGCGCAACCAGTCGATCGCTTCGTCAACATCACCAGATGTGTAGGTGAGTAACTCCATAAAGATATCGAACAGTTTCTCAAACGGACTCCGTTCATCTTTCTCCGGTGTATATCGTGTAAATCGGTATCCCAACATGGACGAAAAGGTATTAATTCTGCACTAACCTGCCGCTAGATTATTAAATGCTTCACAGGTTATTAACTTTGCTAAAGTATTTTTGTTGCACTTTATTTAATCGTACGATTATGGACGAGACACAGGAACTTGGCAATCAAATTGGTAATTGGTTAGGGAATATTCTTCAGGAAATGGGCGTTGCCGGTAGCAGCTTGCGTTTTGTCAAGATGCTGGTTCTTCTGGCTCTGACCATTATTATAGCATTACTTATCGATTTTATAGTACGCAAGATACTCGTGAATTTCCTACATCATTTTGCCAATAAATCGAAAACCAATTTTGATGATCACCTGATTGAGCGAAACATTACGCGGTACATCAGCCAGTGGTTACCGGCAATTTTTGTGAGTGCAGTAATTCCGGTAGTTTTTCATGATTTTGACTTTTTGATTACTCCACTAACTGAAATTGTTGACATTTACCTATTCATTGTAATTGCCCTGTTTATTCAAGCTTTGCTACAGGGAAGTCGTGATTACCTGCTGACAAAGGATAAATTCAAGGACAAGCCTATTCAAAGTTTAGCCCAATTACTCAATATTGCGAGCTGGATTGTTGTCGCCATTTTGATTTTCTCAGAACTCACAGAAAAATCTGTCACCAACCTATTTGCTGCACTTGGTGCTGCATCGGCAGTTCTACTACTTATTTTTAAGGATACCATTTTAGGATTTGTGGGAAGTATTCAGCTCTCTTACAATGATATGGTTAGGGTTGGCGATTGGATTGTTATGAGTAAATACGGAGCCGATGGTAATGTAACTGTCATCAACCTCAACACGGTAAAAGTACTCAACTGGGACAATACGATCACGAATGTGCCAACTTACGCCCTCATAAGCGATAGTTTCATCAATTACCGCAACATGGAGGAAGGCCCTGGCCGTAGAATTCAAAAAGCGATTTACATCAAACAAAGTACGGTTCGATTTCTCGAAAAAAACGATTTGGATAAACTCAAGGGCATTCAACTCATCAACAAATATATAGACACTCGCCAGGCTGATATCGATAGCCATAATGAGAAAAATAACATCGATAAATCTTTAGCTATTAATGGTCGGAACCAAACGAACCTGGGGATATTTCGCAAATATTTGCTCGAATACCTCAGACAAAACCCTATCATGAGAAAAGATATGAAGTTAATGGCTCGTCAATTACACCCAACTGAGCACGGAATTCCTATTGAAATTTACGGGTTTAGCAAGATAAAATCCTGGGTTGACTATGAATACGTAATGGGCGAAATCTTTGATCACGCAATCGCTTCAGTAAAGTACTTTGATCTCGAGTTGTTTGAAATTCCAGCCGGATCTGACATCACACCTCTCAAATTACAACATAATGGAGATGTCAAAACTGGAAACGAAGCCCAAGAGAGTAAGTCATAAGGTTTGTATTGGATGATACCTTATCGTAAGTAGCTTCCTGCGTGTTATCGTTGTACTCAATTGATTCAGGATCTATGTAGGAGGATTCGGTTCCGTAGAGTTTTTCCACTCTACCATCAATAAATACTACACGCGATAATTTAATAGACAAACCACCTGCATAGCCATAACTCCAGGCGCCTTTCGTTTCGTTTTCGATTTCATCTGGCGGTGGGTTCTGAGTGTAGTCATCAACTGAAATACGGGTGCGGGAATTGAACAATCTAAAACCGGCTATTCCCTCGATGTAAGGATAAAATGCGTTGTTCACATTCTTGAGCGGACTAACTCTCAAGTTAGCATGAATGGGCATCATGTTGCTATTCACAACTGAGGTAACTTCGTATTCGCCAAACTGTGGATCGTCTTTTTGAAAGTCCTCTTCCTGCCTTTCCATCCAGTAATAATGGTAAGTTAAACCGAGTTCGAGCGTCAATTTGCGAACGAGCGGAAAATAGATTCCGCCACCAACACCAAAAAACGCACGATCACCAACGGTTTCTTTAAATTCACCTTCTGGAAATCCTAATCCCATGTGAACATCTAAGTGCCCGTCATTTTCATTCTCGTCATCTTCGTCATCGTTCTGTCCAAATACCTGAACAGAAGTTGCGAGCAACACCATCACTAAAATACTCAATCGTTTAAGCATATCCATCCTTTTGTTAGTGATTAGCAGAAACCAGACCAAAAATACTTTAATTGTTGAAACAAATTAAACCCTTAAATGTAAATAACAGAATTACAACACTTTACCTAATCAAAATCACACTACCCATTTTCACTTCTTCATCACCGGATTGATTGACGAGCGAGATACGATAAGCATAAGCTCCCTGCTGAGCCGCACTTCCGTCTTCTCCCGTTCCGTCCCAACCTCTTTCAATATTGGTCGATTCAAAAATGAGATTTCCAAATCGGTTAAAAATCTGTAATCTGTACTGTCTAAAACCTCCAAAAGCTACAGTGGGCTTAAACTCTGGATTATGAATTCCTGTTGGCTTAAATGCATTCGGCACCCAAATTTTTGTATTCGATTTAAAACATTTCCTGTTCGAGTAAACCTGTAAACTATCCCGATTGGTAGCTCGAACGATGTAGCAAATCCTGTTGCCCTCTGTGATGTAAGTCTCTGTGTTTTCTTCAAAATTGCGCAACGTATCACCTGTAGTGAGAGTTTGGTTCATTGAGCCGGCTGCATTATCCGCCACGCGAAATAAGTCGTAGTGATCGAGCGAGTCGCCCAACACTCCCCATCCAATGTACTGAGTCCACGACAGCTGAGCATTGTAAGTTTGCTCATCAAAAGTTCCGTTCAGGTATATCGTTTTGGCCAAATTTGAAATAGAAATCGGGAAGTCGCACGAATCGTACATTACAACCCTGTACCAGTAATCGGTTTGGTTCACTTGTGCTGTTCTATCCTCAAACTCGAGGACCGGGTTCTGATCGTAAGGAGCGCGAGCAATTTCAATGAAAGTTCCATTGGAGTCTATCGCCCGTTCCAGAGCGTAGTAGTTCACAAAAATCGAAGTATCGACTAAACACTCAACCTCAACAAAATCACTGTTGACAACATTTGCTCTTTGCAGATAGTGAATATTTGGCTGGAAAGAAGCAGCGCTTTGCGGACAAGCAACATTTGAGGTACTCGTCTTTGATCGATCTGTGGCATAACCAACGATCACGTAGCAATAGTTTTGCCGCACATCCACATTATCGTGCAAATAAGTACTGTCAGATCCCGGGACCGAATCCAAAAAGACTGACGGTCCATTATTGAGTCTGTAATAAATCGCATATCCCTGTAAGTCATCCCAGCCCTGGTATTGAGACCACTCTAACTGAACTTCTTCAGCGCAAAAATCAGGGAAAGTTTCAAGAAAAATCGATTGGTGCGCATCACTCCCCGCGCTGATATTGGCAGTTGCCGGATTTCCTTTGTAGCAGGTGTCAAATGAAGCGATAGCGTATTGCTGAGTTCCACCACTTCCTGATGCTGCAGAATCGATATATGTTGTGTTTGCTTTTCCGTAAACGGTATCGATAATAATCCATGCCGATGACGCATAATCGTAGTACAAGATTTGATAACCATCTGTGTCTCCTGCCTCGCTAGATTGCCAGGTCAGTTCGAGATTTCCGGTAGCTGTATCAACTGTAACGCTGTCCATGATTGGGATATCAGGTGAAGTGTTGTCCTCAAACAACTCTTCCACAATAGCTGATACAGATCTACATCCGCTATTATCCTGCGTTTCCACTTTAAATGCAACATCCTCAGAACACACTTTGAAAGTCGTGTCGGTAAAAGTTTCAGTTCCGTAAGGTGTGGTTCCGACCAATACCCACGGCCCTCCTCCAATTCTCCTGAAAACTTCGTAATTACCAGAGTTGCTGGATAAATTGGGCACGATTTGCGGATTCCACGTTATGGTAGCCGTAGTATCGGTTTTGTTTGATATTACCGGAAGCATCGTTTCAAACGTATCGCTAGAAACCTCTACATTTCCGCTGCCATCATCATAAACCGTTTTGACGTAGTAAAACTCAGAGTTTGTAGTAGCATTGGAATTTGTATTTGTGAAAGTCGTAGTCGCGAGGTTGGCAACAGATGTTTCGGTATAAGTGCCATTTCGTGAATTGCTCACACCCACCACATATTCGACAAATTCATTTGCCGGATCATTGGGCGCAATCCACGTGAGTACCACGTCACCGTTAGGCTGAACAGCAACGCAACGCAAATCTGGCGGGTCAACAGCTCCGCGAGCAAATCCAGCCAGTAAAAACATAATGGTCAGAACCGAAACTATGCGCATATCAATGGTTTAAACGACCCAGCCGGCAATTCGTTGTATTAAAGGTCAAAAACTTTATCACAAATCGCCTTTCTCGCTTCGCGGTATTCTGTGAGGAGGTTTTCAAAAATCTTCTTAGCCGGCAATACATCCTTAATTTGAGCACTCACCTGACCGATTTCGAGTTCGCCCTGTTCCATATCACCCTCGAACATTCCTTTTTTAGCTCTCGCTCTGCCCAGTACTTCTGCCAACTCCTCTTTTGATGCGCAACGATCATATGCTTTCATCACATCAGCGTAAAATTCATTTTTGATAAGTCTAACAGGTGCGAGTTCTTTGAGTGTCAGAACCGTATCCCCTTCATTCGTGCTCACGATCCTGTTTTTGAAATTCTCGTGACCCGATGATTCATTGCTCGCTGCAAATCGGCTACCGATTTGAACAGCATCAGCACCGAGTGACATAGCTGCCAGAATAGACCCTCCCGATCCAATACCACCGGCTGCAATTACCGGTACGTCAACGGCATCATTCACGAGCGGAATGAGGCACATGGTTGTCGTCTCTTCTCTTCCATTGTGTCCACCAGCTTCAAAACCCTCAGCCACAACAGCATCACAGCCAGCTTCAACAGCCTTTTTAGCAAACTTCGCACTCGACACAACATGCACGACTTTAATACCGTGCTCCTTGAGTTTAGGTGTCCAGGTTTTAGGATTACCGGCCGATGAAAAAACGATCGGAACCTCGTAATCGATGATTGTTTGAATATGTTCCTCAATGTTGGGATAGAGCAACGGAACGTTAACCGCAAATGGTTTATCAGTAGCTTTTTTGCACTTTTCAACATGCTCTCTCAACACTTCAGGATACATTGATCCTGATCCGATAATCCCCAACCCTCCAGCGTTAGAAACTTCACTGGCCAATTGCCAGGGCGAACACCAGATCATTCCGGCCTGAATAATAGGATAGTCTATATCAAACAACTCACAAATACGATTCTTCATCATCCAAATTTTGAATGCGAATTTACGCAAGAGCAGTTGAATAGAGAAAGTGAAGGATTGTTTTTAGATAATAGCCATATGATAAGAATAAAGCCATTTTGCTTTATTTAAAAAGCAAAATCACTCACAATTGTTAAATAGATAAAGCATTTGAGTAAATTGGTGAATAAGAATCTAAATTTATAGTTCTACTTTCTTTTAGAATAAGACTTAATATTTTTTTATTTATCGTAGTGGATTCCTAAAGAATAAGCTTCCTTCCGGAACCCTCGGAAGGAAGCAGAAAGATTGGAGGGATCATTCCCTATTTAGTTACATACAAACTTGTTGCGAACAGTTTAGAATTCCCTTACGGCTCTCACATTAAACGGTGCGGTCTTATTAGTATTAGAGGTAGAAGTGCCACCGGGAGTTATTAATACATATTTAGCATCATTTGCATTCACCTCATTTGAACTCCAATAAGGACTGGTAACTAAAGCTGTTCCTCCATTCGCGATAGAAGAATCATTGACAATAACACGATTCTGACCAATCATTAACAGCTCTTCCACGGTTGGCAGGTACCAATCACCGTAATCTACTCCTCCGTGGGTCACAACTAAATCACTACAAACAGAAGCAGCATAATCATTTCCATCATCTCCCAAAACCATTTGAGCATTAATGATTAGATTGGTATTATCTTCTCCTCCATAAACACCGTCACCCACTGCCCTGGTAATTCCATAACTACCTGCATACCATCTAATGGTAGATGAAGTAACATCCTCAATAGTACATACTAATCCGTGTTGTCCGGTTTCGTCAACCCAAAAGACAATACCTCCCTGTGCAAAATCTCCCACCTCATAAGTTTTTAATCCTGCAACATATCCCATTTGCGAAATATCGGTTGAATCTATATGAGGGGAATTCCAATTAGCAGTATCTGCTCCTGTAATACTGCTTGCTAGTGATGTATCAAACACTGGATCAGCTTCTGAATAAGTAACAGCTCCTGTAAGTGAATCTGCAGTTGTTGAATGCAAAGCATAAGGCACACTTAATAACTGACTTGTACCTGTTATAGAATAATTCGTTCCGCCATTTGGATCCGTTTCTGTTTTAATAAAGAATGGTCCGTTTGCCCAGTCAATGGTAGAGAAATCACCACTTACAACTGTTCCAGTTCCTATCTCAAGGCTAACTAAACCATTAGTATTCGTAGTTGGAGTTTGAGTTTCTTCATAAACGGCTGTTCCATTTGGAGAACCTTGTAAAATGCTTATTTGCATTCCAACCACTGTAGAAGTTACGAGATCGTCAGAACCATCTCTAATTACAGCCTGGTAGCTCATTTTTTCAGGGGATTGAGCATTTACCATCTGTGGTATTAAAACACTTACAGTCATAAAGAATACTACTAAAGTTGTCATTATATTATTCATAGTCTTTGGTTTTAAAGTTTTTCAATTAATCTATCTATTCATACTATAGAATCATAGCAATTTGAGTTGATTTTTTTCTCATGATAAAGAGAAAAACATTCTATTTAGTTTTTAACAATTTTAAAAGATTGAACCTCTCTATTTTCCCGATCCACAACATTCATAAAATACAATGCCGGGGGCAAGCTTGTTGTATTTATTTGAGTTCTTTGAGTTCTTATTTGATCATTCATTAATAACCTCCCCTTCATATCGTAAAGTTGATAGGACAGTTTATTATTATTGTACTTATTGATTTTCAAAATCAACTTATCATCTGTTGGATTGGGAAAAACTGAAAGTGAAATGTTTAATTCAGTTTCCTGAACCCCCACCTCATTTATATTATAGGTTTGCTGAACGCCCTGACTTACACTTCCTGTTGTATCAACATTCGTAGTAAATACTACCTGACCTAAGCTGTAGGCAACGGAACCTCCCACGCCTGACGCATTTCCTCCAGATACATTAACAGATTCCTGAGAATGTACCAGCCCTACCCATAGTAACCCTGTAACGGTCGTTACTATGAGTTTAAATTTGTTTTTTTTCATATTGTTGCATTTTTATAAATTATTAAACATAATCTCCTTGAAGAAGTCTTATTTATCGAGCAAAAATTATTGAGCTATTGATTAAAAAAGGAAGAATCAGCGTTGTGAAGAAAAGGTCAAACTCTCAAGCACTGATCCTTCCTGTGATGTTGAACTAATCGTAGATAGCCATGAATTAGTGGTTAACAATCATCAGGCGTGAAGTGTGTTGAACACCATCACGCTCAATATGTACAATGTAAATACCGCTTGCCATTCCAGTGAGGTCTACTCTATCACCTCGAACTGGAACTGTTGTCATTTCTCCTTTTTGACTGATCAGGTTTACTTTGTTAGGTTGAAAACCTTGCAAGTTCAACTTCGTGTAATCACTGGCCGGATTAGGATAAACATTAAAAGACTTCTTAGCAGAACTTAACACTGGTTTACCACTCATTGAAATAGTTGAATCGGAATAGTAATAAACACCGGCTTTATCGTTGCTATTCGCCATTCTGCGGTCGCGGACCGTCATGAGCACGTTGTCATCCGTAAAGCTGAATGTTGTAAATGGTTCGGGGTTTCCATTGCCGTCAACAGGGTAATCGATTTTCGTAAATGTGTTTCCGTTGTCCTCTGTGTAGTAAATGCCTTGACCCTGCATGGTGCCAAATGTGGATCTGACCATTACATAGAGATTGTTCTCATGGTCAAACTTTATCTCAACATCTACATTTGTGGCTGCTCCGTAAGAGAAATTGAGACTATCCCACGACTGGCTGATCGTATCCCTGCGGTAAAGGCTCTGACCAGCAGCTACGTATAAATTCTCTCCGGTTCTGTCAAATACCATCTTGTGTATTTGTGCTAAACTATCGGGAAGGGATATTTCATTCCAGTTTGCTCCATCGTCTTTGGATTGCAAGAGCATTGGTTGAATTGCAAGTGATTGTCCAAAAATGTAGTGAACGGGCTGATTGGAAATAATGTCATTAAACTTGAAAACAGTTGGGTTCCCATTAGCTCCACTTTCAAAAAGCTTCCTCCATGATTGACCAAAATCTGGTGTGAAATCCACATAATCCTGCGTTTGATGCTGGATGATAGAGATACTTCCGTTTTGTCCGGCATAGATTTGCTGCGGATTGAGTATTCCGTAAACCGGAGCCAGCGGAGCTGTTGAATCGGTTCCGATCACCTGAAAGTTGTTGCCTTCATCAGTGAGACGAGCGAGGAAGTGAGTTCCGCCCAAGACTAGCTGTCCCGAACTATCCACGGCAATATCGTTGATTTTCGTTTCAAATTGCAGTTCATCGTAGGCCGAATGATTAGTCCACTCGAGAGTTTTAAAGTTGAACTGAGACAAAAATGCGGTGTAAACCGAACCGTAATACAGTTGACTGTTATCAGTGATTTCCAAATAGTCGGCATCGAGTGAGAAGCCTTCTGTGTAAGATACAAAATCATTGTTTGTTCCAACATTTGCCCCTCTGGTATACTGACCACTAAAAAGCGCTTTTTCATCACCCAGAGCCATGATATTGAAAGCACTCGTTTCACTATCGATTTTTTCCCAGCTTCCATTAAGCTGTCTAAAAACACCTTTGTCAGTTGTTGCAAAAAGGATGTCATCTTCCTCGCTGTAATCCATATCTGTGATTACTGCATTATTCGGCAAACCGTTAATCTGTTGCCAGTTATCACCAAAATCTGAAGATTCATACAAAACTACATCATTTGTATTGTATTGGACGGTTGCAAAAAGCATGTCTCCGCCCACTTCTAAATTTGTAACTGGAAACCCTGCAAATGCTACATTTGACCAGTTTGCGGACTGCTCAGTACGGTAAATTCCATCATTTGCAGCTATGTATATCAGTGAATCTTTGTAAAAAGCGAACCCGCCATGTGGGAAGAAAGGCACGCTGTCAAAGTGTGTAAAACTGTTTGCATTGTTAGAGCAAACAAAAATTCCATTGTCAGGATTGCTGCTAAACGGATCGCCAAATGTCATGACGAAAGCATCATTTCCCCTCACGCCAATATCGAGTATTGTAGCACCAAAGCCGGAGGTTCCACCTCCACCTGTGAGGAGATCATTGTCCCAGTTAGCTCCAAAATCATCTGTCCAGGCGATACCGTCAGATCCTGTAGCTACATATACACGGTCAGATCCATCAGAAGCGTTTACATCGCCAATATTTGTGTGACTGAGCGCAGTTTGAAACGGTGCCCAGGACTTACCGCTATCGGCAGAGTGATAAATCCAGCTATCGGGAGTTATAGCGAAAACATTGCCATTATGATCAGATTTCGAGATTGAAGTCAGTGAGTTAGTATTGTCCAACCCAGACAGTTTCTTCCATTCTGGTTGTGAAAATGCGAGTTGAGTCAATACAATCATGATGATGATTAAACTCAGCGCTTTGAACAAATTGAATTTCATACGAGTCAATTTTAATTTGATTTCTGCTGACAAATAACCTTCACAAAGCTTATCAACGCAAATATCAACGGGGTACAAAAGGGGGACACCACTACATTTTCTACCGTTTTATCCTTTGCTGTAAAGGCTTCCTATTACTTTTGGTGAGTAGACATCAAAACTATCAGCTACATTATGCAAATTTCAAAGACCACATTCAAATTACTTTTGATGGTGAGTATTTGTCTGCTCACTGTCACCAAATCCTGGTGTGTCCAGGTGGACTCACTCGAACATCCGGAATTCTATCTACTCAACAAAAAAATAGAGAGTGAAATTGCATCGAGTCATTACGACCGGGCCGCACAACTCATCGATTCAATATCGGGAATGACACAGGGCGATTCGGTTCTGACCGGTATAACGCATTACCTCAAAGGTGTGAGGTATTCAAAAATTACGGAGCACGAAAAAGCATTATCGAACCTGTTTCACGCGCTGCGAATTTTTAAAGAAAACGATAATAAAGAAGCTATTGGAGAGGTGTATTTCAACCTGGCTTTTGTTTACGCTGTAAGGGTTAAACGTGAAAAAGCAATCGACTTTTACGAAAAAGCTACAGCAATATTTACGGAGATCGGTAACACCGAATACATCATCAAAAGCAAAGGGAATATGGCGATTCTGCTCGCTCAAAACGGTGACTATGAACGGTCGCTCAAAACATTTAAACAGCTCAATTCATGGGCGATGAAGGTTGATGATAAAACATCACAACTCGCAGCCTACCAAAACATGGGAAGGTTATTCCTCATTACTGACAGGATTGACAGTTCAAAGTATTACCTCAATAAAGCTGTCGATCTCGCTGAAGAAATAAAATCTCCGCTAGTACGGGCCGATGCAATGGGTAATTTAGCAGAACTCAATTATAGTGAAAACAAAGTTGATGAGGCAATTGAAAGATGGTCTGCTTCAATAGATACCTATCTCAATGCCGGTGAAGTAAGCCGCTCATTTCACAGCTTTAGAAAAATCATAAATGCTCATGAAAAAGCCGGGAATTACAAGGTTGCCAATGAGTATCTCAAAAAGTATCACGCACTTGCAGATTCCCTATACACGGTTGAAAAGGAAAAAGCAATCGCGAGCCTTGAAAATGAAATTGAAGTAACAGAAAAGGAAAACGAGATAGCGCTTTTGCAGGCCCAAAAGAAAAGTGAGCAGCGCAAGACCTACTTTTTCATTTCACTCTTTGTATTGGCTGCTACCGGTGGCGCGGCTATCACGATTAAGCTGCGCAGTGATCGCAAATTGAAAGCCAAAAAGAACGAGGTTCTGCAAAAAGAGTTGGAAGTGAAAACCACGCAGGAAGAGCGATTACGGTCAGAACTCCAATTGAAATCCCGCGCACTCACGAAAGAGGGTCTGCGGATTATCCAAAAGAACAAACAGCTCGAAGATTTTAAGGATCGGATCAATGAGTTGTCTAAAAAGGTTCCCGGTGAGGCTCGATCAGATTTGAACGGGATTAAATCGGCACTGAAATATGCGTTCAGTGTTGACAAGGACTGGAAGGAATTCAGCGTGTATTTTGAAGATGTACACCCTCAATTCCTGAAAAAACTGGACGACCTCAATCCCAAACTCACACCAAAAGAAAAACGCCTGTGCGCACTCATGAAGGTGGAAATGAGCACCAAAGAAATCGCCTCGGTGCTCAACATCTCTCCTGATTCGGTAAAAAAGGCGAAAACTCGCTTGCGCAGAAAACTCAAGGTTGAACCGCGCGAGGATTTGATCGAAAAAATCGATGTTTAATCCAACAGTCTTTCGGGAAAAACGATGAGCTGTATAAAGTTGAATTCCAGGTTATCGAATGAAATGTTTTGGTCAGAGCCCACGGAAAGATCCAGTTTCGGGTACCACCGCAGGTTTGTACGCAAAATCCAACTCTGTATTCTGTTTGGCCGAATATCCCACCCAAATGTAACTCCGTAAGCGAATTTTTGATCTTCGATGTCGTGGTTCTCCACTCCTCTCACTCTTTCAGTGAAGGATAGGTTTTCGTAACTCACAACCGGACCGATAAACGGATCAAATCCGTGATAGTCGAACAGGAATTTGGTGACTTCGAGTCCGAGTGAATTCCGCGAAACATTTTGATCGACTCCATATGAACCGGTTTGAGATTCGTAACCCCGGTAAGCCAGCGTAAAGTTGAGATCTGGCTTGTGCAGGTAGTAACCGAGTGCAAAATCGGGCATGTTGCTGATCGGGTATTTTTCAATGTATGGATGAGCTTCTTTGTTGTAGCTGCTCTCATTCAGCCAAAAAGTCGATGAAAACCCGGCACCTACGAAAAAACTATTCAGATCGCCACGCTCTGCCAGCTTTTGTGTGACTTCCTGTGTTTTTCCGGATTCCCAACTCTTCTCTGCCGACAAAGTCGTTTCCAACATGTAACGATACGAAAGATGCAACTGAAAAGGCGACAGTTCTACACTTGCTCTTTCAATCTCGCTCAAGTAGTAATCCGCAGTATTGTCGTAATTGTATGAGACACCCAGCTCAAATAACTGATTGCCGTAGTTGTATGTGAATCCGGCCAGTAAAGGAAAACGGCTTACCTGTAAATTGGGTCCGTCAGACCATACTCTTTTCTTGTTATCCTGCTCGTATTGATAAGTGGATAACGCAATGCCCAAATACGGACGAAAAGACTTATTCTCAATCCGCCACGGGTAAAATTTGAACGCTGTTTCCACTCCTGATCGGTAATAAACATCCTGATCGTTTTTGGAAAACCGACTGTTTAACAACGGAAACGAAATCGTGAAATCGGCATGTCCCCAAAAGTGAGTTCCGCCAATTATGAGCCTCGGTTGATGTGTCAGCGGGAAGTCAAATTCGTTGAGCTGATCACCTCCCGTCAGGTAATGCGACTTCCCTCCCACGTTTGTTGCGAGATCTGCACCAAAGTTCAACTGCGCAAAACGGTGACGGGTCTGTTTTTCGGTGTAAACCTGCGCGGTGAGGAACTGGCAAAAAAGTGATCCGACCAATACTAAAATAATCGTTTTCATATCAGGCAATTTTTGATTTCACATTTTTCCTCACCCAATAGCTGATGATGATACTTCCCACAGCTCCGGGAAGTAGCCAGCCCACAACTCCAGGAAGGATTTGATTGACCACCACAAAAGCTGTTACCGCTGCTATGAAACCTCCCATCATGCGGGTTAAATGCTGATTGAGCCAGGTGGCTCTCAACTTCTTTCGGTTCTGAAAGAGCCTTAAATCCTGAATGGAGAAGTAAATACCCACAGCTCCAAAAACGGTTAAAACGATGTCCATTTTGGCGGTGAGCAATGGTGGCAGTGTGATCATCAAAACCCCGCTGACGATCATCACGTAAGCGATAATTTTATCGAACATCAGGTTGTGGTTTTTCCTTTTGAATTGGAGCGCACGATACCCTGTGAGGACAAAAAACAGGCTGAAAATGCCTACCGCGAAAAGGAACGGACTTTCGTGCCCGGGCAAGACAGAGATGAGAAATGCTGAGATTCCGCATGCCATCATGGAATAGTAAAATACTAGTCCGGATTTGCGGTGTAGTTTTTTCCCTTTTTGCGCAATGACAGCGATTGTAGCAGAGAGCAATGCGATAGCTCCGCACGTAGCGTGAATAATGATCGAAATGTTGGTGAAAGTTTCCATTTGTCGTGATTGTTTTGTGTTCAATTCGATGAACAACATTAATCACAACTACCTGAAATTAAGTATTTTAGGGATAGAATGCAAGGTTTTGTGACCAATAGCAAAGTTTTTTTGATGAAATGCAAGAGTTGGGATGAGTTACAAACTACAATCAACAACCCAGTCTTACCATTTTTTCATCAGAACTCTCTAAGGTCTAGTGTTGAGGCTGAGGTCAAGAAGTGATGAACCTTTTTTTTGACTCAGGTTTTTAGGATGAAAAAACAAGCGATCTTTTAGTAAACAATTAACCACAATCTCAATTCGTAGGTTCCGTCTCATCAGTCAGCGATATGCAGCGGATGTGCGTAGTCGCGTCTTTGAGTTTCTTGCCTATGACCGAAGTGTCAGAGGCTTAGAAAATCATAGACCCACGCACTTGCTGCGGGGGTTCAACATACGAAAAAGACAAAGCGCGGAGCACACAATCCGACTGCGGTTTTCGCAGCGGACGCGGAGAAAAATCGCCTCTGATGAGACTTGATTTTTTCTATCTTTTTTATCAAGAAAAAAGATTGATGATTGCAATTAATCAATATTTTATGTTGTCCTTTTGCCTTGATGCAAAAGGACAGAAAGATCAAGGCTGACGGAAACTTCGCTCGAATTTCTAGCAGTCGATCTCTATTTTTACTGAACTCGCAAACGCCTTTTACGTGTTTTTCTTTTGAAAAACCCGAAGGCTGAGCTCAGGCACAGCAAAAATGTACGCTCTCTCTGCTGAAATTCTACGCGTCAGTTCCCGAGGCCAAAAAGCTCGTAAAGTCATATCGGGAGTAGTTCGAATTACGTTCTCGTCTCTGGTTTTTGGGATGAAAAAAACAAGCGATCTTTTAGTAAACAATTAACCATAAACATCATTAGAACGATCTCAATCTTGGTTGGCTGGTTGGCTGGTTGGCTGGTTGGCTGGTTGGCTGGTTGGCTGGTTGGCTAAACAAACACCAAACCCACAAACCTCCAAACCCTTAACACCTTAAGTGCACAATTATGTCAAAATATCATTAGAACTTCTCTCAACCTCAACCTTAACCTAAACCATTCCGATCTGAAAACCGGATCATCGCCTTTTTAAAAGGCTTCGTGTAACTGCGCGAAACCGGGATCTGATCGTTTGAAAACTCCAGTTGGAGTGTGAAACCCTGTGAATTCCCCTCCACCTTTTGAACATAATCGAGGTTGACAATGAAAGCCCGGTGACATCTGAACAGGACTTCATTGGAAATCAAATCCTCAACACCCTTCATCGTGCTCCTGATCATTTCGCGTTTCACCTCTTCCCCATCGCGGTAATGCACTTTGACGTAATTCCCTTCAGACTCGATAAAAATAATCTGCTCGTAATGAAACGAGTAAGTCTGATTACCCGCGGTCAGATCCAGCGTTGAGTTCGTCTCCGTATGATCCTTTTTGTGAGAGATTGAAGTGTTGATCTCGTCAGATCCAGCAAGATTCCTCTTCAGGTTGATATTCTGCTGAATGAACGTAGTAATGACAGCCGGGAACAATCCGATTGGAATCGTAAAACCCAAGAAAATGAGAAACCCCTCAATACCGGCCCAGGAGAAAAACCCGACCCAAACAGAGTACAGGTAATTCCCCGCGGCAATCATCACGACATCGATTACCAGCCAAATGATGTGGCGCTTTACTGTCCAGTTTTTTTCAGCAAAATGGCGTGGAAATATTTTGGGAATGATGATCAGGTTCAGAACCATGAAACAAAACGTGACGACTCCGTAGCCAAACAAGAACAGCGCTTTGTACTCCATCTCGATGAACTGCAAACCAAACGGCTCAAAAACCATCAAAAACAACCCGATGAAAATGCTGATTGCAATAATCATGGGCCACTTCTTCATACTCACCGGGTACGGTCTGTTCAATATTTCCCAAACGGACATGGAGTCAAATATAGGGGAATAACCTTTTTGGGGATGAAGTATGGATTAAGTCTTTTTGAATCTGAACTTTAGAATGTTTTTCATCAACTTAAATAGATTGCGTTCTCAAGCTTTTAGTATTGAATATCAATAGAGGTAACATAAAGCATAAACTGCATCATGCTTTATTAAGGAACAACCAGCCCAACCAACATGAGTTAACGAATAATCTGATAGCAATTCACAAACACTATCTTTATATTGCAAAAAAGAGCAATGCGAGAGCTACTTTGCTTAAGGTTAATGAAGGTTGCTATTTTGGAATAGAAACAACATAGGCTACTCCTCAAAAAACATCCTACTCAAGATTCATGGAAGAGCTTGAATGTTCCTGGAAAAGTGAAGTCATATATTCTTATGTTTGTTACTACTATGATAAAGGAGTTCCTAATCATCTTACAGTTGGCGCTCTAATGCGCACAAAATATTTTTTCATACGTTTGTACTGTTTTAGAATCCCGGAAGTTGCAGCTTCCAGGATTCTGTTAGAAATTTATTACTATTCTTTAGCCTCGCTCCTTGCGAGGCTTTTTACTTTTGAGTGATGTCGACACAACCTGGCAAATAAACACCAGTTGGAAAACAAACTCAACTGGATCTTTTAAAAGATCAAGAGCAGTTTCAAAATGCTCCATTGAACCTCCAATTTTATAGTTAACAGCACTATTCTTTTCTCGCCTGGCCGCATTGAGCATTAAAATTTGTCTCTTCATATTTGTTTATTTAAATCGTTCTTCAAATGTAAAACCTCGGTATAGGCAAAGTCAAGCCATTTGCATAGTAATTATGCACATTAAACTTACATTTACCCCCTGTTTCAAACACCTCATTGTTAGGAAAAACAAGTTTCTCATCATAATTATGCCTTTTTTAATACTTCCTAAAAAATCATTCTCCATTATCCACTCAATATTAAAACACTATATATCAATGTTGAATTATTTCTCTGCAAACCTAAAGTAGCGACATATACCAAGTCATCCCCAATTCTGAAATTATTTTTCATGTTGTTTATATGCACAAGTCTGCAAACGATCTCTTTTTTCTTCATTTTTTTCATTTAATCCAAAATTAATGGAAGAAAATGCCAAACTGTTATTCTTTAAAATAACACGCCAAAGATGCGCCAGTACTGGAGCTATTGTCAAATAACGGCCGTTATGCGAGCATATCATTTCGCGCTGTTTTCTCTACTTTCATCTAGTTATAACTAACAAGAGTGCAAAATGGAAACATTCAAAGCTATTTTTTCTGTAAGGTGAATTCCTGTTATTTCAAGCCGGGTAAGGTTACCCGTTTTAGCCGGGCTCTTTTATCCTTTCCCAATCAGTAACTTCTTAAGAAGATTGACATTGAAGAATTACAGTTCAATGTCATACAGTGCAGTAACAGATATCCTACAACAATAATGATTCATGGACGTGAGCTATGCTCAGGCTTATTTGCCAATGGTAGCTTGAATCCTGAAAGGTGAACATTGGATTTTGATGCATCTAAAGAGCTTGAGGAAGTTCAATGCTAGATGTAATATCAAACAACTCTAATTTCTTTATATTAGCGAGCAAATGCTCTACGATTGACACCCTTGAAAATTAGACCATTAATAAACTGCTCTTTCTATTCTGTGATCAGTCTAATTTCATTGCTTTCCTTTACTTCAGGAAAAGCTCAGAATTCTTGTGATACTATTTCATACTCCTCTTGTGAATTTGCAGAAAAATTCCAGAAGAAGTTCGACAAAATCAACTCCGACAGTATATTAGGAGTTACTTATACTTCGGGAACAAATGGTTGTAGTTACAAATTTGGAGTTCTAGCATGGACTAAGAAAGGCAGTATCAAAGTAAAAGTTTTCAAAAATGAACCTTTTTTTCACAGAAAGCTATTCGTTGGAAACAGAACTAAAAAAATAGTAAATCAGTTCTTTACAGACAGCATATATAAGGTAACCGGAGAGGTAACAGGGGCTATGTTTGTCGATGATGGGAGTTGGACAACTGTAGTTTTTAAGACTAAACAGGACTGTTGGAGACACGGGCATAATATTGCAGATAAAAGTGACCCACGAGTAAAATGGTCTGAAGAGTTAAAAAGTCATTTTATACAATAACTCTTAAAAAAATAGACGGGTCTGACTTAAAGCAAAAACACGATAAAAAAATACTCCGAACTAAATTAAGATCAACCGAACATTAGGAGTTCATGGTCTTTACGTTTTACTATTAAATATACTTAATCAATCTTATTAATTCAAGGAATTCGTAAGCTCGCACTTGCGTGCTCGGTTGAAACAGTTCGCAACTCCCTTAGCACATTCTTGATTTTTTATAGCGATACTACTTAATAAACCCACTATAATGAATTCACTCCTATCTTATTTAAATGCTATGAATGAGCAATTTAAAGTAAATTGAATAGCTTTACATTCTTTTAGAAAATCTCAAATTAGAAAAGCTCGAAATGAAACAAGTAAATTTATTAATCGTCCTCTTTGCCTTTTTATCAATTGGTAGTACTGCTCAAAATGACACACTAAGAGTGTTGTTTTTGGGGAATAGCTATACAGCTTACAACAACCTGCCTCAACTGGTATCAAATCTGGCAAATGCCGATAATAAAGAACTTATCTACGATAGCTATACTCCCGGAGGTACTTTGCTGTGGAATTTTGCTAATAATGAAAATACTTCACAACAGCTCGACACTACAGCAATGCACAAAATCAAGTCTGAAAACTGGGACTTTGTCATACTTCAAGAACAAAGTCAGGTCCCCACAATCGATCACTACAGGTACAATTACATGTATCCTTCAGTTGAAAGCCTCGAAGATTCAATTTCACATTATAACCCATGTGCCAAAATAATGATGTTTATGACCTGGGGAAGGCAAAATGGCGGACAACAATGCTCACCAGATAATTATTGCAGTCCGGTCTTTGTCGATTTTAGCCACATGCAGGATTCACTGGAAAGTGCCTACATAGGAGCAGCTGAGGCTATTAATGCAAGTGTTGCACCAGTTGGAATTGCATGGAAAAACATCATCGAAAACACCAATTTAGTTTTACATTCATCTGATCAGAGCCATCCCAATTACAGGGGAAGCTATCTTGCAGCTTGTGTTTTTCATGCCGCTTTATGGAACTCGAGCCCTGTCGGAAATACTTTTACCGGCAACCTGAGTAATTCAGAAGCCAATTCTTTACAAACTATGGCAGACTCTACCGTTTTTGATGCTTATTCCAAATGGAACCTGGATGCTTATGAGGTAACAGCAGACTTCAACTTTAATGTCTTTCACGATTCAGTAGCTTTTACAAATTTATCGCTAAGTCGGTCTCCGGTGAATTATTACTGGGATTTTGGAGATGGGAATACTGATACCGCAAAAACGCCAACTCACACCTACAATTCAAACGGTAGCTACACCGTGAGGCTAATCGCTGATTATTGCTCGAGCCGTGATACTACAGAAAAAACCATCAACATTTCAACAACCAAAAGGGTTGAGTATCACTTCAATGAAAACTTTGAAGTCTTTCCCAATCCGGCAACATCCAAAATTGTCATTCAAAATAACGGAACAAATAAAGGCACTTTAGAGATCGAGCTGATGAATACTTTAGGTCAAATCGTTATTAGTCAAAGAGTAAATGCAGCACGAAATACCAATATCCAACTATATGACTTGCCTACTGGTTTTTATATAATCAGTTTAAGAGATGAGTTTTCAGGATCAAAAGCAAGTTTTAAAATTTTGAAAAAGTAGTCTGTAAAAACTCAGAGCTCATACTTTTTTCTTTAGCTATTCAATTTTGATGTTGAATGCTTATGCGAGGCTTACTCGGTTGAAAGCAATTTGAAAAGTTGACATGATACCTCAATGTAACAACCCTCACTTTCCTTCTCAATTTTAGTGAGTAAATTCGCTTCAGTTCTTAAGCGTAGTTAAAACAAAAACCAAAATCAACTTATTCATAATGAAAACCCTTGGAATGATAGGCGGAACTTCCTGGTATTCCACCGTAGAGTACTACAGTTCAATCAATAAAAAAGTGGCAGAGGAAATTGGCAGTCAGGGCAATCCGCCATTGATAATTCACAGTCTCAACATCGAGCTCATGCGTGAGCAGAACTGGGAAAAAATCAATGCAAAGTACCTGGAGACTTCTCAAAAATTGGAAGAGGCCGGTGCCGAAGCCATTATCATTTGTGCCAATACTCCGCACAATGTTTACGATTACGTGCACGATAAAATTTCAATTCCTATTCTGCACATTGCTGATGCTACCGGAAAAAGAGCGCAGCAGTTGGGACTTGAGAAACTAGGGTTATTGGGCAACAAACCCACTATGACTGGCAGCTTCATTGCAAACAGATTGAAAAACAACTTTCAAATAGAAACCATCATTCCCGATGATCAATTCATCGACCAGGCGCATCATTATGTTTCCAAAGAACTGACGCAAGGCACCTTTTCTGATGATGCACTGCATTTCTTCAAAGAGCAAATCGAACAGCTGGTACAAAACGGTGCCGATGGCATTATTCTAGGCTGCACGGAGCTGCCAATCCTTTTCAAAGATCATAAAATGGATGTGCCCCTTTTGGCTACTACAGATTTACACGTCAACATGGCGGTTGATTTTATATTAGATCGATAATTTATTTATTTTCGGTCAGAGCCTGTCCTGTCATTGACTATTCCAATCCTCCAACTCAGCCTTTTTATGGATCAAATTCGCCATTACAGCTAACAAAACTTTCCACTTTGCTCATTGTTGAGCAAGTATGACAATTGAAACGCTATTTGCCTCTGACCAAAAAATCAACGCTCACAATTCAGTGTTTTTAGCCGGACCATCACCAAAAGATGGAGAAATGCTAAACGGTTGGAGAAGACAGGTCATCAAACGATTTGAGTCAATTGAAGATGAGCAAATCAACTCGATGCAACTCATCATTCCACAGCCCAAAACAGGTTATTGGGATGACGTGATGACTGAACACTACACAGAGAAAGACCAAACACTTTGGGAGCACGACAAAATGCTGGAAAGTAAAGTCGTAGCGTTTTGGCTGCCAACTTTTTGGACATCTGAAAAAGCGGGAAGTTATCCTGCTAACATCGGGCCTTCATCACGGTTTGAGTTCGGATTCTTTTTGAGTAATGCCATTCAAAACAAAAACCAAAAAATCATTGTGGGTAGTCCGCACAGAGCAGAGTCACTCAACTGGGCCAAAATACTGTGCGAAAAATACGGTATCTCCTGGCACTACCCCGATACTGATGACGCCATTCCCAACTCATTTTACAACGCCATTGTTAGAGCGATTAAAGAATGAGCATGACGCAATTCAACGCCCAAGCAACAGCGAATAATTTGCCTGTACATCTTGCTGATCAGGGTCGATGGCGAGTGAGCGCTCGTAGTATTGCTTAGCCATTTCATATTGCCCCAGGTTGTGATAAGCCGATCCGATGTTGCCCAAAAATTGCGCTTTATTTGGGTGGATTTCATTGGCTCGTTTGAAATACTTGAGCGCAGTTTCATAGCGCCTTTTATTGAAATAGTAAAAACCCAAATTATTCAGTGCACCCGTATTGGTAGAATCGATGGCGAGCGTTTCCTCAAACAGTTTTTTAGCATCCTCTAGCCTACCCGTTTTCTGAAAAATCACGCCCTTGTTGTACAGCGCTTCAAAATTTCTCGGCAAAATCTCAATCGCTTTGTCATAGTAGCTCACACCCTTTTTATAAAGCTCAAACTGCTGCGCTGACGGTTGCATCGCTTCGGCTTTTTCGCGAAAAGCTGTCCCCATCGCCATTTGAACGCGCGTACTCTCAGCATGCGATTCCAAACTCGCCTTCACTAGCGTCTCGTTACTCTCCCACTCACCATTTCGCGTGAAGGTTCTCACAGAATAAAAAAGCAGTACCATTACGGTCAGAGCCGTGGCCGCTTGCCTCCATCTCCCGTTTGCCAAAAAATGTGATAATCCGACAGACAGTCCCATCATAAAAAACAGCGATGGCATAAACAGGAATCGCTCCGCGAAATTGGCTCCGATCAACATGAACAAATTCAGCACGAGCAATAACGAAATAATGATGGACAATACAGCCCAGCCGTAAATATTCTTGCGGTAACACAAGTAAACAGATCCCAGGATTATGCTGATAACGGTCAGAACCGAAAAGATTCCCTTAGCCGTGAAAAAAGGTACAACCTGAATAACAGAATAGGAATAATCCCAACTCAGGTTGATCGGAAAAATTAGTTTGTAAAAATAGAGCAGTAACAAATATGCACTGCTGGAAATGCGATCGAGGAATGTGTCTGCCGCTACCAGTGAATTGTTGAGAACATGAACGACTTCACCTCCTGCATTGCTGTCCACGATTGAGGATCTGACCATGAAAAACAACCCGAATACAACTACCATCGAAATGACTGAAGTAAGGAGTTTTTTGCGGTCTGTTTGTCCATAAACATAAAGCGTTACCGGTGCGATGAAAAGAAAAGTAACTGCATTTTCTTTGGACAAAAGTGCCAGGAAGAAACACAGCAGACTCAAAATCAACTGCAAAAAACGCTCTTTCTTGAAATATTGAAAAAGCGTGTAGAGCGAAGCTAGCAGAAAAGTGAGCACGAGCAACTCATCTCTACTTTTGAGGTTGCTCACTACCTCCGTGTGAATGGGATGAGCTATGAAAAGAGCAACCAACAGAATGTGAAACCACCAGTTCTTTTTCGGAAACCACGTTTTGGAAAGCAGCCAAACCAGGAACCCACAAACCGAATAAAGCAAAAGATGAATAAATCGGCTCGCTGTTAAATTCCCACCACAAAGCGACTTCTCAGCAGCGAAAGTAAAAACAGTAAAAGGTCTGTAAGAGAAGCTTTTGTTGTTGAAAGATTGGAGATAGCCGCTCGTGAATATCTCATCAGTAGCTGAGAGACCTTCCTGCACGTATTTACTTTTGAGCACCACGCTGTCGTCCAGCACCATCGGGTAGCTGAGCGATTTCCCGTAAAGCACAAAAACCAGCGCGAGCATAAATCCAAAAACCACGATGGGTCGCTCAAAAGTGCTACTCCTTTTCATGTGATAAAAATAGTTGAATTTAATTACGGCTTCTTCATTACGTTCTTTGCGTAATGGAAATCGAAAGCTAATCTAATAGCTCTATGTTCCACAGATTAAAATGTTTTCTGTTACTTAGCCACAAAGGCTCTAAGTCTCAAAGGTAGTTTCTTTGTGTACTTCGCGACTTTGTGGCAAAATCTTGACCTTGATCTTAACCTTCTAACTCCCTCCTACTTCGACTCCGCTAAAGCTTTGCTCAGTATCCAGGTAATTCGCCTGGCAACAAACTTCCCAACTCCAAACCTCCTACCCATTAACAACTAAAAAAAAGTAATCAAGAAATATTATTAGAACTATTCTTGACCTTGACATCACCTCTTCAACTGCTGCAATCGACTAATAGCATTTTGATTTTGAGGCTGAATTTGCAGAACTTTTTCGAGAGTCTCTATCTCCTTTTGCGTATCGCCCATTTTGTGATAAGCAAATGCCAGATTCATCCAAATATCGATTCGCTGCGGATTGATTTGAAGAGCTTGCGTGAAAGTGTTGGCTGCTAATTGGCTCTGACCACTCTTTCCGTACAGAATTCCCAAAGCGTTGAGCACATCGAGCTGATTGGGGTTGACATCTAAACTTTGCTTAGCAAATAAAATCGCTTTTTCAAAGTCCTGCTGAGCCTCAGCAGCCTGAGCCATGATGAAATACGCCTGGCTGTTATTCGGCTTGAATTTCACGTATTCTTTCAACACGATCATGCACTTTTCGTATTGCTCCGAATCAAAATACACAGCTCCCAAATTGTAGTAACCTTTTGAATAACCGGGATCGAGCTGAATGCATTCGCGGTAGACATCGGCCGCTTCGCTGTAGTTTCTCAGTCCTTTCAGAGTCATCCCCAGGTTGTTGTACGCATCAATGTAATCGGGGTAAATCTCGATTGCTTTTTTCAAATATTTCTCTGACTCTCGTAAAGTCTGCTGCATTTGTTGTTCATCTGATAGTAGAAAGGCCTGTCCCTGAAGTTCAGTACCGTAATTGTAATTAGCCCGCGCACTTTGACTCGCCTTCTCCACATCAGCTCCGTAGAGCGTTAAATTGTTCTTCCAATCCTGGTTCCGACCAATCGTTTTAAAACTGAAAACAACGCACACAACCAAACTCACCACAGCTAATTTTTTCTGATCCTTAACCGAAAACTGATTCTTGCTTTTTGTGATTAATCGGTGAAGGACCATCACAACTGCGATGCTAAACGGCAATACGGCAAGGAACAGCAATCGCTCGGCAAACTGGACGCCAATTGGCATAGCGATTTGCGAAGCAACGAGAATGCTCGACAAGTAAATAGCTGCACAAATTCCCAAAATATTCTTTTTGATCAGACCCCAAACCGAGGCGGCAACAAGCGATAGTAAAACCAACAGTCCGAGTATTCCCTGCCACGAAGTCATTTTCACTAAAGGGATCTGATTGTAAGAGTAATCGTGAATTAGTTCGAACGGAAAAATTAGTTTTTTGAGGTAAATCAACTGGAGGTGAAACGTAGATCCCCAACGCAGAGATGAGTCTGCCGTAGCAGCAATCGGGTTGTTGAGAAGATTGAAATTTCCTTCATCAACCGGATTCGGCATGCTATCGATAATGTGATTACGCCAGAACATAAAGATCAAAGAAAGCGGCAGCAAAATCATAAGAAAAGGCAAAGTTTTTTTCAGACTCACTTTAGGATGAAGAAACATCAACAGCGGGATAATAAACGAATATGTCACCGCGCTTTCTTTTGAAAAAAGAGCAAACAAAAAAGCGACAATCCCCAGTACCAAATAATTGATCGACCTCTTCTCAATCTGCTTTGAAAAACTAAACTGACACAAAGCAAAACCGAAAAACGCAAAGAGCTCATCACGTCCTTTTACGTTTGCCACAACTTCAGTATGCAAAGGATGAGCGAGGAAAATCAAGGCAATACCCACCGGAATGATCAATGGATAGGATCTGAAAATAAACCGCAATGCTCTGAAAAGAAACAGACCTCCAAGCGCATAAAAAAGCAAATTCAGAAAGTGAGAAACTTTCGGGTTCATCCCAAAAAATGCTTTCTCCAAAGCAAAACTCACGAGGCTCAATGGTCGGTAGAGACCGTCATTAAATCCTCCCTGGCCGTGCCGATAATTGGTCGTCAAAATATCACCTATTCCATCAATACCATCCTGAACATATGAATGATTGACAATCACAGAATAATCATCCAGCGCAAATTGATGATTGAGCGTGTTCACGTAAAGCAAGCCCGCAAAAACCGGAATTATCCAGATTAAATGAGGCTTTAAAAAAAAGAGTAAGTCTGTTGATTGGCTCGGTTTCATCTATCAACTGTCGCTATGCTTTATAGCCGACAAAATACAAATGAAACAAAGGATAATCACCTTTTGAAGAGAAAATCTGATTCAATCTTTACTCCACTCCTCCACCTAGCGCCCTGAATAATTCTGTTGCAGATTGCAAACGAGCAGATTCAGTAGTTGTACGCTGCAGTTGGATATTCAAAAGTGATTCCTGTACGTTTAATACTTCCAAGTAATTGGCATAGCCGTTCTTGAGCAAATCCTCAGCATTTTCCAAAGCATTGGTAAGGTGATTCTCCTGTCTCTTGCGTATCTCTAGTTTTCGGTTCTGAATGTCATAATCTTTCAATGCATTGTTCACTTCCATTCCGGCATTTAGTACTGTTTGCTTGAAAGCCATAAAATTCTGCTCAGCTTGCGTTTTGGAAACATCCAACTGAGTGAGCAACTGCCTGCGCATGAAAATAGGCTGCGTAATACCGCCAATCAACGTAGTGAAAAATGAGTTTGGACTGATCCAGTTCGTTGTTTCGAGCGACTGAAATCCGCCAGTGAGCGATAATTGAACACTGGGATACATCGAGGCTCTCGCTACATTAACCTGTTCAAAACTGCTCCTGTAAACGAGTTCTGCTTCTCGTACATCAGGTCGGTTTGCGAGTATTGAAGCAGGTTTCCCAACCACAAAATCATCAGGAAACTCCTGCTCGCTCAACTTACTCCGCTCGATGTACATGGTGTGCTTTCCTTTTAAAATTGAAAGTGAATTTTCAAGGGTGAAAATCTGTTGCTCTACATCTGCCAGTAGCGCTTTTGCTTCATCTACCTGGGCTGCAGATTGATTGACAGCAAGCTGAGTTGTTTGCCCTGCCTGCTTTAAGTCCCTTATCGTTTGCAAGCTTTTGGATCTGACCGAGATCGTTTTTTCCAGAATTTGTTTGCGCTGATCAGCGGCCAGTAACTGATAATACGTGTTGGCTACGTTGCTAATGAGTCTTGTTTGAACCGCTTGCTGGGCTGTGACAGATTGTAAAAACTGTGCTTCACGCGATCGCTTTTGACTCGCTATCTTTCCCCAAATATCAGCTTCCCACGACAACGATGCCGATAGATCGTACTGGTAGAGAACTTCATTGAAAAACTCCCCAAAACGCGAGTTTGGAGACACCTGTTGTCTCTGAGCTTCAGCTCCAACCTGTAAAGTTGGGAAAAAGCCCATTTTGCTCTGTTTGAAATAAGCATCAGCCGCCTCAATACTCTGCAACGCAATCTGGTTATTGAAATTATTCGCCAGCGCGCTATCGATGTGTTTTATCAAAATTGGATCTGAGAAAAACGCTCTCCATTTCACTTCACCAAGAGCATCTTCCTCACCTTTTTGCAGACTGTCCAGCCTGAACATGAACTGCTTTTCATCCTTCGGTTCCTCGTAATTTTTTGTCACAAAACAGGACTGTACTCCAAATATTGCAACAACCATTACAGTCAGAACCGGAAGTAAACGCACAACTTTATATCGATCTCTCATTCTCAAACTTTATTTTTTCAATGAAACCTTTTCGTGTAACCACTGGAAGATCACGTAAAATACCGGGATGATGAAAAGCCCCACAATTGTTCCAATCAACATACCTCCGGCAGCTCCTGTACCGATTGAATTGTTTCCTGCTGCTCCCACACCGTTCGCCAGAACAAGGGGAAGTAAGCCCAGGATAAATGCAAACGATGTCATCAATATTGGTCGGAGCCGAACTTTAGCCCCGTCAATTGCCGATTGCGCGAGCGACATTCCCTGTTGCCTGCGTTGCCGCGCAAACTCAACGATCAGAATTGCATTTTTAGCTAACAGCCCTAGTAACATCACGAGCGCGATTTGGAAGTAAATGTTGTTTTCCAAACCGGCAATGTAAGTCGTGAAATACGCTCCGGCTACACCAACAGGAAGTGAAAACAGTACAGAAAAAGGCAACAGGTAACTCTCGTACTGTGCTGCGAGGAAAAAGAACACGAACAAAATGCTCAACCCGATGATGATCGGAGCCTGTCCCTGGCTTTTGATCTCTTCTCGTGTAATACCGCTAAAAGCAATATCAAAGTTAATCGGTAACGACTCGGCTACTTCTTCAACAGCTTTAATCGCATCACCTGAACTGTAACCCGGAGCTGATGATCCATTGATGGAAACTGAATTAAAAAGATTAAATCGGTTTATCGTTTGCGGACCGTAGATTTTTTTCAGCTCAACAAAAGAGGCGATCGGAGCCATTTCACCATTTCCGTTTCTCACAAAAACCTGTTTTAAAGCATCTTTATTCGCCCTGTCTTCAGGAAGTGATTGAAGGTAAACTTTATAAGGCTTACCAAACTTACTGAAGTCTGTCGAGTAGATTCCACCGTAATATCCCTGGAGAGTATTGAGGATGTCATCGATGCTCACTCCTGCTCTCTTGGCAAGTGCTGCATCAACGCTCAGCTCGTACTGAGGAAACTCTGTACTGAAAGAGTTTGAAGCAAACGCAATTTCCTTTCGTTGACGTAACTTCCCGATAAATTCTTCAGCAACATCATTCATCTGTGTCAACTCCCCGGCAGACTTATCCAACAGCTCCACCTGAAAACCATCTGATGCTCCGAATCCCGGAATACTTGGAGGTGTAAAAAAGATGATATCGGCATCTTTGATTTTTTTGCTCCGCTTGAAAAGCTGACCGGTTATCGCTTCCAGACTTTCATTTTCGCTATCTCTATTTACCCAGTCTTCGAGCAAAATAAAGCCCATCCCGTAACTGCTACCACTTCCCGAAAAGAAGTTTCGTCCTGCAATTGTGGTTGCTGTACGGACACCATCTACCTGTTCTATTTCATCATACATCTCTTGCGTAGCTGCAAAAGTGCGGTCCATTGAAGTTCCGGGAGGAAGTTCCATATTCATGAACACGACACCTCTGTCCTCACTGGGAACAAAACCTGAAGGTGTCACCGAGCTCGACCACCAGATTAATATACCGGCTAAAACCAAAACCACTGCTGTGATCCATCTGTATTTCAGCAGGTTTTTCACAGCTCTTCCGTATCGCTGAGTCGTTGCTTCAAAGGCAACGTTAAAGCTCGAATAGAAACGCTGTAGTAAGTTTCGGTTCTGACCATTATTGTGATTTGGTTTGAGGAAAATAGCGCACAATGCCGGACTCAACGTAAGGGCATTCAATGCCGAAATGAGAATCGCGATGATGAGCGTCAATCCAAACTGTTTGTAGAAAACACCGGCCGGACCCTGAATAAACGTAATGGGAACGAAAACCGCTGCCATCACGAGTGTAATGGAAATAATAGCCCCACTGATTTCGCTCATCGCACTTTTTGAGGCTTCCAATGCATTATCGGCTCCGCGCTCCATTTTCGCATGGACTGCCTCCACCACCACAATAGCATCATCCACCACGATACCGATCGCCAGGATAAGTGCAAATAAGGTGAGCAGGTTCATCGAAAACCCAAAGATTTGAAGGAAGAAAAATGTTCCCACAATCGACACCGGAACTGCAATAGCCGGAATCAATGTAGATCTGAAATCCTGGAGGAAAATGAAAACGACCAAAAAGACGAGTAAAAATGCTTCAATAAGTGTTTCTGCTACTTTATCGATAGAAGCATCCAGAAATTTATTGGTGTTGTAATTGATTTGATAATCGAGTCCTTCAGGAAAATCTTTCTTGAGTTCATCGAGCTTTGAAAGTACTTTGTTATTGATCTCCTGCGCGTTTGAACCTGGAGTTTGGAAAATACCAAATGAAATTGATGGATTTCCTCCGGCTCGTGAAACTGAAGTGTAAGAGAACGCATCCAGCTCGACTTCGGCCACATCTTTCAAACGCAGATAACTTCCGTCATTATTCGCTCTGATAATGATATCCTCGTACTGCTTCGCCTCTTTGAGTCGGCCTTTGTATTTGATCACGTACTCAAAACTCTCTCCTGCATTTTGCCCCAATGCACCGGGAGCAGCTTCCCTACTTTGCTCCTGAATAGCACGATTGACATCGGCCGGAGTGAGGTTGTAATTTGCCATTTTGGTCGGATCCAGCCAAATCCGCATCGAGTATTCCTTACCGCCAAACAGGTTGACTTCACCAACACCGTTGATACGCTGTAACTCGGGAACAACATTAATCTTGAGGTAATTTTGAACGTAAGTATCGTTGTATTCATCACTCGATGAAAACATGGCTGCGTACATCAAGGCTGAGTTCTGACGCTTTTGGGTAATCACCCCTGAACGAATCACCTCACTCGGCAAAACAGCATTGGCTCGCGCAACACGGTTCTGAACGTTAACTGCAGCAATATCAGGATCGTAGCCCTGCTCAAAAAACACCTGAATCTCAGCCGATCCATTGTTACTAGCTGTGGAAGTCATGTACATCATTCCCTCCACACCGTTGATTTGCTCTTCGATTGGTGATATTACACTCTCCAGGATCGTCTCGGCATTAGCACCGGGGTAATTGGCGCGTACCTGAACCGTTGGCGGAGCAATATCAGGATATTGTGTCACCGGAAGCGTGTTGATCCCCAGCACACCTAATATCACAATAACAATCGATATTACGGTTGAAAGTACAGGTCTTTCAATGAATTTATTGAGCATACTGATTATTTAAATACTGTTGAAAATGAATTCACGATACTGTCCATCGGGACAATTTTCGGTTTGATTTGAGCTCCGGAACGTACCTTGCCTACACCTTTAGCCAAAATGCGATCACCCTCTTTGAGTCCGCGTGAAATGATGAAATATTTCCCTACCTCGTCTTGTACTTCAATCGGTCGTGAACGAAGAGAGTCTCCACCATTGATCAGGTAAGTGAGTCGTTTTCCCTGACGCTCAAAAGTTGAAAGCGCTGGAATTGCAATAGCATCTTTGTATTCGCGCGGCAAGCTGATAATTCCGCTACTTCCGTTTCGCAAAATGCGATTTGGGTTTTCAAAAATAGCGCGGAGCTGAATAGAACCCGTTTCAGGATCGATGTTACCCGTTGAGGCATCAATCGTTCCTTTGTGCTCATAGTCAGATCCATCAGCGAGTTGCAGTTTCACTTTTGGCATTTGTGCTAATTTATCCATTAGGTTTGTTCCTTCCAGTTTTTTGGTCAGATCCAAAAACTCACGCTCATTGAGCGAAAAATACGCGTAAACCCTGCTGATATTAGCTACCGTAGTCAGCGCCTGAGATGTTGTCGGTCCAACTAAAGATCCTTCACGCATATTAATTTTACCAACAACACCATCAACCGGACTTATAATCTTGGCATATCCAACATTTGCAGTGATGCTCTGGTAATTACTTTTAGCTTGTTTGAGCTGAGCTTTAGCCGAATTGAGATCTGCTTTTGCCGTAGCGAGTTGCATCTCACTGATCACTTCTTTTTTCACAAGAGGCTCCAGTTTTTCAACTTCAAGCTGTGCTGCTTCCACCTGAGCTTTAGCCGTTTCAATTGTCGATTTAGCTGCTTCAGCATCCTGAGATAAAGAAGCCGTTTCGAGTTGAAACAGTGCCTGACCGCTCTTTACAGTTTCTCCTTCATCAACCAGTATTTCAGCTATATAGCCGCTAACCTTGGCTCGGATCTGAATATTTTGAATTCCTTCAATTTTAGCCGGATAATCCTGAAAGCCCGTGTAATTTCCGGTTGAAACTTCAATCACAGGATACTCAGGAACACCTGATCCCTGCTGTTGATTCTCGCCTCCGCATGAGATGAACGCTATTGAAGCAATGGCCGGAATTATAAATCGAATTAGCTTAGTCATTTTCAATTGAGTTTTCCTTAAGTTTATGTTTGATATTCGTGAGCCCTTCAATCATCGATTGAGCGTACTGGATAAAAAGTTGATTGAAATTGAGGTCAACAGGAAAATCAGGGTTTAGCTGTTCAGCTTTACTCTTTTTGTAATTGTAAACACGTTTGTGAAGGGAGAGTTCTTTTTCCCACGTACTGATTTTTCGATCTATTACACGATAGACCTGATCATGAGGCACACGATAATATTTTTTACGGTCTCCGCATTTTGTCGTGTACTCAATGAGGTTGAGCTGAGAAAGCATTTTGAGATTCGTAGAAATTGAACTTTTGCTCGCTTCCAGGTCGTTCACCAATTCATCAAATGTAACTCCGTAACCAACTTGTAGTATTAGAGTTGCATAAATTCGAGCAGCAAGGGGTGATAGCTCTTCCTTCTGCTCAAGGTGAACACCGAAATCTTCTATCAGTCTTTTCTCTTCTTGTGTTTGCACGCTTCAATGATCAATTGAGCGGCAAAACTACGTTTAGTTCGGAAACAACCGAACCAGTCAACTAAAGGAATCTTTAATGATTTGTTAAATTGTATTGACATTTAATGTTGGTACAGCTAGTAAGATTATCATTTAGACCAGTTAATACCAAATCTCAGATCTAACTGTACATTAGGAGTTATGCTTTCTTGAACTGGGAAGCTTACTCCTTTTTCTTTGACGTATTGAATGCCCAAGCCAACATTACCTTCAAAGAAAATGTGTTTAGTTAGATTCCTTCTCATCCCAAACATCAAAAGTGCATTGAATTCGTAACTATTACCTGAATATAACACATTATCCTCATGAAAGGGAGTCATAATACCGTTTCGATGGTGATAATTAAGTCTGAAACTTAAAAAGTTGGAAGCATTATTTGCTGTCCATTTATCCTTATTACTCCTCTTTTGAATATTGAAATACCAGCGAGGCTCAATATTGATTCCCGGTGTAAGAGGTAGTTTATTAAAGTCTTTACGAAATGGGAAATAAGTATCATACGATAGATATATTTCATTGTAAAGCGTCCAGCGATTAGCGAGTGAAAATTCACAAAATCCTGATACCCCGTAGTTTAGATATCTCATCCAGCCAGTTTTTAAACCAAATGAGTGGTTTTCAACGATAAAAGGATTGTCATTTTTGTTTTGATTGTAAGCGAGCGGATTTACCTGAGCAAAAGATGTTAATACGAGAGTTGAGCTTGCAAAAAGGAGCAGTAATTTTTTCATAGCATGAGTTAGTTTTGAGTTTTGACTCTGCTAAAGTAACCTGTAAACTACTGACATTAAGTCAACAAAAGTTAATCCGTGTTAAGGAAAGTGAAATGGCAACTTTAAAAAGAATAGTAAATATTGCTTATCTTTTATTCAACAGGCGATCCATAAAGATCATAGTGCTCAGCATAATCAATTTTGATGTTAGCAAAATCACCGACACGTAAAAAGTTATCTTCTGTGGGTATGAGCACTTCGTTATCGACTTCAGGTGAGTCGTATTCGGTGCGACCAACAAAATGATCTCCTTCTACTTTGTCGATCAATACTTTCATCGTTTGCCCTACAAACTTTTGATTGAGATCGTGAGAAATACCACTTTGAAGTTCCATTATCGCCTCTGCGCGTTCGTGCTTCACCTCTTCCGGAACATCATCTTCCATGGTGTAAGCATGCGTGTTTTCCTCGTGAGAATACGGGAAAACACCTAATCTGTCAAAACGAGACTCTTCAACCCAATCGTAGAGTTGCTGGAAGTCGTCATCGGTTTCACCGGGAAAGCCGGTAATAAGTGTGGTTCTGAAAGCTACCTCTGGATTTTTTTGACGGATTTCATCCATCAATCTCAGCGTTTTCTTTTTGCTGATGAGTCTGCGCATGCGTTTCAGCATGTTGTCAGAAATATGCTGAAGAGGCATATCCAAGTAGTTACAGATATTATCTCGCTCCTTCATTACATCGAGAATATCCATCGGGAAGCCTGCCGGATAAGCGTAATGAAGGCGAATCCAATCAATTCCTTCTACATCACTGAGATGCTTGAGGAGTTCTGACAGATTGCGTTTTTTGTAAATATCCAATCCGTAATAGGTCAGATCCTGAGCGATGAGCATGAGCTCTTTTGTTCCATTAGCTGCGAGGCGTTTTGCGTGATCGACCAACTCAGGAATCGGAGTGGATTTGTGTTTGCCGCGCATGAGCGGGATAGCACAAAACGCACAAGGTCTGTCGCAGCCTTCGGCAATTTTAAAGTATGCGTAATGTGATGGTGTTGTCAGGAGCCTCTCACCTACTAACTCGTGCTTGTAATCAGCTTTTAGGGTTTTGAGCAAGCGTGGCAATTCTGCCGTTCCAAACCACGCATCTACATTTGGAATTTCTTTTTCTAACTGAGGCTTGTATCGTTGAGAGAGACATCCTGTAACGTACACTTTAGAAACTTCACCGCGATCTTTCGCTCCAGACCATGCTAGAATTGAGTCGATCGACTCTTGCTTGGCATTTTCGATAAAACCGCAAGTATTGATGATCACAATCTCAGAGTCCTCTTTCATAGACTCGTGCTCAACTTCAAAGTTGTTGGCTTTGAGCTGCCCCATCATGACCTCTGAGTCGTAAATGTTTTTTGAGCAGCCGAGTGTGACTACATTGACTTTGTTTTTCTTAAGTGTTTTCGTTTTCATTAAGCCTCCTGTTCTTCGCCAAATAGAGAATCGACAAATTCGTATTTGTTGAACACTTGTAGATCCTCCATTCGTTCTCCTACACCGATGTAACGTACCGGAATCTTAAAAAGATCCGAAATTCCGATAACGACACCGCCTTTTGCTGTTCCGTCTAATTTGGTCAGAGCCATTCCTGTCACCTCCGTCACCCGCGTAAACTGCTTAGCCTGCTCAATAGCATTTTGACCGGTAGAAGCATCTAAAACGAGCATTACTTCATGAGGAGCATCCGGAATAACCTTCTTCATTACTTTTTTGATCTTCCCCAATTCGTTCATCAGGTTCACCTTATTGTGGAGTCGGCCTGCTGTATCGATAATCACGACATCAGCGTCTTGTGCCTGTGCAGATTGAAGCGTATCAAACGCAACTGATGCGGGATCAGATCCCATTTTTTGCGTGACGATGGGTACATCCACGCGTTCTGACCAAATCTTTAATTGATCAATTGCTGCAGCTCTAAAAGTATCAGCCGCTCCAAGAACAACTTTTTTACCTGCTTTTTTAAACTGGTAGGCAAGTTTACCGATTGTTGTGGTTTTGCCAACTCCGTTCACACCCACAACCATTATCACATAAGGTGCATCTTGTTGTGGAATGACAAATTCAGTTTCAGATCCTGAGTTGTTTTCTTCTAAAAGTCCGGAAATTTCCTCGCGCAGAATTTTATTGAGTTCTTCCGTTCCAAAGTATTTGTCTTTGGAAACACGCTCTTCAATGCGGTCAATAATCTTGAGCGTTGTATCGACTCCAACATCAGATGTTACGAGAATTTCTTCGAGATCATCGAGTACTTCGTCATCAACCTTTGACTTTCCCGCAACGGAACGGGTAAGTTTTGAGAAAAAGCCCTCTTTTGTTTTCTTGAGGCCCTTATCAAGTGATTTTTTCTTGTCTTTTGAAAATAGATTGAATAAACCCATATCAAGGTTGTATTAGTTAAGGCCACAAAATTAAAATAAAAAAGCTCTCCGCGATTTGCGAAGAGCTTTTACAAATTCTATAACAAACAGCTTACTTGTTAAGAAAGTCCTTAACCTCGCTGTTAGGTAGTATCTTTTCTTCAAAAACGTAAGCTCCTGTTTTATCAGAGCGTACAGTTTTGATTGCTTTTGTTAAATCTTTTGCTCCACCTTTACCAAGTGTTGCCACTGTCTTCTTAGCCATAACTCAGGAGTTTTATTTGATTTCTTTATGTACGGTGTATTTTTTCATGATGGGGTTGTACTTTTTCAACTCCATACGATCGGGCGTGTTTTTACGATTTTTCGTAGTGATGTAACGCGATGTGCCCGGCATGCCTGAGTTTTTATGCTCAGTGCACTCAAGTATAACCTGTACGCGATTTCCTTTTTTCTTAGCCATAACTCAATACCTCTTTATCCTTTGTAGTAGCCTTTTTCCGCAGCTTCTTTGAGGCATGCGTGAAGGCCTTTTTTGTTGATATTGCGAATTCCCGCTGCTGAAACTTTCAGCGTAACCCAACGGTCTTCTTCAGCGTGGTAAAACTTTTTTACCTGTAAGTTGGGTTTAAAAACCCTGCGAGTTCTCTTGTTTGAGTGAGAAACGTTGTTTCCTACTATTACTCGCTTTCCAGTTATTTCACAAATGTTTGACATGACTTCTTTTTCGCTTTTTCCAAAACAGGGCTGCAAATATACGGGAATTTAACTTGTTATTTCAAGTATCAGCTAAAATTTCTTTTCTCAACATATTGAGAGCAGCCAGTGCCGACTGTCTGATGTTGCGTTCGCGGTTATTTCCAAATGTATATTTTTTAGCTATTGTTCCACTTTTGCTGGACACTGCAATCCAAACTGTACCTACCGGTTTTTGGTCAGATCCACCATTAGGGCCTGCCACACCACTCGTGGCAACGGCAAAATCTGTACGCATCGTTTTTCGAGCTCCTTCAGCCATTTGTCTAACTACTTCTTCGCTAACTGCACCATGTGTTTCTATATCACTCGATGAAACACCCAAAGTATTTTGCTTTACTTCATTGCTGTAAGAGACAATTGATCCCTGGAAATAATCGCTACTCCCTGAAATACTCGTGATCAAATGGGCAATGTACCCTCCCGTGCAGCTCTCCGCTGTAGATAAAGTTTTTCCTTTTTCACGCAGTAACTTTCCAACAACTCCTTCTAGCGTATCTTCACCATAACCAAAAATGATATCCCCTATCAGATTCTCGAGCTCTTTGACTTTCTTATCTACCGCAGTTGTAATTCGGTTCTGATTGTCACCTGTAGCGCTCAACCTCAGCCTCACCATTCCGGGAGATGGTAAATAAGCCAGTTTGATGTTATGTTCTTCCAGGCTATCTTCCCATTTGCTGATAAGTCCCATGATCCTGCTCTCCCCCATTCCCTGAGTGAGCACGGTTCGGTGGTAAACAAACGGAGTATTGAAATACTGCTTTATCCACTTGAGTAGCGGATCATTCATCATGGCTTTCATCTCATAAGGAACTCCGGGAAGAGATATAAATACCTGTCCGTTGTCTTCCATCCATGTTGCCGGGGCAGTACCATTCTTATTTTGAACCGGTTTACTCCTGCTAGGAACCAAAGCCTGGTATTTGTTGACATCGAGCATTTCTTTGCCCTTTGATGCAAAATAATCCTCTACTCCTTTGAGAATTCTGTCATTCATGATGAGTTCATCATTGAAGTAATCGGCAAAGGTTCTCTTGGTAATATCGTCTCGTGTTGGTCCCAGTCCACCGGTCATGATGATTAAATCAGCATTCTTGCGCGCTTCATTCATCGCGTTGAAAATGTGCTCTTTGTCATCTGAAATGCTGGTAATTTGGCGTACTCTTATTCCTAAAGCGTTGAGCTGCTTTGCAATCCAGGCTGAATTAGAATCGATTACCTGCCCGATCAATATTTCGTCACCAATTGTTATGATTTCTGCAAACATGTAGCAAAGATAAATTCTGTTTTCGGTTAATGAATTGCTTAAGTTTGAACCGCTAAATTATACCAATAGAATGCAATTAAACGAAGAAAGTTCAACAAATCGGATTGGTGACTCAGAGCTTATCCTCAATCCTGACGGAAGTGTTTACCATCTCGCGCTCAAACCTGAAAATATTGCTGATGATGTGCTTGTAGTGGGTGATCAGGGTAGGGTTGATGAAATTGCCAAATACTTTGATGAAATTGAGTTTAACGTTCAGAACCGGGAGTTCAAGACAGTAACGGGGATTTATCGCAACAAGCGTTTCACCGTATTGTCTACCGGTATTGGTATTGATAACATAGACATTGTACTCAACGAGTTAGATGCAGCAGTTAATATTGATTTGACTAAACGCGTTCCAAAGAGTGAACATCGTTCGCTTCGTATCATTAGACTGGGAACCAGTGGAGCATTACAGGAAAATATCCCTGTTGGCTCATTACTTGTCACCGATGCGGTTTTAGGTTTAGATGGTTTGTTGAATTTTTACAAATGTTCTTCATCTCCACGTGAGTTAGAACTCGAAGATGCATTCATCAAGCACATGAAATGGAGCGATAAGCTCGCCAGACCATACGCGAGATTCGGGTCCAGGGATCTGACCGAAAAACTCGTTGTGGGAAACACTAAAGGTTATACGATTACAGCTCCGGGTTTTTACGCTCCGCAGGGAAGAAATGTTAGACTGGGAATTTGGGATCCCGGATTTCACGACCATTTGAGAAGTTTTGATTTTAAGGGTGAAAAAATCACCAATTTCGAGATGGAAACCTCAGCTCTGTACGGCCTCAGCAAGGCTTTGGGTCATAAAGTTTGTACAGTTTGTACGATTATTGCCAACAGAGCCACAAAAGAGTTTGCTGAGGATTATCATCCGCTTGTAGACCGCATGATTACTGATGTTTTGAACAAGTTAACACACTAAGTGTGAAAAAGTAACGGAAACATGTGAAATTAGAGCTTGTTATTCAGGATAACTTTGGGCAAAGTTTAATTGCTGTTATCATTGAATAAACAGACTGACATAGAAGCACTCATTAAATTACTCGAAGATCCTGACGAAAATATTTATTTTCAAATCAGGAAAGAGTTGATAGATCTTGGCCCCAGCGTAATTCCTGAACTGGAAAACCGATGGGAAGAGGAATCATCTCTAGGACTTTTATTTCAATCTCGCGTGGAAGATCTCATCCACGATATTCAGTTCAACAGCGTTAAAAAAGAGATAAGAGAATGGCGTGACAGTGATGATCACGATTTATTGAGGGGTATGCATTTGATTGCAAAATACCAATATCCTGATCTTTCATTTGAGTCGCTCGACCGCGCTGTGGAGTCGATTAAAAAAGAAATTTGGATTGAATTGAACAGCAGGCTCACTGCATTTGAAAATGTGCGGATAATGAATCATGTGTTGTTCAATGTTCACAATTTCCAGGGTAATACTTCAAATTATCACGCTCCGCAAAATTCATTTCTCAATAACGTACTTGACACTTGTAAGGGAAATCCTATTTCTCTTTCAATTATTTATATTTTAATTGGTCAGCGACTGGGTTTACCCATCTACGGAGTCAATTTACCCAGGCATTTTGTTGTGGCTTATGTAGATCCTGTTTTTCAAAGTGATCATCCTACCGAGGAAAATGTATTGTTTTACATCAACCCGTTTAGTAAGGGGAGTGTCTTTGGAATTGACGAGTTAAAGGATTTTGTGCAACAAATCAACTTACCTGATCATTCACAGTTTTTCAATCCGTGTGACTCGATAACTATTGTCAATCGAGTTCTCAACAATTTAATCAATAGCTACAACAAGCTAGGATATCCTGAGAAAGTAGAAGAATTGAAGATTTTGCAGAATACACTTATCGGATAATGCGATAGAGTGTTTGAAAAATGATTTTCAAATCTGTGAAGAAACTCTGCTTTTCAACATATTCACGCCCCAGTTTCAACTTAGCCGGCATGATCTCTTCCCTGTAAGTTTGCTCTGGATTATCGCTTTCAGCAAGCAGTTCGCTTTCATCGACAAATTTGAGCGATGCGTAATCCGTTAAGCCGGGTCTGACCGATAATACTTCACGTTGTTCTGGCGTGTATAGCTCAACATATTTTGGCACCTCAGGCCTGGGTCCCACAACGCTCATTTCTCCTTTGAGAATGTTGAGTAGTTGAGGGAATTCATCGAGTTTGTACTTGCGTAGCAGATAGCCGATTTTGGTCACGCGAGGATCTCGGTGACCAACGGTGATTTGCAGCTTATCGCTATTGGGCCGCATGGTTCTGAACTTGTAGAGCCTAAATGTTTTGCCGTTTTTCCCAACTCTTGTTTGGCGGTAAAAAATTCCACCTTTTGAGTCTAACACAATTGCGAGAGCTATTACGGTCAGAACCGGAAATAGCAAAACGAGGACGAGTCCTGCACTTACTAGATCAAACAGCCTTTTGAGCACGAGACTTCTCCATTACTTTTTCATACGCAGTAACTACAGCATTAATGACTGTATCGATATCTTCATCACTCAAATCGTAATAAACGGGGAGTGAAATCTCATGCGTATAATTTTCAAAGGCTTTTGGGTAATGATCAACGTTAAAGCCCATTTTCTTGTAATAGGTAAGCATCGGTAATGGCTGATAGTGAACGTTCACTGCTACATCCTGCTCGTAGATTTCGTAGATGATCAAATTGCGCTCGTGTTCAGTAATACCTTTGATACGCAACATGTAAAGATGGTAGTTTGAAATCTTATCATCGGTTTCGTAAGTTGGCGTTATTGCCCAGTCGTTTTTCCCGAGTTCTTTCGTGTAGCGATCAAAGATGTATCTTCTTTTTGCTAGCGTATCTTCTTCGTATCGTTCCAGTTCAACTAATCCAATTGAAGCCAATATATCAGTCATGTTGTACTTGTAACCGGGCTCAATTACATCGTATCGCCAGCCACCTTTTTTCACTTTGGCAAAAGCATCTTTCGTTTGCCCGTGAAGTGCTTTTACATTTAGCTCTTTGTAGATTCTTTCGTGATCGAATCTATCTGGCATGTTGACTGCGAGTGCGCCACCCTCAGCAGTTGTGAGGTTTTTTACTGCGTGAAAGGAAAATGCTGAAGCATCGGCTAAAACTCCAGAGTTTTGGCCTTTGTATTTAGCTCCAATACTGTGAGCTGCATCAGCCAGAATTAAAACTCGTCCTAGCAGTTCCTGCCTCTCATTGTTGGGTGTAAAAAGTGAGCGAATTTTTTTGGATCTGACAAGTGAGTAGAGTTCGTCATAATCACATGGCATTCCGCCAACATCAACTGGTATAATGACTTTAGTGCGTTCGGTAATCAGTGATTCAATCTTGTTGACATCTATGTTGAAGTCATCACCAACATCACACATGACTGGTGTTGCTCCTTTGTGAACAACAGCATTTGCGGTTGCTGTGTAAGTGTATGAAGGTATAATCACTTCATCCCCTTCTCCAACGCCAAACCAGCTAAGCATCAACTCCATACCGGCTGTACCACTGTTGAGGCAAACAATTTTACTTGCTGTGGTAAACTCTGCGAGCCTCTTTTCAAAAAGTTTCGTTTTTGGGCCGGTTGTGATCCATCCTGATTTCAATGCGTCAACTACTTCCTCTACAATTCTATCATCTACCCTGGGGGGTGAAAATGGTATCATTTACTCTCCTTTTATTTTTAGCGCTACAAAATTAATCAATTCTAATCACCGTGCTTTAATCGCTGTATGTGAAGTACAAAAATGCGTTAAATATGGCGTAAAAAACGACTCCATCCTGCCGTTCAAAAATAGCTTCTGTCAAACAGCTCATAGTTATGATAAAAACGAATAACGGGAAGATGAAGTTGGAATGAATATTTACTTTGAATAACGGGATTACTAGCATTCCAATGAGGGGTAGTAAACCGAGCAGGCCCAAAGCAACTCCAGATTGAACAAACTGGTTGTGTGCATTGAGGTGCCTTTCCTCTGCGTAATCGAAATTTTCTTTTTCCCATTTATCATTCATCACCTCGCTTACATCCCCTGTTCCGTAACCTAACAATGGCTTTTCCTGAAAAAGCTCCCAACTGTACTTCCACAACAATGGCCTGGATCCAGAGCTGCTCTCCTCGTTCATTACATTTTCTGTAACGTCCTTAAACCGATCGACATACTTAATGCTAACGGCTATAAATCCTGCGGTAAAAACTACTACTAATGTGAGTGCTATAAGTGGATTTTTGAACCGTATGCGGGGAAATACTAAATAGCTAAATGCATAAGCTAGCAAAAAGCCTAGCACGATAATTCCCATCCTTGCGGATAGTTGGTAAACTGTGATAATCAAAAAAGTTAGCATCAAGTAATTGTGAAGCTGCACTTTTTCACGATTGTGAAAAATGAATATAATTAGAATCGCTATTGCAAAGTTTACATAAATTGAAAAATATCCTGCATGCCTATAATAGCTGAGATATACGTAATAAAAAGACTCTACCTCACCAGATTTATAATATGAGATTCCAGCGTACACAAAACTCACAATAGCTGCTAATACTGTAGCGTAGAGGAAAGTTCGCAAAAGCTCTGGCAATGTGAATTTATTGATGACGTTACTCGTTAAAACGACCCATGGAACGAGTAATAAACTCAGTTTTATCTCCAAATCAAAAAAACCACTACCCAGATCATCACTGTAGATAACACCTATTGCATGTGCGAGATAATAAGCTGAGAAAAGCCAAATAAAAAACTTTCGCTTTTTGTAGTAGTAAACTCGCTCGTGAAAAGGGTGAATGAAAATATTTGAAGCTGCAAAAATGATGAGAGCCCAGGGCAACAATCGCTGCTCAAACGGCAACAAAAACACAACAAGATGAGCCAGGTATAAATTGACTTTCTTGAGATTGATATTTTTTATTCCAATGGGTTTACTCAACTGAATCAATATTGCCCAATATTACTCAATTATTACATCATAGGACTAAATAGATAAAATAGCTTTTGCTATTTGCTTTGCAGCTTCGCCATTACCATATAGATCTGTATCAAAACTAACAGATTTTTTGAGCATCTCTGATGCTTTTTGCTTCAAATCATCCTCAGGCTTAACAAGCTGATTTACTCCTTCTTCAACCAATTCAACCCATTCAGTTTGGTCCCTTAAGGTTAAACATGTTTTGTGGAAGAAAAAGGCTTCTTTTTGCAATCCTCCACTATCGGTCAGAACCATTGAGCAGTTTTTCAAAAGCTCAATCATGTCGAAATAGCCTACCGGATCGATTACTTTCACATTGAGATCTAAATTATACTCTTTAAGTTTTGCTTTTGTACGAGGATGTAGAGGAATCACAACTGGTTTTACTGATTCGTGAACCTCATTGAGGTTTTCCACAAAAGCTTGAAGTCTTTTGAGATCATCGGTATTCTCTGCACGATGTAATGTGCATAGAATAAATTCATTTGGAACTGACTCTACTACAGAGGAAAGTTGAGCTGACTTTTCAGCATAATACAGTGCTGCATCATTCATGACATCTCCTGAACGCACAATTTCACAGTCAAAATTTTCATAGCCCTCATTCTTGAGATTTTTTATTGCCGAATCAGTAGGACAAAAGAGTATCGTTGATATTCTATCAGTCAATATTCGGTTGATTTCTTCAGGCATTTCCATATTGAAACTTCTCAAGCCTGCTTCAACGTGACCAACTTTTATATGGAGCTTTTGTGCGGCAAGTGCTCCGGCAAGAGTAGAGTTTGTATCACCGTAAACCAAAACCAGATCAGGTTTTTCACTGATAAATACCTCTTCGAGTTTTTCGAGCATTCTGCCAGTCATAGCACCATGTCCTACTCCATTTATTTCAAGGTTATATTTTGGTTTTGGTATTTCCATTTCGTCAAAGAAAACATCAGACATGTTTTGATCAAAATGCTGACCTGTATGAACCAGTATTTCCTCTACACCGTCATATTTCTTTAACTCCCTGCTTACAACTGCTGCTTTGACAAATTGCGGACGAGCACCTACTACTGTTATAATTTTCATATTGAAACAAGCTTTTTTAATTCATTGTTAAATGAAGCTGCTATTTTATTGCGATTGAATTTTTGATTGACATAATTCCGCCCATTTCGACCGAGTTCTTCCAACTGGATCTGACCATTAGCTATTTTAACAAGCAATGAAGCTAACTCCTTGTAATTTTCTGGCTCAAATGGAAGAGCGCACTGCCCCTCATCAGCAAATAATTCTTTAGCCTCGCCTTTTACACCCAGAATAACAGGGTTTTTCATAGCAGCATTTTCAAAGATCTTAGATGGAATAGCTCCTTCAAAAAGTGGCAGGTTCCTCAAAGGAACAATCGTTGCATCAACGGCTTTAACAACTTTAGGCATAATTGATTTTGGGACAGGGTCAAAAAAACGAACATTATTGAGATCCATTTTTTTTGAGAGTTCGAGGAGCTCTTTTTTAACTGGCCCATCTCCCATTAAAATGAATTTCAGCTCAGAGTGATTTTGAACCTCTTTAGCAGCTTTCAGGATCACCTCTAATCCCTGTGCATGACCAATTATGCCACCGTAAAACAAAAGTATGTCAGAACCGGAATAACCATTTTCTTTCCTCCAGTCCGATTGTACTTCATCAGGGTTGTAATACGATAAATCAACACCATTTGGCAACCAGAAAGTTTTTAACTGTGGAAATCTTTTATCGATATCATTAACTATCCCCTGAGTTTGACCTGTAATCAATGCTGCATTTTTATAGCACCATGCCTCTAGTCTATAAGCTAGATTTAAGAAGAGTTTATTTTTTACAAGATCTAATTTTTCAGCACTTTCAGGCCAAAGATCAGATACATTAAAAATCATCTTTGCCTTTAGCTTTCTTGAGAGGAAAACTGCCGTAAAACCAAGAAATAGCGGTGGAGATTCTACTAGTAAAAAGTCAAATTGATTCTTTTTAAAATTCTTGCTACCGTATTTCCAACTCGACCAAACAAAAGAAAAGTAGTTCAATAGTCTTTTTATTATTCCGCTATCCTTACTCACATAGATAGATGATCGGTGTACTGGAATGCCATCGATTTCTTCTCTTTTATTCTTCAGCCCGATGTACTCTTTGAATATTTCCATTTTGGGGTAGTTGGGCATGGCAGTCAGAACCTCAATGTGGTTCCCCTCATTTTTTAGTCTTACAGCTAACTCGTGAAGTCTATTTTGTGGAGCACCTGTTTCAGGAGGATAATATTGAGTGAGAATAAGGATTTTCATACTATAATTAAATTACTGAACTAAAAAATGTTACCATTGGCATTTTTCTCAGGAAAATAGAAATCCTCAACATCAAACATTCTTTTTAAAGAATAATTTGTAGGAAAAGTATATAGTTTAGATGTAGTAAATGACTTTACTTCAGCACTTTCCTTTTTTGAAGTGTATAACACTAATCTCAATTCGCTCAAGTCGTTCAAATTCAGACCTTCAACTCTTTTAAAACCAGCAGAGTGAAGCAATACCAAGTTAGAAGTATCAGGTTTTAATGGTGAATAATATCTCTCTGCAGAATTTCCATTTTTATCGATCAATAGGATTCTAACACTTCTGGGACTGAAATTAGGCTTCACTTTAAATCCAAAATATTTAAACTTGGCTAAATCATTATTTTCTAATGTTAAATGAACAGAATGAGCATTTAAGTCAGCTGTATCATTTTCTACAATGAAGTAGTCTTCATTCAAATACTCAACATTTTTATATTCATTAAATGAACCAAATTGAGAATATGAAGTATCAGGAGTTATGTCATTGAAAGATTCACCTGAAACAGATCCTATGTAGAAACTCTTCCCTGAATAATTCGCATAATAATCAACTGAATTTAACTCCCCAATATCAGAAAGTTTGACAGAATGAAACACTCGTTTGTGTATAGGAATATTAAATTCCCTGGTATTTTCAATATTAATAATGTCTTTATATTGATTAGTATAATTAAAAACAATTGACATTGGGTAAGTATCAATCCAATAAGGATGAGGAGGACCTAAAACACTAAAGAATAATAAGCTATCACTGATTCTCTCAATTGGAAAATGTTTGATAATAATCTTTGATCTCTTCTCAATTTCACTTATCCAACTACTATCTTTGTCAATACTATTCAATGATGAAAATAGCATCATGTCATAAATTGCATAGTGTGTTGACTCTATTGTTTTAGGATTAAGCATGTAATAAGTCCAGGAATTATCTTTGTAATAATATTTTTCAGCCAATTTAAAAAAGGCTTGTTTCCCGCTATTGAAAAGTTTTTCAAGCTCTTCATCATTTGATAAAATAGATAATTGTTTTATCGCAATCATGCTAAATAGAAATCCATTTAACACATAATATGCATCTTCATTATTTGTATTAAAAGAAGCATATTCTAAGCACCAATCAGAACCATTTTCAGAAACTAAGCAGCCTCCCTGGAAAGTTGGCAGGGTCAGAGATTTTTTCACTCTATTATATTCATAGAGGAAAGTTGAATCCTGAAAAATTTGATATCCTTTATAAAAGCTAATTGCAATAGTAGAATTAGCCATTCCAGACCACCAATTTCCCTTTTGAAATTCACGATGCTTAAAACCATAAGCATATGTTGTCACTTCTCCAGTGTCAATTCTATATTTATAATTCTTCAAAAAGTTTAGATATTCAAATCCAATATCAAGGAGTACTGAATCATTTAGTTTGTCTCCATAATAAAGTGAATAATAAGCCTGTCTTCCAATATCCAGAGGGTGGTATTTTTTAAATAAAGTCGAATCTTTAAATGATGTTTTAATAATTTGATCGTTATACCCCCAAAAAAATGGAGTCCTGAAATCTAATTCCTTGTTTTTATCAAAATTAAACAGTTTCTTCTTCACAGAATCATCATTAGCACTTTTGCTGGAATAGGGAGAATCACAGGCGGAATAAAATGTGATAATAAAAAGTACTATTAATGTGTATTTCATACTAGTTAAAAATAAAGGGATTAAAACATCACTTTGAAAAACCAAAAAACACTACTGCTTTTTATGTGTTAATGAGTCTCCTGTAAAGATCTATTAAAACTTGAGACTCTTTTTGCCAGTTGAGCATATTTACCTCCCTTAACCCTTTTTCTACTCTTTCACTTAATTGCTTTTGATCACTAATCATATCGTCAATGCTTTTTGATATCTTCTCACTATCTGAAGGGTCTGTAAATTTAGCAACACTATGAAAGTTCTCTTTCCAATACGCGATATCTGACATTAATATAGGTAAACCTGCAGCCATATATTCAAAGGCTTTATTTGGTAGAGCAATTTTATGGTTTTTGATGTCCTTATCAAATAGAATTAAACCAATGAGCCCTTTCTCTTTTAAGAAAGTATAGACTTGCTTGCTATCCTTAAATCCCCAATAGCAAACCTTACTCCAACCTTTTGAACGTTTACATATGGTCATATAGTCCTTAGACTCCCACTCTCCAAATAAGTGTAAAACTTTAATCTGATAAGATTTACCAACTGCATCAATCATCTCCTTTATATTCCTTGCTGAAGTAAGCCCTCCAGCATAAACGGCACCTTTTTCAGCCTTTTGCATTTCTGGACTAAGTTCTTCACCCTTAAAATTATCAAGTATCGGTAAGTTTCTGATAAGAACCTTTTCATTTTGAATATACCTTTCCAACAGTGGCTCTGCTACAGAAATTACTGCGTCCAACTGCTTTGAAACATTAAGTTCATATTTTTCAAATACTTTAGAAACGAAATTTCTAACAAATTGAAAAGGGATCCACTCTTTATCGATAATTGATGCAGGAGTATTTTCATGTGCATCATAAATCACCAACTTACCTAACTTTTTTAACTTTAGTGCTATAGGTAATAGCTCAGGATCATGAATATGATAAAGCTGACTATTAATTTCAACTGCCCTTTGATAGCAATCTTTAGAAAGTTTAAAAATACGATCGATTCGAGATGAGGGTTTTCTAACACCATGTATTTGGACACCTTCAATTGTAACGTCTTTTTCCATTTGGCATATTAAATGGACGTCAAACCCCTTATCTACTAGTGATTTACACTCCTTTTGAAATATTCTTATGTCATTCCAGGAATGAACTGAAGTTATGTGACAAACACTGGTTTTCATCAACTATAGAACTATTTTTAATAAAATCTGCAAACATAAGCATCAATGCTTATTCTACTTAGCAGAATTCATTTAATTTGCAATTGTAAATATGACATACATGAAAGAAGAGGAAATCAATATAAGCTCATTACTCAAGTTTATCGCAAAAACAATTAAGAGTCACTTTCTTCTTATTTTAATAGCTGGAATAAGTGGAGCTATTATTGGATACAGTTTTTATTCTTTCAAAACCCCTGTTTATAAAACATCTGCAATTTTTCAATCTACTCTATTACATCCCTTTGAAGTTCAAAGCACGGTAAATCAACTAAATGACCAATTAAAAAACTCATCATCTGAATTTCAATCACTTAAATTTTGCAGAAATATTGAGATTATTGCCCCATCGAACATTAAACCTGAAGAGGATGATTTTGAGAAAAGCAAAATGCACTTCATAACAATTGCAATTGAAACCGTCAATCCTGAAGCTTCATATAAAATGAGTAATGAATTAGTTTCAATTTTTAAAGATAACTCTAAGCTCAGTGAAATGTTTGAAAGCAGAAAAGCTGTTTTAACTAGACATATTTCGAGACTCGAGAAAAAGTTATCAGACGAGTCCCGCAATAATTTAAATAATGTTACAATTCAGAATTTGTCTCAATCTGAAAAAAGTCTTTTCACTGAACTGGCAGAAGTAGAATTAGCTTTAAGTGAATTATCAATTCTCAAAGAAATCAAGCCCTTTTATACTCCAACTAATCGTGTATCAAGTCCTTCTCTATTTATAATTATTGGTGCTTTAGGAGTTATTATACTCACTTTCATTGTCCGCTGGATTATCAAGAGTTGATTTTGCAGTTTGGTTTAAAAAGATCATTGAGAATAAAATCAGGGCAAAACCACCATGAGTAAGCATTGACGTAAACAGTCCTGAGTTTAATAATGTGAATATAAACAGGAAATATAGTCCGAAAAAACCAGCACTAATATTCAACGAATCAAAAAACATAAACATCAATGCAACAAGGACAGTGATAAAAAATAATCCAACGTAACCAAGGTTAATAACAGAATCACTAATAAAACCACTATTTGCATTTACGCTCTCCTCTCCAAAATAAATAAGTCCAATCATCGAAGCTGGTTCAAATGGGTACGGATAATCAAAAAAGCTACTCATAAAGCTATAACCGTAATATAGATTTTCTCCTTCAAAAAAATCAAGATAAGCCTGATTTAAATATGCAGGAAGAAAAAACACTCTTCTAACCATTAGAGAGTTCAACATCAACTCACCATTCGAGGCAGCAATAGTTCCTATCAAAGTGAATACTAATATTCCACTCAGGAGCAATGTAAACTGATAATCATGCTTTTTAACCAAAGCAAATCCTAAGACTACAACTGCTGAAAAAATAATACTCTTATGCGGTGTCAATGTAAACATGAGTATCATTAGTGTTACTCCTACTAAACCTAACCAGTAACGCTTATGCAAAAGATAGTAAGCTATCATCATAGGCAGTAAAACTTTAACATATGGAGATAGCAAGTACCCTAAAAAGGGAATATTTACATGTGAAACCTCTTTCCTTATCTCATAGATAGCCCCACTAAAAGTAAAAAGGCTTAAATCAAAATGAAAGTCATATATAATTGCGAATGGAATAAAGCCTATTACAGATAACAACAAAAAAACTAATGACTGCTCCCTGATAGATAGGATTGGCATTCTTAGGTTGGGTATTCGAAACATGTCCCACGATAATAAAGCTATAAATAATAAAACCATCAATGATGGAATAATGGTGTACTCCCTATGCATCCACAAAATAATATTGGGAATCAAAAACAGAATTTGAAAAACACCACTAACAATTCTTAAGAAACTCGACCCAATTGAAAACAATAAAAATAAGGATCCACCAAATAAGACTATAGCTATCAAAAGCTCTAAAACTGTGACCCCATCACTAGTAAAGCCAGAATATTCGTAATGCTTAACCAAAAAATTAGGATATAGAATATTCATCATTATAAAAAAGGCAACTAATAAAAGCAGTTGTATAAACCTATTTATACTTGTTTTCTTAATAACGTACTCCATTTTATTGCTACCTTTTTAAAATTCCCTTTTCATATTCTCTTAAACTATATAATGTTAATACGAAGTATACTGAATAAGCTAATACTTCAAAAAGGACTAACATCTTAATAAATAAATCAAAATCAACACTCCTGTAAAAATATAGAGTCAACATTAAAATAACGTACAGCACTGGAAAAATAAGTGCCAACTTCAATCTTTTTAGAGCAATTAATAATTGACCAAAGGGTGAAATCATAAATTTAAAAACAAATCCAAAAATTAAAATTGTAGCTAACTCTCCAGACCGCTTCCAGCTCTCTCCAAAAAAGAAGACAAACAGATCTTCACCAAATGTGCTAATTATCAAAATCACAAATATGCCTATTGAAAGGAGAATTTTAATTATAGTAGAAAACTCATTCTTAAGGGACTCTCTGGTATTTATTTTATGCGCAATACGTTGAAAGTATACATTGCTCAAAGTCATAGATAATAGAGACAATGGCACGAATAAATACTGTCTTGAAAAGTTATAATACCCAGTTTGCTCAACTGTAAAAAAAATCGTTATCATGAAAATAATGATGTGACTAGCAGTATCATTTAAAAAAGTTGATAAGACATTTAATCTAGGAAACTGCTTATATGTTCTAGCAACTCGAATTATTCTATCAACAGATATCTTTTCTTTGAAAAAACCAGATATACTCAAAAATATAAGCACCAAACCTATAAAGGCTAACCACCCTGAAAAGTACCCAAAAACCAAACCATCCTTTAATCCCCAATAACCTAGAAGTACAGTGAAAATTGAAATCCCCCCCCCCTGTACAACCTTAGCAATAGCATTTTTTGAATACAATCTGTTTCTATTCAACCAGTAATTAAATGGTTTGAAAAGTGCCATTACCCATAATAATGGTGGAATAATATATATAGTGTTACCTAAAATCTCTGCATTCAATAACTTTAGAATATCACCTTTGAAAAGGAAAATAATCAAGAGTATTAACAGCGATATTAAAAGCGAAATAAAAGCAGCTAACCTAACCAGAGCTTTAGAGTCAGATCCTTTTTTAGGAAGCATAACAGCCATTTCATATCTGCCTCCCGCTACATTACTTATAGAACTAACAACTGCTGATACAATTGCAAAAACCCCAAACTGTTCAGGAGTATACAATCTTGAAATAATTGGAGAAAACAATAGAGGAAGTGCTGAAGCAATCAACGTTCCAGAAAAAAGCGTAGAAAAGTCCTTTATAAAATCATTTTTAAAAAACTTCCTTATACCCATTTGATAAATTTAGACTTTTCACCATCTCCTAATAAACCTACTATAATCAACAAGGACTTCAAGTTTAACTCAAAGTTGGTTCAAGTTAATGCAAAAGCAAATTAATATAGAAATACTCCAACACAAGAAGGATTCTATTATCAAATCTGAAGTACTTTGTATCATCTACATTTTTCAATATTCAAATTGCTATTACATTAAATAATACAAACATATCCTACTTCTCTTATCTAAACCTACATCAAAAAGACCTCAAGTTAAATACTATCTACAATATACTTTGCCAGATTAACCATCAAAGTTCCTTGAGCGATTTCCTAATACTGAGAGGTGAGGCTATTGCGATAATATTGAGTTTTTTCTTAACTACAATTGCACTGATTATATTCCATACTGCTGTACTAATTGCTGTTGAAATAGCTGCCCCTTCCATTCCGTACTCAGGAACGAGTATTATGTTCAGAACCAGGTTTAATATAGCTGTCACAATTAAAACATACTGACTATAGACCTGGTTACCTGTCATTTGCAATAAGTACATTACAGATCCTGAAAGTGAATTCACCAACTGACCACATATTAATATTATGAGAGCTGACTTAGCTAAGGTGAAAGACTCTCCAAACAACCCTAAAAAGAAATCGCTGAATGAAATGATCACAATTGTTACCGGAATAAGTGCTATAAAGACTAAGTTGGCACTATTAGTGACAATTGATTGCAGGTTTTTCATTTCTTTCATTTCATAAGCATGAGCCATTTTGGGTGCTGTAATGGCATTCACAGAAAAAAGTGCCAGTGTCGTAAGGTTAGCAATCTTCAGCGCTATATGATAATGACCAATACTTTCCTCACTTACATAAATTGCTAGAACAAACTGATCTGTCCATCCCATGATGAGGAACAACATGCCACTGATCAACATCGGGAAGCCGCGCTTGATGAGATCTGTATACGAATACCTGTGCTCTGACCGAAACTTACCGAGTTGGGATTGCCTGTACCAAATAGCAAAGCTGTAAATACAAGTAAATACTAACGCAATATTGTATAACCAAAACATTACGGTAGGATATGGATACATCAATCCAATTGTAACAACCATTAAAATGGTGAGTCCTGAGGGAAAAATGCGATCGAGAGAAACATATTGCTCTACTTTTCCCTGTGATCTCAATGCCTCTCCATTCAACCTTGTAAGAGCTAATGGTATAATGCCGAGTATGGCAATTCTTAAATACGGAAGACTATTGGGTTTTTCAAAAACCTTTTCTGCAATATACGGTAGAACAAACCATCCTATTGATGTTAAGAGTATCCCCCAAACAAAAATCGAAAAGGCTGTTTTTTTATAATCGCTTTTAAGTTTTCCCTGTTGGTCTTGAATTGGTTTTGAGGATGATATTTGAAGAAAAGAGATATCCAATCCTCCCTTCGCAATAGCAGCTCCAACCATGAGTACCATCTGTCCAATTGCAAATAACCCAAATACTTCTGGACCATAGATTTGAGCTACGGCTATATTAAATAAATAAGTCAGCCCCATTCCAATAAGCCTGACAACAAGAGTTGAAAAGCTTTTACTTAATATACCAGTCTTTTGAACAGTGCTTTTATCGTTTGTAGACAACTTATTGAGTTATTGGATTTTCTTCACCACTCCATCTTTGAGAGAATACTCTTCACCACTTTCAGGACATTTAGCGACACCATCCTCATCAAAGTGCAGGCGGTGACCGTATTCACTCATCCAGCCTATTTGTTTGGCCGGATTTCCAACTAAAAGTGCGTAATCAGGAACGGTTTTAGTCACAACTGCTCCTGCTCCAATGAATGCGAATTTTCCAATATCGTGACCGCAAACAATCGTTGCATTAGCACCTATACTGGCTCCGCGTTTCACTGTTGTTCTTTCGTATTGTCCTCTGCGAACTACATTACTTCTGGGGTTTGTGATGTTGGTGAACACGCAACTGGGACCTAAAAAAACATCATCTTCACAATTGACACCTGTGTAGATAGATACATTGTTTTGAACTTTCACATTATTACCCAAATGCACATCAGGAGATACAACTACGTTTTGCCCGATGTTGCATTTTTCTCCCAAAACACAATTTTTCATCAAATGCGAAAAGTGCCAGATTTTAGTTCCGGCACCAATTTCACAACCTTCGTCAACTACTGCGGTTTCGTGCGCAAAATATTTTTGGTCAGATCCCATCTTACTTGGCTATATTAATCGCTCTTGTTTCGCGAATTACAGTTACCCGAACCTGTCCGGGGTAAGTCATTTCATCCTCAATCTTTTGTGAAATGTTCATTGAAATTTCACCGGCTATTGTGTCGTTTACTTTTTCACTTTCAACCATTACACGCAACTCACGACCTGCCTGAATTGCGTAAGCTTTCACAACACCGTCAAAACTCATCGCGAGGTTTTCTAAGTCTTTTAATCGCTGAATATAAGATTCAACTACTTCTCGTCTTGCTCCTGGGCGTGCTCCTGAAATGGCATCACAAACCTGAACGATTGGCGATAACAACGAAGTCATTTCGATTTCATCGTGGTGGGCTCCAATGGCGTTACATACCTCAGCATTTTCGCCAAATTTCTCAGCCATTTTCATACCAAGGATTGCGTGAGGCATCTCTGGCTCGTCCTCCGGCACTTTTCCTATATCGTGAAGCAATCCAGCACGTTTTGCATGTTTAGGATTGATTCCCAATTCGCTCGCCATTGTTGAACAGAGGTTCGCTACTTCGCGAGAGTGCTGCAACAGGTTCTGACCGTAAGAAGAACGATACTTCATGCGACCAACCATTTTGATGAGCTCGGGATGCATGTTGTGAATTCCGAGGTCAATGCAAGTGCGCTTACCTGTGTCAACGATCTCTTCCTCAATACGTTTTTGTGTTTTGCGAACAACCTCTTCAATTCTTGCCGGGTGAATACGACCATCGGTTACCAGTTGGTGAAGTGATAACCGAGCAACCTCCCTGCGAACCGGATCAAAGCAGGAGAGAATAATAGCTTCAGGAGTGTCATCCACGATAATTTCAACTCCAGTTGCGCTTTCTAGAGCCCTAATATTTCGACCTTCACGACCAATAATTCGGCCCTTTATATCATCACTCTCGATGTTGAATACTGAAACAGAATTTTCAACTGCATGCTCAGTAGCTACACGCTGAATACTTTGAATAACAATCTTTTTCGCTTCGTTATTCGCATTGATTTTTGCTTCGTCCACAATCTCCTGAATCATTTGCATCGACTTGGAGCGAGCATCATCTACCAGTTCTTTTTTGAGCTCTTCAAGCGCCTCATCAGCACTTATCTCACTCATTTCTTCGAGTTGAGAAACACGTTTTGAGTGAAGTTTATCGAGTTCTGACTGTTTATTTTGAACAATTTCCAGTTGCTTATCCAGGTTTCCTCTTTTAGCGTTGATGTCTCTTTCTTTCTTGTTGACATCCTGTAGTTTTTGATTGAGCGTTTTCTCTTTTTGCTTGGCGCGATTTTCACTTTGCTGAATTTTATTGTTGCGCTCACTGATAACTTTTTCGTGCTCTTCTTTAAGCTGAAGGAACTTCTCTTTTGCTTTGATGAGCTTACGCTCTTTGAGCATTTCCCCTTCTTTCTCAGCCTCTTTTAAAATGGAGGCCGCTTTACGCTCAGTTGATTTTTTGAGTAAGATATAAATGATACCACTGCCTATTATTAAGCCGGCTGCGGCTCCTACTAGCAAACTTACTATTTCCATAGTTTTTAACGGTTTTAAAAAACCCGTACAAGCCCATATAGTTTGAGTAAAACTCAGAAAAGTTAAAGTTTAGGGCTGCCTAACTTCGCAACCGTCCAGTGTCTCCTCAAAGAGGAAATCCCCACGGCAAAGCCGGGGTAAACAGGCCTGGTTTTGTAAGTCGAGAGCTACACCCTTAACGATTTAGATGTTAGTTTTACCAAACTTGGTTGAACTTGCACGGGATGGTTTTAGGGGACAAGTCCCCATTACTTTTTGTTCTCCAAATAGGAGTCGAGCTGTGCACGCACGTCATTGAGTTGAGAGGATACTTCTTCATCCATCACAGTGCCTTTTGTTTCGTTACTCAAGGCCCTGTCAGCATAGTAAAGGGCTGTCATAGCCAATAAATCCTGTTTATCGCGAACAGCATAATTGCTTTCCAGCTCCTTCATATTATCATTCACCTTCTTCGCTGCCCTTCTAATCTGCTCCTCTTCGTCTCTCTTTATGGTTAACGGGTAAACCCGGTTTCCAATTGTTACTTTTATCGAAAGCGTGTCATCCATTATTCACTTTCGTATTTAGTCATTTAACAGTGCAATGCATTTGTCAACTTCCCGTACCAGTTCGTTAACCTTCTTCCTCAAATCATCTCGATCCTCAGCGTTTCCGGCAATTTTTTCGCCCATTCTCAACGCTTCATATCGCTTATTTAAGGTAGCTAACTCACTTTCTTTACGTTCCAATTGCTCTTTTAGTCTTTCATTCTCAAGATGCAATTGATTTGCTTTTTCATCAGCTTCGGCATTCAATTTGATCAACCGGTTTACGCTGTGCGCAATATGTTTTACCGAATCGTTTAAATTGTTTTCCATAAGCCGATTTCAAAAGGCTAATAGCAAAAGTAGTTTAGCTTTTTGTTAAAACAAATTTTTGCAATTACTAATATCACCGCTGTTTGAAAACATTTGTCAAATTCGGATAGCTTTGCAGCTCAACAATTATAGAATATGCGTAAATTGATTCTTCTCAGTGTGTTGTTTATGAGTCTTTCAGGTATCGGTCAGAACCGGGCCGAATTCCCTGTAGATTACTTCGATGCTCCGCTCGATATTCCGCTTTACCTCGCAGGAAATTTTGGTGAAATTAGATCCAATCACTTTCATGCCGGCATCGATCTCAAAACTCAACAAGTTGAGGGACTTGATGTGAAAGCCGCTGCCAAAGGATATGTTTCGCGTGTCAAAACCTCACTGTATGGATACGGAAAAGCTATTTACATAGCGCATCCAAATGGATACACAACTGTTTACGCTCACTTGAAAAGCTTTAATAATGAAATTGAAAAATACATCAGGCAAAGGCAATACAATCAAAAATCTTTTGAGGTTGATGTGTACCCAAAACCCGGAGAACTGAAAATTGAAAGAGGTGAAATAATTGCCCTATCAGGAAACACTGGTGGTTCTGGCGGACCTCACCTCCACTTTGAGATTCGCAAAACAGATAATCAGGTTCCGGTTAATCCGCTTCTTTTCAATTTTGATATAAAGGATAACATTCATCCAATTATCAAAACTGTTTCGATCTATCCATTGAACGACACGAGCCTTGTTAACGGGAAAACAGAACCTCTTCACATAGCCGTTAGAGGAAGGAATGGAAAATATCACCTCCCCGGACCTCTCAATCTTACTGCTCGCGGAGTGATTGGCTTTGGTGTTGAAACGATTGATAAAACGAATGGATCTCACAATCGATGTGGAGCTTATTCGGTTTCGTTAATTGCTGATAGCGACACTATTTACAACCATAGAATGACGGCTATTCCATTTGCATTGAGCCGCTATATCAATTGCCACATCGACTACGAACAGACTCACAAAAACAGGAGACGTGTGCAAAAGAGTTACATAGAACCAAATAACAAGCTAACAATTTACAATGATGTAAAAATAAACGGTAAAGTCTTCTTCTCTGAATATGATCATGAGCTCACTTACTCTATTGATGATGCTTACGGAAACAATTCACAAATTCAATTTTCAGTAAAAGTTGATACTTCGAGCACGTCAGCAAAAAAAGAACACAAAGGACTCGAATACCTTTACTATGAGGATAACATTTATAAAAGTGAAAATGCTAAAATTGAAATTCCGGCATATTCACTTTACAAAAACCTCTATTTTCAACATAAAGCTGAAGAATCGAGAGATGGAATGTACTCAGCTATTCACCACATTGCTGATCTCTACACACCTCTTCATGACTACATTGATGTGTATTTAAAGACTGAAGGCTTCCCTTCTGAAAAAGGAAATAAACTGTATGCTGTATCTCTTGATGAAGACTATGAAGTGATTAGTCCTGAAGGTGGCGGATTGACATCAGGAAACTGGTTTCATTTTAAAACCAGAAGCCTTGGTCCGTACACGGTGATGATGGATGAAGAAAAACCTGAAATTGTGAACCTCTCCGGCTCTGACCGAAAAATTGGAGAAAATGAAATCCTCAAATTTAAAATTGAGGACGAAGGTTCTGGAATCAACACTTTTAATGGATATGTTGATGAAAAATGGATTCTGATGGAATACGATCGCAAGACAAAGGAGTTTTGGATGCAGGCTGACGGAGAAAAACTATCTCCGGGAAAACACGAACTTAAAGTGACCGTTACTGATAAAGTAGGGAATCGAAATTCATTGAAAACAAATTTTACATTTATACCTTAAAGTAAGTTTATTTACATTCGCTCGATATGATAAAAAAATTAACATCAATTTTTAGCTTGATAGCGATACTATTCGCACTTGGAACTCATGAATCGAAAGCTCAGGACGAAAACCTACTGCAGTTTTCCGGTGTTATTTTAGATGCCGATTCTCTAAATCCCCTACCATTTTCAACTGTGATTATCAAAAACACGAACCGCGGTACAACATCTGACTATTACGGTTTTTTCTCTTTTGTAGCTGAACCGGGAGATACCATCAGGTTTTCAAATGTTGGTTACAGATCTGAGTTGTACATCATTCCCGATACTCTTCAAACTTCACGTTATTCAATGATTCAGCTTCTCAACAGAGATACAGTTGAACTCAAAGAAGTTACTGTTTATCCCTGGCCAACTAAAGAGCAGTTCAAAGAAGCTTTTCTATCGCTCAACACGCCTGATGATGACTACCAACGTGCTATGCGTAACTTGCGACAGGCAACCATGAGAGATAAAATCATGAACATGCCAATGGCTGATGGAAGTGCCAACTTTAAATACGCTATGCAAAACCGAAATAGCCAAATATACAGTGCAGGCCAGTTTCCATCTTACACAATCTTCAACCCGCTCGCATGGGCTAAATTTATTAGCGCATGGAAAAACGGAGATTTTAAACAGGAATAAATTCACACATACTAAAGATTTCGATTTCCAGTTGTTGAAAATGTAGATGCAACTCCTACATTTGAAAGCTTCAATTTAAGTCTTGAAAAACATTGGAAAACTCATAGCACTACTGTTCCTCGTCACTATTTGTGGAACGCCAGCCCTGTCACAAACTGCAACAGTCAACGGAACTGTTTCAGATGACGGCTTTAGGCCACTCGTTGGTGCCAATGTTTTTTTACAGTCAGAACCGAATAAAGGTACATCCACAAAGCGTGACGGATCGTTTTCTATCTCGATAAAACCCAACACTGAGCAAACAGTAGTCATCACCTACCTCGGTTATGACACGCTTTACAAAACATTTAACCTCAAACCGGGAGAAACAAAAAACGTTGATGTTCAGCTAAATTTTGGCAGCAGGAGTTTCAAGCAGGTTATCGTTGAGGATGAACGAACACGAACATCAACTATGAGCAGGATTGATCCCAAATCAATCGATCAGCTTCCAATGCCCAACGCCAGCATCGAAAAAACACTACTCTTCCAGGGAATGGGTGTTTCCAGCAGTAACGAACTCAGCTCGCAATACAGCGTTCGCGGTGGTAGCTTTGATGAAAACCTCATCTATGTTAACGATGTTGAAGTATATCGCCCGTTTTTGGTCAGATCCGGACAGCAGGAAGGGCTCAGCTTCATCAATCCAAAACTCGTGCGGTCAGTAGAGTTTTCATCTGGCGGATTTGAAGCTCAATACGGTGATAAAATGTCGAGTGTGCTCGATGTACATTACAAAAAGCCGAAGAAAAAATTAGCGGGATCAGTTGAAGGTAGCTTACTTGGTGGAAATATTCATCTCGAAAATGCGAGTGACAACTACCGCTTCACTCAACTTCACGGATTTCGCTACAGAACAAACCAATACGTGCTCAACAGTCTCGACACTGAAGGAAGTTACAAGCCATCCTTTACAGATTATCAGGGTTACTTTACTTACGACCTCACTGATGATTTAGAGCTTGGTCTTCTACTCAACTATGCGAGAAACGAATACAACTTCATCCCACAGGACCGTGAAACAGATTTTGGTACTATCAATGAAGCATTGAGGCTGAGAGTATTCTTTGAAGGCCAGGAAATCAACGAATACGAAACCGGTGTTGGGGCACTTACTGCAACCTGGCAACCTACAAACAAACTCCGACTCAAATTTATTACCTCTGCTTACCGCACACTTCAACAGGAAAATTTTGATGTAGAAGGAGCATACAGGCTTGATGAACTCAACCGTGATTTGGGATCTGACGATTTTGGTGAAGTAGCTTTCAGTCGTGGAACCGGAGGATACATCAATCACGCACGCAACTATTTGTTGGGGAATGTTTTTGCTGCTGCTCACAAAGGAACTTACTACGGTGATAAATACACAATTCGTTGGGGGTTGCGTGGAAAACACGAACGAATAGAAGACGAGTTTAACGAATGGCGTTATGTTGACAGCTCAGGCTATTCGCTACCTAACGCTGCTCCGTTTACATCCAGAGAAGACATTAATCTCTACGAAGTAATCAGAGCCAAAAACAACATCAACTCGTCACGATTGATGGGATATGGCCAGCTCTCCAGGGCTCTGACCGTAGACTCAAACGATTTTACTTTTAATGTGGGCGGACGCTTTCATTACTGGGATTTCAACGATGAACTCGTGGGCGGACCAAGAGCTCTCGTTACCTGGAAACCTAATTGGGATAAAGATATTCTTTTCAAAGCTGCATCGGGGTTTTATTACCAACCTCCTTTCTACCGCGAAATGCGTGATTTAAATGGTGACATCAATTACGATATCAAAGCGCAACGAGCCATTCACTATCTCGTGGGAATGGACTATGTATTTGAAATGTGGGATCGCCCCTTCAAGTTTGCTACGGAAGCCTATTATAAACAGCTCGATAATTTGATTCCGTACGAAATTGACAACGTGAGACTTCGCTATTACGCAGAGAATAATGCGAGAGGTTTTGCTACTGGTATAGATTTCAAAATAAATGGTGAGTTTGTAAAAGGTGTTCAATCCTGGGCGAGCCTTTCCATCATGACAACAAGAGAGGACATCAAGGATGACTTTTACTACGAGTATTACGATGACAATGGTAACCGGACTTACCGGGGAAATCAGTTTAACCCCATTGCCGATAGTGTGAGAAAAGAGCCCGGTTATATTCCACGACCTACAGATCAGCGTGTGAATTTTTCACTTTTCTTCCAGGATTATTTTCCTGGAGATCCTACGATTAAAATGAATTTAAACCTCGTTTTTGGAACAGGATTACCGTTTGGACCTCCATCCTATGACCGTTATCAGGATACTTTACGAATCCCTCCTTATCGAAGAGTTGATGTAGGTTTTTCAAAACAACTTTTACGTGACGAGAAAAGTGAACGAAGTGGTCTTGGACTCAAAGGGCCTTTTAAACATTTACACAGTGTTTGGCTAAGTGCTGAAGTATTCAACCTACTCGCTATCAACAATACTATATCCTATTTATGGGTTCGCGATATTTCAAACCGCCAGTACGGAATTCCTAATTATTTAACCGGTAGGCAGCTAAATGTTCGATTAATCGTTAACTTTTAGCCCAATTTCAAATTAATGAGATCATTCGTAATTATCATATTGATCACGACAACGATGTGGGCTTGTCAAAAAGATGCTGATCCGCAGTTAATTGGCAATAAAAACATCACCACTTTGAGCGATGTAATCAGTGACTCTGGAATCACTATAATCGATAGCTTTTACTGCTATTCAGCCTCAGACTCATCAAAACTAAGAGATGACAATCTACCCATAACTTTTAAAGGTTTTTTACCATCGGTGAAAATTGAGAAAATTGAAATATATTCATCCAATCACTTCTCAGCACCGCTAAGAGAAAATTTTACAACTTACCAAAGAATAGCGGAGACAAGCCCAGTTGACAACATGCTGAACCATAAATTACCATCAGAATACGGTAATAATTACTTGATAGCACTGGGCTACTCTGGCGACACACTTTATCGGTCAGAGCCAATTCCATCGACATTCCTCACTGACCAAACCAACTATACAACCAGCGAGGTTTACTGGGAAAAAGATGAAATCAACCGTATTCGGTTCATCACCAATTTTAAAGCTAATACAGTCAGATCCAGCATAGTTGAGATATCAGCTCCAAATAGCGGAAATGTTATTACGCTACATACTTCAGAGACTGAGTTCTCGCTAATCGATCAATTTGAATTCGGTTTTTCCTCAAAGCCAGATGTAGAAAATCCATCACTCGAGCCTGGTGAATACAATGTCAAACTATTCTTTTTAGATAGAGATAATCTAGCTATTTACAAGCAAAGGTTTGATAACTTAATCATCGAATGAATTTTATCCAAAAGATTTGTTGTAACTTCTTTCAACCTTTATTAGAAGTAACTATTTAAATTAAAAAAAGCCGGATCTGACCATGACAGACCCGGCTTGTGACAATCGAAAATTTATATTTTACTCTTTCACTACAGCATCAATTACTTCATCACCCAAATATTTATTGAGTATTTTTCTGTAATCTTCACTAGCAGTAAAACCAAATCCTTCAGTAAAAAACTTATTGAATGGCTCACTCCAGTCACTATCTTTTGGAAGCATGAATCCGTACTCCTCTTTATCAACTGTTGCAATACGGTGTAATTTTAAATCACCATCGTTTTGCTTGACAAAGTTCCAGTATGTAAGCAAGTCAACCATTGCATAGTAGTCGTTTGTAAATGTTAAAAGTGGTAGCATTTCATCAGGCTGATTGACATATTTTACAATCATCTTTTTATTGTGAAGTTCTTTAACTTCCATCAATTCCTTCTCGTGAGTTGTTCCTCTAATAACTAAAGCTGTTTTTTCACCAAAAACATTCTCGAAATCACTAAAAGAACGAAGTGTTGGCACATCCATGCGAGACACCAAAACTGAAGAGTTACGGAGGTATGTTGGTGTAAAGTCAACTTCTTGTGCTCTTTGTTTATTTATAGTTGTAAATGCTGCTCCAACTACATTCTTAGATGCTTTTACATCTTCGTAAAGTTTAATGAATTGGTTGTAACGAACAAACTCAACATTGAGTTCTACACCTTCGCGATTTTCAACCCATTTTTCAAATGATTTTAAAATATCAACTTCGATACCTACGAGTTCTCCATTTTCAAAATATGCAAATGGATACTCTTCCTGGATGAAGACTTTTAATGTGCCCTCTCCATTTTCTTGAACATCGGACCAACTGGTTTGTGTAAAACCGCTAAAGGCCGCGATAATAAAGGCTGCTAATACAATAACTCTTTTCATAAAGGGGTTCATTTAATTAAATTAATTTTCAGTGTTTTAGAAATTCGCGGCAAAAGTACAGCCTTTTTTCACGCCCACAAACAAAAAGACCTCTGCAAACATTAATATATTGTTATGCAGAGGTCAATTTACCGTATATTATTTCAGCTCACCTACTTTTTAGGCGTACGTTTTATCGTATCAAGCGTAAAATCCCAAAACTTTTGAACTGAGGAAATACTTACTCGTTCATCAGGAGAATGAGCTCCGCGAATTGTTGGGCCGAAAGAGATCATATCCATATCAGGGTAATGATTTCCCAAAATCCCACACTCCAATCCCGCATGGCAAGCCATTACATTCGGTTCTGACTGAAATTTCTCACGATAGAGATCAGCCATTACTTTAACAATTTTAGAATCTGGATTTGGTTGCCAACCAGGATAGTCACCTGTGTGCTCAACTTTAGCTCCTATCAGCTCAAATACTGAGCGGATACTTGCAGCTAGATCATCTTTTTGTGAATCGACACTGCTTCGTTGAAGTGAAAGGATTTCAACTTTTCCTGCTTTGATAGAAACACGCGCCAGGTTGCTCGATGTTTCCACCATATCCATTGTTGTACTGCGTTTGTACACTCCATTTGGCATAGCATAAATAGCTCTGAGCAATTTCATTTGCTCGCCTTCATTCATGACTTTTTGAGGAACATTGATTGGCTCAGCTTCTATTTTGAAGTTGGGTTCAACTGCGCCAAACTCCATCTGATTGAGAGCTTCAAATTCTTTGACAAGCTTCTTGAACTCGGCTTCATTATTGACAGCTACCTCAGCTACTGACTCACGTGGAATTGCATTTCGCAAACCGCCACCATCTAATGAAGAAATTCGTAAACCTACTTCGCTTGAAGCTTTGTAGAGCAAACGGTTCATGATTTTGTTTGCATTTCCTCGCTCTGTGTCAATATCCATTCCACTGTGACCGCCTTGCAAACCTTTTACGGTGAGCTTGAATCCGGCCATTTCATTTGGGGTCTCTTCCTCAGTGTAATCCCAGTAAATGCTTGTGTCAACACCGCCAGCACAACCAATTGTAATTTCATCATCTTCTTCAGTATCCATATTGAGCATGATGTCACCTTTGAGGAAATTAGGCTTCAAGTGCTTGGCTCCAGTCATTCCGGTTTCTTCATCAACTGTGAAGAGCGCTTCGAGGGCCGGATGTTCAATATCGTCAGAACTCAAAAGTGCCATTGCTGCAGCAACACCTATTCCATTATCAGCTCCAAGAGTGGTTCCTTTGGCTTTCACCCAGTCACCATCTATGTACATATCGATACCTTGCTTATCAAAATCGAAGTCTGTATCGTTATTCTTTTGATGAACCATATCAACATGCCCCTGAAGCGTAAGCATAGCTCGATCTTCCATCCCTTTTGTAGCGGGCTTGCGAATGATCACATTCCCAATTTCATCCTCTACTGTTTCAAGCCCGAGGTCTTCGCCAAATTTTTTCATGAATTCAATTACTCGTTCCTCCTTTTTTGAAGGTCTTGGAACAGCATTGAGATCAACAAAATGAGACCACACAGATTGTGGCTCTAACTTTTTAATTTCTTCATTCATAAATTGAAAGTTTTTGCAAATAAAAAAACGCCTCTTAAAATAAAGAGACGTTTTCAAAAATAGTTTAAACCTTATTATTTGGTAAATGGCTTTTTAAAGCTCGAACCAACAAATAGCGCTGTATCGTTTTGGAGTATTCTCGATAAATCGCGCTTGAGTATTTTCACGTGTCGTTGCGAGATGAAGGAAAATGGAATCGTAATAACATCGATATTTCCATTTGGCTTTTCATAGTTGAGGATCAATTTTGATCCGTACCAACGATCGATAATATCATAGTCGCAAACTCTGTACTTCCAGTAACCCTGAATATGTCCTTTCCGCGGACGCTTAGTGTTACTGAATAAACGAGATCGCTCAATTTCAATGAAATCATCTCTAGAATCGTATTTCACAAAAAATTCTTTCGTGAGAACGAGTAAAGCTCCAACAAAAAACAATCCAGCAACAGCAGCATGAATTGGCCACGCCATAAAAATGAAATCAGTAAAAATGATTAAAACATTAGTCAACCCCAGTAATGTGAGGATGAAGAAAAGAGTTTTCAAAAAAGATTTGGAATAGAAGTTTGTTATTTTCATTGAAGCTGTAATATTGAATTTGAAAAATTGTTACTACTAATACGCAGTTTTACATTTTTTGTTGCTTGCCCAAATATATCAATTAAAAAAATACCGCGCCAGTTTTAATTATAGATTCATATAAACTTAATATGGTTGCCTCAAAACAAGAAAAATATGAATGATGCTCCTCTCGCTGAAAGACTTAGACCTAAGAAGCTCGATGATATTATCGGTCAGAGCCATTTAGTCGGTGATAACGGCACAATAGCACGCATGTTGAAGGCCGGACAAATTGCGTCAATGATTTTTTGGGGTCCGCCCGGTGTTGGGAAAACGACTTTGGCTGAAGTTATTTCAAACGAACTCAAGCGTCCTTTTTACACGTTGAGTGCCATCAGCTCAGGTGTTAAAGATGTTCGTGAGGTGATTAACAAAGCAAAAGATACGGGATTATTTGGCAAAGGCAGACCTATATTATTCATCGATGAGATTCACCGTTTTTCAAAATCGCAACAGGATTCGCTCTTAGGTGCTGTAGAGCGCGGGACAATTACGCTAGTTGGTGCCACAACTGAGAATCCATCTTTTGAGGTTATTCCTGCACTATTGTCTCGTTGTCAGGTTTATACTCTGGAACACCTCAGTAAAGAAGACCTCATCAAGCTGGTTGACGATGCGTTAGCTAAAGATTCGGTTCTGACCGAAAAAGACATTAAGGTAAAATCCTACGATGCTCTACTCCGTTTTTCGGGGGGAGATGCGCGCAAATTGCTCAACACACTGGAGCTTGTTATCATGAATGCTCCTGAAGGTAAGATTAAAATTACCGACAAATTTGTGGAGAGTATCATCCATCAAAACCTGCCGATTTACGACAAAACGGGCGAAATGCACTACGATGTTGTATCGGCATTTATCAAAAGTATTCGCGGGTCAGACCCCAATGCAGCCGTTTATTACCTGGCCAGAATGATTGAAGGTGGCGAAGACCCAAAGTTCATTGCTCGCAGATTGCTCATTCATGCGAGTGAAGATATTGGAAATGCAAATCCCACGGCTCTCATCATGGCTAATAACTGCTTCCAGGCTGTACAAACGATCGGATATCCTGAATGTGAAATTATCTTGTCTCAGGTTGTGACTTATATGGCATCATCTGCAAAAAGCAACGCTTCTTACAAAGCGATAAAAGACGCTCGTAGACTAGTGAAAGAAACTGGAAATCTCCCCATCCCGATGCATCTCCGCAACGCCCCAACTAAGCTGATGAAAGAACTCGATTACGGAAAAGGCTACAAGTATTCTCACGATTACCCAGGTAATTTTGTGGATCAGGAGTTTATGCCTGAGGACCTGAAAAATCACAAGTTCTACGATCCCGGAAACAACGCCCGAGAAAATCAACTGAGGCAGTCTCTACGTGAAAAGTGGAAAAAGAAATACGGGTATTGATTTCTAAATTTTGATGAATCTATTCATCATTTTATGTGTTTTTTTGATGAATAGAATCATCAAAAACAAAAAAAAGCCTCCATTTTTAGGAGGCTATTCAATTATCTTATTTCACTAATCTTAGAAGCGTTCAGGCATTTCTACACCTAATAAACCCATTCCGGTTTTGAGAATGTCGCCTACTTTTTTGGTCAGACCCAAACGCCAGTTGATCGTTTCCTGATCATCGGCTCCAAAAATAGGTGTGTTCTGATAAAAGCCGTTGTACACTTTTGCTAAATCATAACAGTAGTTTGCTACAGCTCCCGGGTTGAATTGCTCACCAGCTTCTTCGATCAATTCTGGAAAAGAAGCGATCATTTTTACCAGTTCACGTTCTTTATCGTCAAACTCTCCATCAGAAAAGTTGAGTGAAACTTCACCTGCTTTGCGCAAGATGGAAGCTGTACGCGCATAGGTGTATTGAATAAACGGACCAGTATTGCCGTTCATATCAACAGATTCCTCAGGGTTGAAGGTCATGTTCTTTTTGGGATCAACTTTGAGGATGAAGTACTTGAGAGCTGCCATTCCTACTTTCCTTGCAAGCTCTTCACGTTCCTGATCAGGCATTTCTTCGTAAGAGCCGCGATCTTTACCCTGCTCAAGTGCTCTTTCCTTCATTTCAGCCATGATATCGTCAGCATCAACAACATTTCCCTCACGGGATTTCATCTTACCATCCGGTAATTCTACCATTCCGTAAGAGAGGTGATAGCAATTCTTAGCCCAATCATAGCCGAGTTTATCGAGGATTTTGAACAGTACCTGAAAATGGTAATCCTGTTCATTTCCAACAGTGTAAACCATTTGATCCATCTTTGGAAAATCCTCAGAACGCTGAATAGCCGTCCCGATGTCCTGGGTCATGTAAACTGCAGTTCCATCGGCCCGGAGTAAGAGTTTTTCATCGAGTCCTTCTTTGGTCAGATCCACCCAAATTGAGCCGTTGTCTTTTTCAAAAAAGGAACCGTCCTTGAGTCCTTTCTTCACAACGTCTCTTCCTTTAATGTATGTTTCCGATTCGTAGTAGAGTTTATCGAAGTCGACTCCCATCGTATTGTAGGTAACATCAAAACCACTGTATACCCAGTTGTTCATCTTCTCCCACAATGCTACAGTTTCTGCATCGCCCTGCTCCCACTTTGAAAGTGTTTCGCGGGCCTGCTTCATAATGGGAGCTTGTTCTTTAGCGTCATCTTCGGTTGTTCCCTGAGAAATGAGGTCTTTGATTTGCTCTTTGTAAACCTGATCAAACTTCACGTAGTAGTCGCCCACAAAATGATCGCCCTTTAGGCCGGCATCTTCCGGGGTCTGACCATTACCGTATTCCTTCCAAGCAACCATACTCTTGCAAATATGAATTCCACGATCGTTAATGATTTGGGTATTGACAACATTGTGCCCATTTGCATTGAGAATATTGCTCACGGAGTATCCGAGAAAAATATTACGCAAGTGACCGAGGTGTAATGGCTTATTCGTATTGGGTGAAGCGAACTCAACCAGCACCGTCCTGCCGGAGTTTTCTTTCAGTCCAAAACGCTCATTTTCAATAGCACTCTTGAGTGTATTTCGCCAGAAGTTTTCGCTGAGGGACAGATTCAAAAAACCTTTGATCACATTGTAATCTTTGACTTCCTCAACATTTTCTTTCAGGTAATCACCGAGATTTTGCGCAGTTTCCTCAGGCTTTGAACGCGTAATGCGCAAGAAGGGAAAAACATTGAGTGTGAAATCACCCTCAAATTCTTTTCTGGTCTTTTGAATTTGAATTTGTTTTTCGTTTGGTTTTGAGTCGTAAAGTTCTTCAAAACCCTTTATCAACGTGCTGTGTAGTTGATCGAGAAGCGCTTGCATTATATGTTGTTTTCGATTGCTGGTGTTAATTCTTCGAGGACATCAAAAGCTGTTTCGGCCATTTTGTTTTGTTTTTCATCGAGTGTTGGATTTACCTCAACCATTTCAAAACAACCTACTTTTCCTGTTTCAATAAACTTTTTCATGATGTGAGTGACTTCTTTGTCATCAAAACCTTTGCTAACTGGCGTTCCGGTTCCTTTTGAGATGAGATCGCAATCCATACTATCTACATCGAAAGTCACATAGATTATGTCACAATCTGAAAGTTTTTCAATGGCTTCATCAACACAAGCGTCCAAACCTCTGTAGCGAACTTCCTCAACTCTGTAGTTTGGAATGTTGTGTTTTTTCATGATGAAATCTTCGGGTTCTTCAGTATCGCGAACGCCAAAGAAAACGAGATCTTCAGGGTTGAACTTTGGGCAAATTCCGCCTACGTTTTTCAGTTGCTCCCAGTACTTTTTCGTTTCTTCATCAATATCGTTGATCTTGCGTTCTTCGTTGTCGTGACCAAGAGCAGTTGCGAGTGGCATTCCATGCACATTACCTGATGGTGAAGAATACGGTGAGTGAAGATCTCCGTGAGCATCAACCCAAACAACGCCTACACGTTTATCGGGATGAGCCATTTTGAGTCCGGCTATTGAAGCTCCTGCGGTAGAATGATCACCACTCAAAACAACGGGAAATTGCCCTCCGTCAATTGTTTCCTTTACAGCATCGGCTGTGGTTTCATATATTTTTGCAATATGCTCAATGTTCTTGGCATAAGGAGTATTAGTATCATTGACTAGTTCATCATTCAGATCCGGAAGCACCTTCATTGGGTGTTTTTTAAAGTAATCACTTCGCTTGTTCAGTGATGCGATTTTCACTGCTGCTGTACCGAGGCTGGCTCCACGAGTTCCGGCACCCAGCTCTGAATTCATGTTGAGAATTTTTATAGCCATAAATCGAGATTTTTTGAGGCCGCAAAGGTAACGTTTTTGCGGATTGAGCCGGTACATTTAGAGTTTTCACTCAACAGTGGGCAACACACTAACAAAATGATTACTTTAGCGACATGCTGAGAATTAGCTTATATGTTACAATTATTCTTTTGGCTCTGACCAATTGCAGGCGCGAACTTGATGCTCCATCCTGGGACGTGGACGGTTATGTGCCGCTCGCCACAGCTAATTTACGCATTCAGGATGCTATTGATGATTCATTGAAGGAAATTGGATCTGACCAGGAAATTACACTGATTTACAAGAGTAATTTATTCGAATACAAAATCGATTCGCTGATTAAAATTCCTGACACCTCTAGAACAGAGAGTTTTAGTATTCCGATTGGGCAGGTGAATTTATCGCCTGGGCAGGTTTTCATGGCTGATACTGTTGAAAATAACTTAAATGCTGATAATGCTCAGCTCAGACTTGCAATTGTGAGAGAAGGAATCATTGAGCTCGAATTACAATCGACAATGAATACGCCCACAATTTTTACTTACAACATTCCAAATGCTACTAAAAATGGTGTTTCATTCTCATTTATTGACACACTGAGCGCAGGGACACAACAAAATCCCACAACAGAAACGAGAAGACTCGACATCTCTGGTTACACAATCGACTTAACCGGTAAAAACAACAACAGAACAAACACTTTTTACGGTGTTTACGAGATCAGGACAGCTCCTTTTGGAAACCCGATTACGATTACCCCAGCCGATTTTGCTTCTCTAACATCTACATTTACAGGTATTCTGCCAGAATATGCAAAAGGCTATTTTGGTAACCGCATTTTTGAAATAAACGAATCAACTGAAACTGACATTTTTAGAAATTTCAAAAGCGGATTGCTGAGTCCGGCCGAGGCAAGGTTAAACCTACGAATTAAAAACGAAGCAGGAGTAGATTTTGGAGTTGACCTCAAAACAGTTGCAGGAGTCAATACCAACACTGGACAATCGATAAGCCTCGATCACTTTGTAACGCAAAACAATGTGAAATTGAGTCGCTCACTCGAAAGTGGAAGTGGCTATCCACCAATTAGACCGAGCAATTACAATGCAGTTATTGATGAACAAAACAGCAACGTAACTGAGTTTGTTGGTGTTCTACCAAAAGAGTTTCAGCTGGTTGGCGATGTGGAGTTAAATCCACTGGGGAATATTTCAAGCGGAAATGACTTCGCCTATTTTGGAACCGGCTTTGAAATGAACATCGATGCTGAAATTCCGCTCAGGCTTAACGCTCAAAACCTCGTTTTTCAAGATACTACGGAGTTTTCAATCGACAGTGATTCTCGTGAAGATACGAAACGGATAAATGGCGGATATTTACTTGTTCACTGTTTCAACCTCTACCCTATTGAAGGCGAGTTACAGGGATATTTCATGGATTCAACCAACACGGTTGTCGATTCACTTTTTACAGATGATTTAGGATATTTAGCAGGCGGTATTATCAATAACGGTCAGAACCGGGTTACCGACAAAAGTGAAAGTACTATCAAAGTTCCGCTCACACCGCAAAAAATCGATAACCTCTACGATGCTTCTAAGATTTGGTTCAACGCAAAACTGAACACGACAAACCAGCCAGATTCACTTACTTTTTACGACAACTACGACCTCAACATTAAACTTGTAGGCGATTTCAACTATCAACTCGAAGCTGATTTATGAGAATTTGGATCATAGCATTTTCAGTATTTTGGAGTGTTTGTTCTGTTTCACAAACCCGTTATTTTGATTCTGACCCGCAGCTCAACGATAAGAGACTTGCTATTGAATTCAACACTGAATTATACGCTTCATCAAATGCTATCTCAAATCAGTTTTTATACGGATTTATTTCTGGTGGTGAAATCTCCTCTTCTACTCAGGAAGACATGCTGAAAAACACCAGCTATCAAAACAGACTTGGAGTCGATTTTAACACCGGATTTACTGTTCATTTCAAACCTGAGAATCAAAATAAAATAAGCTACAGTTTTGGTATTCACGACAGGCAACACGCCAATGCATCCTTTAGTGGAAATGCTTTGAAATTACTGATTGACGGAAACAAACAGTTTGCAGGAGAAGAAATTGATCTCAGTGAGTTTTCCTTTTCAATGATCCGCTATCAGCAAATAAAAGCCGGCATTTCCTGGAAATACAAACCCGGAAAGTCATTTCATTTTTCAGCGTCTTTTCTCAATGGTGAACAGTACCAGTCTGCTCAAATGGACTATCTGACACTCTACAGCTCAGCTTACGGAGATGAGATCAGGTTTAATGGAGAAGGTACAATCTACCAGTCTGATCCTGAAAACAGGGGTTTTGCTAAATCAAACGGTTACGGAGCTTCAATCGACATACAGCACGACTGGGAATTAGCTCTCGGTCAGAACCAAAATGGCCTGCTGAGTGTGGCTCTGAACGATATCGGTTTTATAGCTTTCGATGGAAGTTCCCACAAACAGGAAATCGACACACTTTACAGCTATAAAGGAACGCAACTGGGAAATGTAATTTTACCCTTTGATACCAGCTATACTTTTATCGGCCCTGATTCTCTCGCTGAAGATATTCTAAAGAAAAAAGACACAACCGGCTATAATATAATCTTGCCGGGATGGTTTAGAGTGAACCTTTATCAGCAGTTTGAAAATTTTGATGTAAAAGCCGGATTCCAGGCCAGGTTTAACGGTAGTCATAATCCTTACTTCTACGTAGAATCAAAGTATTTTTTGAATGAAAAATGGAAATTGGGCGGAATCCTTGGTGCAGGTGGTTACAGCAACTTTAACATAGGTACAAGTGTGGAGTACTCAACTGATAAAATCACGTTGCAAGCACTAAGTCAACACCTTGAAAGTGTAGTAGTACCTTCTAGATTGGGAGGATTGAATGTACAGGTTAGGGCAATTGTCAAAATCTAAAAAAGGGAACGCTCAACCAAACACATAAATCACTAATCCACTAACCTTAATCAAATCAAAACTTGAGCGCTCCCTCAGTTATTTTAAGCTTTCTCTTTAACCAGTAGTTCTTTTTCAATCACTTCAACAAGTGTTTCTTTTGGCAAAGCTCCTGCCTGCATCATCGGTTGACCTTTCATTGGAACAAAGAGAATACTGGGGATTGAGCGGATTCCGAAAATAGAAGCCAACTCCTGCTCTACTTCAGTATCAACTTTGTAGATGTCAACTTTTCCTTTGTAATCCTCTGATAATTCTTCAAAAATTGGCGCTACGGCTTTGCACGGTCCACACCAGTCTGCATAAAAATCTATAACAGCAGGTTTGTCACCATTGTATTCCCATTCCTGCGTTTTAGTATAATCGAAAAACTTTTCTTTAAATCCTTCTTTTGTCAATTTGCTAGTAGCCATAAATATCTCGTTTAAATTTGTCTACAAAAGTAATTTGAGCTTAGTTTTTATACAGTAACTCAAATCACATATGAAAAATCATATATAATTTTACGATAACATAACACATAAGTTCCATGAGCATTTGGTTTAGAGAGAATATAGAACTCGAGGATTTAAAAGGTTTAGAGAAAGACACCATCCACGAGTTAATCGGGATTGAAGTGACCGAATTGAAAGATGACAGCATCACAGGAAAAATGCCAATTGATCATCGTACTAAACAGCCTGCCGGTATTCTTCACGGAGGAGCTTCAGTCGTATTAGCTGAGGGGTTGGGCAGCATTGCCAGTAATCTCATCATCGATCAGAGCCAATTTTACGCTGTTGGTCAAAGCGTGAATGCGTCTCACATCAGGCCGGGAGTTCAGGGCTTTGCTCATGGAACTGCCACCCCAATTCACATAGGTCGCAAAAGTCACCTTTGGGAGATTAGAATTACAAATGACGAAGGAAAACTCATCTGCATAACCAGACTTACGATGGCTATTTTACCGAAAGAGTGATTTTGAGTATTTTGATTATTTACTTTTTAGGTTCTGACCATAACGTATATTTGCGTAAATACCGCAAAATTCATGAAGCTTTCATACGCTGAAGAAAATTATTTAAAAGCTATTTACCGCTTGAGTCGCCAAAGTGAAAATGGTACCAGTACGAATGAAATTTCACATTACGTGGAAACAAAAGCATCATCAGTTACTGATATGCTCAAGCGACTGGCCAAAAAGGAAATGGTCAATTACAAGCCCTACCAACCGATAACCATTACTGAAAAAGGCCGTTTAATGGCCATTAAAACGATAAGAAAACACAGGCTGTGGGAGGTCTTCCTCGTTGAAAAGCTCAACTTCAAATGGGATGAAGTCCACGAGATAGCTGAAGAATTAGAACACATCCACTCTGATAAACTGATCAATCGTTTAGATGACTTTTTAAATAATCCTACTCATGATCCACACGGTGATCCTATTCCTGATGCAGATGGAAACATCGAACACCACAAGGATATCACCATTGCCGATTTAACAGAAGGGCAAATCGGGATGATTATTGGATTAAAAGATACGAGTTCTGAATTTTTACAGTTCCTGGATAACAGCCAGCTCACACTGGGTAAGTCGATTAAAGTTGAAGAGATCACCGGATATGATGGTAGTGTAACCATTACGATCAATATGACTACCCGAAAAACCATCTCTCACCAGGTGGCTAAAAATCTTTACATCAAAAAGCTAACACGTTAATGAAGAAAATCAATATCCAAAATAAAAAGGCGAAGTTCGAATATGAGTTTATCGAAAAGTTTACTGCCGGGTTAAAACTACTGGGCACTGAGATAAAATCTATTCGTGAGGGGAAAGCCAGCATCAAAGAAGGATATTGCACATTTGAAAACGATGAGCTCTTCATTTACAACATGCACATCACCGAATACGAGAATGCGAGTTTCACCAATCACGAACCTACTCGCAAGCGAAAACTACTTCTCAACAGGCGAGAATTAGACAAAATGAAGAAAAAGGTGAATGAAAAAGGGTTCACTATTGTTCCCACTCGTTTATTCATCAGTGATAAAGGATTTGCAAAGCTCAATATTGCTTTGGCTAAGGGAAAAAAGATTTACGATAAACGCGAGTCCATCAAACGTAAAGACGACAAACGTAAAATCGATAGGGCACTAAAGGATATGTGATGGATCGAGTTATTTAATTCTTGGAATTTCTATTTTATTAAAATTATATTCTTCAAATAGTAAATCTCATATTTGTTATACTATATTTCCTGTGGTTTGGTAGAGAACCATTTTTTGCATAATTTACAACTGCTTAATTAACCAAACTTTAAGGACAATAAACTAATAATGACAGACCAAAAAGATGAAGCTAGCCAACAGAGAGAAGAAGAGCTCAAGATGTATTCAATCCTCGATACACTTCCCGAGGAAGACTATGACAATATCACAAGGATAGCTTCTGAAATATGTGAAACAAAAATATCACTGATTAGCTTTTTGGACACTAACAGGCAGTGGTTTAAGTCTCATCATGGAACAGAAATAGAAGAAACACCTATTGAACATTCCTTTTGTAGACATGCAATTAAAAACAAAGATGATCTCTACATTGTTCCTGATGCAAGAATAGATGAAAAATTCAAGGATAACCCTTTTGTAACAGGTGATTCAAATATCGTATTTTACGCAGGTGTACCACTCACTTCAGAAAATGGAACTCCACTGGGTACATTATGTGTCATTGACGAAAAACCAAAGGAACTCACAAAAAGCCAAACATCATCACTCAAAGCCCTTGCAAACCAGGTAATCAACTTACTAAAACTCAGAAAAAACAAGACTCAGCTCGAAGAATCTGTTCGTTCATTGGAACTGAAAAATGAAGAATTGGAACAGTTTGCTTATGTGGCCGCTCACGATATTAAGTCACCTCTCAATAATATTCTTTCGCTCTCCTCGATGATCAGTTCGTCTAAATCAAATTCTTTAGATGATGAAACAAAGGAAATGATTGGTTACATAGAAGAGTCATCAGGTAAATTGAAAAAACTAGTAGATGGTTTGTTGGAATACAGCAAGGCAGACAACTATTTAAAAACCGAAAGAGAAACCATTAAAGCAGTTGATTTTAAAAATGATATATTGAGCTTCTACCTCGATGATGATCAGTCTAAAGTAACCTTCAATTGTGAGCCGGATAATTTATTCACTAACAAGGTAGCTTTACAACAAATCCTGCTCAACCTTATTGGTAACTCCATCAAATACAACGATAAAGAGCAAACTAAAATCAATATTACAATCACTGAAGACCCTAAGCATTATTATTTTGACGTAAGCGATAATGGCCCGGGAATCCCCAAGGATCATCAAAAGAAGATATTCGATATTTTCCACCGGGTAAAAATGGATCATGAAGATGATTCAGGACATGGAATCGGGTTGGCTACTGTAAAAAAGCTGGTAACCTCATTGGGTGGTGAAATAGAAGTGCACTCTAAAGAAGGCGAAGGAGCTACTTTCAAATTCTACATTTCAAAATAAGGTATGCCTCAGGATCATCTAAAGAAACTCGAAAACCTCTACTACGCTGCTCCAATCAATGAAGCGCTAAATCCAACAATTTCTATCTCTGAAAACATTTCTTCTATAGAGCAATTTATCGGTCAGAGCCAATGTCACGCTGGCCAATTCGCTCATGGCTCAGTCATTTTCAAACTGCTTGATGATGCGGCATATTTCGCGGCAGCAAGTTCACAAACAGAGTTTTTTCTCGTTACTGCATCCTATGAGATCAAATTCAAAAAACCCGCTCCTGTGGGCCACTACAAAGCTATTGGAGAACTGATCGATTCATCAGGCAGATTGCTTAAAGCTAAGTCAAAAGTTATCGATGAAAATGATCAGATAATAGCTAAAGGAAAAGGTCTATTTATTCCTACAAAGCAACAGCTTTCACATTTAAAAGGGTATTCCTCATAGTGCTGTTAAAAACATTTTTAAATACCCTTCATTTCACAATCTGAAAGCAATACTTTTCAACTGTATTCTCAACACACTGTGAAATGAAAAAAATAGCACTCGTTTTGGCAGGAGCACTTTTGGCTCTGACCGTTACAGCTCAACGAATGACTGACGAAGAGTTTAGTGAAACCTTTAAAAAAGGTATACTTCACTTGAGTAATAACAAGCTACAACTGGCTGAAGAAAATTTCAAAACACTACATCAGGAAGATGAGGACAATAAAAATGTCACTTATCTTCTCGGGCAAACTTACGCCAGGCAGGGCGAGCAATTACCCAAAGCAATTGAGTTGCTCGAGTCTTCCATAAAGGCCTATACACCAAATTACAAGAAGACTGATCCAACAGAAAAACGAGTGTCAGAATACGCTTACTACTACCTGTTGATGGCTTACAGCAAAAATGGAGATTGTGACAAAACACTCAATGCACTCAACCAGTTTTATACCATTTACAGTTATGAAAACGAGTGGTATTTAGTTGATGCACAGGAGCTCTTCAGGAATTGCAAACCAAAAGAGCCTGAAGCCGAGCCTGAAGAGCAAATTGTACAGGAAGAAAAACCTGTTGAAAAAGAAAAACCAAAACCGTATAAATATCCTGAGCAAAAACACATCATCGGGACTAAAGATATTCAGTACACATACAAAGGAATGGAATGGGGAATTCAGGTTGCAGCAGTTTTGGAACCGGTTTACACATATGAATTCCCGGGCTTGAGAAACATTGAAGTCTACATGGATAACAACGGTGTTTACCGCTACATCATTGGACACTTTATGTTCAAATCACAAGCGGAGAGACTTCTCAAGCTCATCAAGAAAAAAGGGTACAATGATGCATTCCTCGTGAATGTAAAAGACAAACAAAAATTTAGCGAGCAGGTTATCACAATCGATCAGGACAATGTGAATAAAAAGATCGTGGGTAAAGTTGATTTCAGAGTGCAAATAGGAGCATTCAGAGGTGATACAGTTCCTGATCACTTAATGGAGATCTACCTAAAGCTAGACAGTATTTCTGAGACACAAGTCAACGACTTAACAATCATGACTGTAGGTTCATTTGATACTTACGAGGAAGCCTCTTTTTACAAAGAGCTCGTACAGGATTTAGGTGTTAAAGATGCTTTTGTAGCAGCTTTCAATTACAACCGAAAAGTTGATTTGCGACATGCAATCATGCACATCAAAGAGCAACAAAAAGCCATAGAGAATCGAAAGAAAAAAGAAAGTGAAACATCGAGCCAATGATACGATCAATCATAATAGCATTAGCAATTCTTCCACTTAGTGCCATAGCACAACAATTTCCAAACATTCAAACAGAAAACCTCAACGGTAAAAAAGTGATGTTGCCCGGGGATCTTCCTAAAAAGAGTACGGTTTTGGGAGTCGCATTTTCACAAAAAGCGCAGGAAGATATGGCTACATGGATTGAGCCGGTTTACAGGCAATTCATAGACAAATCCGGACTTGGAGCTATGATCTACGATGTAAATTCAAGGATGCTAGTCGCTTTTACCGGGGCAAAGAGAGCAGCTTCTCGCAAAGCTGAAAAGATGATTAAAAAGGCGACTGAAAACGATTTTTATCCTTATGTCCTCTTACACAAAGGGAGTTTTAAAGACTTTAAAGATGCCATTGATATAAATGACAAGGATGAGTTTTACATACTAATCCTCGATCCAAATGGTAAAGTCATCTTTAAAACAACAGGCCGATATACCGAAAACAAATTCGATAAAGTCAGCCTGATAATAGAAGAATAAAATTATCTCCGCAGTTCGATAAAACCTTTTGGAGCATAGAGTTTTCCGTCCTTACCGCGAGCTGTGATCTGGTAATAATAAATGCCTTCAGGACAAAGATTACCACTTTTTTCAGTTCCTTTCCATCTCAATTCAGGTGAATTGGATTCGAAAATGATCGACCCCGCTTTACTGAGAATCACAATGTTAAACTCCTGAATATTCTCGGTTTCAACCACAAACTCATCATTAATGTTATCTCCGTTTGGTGTGATGAAGTTCCCAACATCAATCGATGAAGCAGCTATGTTTTCAGCTTCACCCTCAGGCTGTTTCACATTTACCTTGATCTTATCCATGAAAACTTTCCCACCGGCATTTTCACCCAAAAGTGTAACAGTGTAACTACCAGGTTCATTATAAGTGTGGTCAACATCAGTACTTTCCACAGGGTCAGATCCATCGCCAAAATCCCAGCGAGCTCGCTTGAGTGACTCTGAAGAACCTAAAGAAATCGTTAGTGGTGCAGCACCACTTAGCGGACTAGCACTTATTCTCGATTTAAACGCCTCTTTTATCGATTCTTTCTCGGCCTCGCTCTTACCGATGTTCATTACCTTATCAGCAGCTTCAGTTGAAATGCCTGACTCACCTCCTTCATTACCTGAAGAAGTAGTTGACTGTGACAATTCATTTTGGTCAGATCCCTGAGATGCAGAAGATTCAACAGATTGATCTGTAGATTCCTGATTAGTTGTGTTACTTTTTGCGTTGCTCTCAGCCTGTTCTTTTTGTTCAGATTCTTTCTTAGCTGTTTCCGACTCTCTTTCAAACTGAAAATCTTCAGCGCTTTTCGAGTCTGTTTGAGCCTGATCAACCAACTCTTCGTTTTGCGCAACCGGCTGGCTGGTTGTCGATTCCGGTTCTGACTGTGAAGAGAAGTAAATCGCGGCACCGGTAATACCAACAGCTGCGACTCCGGCAGCAATCCAGCCACCAACATTTCCCAGTCCTGCTGAAGAACCTCCGGCCGTTCCGGCATTCATCTTCGATTGAACTCCCTGCCAAACCGATTCATCGACCGGCATCTCGTGCTTTTCAAACCTTTGCTTGAAAAAATCTGCTATGTTATCCTGTTTTTTCACGATCTAAATAGCTATATTCTAGTTTCTTAATTGCTTCTTGTAACTGCAGTTTCGCTTTCCTGTACTGCGATTTAGAGGTGTTTTCTGAAATTCCCATTTCTTCGGCTATTTCCTTGTGGGCATAACCTTCAATCGCGTACATGTTAAACACTGTGCGATATCCATCGGGCAAATCATGGATCAAATTGAGTAGATCCTGATGTGCCAAATGACTCGTCACTTTTTCATTAATCGGTTCGAGATAGCTGACATTATCAAGGTCAACATTAGCCTCAAACTTCTTGGTTTTTCGCAAATGATCAAGACACGTATTTACAACCGTGCGCTTCATCCATCCTTCAAATGAACCGGTACTTTTATAACTGCTCATTTTTTGGAATATCTTCACAAAACCTTCCTGCAAAACATCTTTTGCCTCGTCAGTATCTTTCACATACCGGCAGCAAATAGACATAAAAAGACCACCATAGCGATCAAACAACTCTTTTTGAGCTGCGCTATTTCCCTTTTTACAGCGTTTTACAAGGTTTTCAAGATCCATTTGCTAATTCCTTTTCAATAGATGGAAGTTCAACTAAAATAGTTGCCCGATGTGGAAAAGTATCTCTTTTAGTTAAATGTGTAAAGATACCTGAATGTACGTGAAGAATTACTTCTTCTAGTTAATCATTTAAACGGTTGCATAGGTTTCAAGGTTTTGAATTGAAATTAGACCATATTTAATTAATGGTTAATGTGTGAGCAAAAACAAGTTCTCATTTCAAATATATAGGCTCATTACCCGGTACCCTCAATTATCGGGTTGTAAGACGATATTTTGAATTATCGGGTTTTTAGCCGATATTCGCTTTTATGATAAGTGTGATCACACCACTTCCCTGTCCTTAACCTGCTTCTGTAAAAGCTCAATATGCCTGTCTTTTTCAGCTAATAATTTTTCATAAAGGATTTGAACCTGTTCTATTGATGTGTTGTTGTAAGCGACATAACTACCACCTTTATGTGTTTTAAAGTTATTGTTAAACACAAATTGAGAATCAAACCCTAATATCTCTTCCGGCTCTACTTCCAATATTTCGCTTATTTCATTGAGGCGCTTAATAGTCAACTGGGTTTCCTCAGATTCAATTTTTGAATAGGCCCTTATTGAAAGATCGAGTTTTTTCGCTATAAACTCCTGTGAATATCCTTTTAATTCCCTGATCTGCCTGATCTTTTTACCGATGTCTGTAATCATATAAGTAGTTTAAATTCAAAATTAGTCAAAATAGTTCAACAAAAGAACTCAATTTATAAAATTACTTCATCATGATTCGTACTTTAGTGTTCATGTATTAATCTATAAATCTTAAATTTATGAAAAACTTAATCCTACCTAACTCAACCGAAGTTAGCAAGCAAAAAAATCACATTTATAAAAATGTGAAAAGAATAATGCTCACCGCCATGATCCTGTTGATGGCAAACTTCTGCTATCCCGGATCAGTCATTACCGACAGTACTTTTTTACACAATCAAATCCTGAACGGGGTGGAAAACGCGCCTTACATCTTTGAGGGCGAAGTGGTCGCTACCGAATCCTATTACAATGATGACGGGGACTACATCTACACTTCGAATACCGTTGAAGTATTTCAAACCTGGAAAATGAGTGAAGAAGCTCCTTTTGCTACG
>NZ_WACR01000003.1 GCF_008806325.1 Salibacter halophilus
CTCAACGAAACTGCTTGTGGCTCTTACACAGTTCCGAGTGGAGATGAGACGTACACAACGAGTGGAACATACATGGATACGATTCCGAATGCTGCTGGCTGTGATAGTGTTCTGACGATTAACTTAACTATTCAGAATACTACTGCATCGATCACAGCAACTGCTTGCGATAGCTACACCGTTCCGAGTGGCGATGAAACATACTCGGCAAGTGGGTCTTACATGGATACGATTCCAAATTCAGCAGGTTGTGACAGCATCTTAACGATTAACCTCACAATCAACAACTCTTCATCAGCCACACTCATTGAAACGGCTTGCAGTTCATATACAGTTCCCAGTGGGGATGAGACGTATATTACGAGTGGAACGTACATGGACACGATAGCAAACTCAGCAGGCTGTGATAGTGTTCTGACCATTAATCTTAGCATTGAGAGCACGAGTTCTTTAATTGATGTTACTGTATGCGACTCTTATACTGTTCCGAGTGGAAATGCTACTTATAATACTACTGGAACGTATATCGATACTATTCCTAATACATCTGGCTGTGATAGTATTATCACAGTAAATCTTACTGTTAATCCGCTCGATACTTCTGTTACGGTGTTGTCACCTGGCGGACTCGTGTCTAACGCTTCAAATGTTACTTATCAATGGATTGACTGTGAAACAAATCGAGCTATTCCTGGTGAAACTGATAGTGCGTTTATTCCTGATGTTAGTGGAAGTTATGCAGTAGAGATTAGCAATGGTTCATGTACTGATACTTCATCGTGCCGAGAAGTTATTGGAGTAGGAGTTAACCAAGAAATTTCATTGAAAGGTGTAAATGTTTATCCTAATCCAACAAGAAACATTGTGAATGTCTCTATAACTGGAAATCAAACTGCATATAAGTATCAGGTATTGGATTTTACAGGAAAGTTGATAGAGTCTGGAAAGATGAGCAAAGGGCTTAATAGAATTGATTTATCAAACAATGCCCAGGGAGTTTACTTTTTGAGAATTGAAGGCAATATTTATAGAGTGATTAAGAATTAATTCCTAATTAAAAGTTAAAGATGAAAAAGATTCTATTTATAATAATAGTTTGTTTAGTTAACATTTCATTTAAAGGCTTGTCTCAGTGGAGCCAGTTAGGAAGTCCTATAGATGGGGTTGCTTCTGGTGATGAACTTGGTTATAATGTTGCTATTAGCGGTGATGGAAATGTAATCGCACTAGGAGCCAGGTTCATGGACTCTTCAAACTCCAGTAATGTGGGGGGAGTGTTAGTTTATGAGTTATCTGGTAACCAATGGATTCAAAAAGGTTCAATATTGTATGGTGAAGACTCAGGTGAAGAAGCTGGCACAAGGGTAGATTTGAATTATGATGGAAGTGTTGTTGCCTTTGGATCACCTGACAATAGTGATAATGGAAGTAATAGTGGACAGGTAAGAGTTTACGAATGGATCTCGAATTCATGGATGAAGAAAGGTACTGATATTAATTTTCCACAGGGTTCTTTTTTAGCTGGAGCAGCTCTTGATTCGGCTGGGATGACAGTTATTGTAAGTGGTAGATCATATAATAGTAGCACTGGTAAAGCCAGAGTATATGAATGGCAGAATGGAAATTGGTCTCAAAAAGGATCAGATATAAATGGGATTCAGAGTAATGATAAATTTGGTCAGGATGTAGACATAAACTTTGATGGTTCAAAAATAGTAGTTGGAGCTCTTGGCCCTGGAGAAATGAGAGTATTTGAGTGGAGTAATAACTCATGGGGTCAACTTGGAGGTTCAATATCTGCAAGTTCATCAGGTGGACAATTTGGTCGATCAGTATCAATGAATAGATCAGGGACAATCGTTGCTTCAGGAGCTCCAACAAATTCTAATGGAGAAGTTGGAGTATTCGAGTGGAATGGATCATCATGGGCTCAAAAGGGAGTGTTTTTGAATGGAGACAATTATGGTGATAGATTTGGTTATGGAGTTTCATTAGCAAAAAATGGTGATTACCTTTCTGTTGGAGCTTTCAGTTTTGATGGAAATGGATCAGAATCTGGACAATTAAAAGTGTTTAAATGGGATAATCCAAGCTCTTCTTGGATAGAGTCAGCAAGTTTTGTTGGCTCTAACTCAGGAGATCGATTTGGTTTTAATTGTGCCATTAGTGGAGATGGTAAGAGAGTTGTAGCAGGGGCTACTTACAATGACACTCCAGGCTCAAACTCTGGTCAGGCAATTGTTTATGAGTTTGTGTGTGAAAGTCATGATACTATAAATATATCTGAATGTATTTCCTATACAGTTCCTAGTGGCGATGAAATTTACACATCTAGCGGTACATATCTTGATACTATTCCAAACGTTTTTGGATGTGATAGTTTGATAACGATTAATTTGACTATTAATAATCCTTCAATTACAACAATTAATGAGTTTGTATGTGATTCCTACACGGTTCCTAGTGGCGATGAGACTTACACGAGTAGTGGTATTTATTTAGATACGATATCGAGCTCTGTTGGGTGTGATAGTATATTAATTGTAGATCTTGAAGTGGGTGTTACAAGCTCTTTACTTAACGTAACCAGTTGTGATTCTTTTACTATTTCTGGTAGTGGAAAAACTTACTATACATCTGGGACTTATCATGATACTATAATCAATGCTTTTGGTTGTGACAGTATCATAACTATTAATTTAACAATTGATTCTCTTGATAAATCTGTTACATCAGTAACTACTTCTATTCTCTTATCAAACGAAAGTAATGCGAGTTATCAATGGATTGATTGTGAAACAATGACTCCAATTCCCGGAGAAACAAAAAACCTTTTTAGGCCAGATGAAAACGGGATTTATGCAGTGGCATTAGATAATGGTTCTTGTGTCGATACTTCAAATTGTTTCGAAATTACCCAGGTATCATTTAATGAATATAGAAATTCTTCAAGAATTGACATTTATCCAAACCCAGTATCAGATTTTGTCAAAATTAAAATTGCTGGAGATAAACCTAATTATAAATTTATGATAAGTGACTACACGGGGAAAAGATTAAAAGATGGCAGGTTTAATAATGGAATGAATATACTTGATTTATCAAACAATGCCCAGGGAGTTTACTTTTTGAGAGTTGAAGGCAATATTTATAGAGTAATTAAGAATTAAGATTTTACAGTTATATTTTATTATTAAAGGCTGTCTTTGAAAAGAGACGGCCTTTTTTTATTATCCCTCAAAAACTAAAAAAGCTCCTTAAAGAAGGAGCTTTCAAAATCAAAAGGGTGGAAGATGGGACTCGAACCCACGACCTCCTGAACCACAATCAGGCGTTCTAACCAACTGAACTACAACCACCATTTTAAAATCCTCTAAAGAGCCTCGCAAGGCCGCTTTTGATGAGGGATTGCAAAATTAGAAATAGTTTTGAAATAAGAAAATAAATAAGCTCTATAAACTACTAATCAATTTTAAAAGGTGGATAGAGCCAGGTCGTATTTTCAAGTCTTCTAAACCACGTGATTTGTCGCTTCGCGTATCTGCGGGTGTTTCGCTTGATCAACTCAATTGCTCTTTCTAAAGAGATTGACCCTTCAATGAATTCAAAAAGCTCCTGGTAACCAACTGTCCTAAGGGCTCTATGGTCCTTGTATTTTTCAACGGATTTGACTTCATCTATTAAGCCAGACTCAATCATCTTATCTACTCGCAGGTTAATTCTATCGTGAAGTTCCTTTCTATCTCGGTTGAGAACGTAGATCTTGGTATCCCAGGGTCTTGTTCGTTGAGTGTTTTTTCTGAAAGAACTAAAAGTCTTGCCGCTGGCTCTCATAACTTCGAGGGCTCTAATGAGCCTTGTATGGTTCTGATCGTCAACTTCACTGTAGAATTGAGGGTCTAACTTTTCTACTTCGTATTGTAAAAATGCTAATCCGTGATCTTTATAATCTGAAGCGACTTGCTCTTTAATTTCGGTCGGAACCGAAGGCATTTCGTCAATACCGAAGAGTACAGCGTTTATATAAAGGCCGGATCCACCTGTGAGAATTACCTTATCATGAGTTTTGAAAAGGCTGTTGATCTTCTCAACTGCATCGATTTCATACTTACCTGCATTGTATTCTTCGAGAATACTGTGTGAGTTGATGAAGTGGTGTGGGATTCCCTGCATTTCATCATTGGTAGGTTTAGCCGTACCTATTGATAATTCTTTATAAAACTGTCTTGAATCGCAGGAAACAATTTCAGTATTCCACTTTTTAGCCAGCTCAATTGTGAAATCAGTTTTGCCAACAGCTGTCGGGCCTGTAATGACGATGAGCTGCTTCATGGAGCTTACAGTTCTTCCTCAAAAGGCTCGTCAAAATCTGACTTTTCGCTGTCGTCATCATCAGGATATGCATTCATAGTTCCAAAAAGGTCCTCAGCAGTTTTGGAGTGTTGATCTGGAGCTTCGCCATATGAAAGAGAGATTTTAGGGAACTCTTCATCTTTATCAGCATCACGAATTTCAGCTACTTCAACAAAGAATGTCCACATTCTAAGAAAATCAAAAACGTATAGAATCTTTTGTTTTTGGTCTTCAACAATGTCGTGGATGAGTGTTTCTTCCATCAATTTAGCCGGACCTTGCTTGCCGGCTCCCATATCCATTAATGCAATTTCTTCACCGCGTTCCCAGTCTTCATTACTGAGGTAGAATGATGCCATTTCTGAATTATCAAACCCAAATGCTTCCTGGATCTGATTGTGAAGATCTAAAAAAGATTGGTTGTTTTTGAGTACGATATCTCTGAAAACATCCTGCTTTTCAGCAGTGTCGATTAATACACGAAACTTAAAGGCTTTTTCCATGGCTGCAAATGTAGTTTTCCTTTAGCAGTTGTACGTAATAAAAGCGAATCAGTTATCATCAATTATCTCACCTGAGCCATCACCGGTTCTATTGATAGATGGAGATCCTTTGTATCGAATATCACCACTACCGGTTATGTTGGCATTAATTGTTTGTGAAACGCGAACTAAAGCATTTCCCGAAGCTGAAATGTCAGCATCAAGCGTTCTGGAGGGCATCTCAAATCCTTCAATATCTCCAGATTGGTTGATAGTGAGATTATGACTGTTACATTCGCCACGGTATATTACCTGTCCTGAACCGTTGATTAGAGTAGTTAATTGGTCAACTCTCATGGTCAGATCGCAGTCTCCAGATCCATTGATGACAACCTGGAAGTCCTCTACATCGATGATATCTTTAGAAGTTATTTTTCCAACTTGATCTATTGTAACACCAGTTAAAGAAGGCGTACGGACAGTCATTGAAACTTCTTTGTGGTTTTGGAGACAAGATGAGTAGGAGACGTGTAAGATATTATTATTTACACTTGTTTCAATAATTTCAAGAATATTTTCTTCTCCCTCAATTTGGATTTGAGTTTCGTTTAATGAAGTATCGATTTCTACGAATACATTACCAGATATTGAAACATCAACATAACTCGCTGGCTGCAGGGTTCTGATATTCAGTTTTCGCGGACCTGATCCTGATATGCACTCGTCTTTGCAAGCGTAAATTGAAAAGACCAGGACAAAAAATATTAAGTACCTCTTCATCATGAACGATACAAAGTTAGTGCAGATCTTTTAATAGTCTGTTCAATAAAGTAAGTTCTGAATACCAAAAGTATTAATCGAGAAGCTTTTGACGGAGTAGGAACTCTAATTGCTCGTTAGCTTTCTTTAGTTTTTCGAAAAGTATTTTATTCTCTTTTCTCAAAGAATACACTTCATGCGCATTTTTGATACTGAGCTCAAGTTGCTTATCATTCCAGGGTTTAGTAATGTAACGATAAACCTGACCTTTGTTGATAGAATCAATAACGGCTTCAATATCAGAGTATCCTGTCAACAGCATTCTAATAGGCTCAGGATGTTTATCCAAAATAGAAACTAAAAATTCAACACCTGTCTCATCTGGCATTCTTTGGTCAGTGATGATTATGTGAATTTCTTCTTTTTCTAAAACTTCACGGGCTTCATTTGCTGAGATAGCAGTCCATATTTTGAAGCTTCTTCTAAAACTAGCTTTAAAAGAAACCAAATTATGCTCCTCATCATCAACATACAACACGTGGATTTTTTCCTTTTCCTTATTTCCGTCTGTCATGATTCAGTGTTATGCTTGCAATACAATAATAAGGTATTCTAGCGATTATTTAACCAAAAAAGACCGTTAATAAAGCTAAAAACCTGATACTTTAAAGGAATTGACGTGTTGGCAAAAATGCTCACAAGAAAGGAATTGTTAATTTGGTGCATTCCAAACTCCACCAATAATAGTAAATAATGGATAAACAACTTTCACAACCAATTTTTCCTAACTCATTAGATGAATTAAAATCTAAACATAGTCCAAATTTTTATTCGAAGAGCTTATATTCAGATCAATTAAAAGAACTGGCAGTTTGTAGAGATGTCACAATAAAAGGAGATGATAAAAAGACACAAGAATTTGCCAATGAACTCAGTAACTCAGTAAATGCTAAATGGGTTTATTATCCCTGGCTAAATAGTGCATATGAAATCCTTGATGAAAAAGAGTTTGTAGAGGTCAGAACCAATAGAAACCAACTTAAAATCACACCTGAGGAGCAACAACAGCTTTCAGAATCTACAATTTCAATTGCCGGTCTTTCGGTTGGTAATTCTGTGGCTCTGACCCTTGCTATGGAAAGAGTTGGGGGTCATTTAATACTGGCAGATTACGATGAGCTCGAACTCAGTAACCTCAATAGATTGAGAACCGGTATTCCCCAAATAGGATTACATAAAGGAGTAATTGCTAAAAGACAAATTGCAGAATTAGATCCATATATAAAGGTTACTCTTTTTGATGAAGGGGTAACAGACAAAAACATTACATCTTTTTTAAATAAAGATGTTGACATATTAGTAGAGGTTTGTGATAGTTTGGATCTTAAACTGTCATTGAGGGAACGTGCTAAGGAAATTGAGATTCCGGTTATAATGGATACTAACGACCGCGGAATGATCGATATAGAAAGATTTGATCTGGAACCGGACAGACCAATTTTTCATGGGTTTCTTGAAGATTTAAACATGACAAATGAAGAACTCAAAAACCCTGAAAATAAACTTAGTTTGGTTCAAAGAATCGTGGGTGAAGATATATCAGAAAGATTAAAAAAATCAATGCCTGAAATTGGCAAAACCATCTCTAGCTGGCCACAATTAGCTTCAGGAGTTATGTTAGGTGGAGCCGCATCAACAAATATATGTAGACGAATATTACTCAATGAACACAAGAAATCAGGAAGATTTTATGTAGATTTTGAGCAGATTATAGGATCATGATCAAGATAAAAGCATTTCGAACCACCCAAAATCAGGAGTCTAGTGAGCTTTTTGCTGATGGTCATGAACAAGTTTTGCGTGATTTTGGCGTAGAAAAGGTTACAAGTGCTGATCGATCCTGGATGAGAAATCCTAATGTCTATGTAATTACTGTTGAAAATGAAGATGGTTCTAAGGTTTACGGAGGGGCTCGCATTCATGTAGTGGGAGATGAAACTGAAAAGCTCCCTGTTCAGGACGCTGTTGGTGAAATGGACAGTAATATTCATTCGATGGTAAAAGCTGATATACCTGAAGGAGTGGGTGAGTTGTGTGCTTTGTGGAACGCTAAAGAAATTAGGGGAAGTGGAGTTAGTACATTTTTGACAAAAGCCAGTGTTGCAAAAGCCGGAGTTAAAATTGCGAATCTTTTGAAGATTAATATTTTATGGGTACTCTGTGCTCCATATACTGTAGGCATGGTTGAAAAAGCCGGTTTTGAAGTTGTGAGGTCTTTGGGTAATGATGGCCAGTTCCCATATCCAAAACCTGACTTACCAGCTACTGTGCTTCGATTGAGTGATACAGATGATTTATCTAAAGCGAGTGATAAAGAAAGAAAAGAGATCATGAGCTTACGAAAAGAACCAAAACAGGAACTGGTAGAAAGAGGACCTAAAGGAGAATTAATAGTATCTTACGACTTATATATTGAAGATTTGTAGATATGAATAAAATAGCCACTATATTCATTTGCTTTATTTTTTCTACGATTCAGTTTTTTGCAGCTGTCGATACAATCAGTGTTTCTGATGAAATGAATGAACGCTTTATTGGCTCAAGGGTTAGTGTTTTTACTGATTCCACCGGGTCAATGAGTGTTTTAGATGTTCTGGATAAAAGCTTTACAGAAAATACCACCTCAGTAGTCAGTTTTGATCCTTCACAAAATGCTCAATGGATAAAGTTTAACCTCAAAAATGAATTGAATTCTTCAGAAGTGATTATTGAGGTTGACTATCCCATATTAGATTATATCGCTTTGTACGAGGAGACTGATGGTAAAGTGAGAATGATAGGGAAAAAAGGGGAGGAGTTTTCGTTTGATCAACGCGGAAATGAATATCCAAGCTTTCTGTTTAAAGTCAACATTCCCAAAGGAGAAACTAAAACATACTTCATTAGAGCTAAAAGTGGAGAAGTCATCAACTTGCCAGTCTTCGTAGGGGGGAATGATGATATGATGAGTACTCTTACAACACGCTCTCTAATTTACGGTATTTATGCCGGTGTAATGCTCGTAATGTTTTTCTATAACTTCTTTATTTACTTGACAACCAGAATTAGAAGTTATCTTTACTATGTACTTTATATAGCAATGGTAGGGTTGGTACAGGCTACATTAAACGGATATACATTTCGACTTTTCTGGCCTGATTCACCTGAGGTCGCACAACATAGTCTCTTTGTAATCAACGCTCTTACAGCTTTATTTTCCATAATTTTCTTTTTTGAATTCGTATCAATTAAAAGGATTTCAAAACCGCTTTACTATATAGTAATCGGTTCAGGTTCAATTTATTTAATAGAGTTGGTCCTGGTTTTTTCGGGCAATTTCAATGATGCTTACAGCGTAATGAATATTGCAGCTCTCTTATTAGCTTTATCAATGCTTATAAGTGCCATTTATGCAGCTTTTAAAAAGTCGAGAACAGCAATTTACTTTTCTATAGCCTGGGGTTTTTTCCTTACATCTGTTATCATTTTTGTTTTGAAGGATTCGGGCGTACTGGAGTACAACTTGTTTACAGCTAATGTTCTTGAATATGGCTCAGGCCTTGAAACTATAATGCTCGCTTTTGGTTTGGCTGATTATATTAACGTCTTGAGGAAGCAAAATGAAATAGCTCAAAAAGAAGCACTGGAAGTTTCAAAGGAAAACGAGAGATTGATCAAACGTCAAAATATCGTTTTAGAACAAAAAGTTCAGGAAAGAACAAAAGAGTTGAGTCTTACCAACTCAGAGTTAAATGAAGCTCTCGATGAGCTCAAGGAAGCTCAAACACAACTTGTAGAGCAAGAAAAAATGGCGTCACTGGGTCAGCTCACAGCCGGGATAGCACATGAAATCAACAACCCCATCAACTTCGTCACTGCAAACATTAACCCTTTAAAGAGAGATATTGAAGATATTATTGAAGTTTTCGAAAAATACCAGTCCATTAAAAATGGGGATGATTTTGAATTGAAAATCGATGAGATTAATGAACTAATTGAAGAGTTGGAAGTAGATTACCTCAAAGATGAGATTAACTCTCTTCTCAGAGGAATAGACGAAGGTGCTCGCAGAACAGCTGAAATAGTAAGAGGCTTAAAAGTATTCTCAAGAGCAGAGGAACAGGATATCAAGAAAGTGGATCTACTCGAAGGACTGGAATCTACCATAACGCTTTTAAATTCAACAATAAAAAATGAAGTTGAAGTTGAGCGAGACTTCGAGAATATACCAAAAGTAGAATGCTATGCCGGTAAAATCAACCAGGTGTTTATGAATATTCTCAGCAATGCAGTACAGGCCGTGAAGGAAGATAAATCACGGTCAGAGCCCGGTAAAATCAGGCTTAAGAGTTACTCCAAAGATGAAGATGTATATATCCAATTTATCGATAATGGACCGGGAATCGATCAAGAAGTTATCAATAAAGTATTTGAGCCATTCTTCACGACTAAACCAGTGGGTGAAGGTACCGGATTAGGTCTTTCAATAACTCGAAGTATAATCCAAAAGCACAACGGAGAAATTAAAGTTGAAAACAATAAAGATAGAGGTGTAACATTTACGATCAAACTGCCAAAATACCAGGTTACAGATGATAAATAAAATTCCTCCTAAAGCTAAAATACTCTTCATCGATGATGAAGAACCTAATCGATACGGATTCATTGCCGCTTTTAGAAAGTATTATGATATCACAACGGCTGAAACCGCTGAAGATGGTAAACATCGGCTATTAGAAAATGAGTTTCATATTGTGATATGTGATGAGCGTTTACCTGGTGAGAACGGTTCCTCGTTTTTGTGCTGGGTAAAAGAAAATTACCACGATATAATAACGATGCTCATAACAGGTTATGATGATTTATCACCTGCTATTGAGGCGATTAATAAAGGCGAAATCTACCAGTATATTCACAAACCATGGAACAATGATCAAGTGAAAATAATCATAGATCAAGCTTTTGAACGGTATTGTGATCATCTTAAGATTAAAAGTCAAAATTCACAACTTGAAAAAGCATATAATGAGCTAGACAGACTCCTATACAGTGCTTCTCACGACTTAAGAGGACCGTTGACCTCAATTTTAGGTTTGACCAGACTTATAAAAAACGAACGTGATGATGCCGTGCAAGGCACATATATTGGCATGATTGAAGAAAGTGTCAAAAAGCTCGAAAATATTCTTCAGGGTATTGCTCACTTTTCAGAAAACCTCAAGATTGACTTTAAGATTGAGCCAATAAAATTTGAAGATCTTCTAGAAGACGTTTTGTACAACATTAACTCTAGAGAGTTAAAGAACAGGTCAACAAAAATCATAAAAGTTGTAAGCCAACAGAATGAATTTAAAAGCGATCCAAAAAGGGTGAAAATTATTTTAGATCATTTGTTGAGAAATGCCTGTCATTTTCAAAATGAAAAAACTGCTGAACAAACAATAAAAACAGAGGTCATTGTTGATGAAGAAGAAGCGCGCATCTCTATCTCTGATAACGGTGTAGGCTTTGATAAAGAAACTGCTGATAAAGTTTTTCAAATGTTTTACAGAGGTCACAGTCAGAGCCGTGGAGCCGGCATAGGACTATACATTGTCAAAGAAGCGGTAGAGCGGTTAGGGGGATCAGTAAAAACAGAATCAGAACTCGGTAAAGGAACTTCATTTTACGTAACAATTCCAAATATTAGGGAATAATCCTGTTTCGGTTCTGACCGATAAATTTATTGAACTTTTAACGGTAGAGAAGGACGGTACCATCGTACTCACGTAGTTGTCCGCTAAAATCTCGATATTGAATCTTCCAGAGATAGGTCTCTTGATTTCTGTTAGCACTATTACTCTCAAAGTCAGTGCCATCCCAAAACTCATTAAAATCATCAGTTTCAAAGACAAGATCTCCCCATCTACTGTAAATAGTAAATCTGTAATTTCTAATATTTCGATCTACGATTTGAGGGCCAAAAGAATCGTTTAAACCATCACCATTTGGTGTAAATGCATTGGGAATAAAGAATGCCCGGTCTTCACCCATTACATAAACGGTTTTGATGGTAGTATCAAAACAGCCGGAGTCGTTTGAAACGATTAGCTCAACATCGAAATAACCTGAATCCTGAAACTCGTAACTGTGAGTATCAGCAGTAGATACAACAGTTCCACCAATGTACCAGGTTTGAGTTGTTTCACCTTCAGATTCGTCCTGGAAGAATGTCTCAAAGTTAGTCAATCTCGAGGCCGTATCAGGGCTATAAGTAAAGTCTGCCTCAGGAGTTTCATATATTTCGATAGCGCATGAATCAGTCCTCACACTATCACAATATTCTGTACTAATTGAGAGTGTAATATCATAGCAACCAGTATCTGGAAAAGGGTAATAAAATGAAGAGTCTGTAGCGAAATAACTATCACCAAATCCAAAGTTGAATTCGTAATCTGCTGAAGTATCGTATTCTGGAATCTCGAATAATATACCCTGATTGACACATGCAGGATCAACAAATGTATAAGCGTGTGAGGGATAATTATCAACAAAGACTTGAACGGAGTCAACCTGAGTTGGTGAACCGCACCCATCAGTTAGTGATACAGTGTAATATGTCGTAGAATCAGGATCGACATTAGTCGTTAAATTAGTAGTAGTATCAGGATCGTTCCATACAAAACTATAGTTACCATCCCCACCCGAACCTATTGACCATAAGTTGGCAGTATTACCAATACAAAGTCCTGTATCAGGACTAACTGTTAGTTCTAATGGAGGTAACACATTGAGGTCAAAGGAGGCATCATCTCCTGGACAGTTGTTATCATCAGTAACAGTTACTGAGTAAGTAGTAGTATCTGTTCCCCAAACATTAATTGCAGAAGAAACTTCTGAAGTATTCCAGGTGTAAGAGTAATTTCCAGATCCGCCTGTGACGTTAGTGAAAACAGAGATAGTTTCGTTTTGGCAAGCAACTATATCATTAAGTGGACTAATTGAAATTGGAGCAGGCTCATTGATGACTAATGGTATCGTATCCTGACATCCGCCACCATTATTGACAACTACATCATAATTTCCACCACATAAACCACTTTTAGATGTTCCTCCGGTTTGGTTAGGCCAGATGTATGTATAGCCTGAATTTGAGTGTGGGATATAAACCTGAGCTGCACCGTCACAGTAACCATTACAGGTTACATCTTGTGTAGTTGATTGCAATCCATTTAATATACCAATAGTAACTGTAGCACTTCCAGAAAAACCATTGGCACAGTTACCCTGACCAGAAAAACTGGTTATCGTATATGTTGTAGTAGTTGTTGGAGATACAGTGATTTTTTGTCCATTTGAAATCAGTCTACCGTTTATATCAACATTGTAGAGGTTTGCATTTGTGCCATCAAAAATTTGAACAGTAAACGGACCTGTTCCTGTGATATCTAAATTTAAAGGAACTGAAGTCCCTTCACATGTAATCGTATCTCCTGATAATGTAGCTGTATTACTATCAATGATAGTGTGAGTATAACTATCTGTTCTAAAGTAACCGCAAGAGTCATAAATGCTAACTGTATAGTTCGTGGTATTGCTTGGGGAGGCTATTGGGTCTTGAATAGTGCTATCACTTAGTCCTGTTCCGGGTGACCAATCATAAACATTTCCATACCCTGCATCAAGCGCAATAGGATTACCCTGGCACGTTGTTACATCTGGAATATCAGGCTGAAGCGTGGTGTATTCAATACACACTGTTTGAATATTACTATTAGATGATGTGCCGCCCGTAAAACCCCAATATACGTTTGGGTCAGATCCAAAAACTGAGTTAATGATATTATTATTGTAATCAATCACAAGATTACAGTCAAACCAAACTTTAAAGTTATTAACTGCAGGATCCCACTTGACGTGTAGCGCGTGATCGAGTGAATCTTCAATATTGGTAAGTATTGACGGACCAATCAAATTGTTAGTTGAAGTGTGCGAGTTATTTCCGTTTCTCATCAGTGAAATATGATCATCAGCTGGATCTGAATTTGCAGTACTTTGATCAGTATCCATCTCCACAACCAAACTTGGTAAAATCCCATTATAACCCATATTTCCGGGTGAAGGAACTCCAGCTAAAATGCCACCCTGATGAAATGAGAAACTCATACCGTTACCACCAGTAGTGTCTTTTCCACCAAAATTTAAAGTAGCATAAAGTTCAAAGGGTTGACTCAAATCAATTTGCTGGTTATACCAAACCTGACCTGTGACATTTGCCTGATCAGATGTTAACGTGAAGCAATCATTCCCTGTGCTCGTAGCATTATTATTTAATTGATATTGTTGTCCTACAACCACTGAACTTGCGAGCAAGGTCATGATAATAGCGATACAATACTTTAAAGAAAATTCCCTTTTATCCAATTTTTCTCCAGTTTTCCGTGCAAAAATCCTGCTTTGATAAACGAGTAAATACTCAAGCGGTTTGCTAAAATAATAACTTGAATTTTAATAGGCATTAACAGCATGTTCAAATTATTTATAATAGATAGCTCGTAATGCTAATTATAAACTTTTATTTTTATCACTTTAAACATATATCAAATTCATTCATGAATAAAGTTATTGCTTGTGTGATAGCTATTTTTGCTAACTGCTTCTTGTTTTCACAGGAAAATTCTGTTAATAATATTGATCTCAGAGTAGAGCTAATGTCTATTCATGAGTTGACTAATGATCACTATTTTAGAAGTAACAGTATAAATAGTGTCAGGTTTAATATGAAAATAAATACCCCTCAAAATTATTTCTTTGGATTGTATGCATCGCTAGGAGCTTCTGATTTAGATCCAGATAACTACAATAGTTATGTCAATAATACATTTACAGGACAGGGAGCTAAGGGAGTTAGAGAAGAAATAATGCTGGATTCATATATGAATCATTCTGGGTTTAATATTGAATTAGGCTTGCCTATCGGATTTACAATTGATTTATCAGATAAGCTGTACCTGGAAACAAGTGCCGGATTTTACGTAGCCTCCTGGGCTTCAACTATTAGTTCGGCCAGGCATAAAAATGCTATAGTCGAATATTCCTCACTTGGTTCAACTGAAGAAACCTATGAGCTCAACCAGTTGAGCTCAAATGGTTTTGGTTTCTTTACAGGTGTGGACCTTTGTTATAAATCAACCGAGAGCACAAGCGTTAATATAGGTGTAGGCTACAGCATGCTCGATAAAACATGGAATATAGAACACAGGTTAGGGCCTGATCTTGGAAATACTGAATATAATGCTCTTTTAGATTTACTTCGAGTTAGAATTGGTGTCTCTATTTTATCTGAAACAGATAGTTTTTTTTAATTACTTCTTTACCATAAGCTAAACTTTCAAACACGGCATCTGTTAAATTCGTAAACTTGTGATATGAAAGAATTGTGGTCAAAGTTTCTCAACTACCTTAACCCGGCTAGAGCATTTAGAAAATCAGAGACTAAGAATTTCAACCTAAAAATGATGCATGGTATTAACCGCATTTCTATTTTACTGTTCATCATTTGTTTGATTATCATGTTTTTTAAATTTGTATTGTAATGGCTAAGTTCAGTAAGTTATCTACGTCTGAAAAGTATAAGCTGGTCAAAAATAAAGGTCATTATGTAGCTTCACGTTATCACGGATCTTTTCATATTCACCTATACAGAGTTGAAGATTTTCTTACTGAAGTGTGGACAAGAGTAGGGCTAAACCAAATATGTTGGATCGAAGAAACCGATCACAAAGTTCTAGACTCCTATGCGGATCATGTTAAACTCAATATTAGCTTTTGATGAAAACCCACTTCACTAATTTAATAGTCTCAGTTTTATTACTCATTTTTTCAGGTACGTCTTATGCTCAAATAAAATCTCCAGCCGAGCATATTAAAGCCATGAAAAACGGAACTCTTTTGGTTCGTTTACACACAAAAGAAAACTCAATCCTGATGATGGAAGTTCAGGGGCAGCAGGAGCGAGCAGATAAAACTTTCAAAAAACAGCTCGAAAAGAATAAGGCTATAATGACTTCTTTTAAGAATACATTCGACTTTGCCCCGGTCTTATATTTCTTTAGTTATGATAGCGAAAAGGTTAAAAACAAAAACTTCAATGAGGTTTTCATTAATGAAGATTTCAAAATTGATCCTAACTTAAATGTTAAAGACACTTCCAATATTTACATCATTGATGTAGGAGAAGTTTACTTTAGGCGATTTGGTTCACATATGAAGGGGATCGTAATTCTTGATGATCAGTTCAATCCCTTACCTGATGAAATGCCGGTTATTGTAAGAAAAAGAGATGCAATTGCACTTTTTAGGAGATCTTATCCTGATATGATTGTCGAGTTAAACCAAAACCTGACTGAATTTTATAACGAGTATTATTGATTCCAAATCTCCCATGCCGCTTCAGCCTGCTTTTCCAGCATCTCATGACCATTCTTAATTCTACAACCTGCATTTTTAGCACGCATTAACAATTCTGTTTTGGGCGGATTGTAAACCAAATCAAATACTAACATATGTGGTTGTAGCGCTTCATAATGAATTGGCAAAATATCATCTTTTCCGTGTTTTGTTCCAACCGGTGTCGTATTAATCAAGATGTCATATTTGGCTAACTTGTTTGGTGTAAGCGAGTCATAATGCATGATTCCGGGCTTCATGTTTCTCGAAACCAGTTCAAAAGAAATGTCCAGTTTGTCAAGAGCAAAACTAACTGCTTTTGAAGCACCTCCGGTTCCAAAAATCAAAGCATTTTGGTCAGATCCATTTAGTAATGGCTCAATAGATTCCTTAAAGCCTACCCAGTCCGTATTGTGACCGATTAACTGACCCTCATTGATTTTTATTGTGTTGACTGCTCCTATCTCAATTGCTTCATTTGATAATGAGTCGAGGAGAGCGATAATTTGACTCTTAAAAGGAATGGTGACATTTAATCCAGAGTACTTTTGGAAATCAACACTCCGTAAATTAGCAGGGTTTTCGACTTCAATTAACTCGTAATCGGCAGTGATGTGTTCGTGCTTAAATTTGTCTTTGAAGTAGGAAGGAGAGAAGGAGTGTTTTAGTGATTTACCGATTAACCCGTATGATTTCATTTCCCCGCAAAATTGATTTTGGGAATCAAGATAGGAAAATTTCGGCTCTGACCGTTACTTAGTCTTCTTTTTGAATTGCTACTTTCTCGATCAGAATAATAAATGCTGCGCCTGCGATCATTAGTCCAATTGCTAAACCGATCTGTGATGGGGCCCCAGTAATCTGTTCAAATTGTAAGGGTAATACGCTAACCTGTTCAACCGGAACAACTTCTTCCTCAGGGGTGCCGGCTTTCTTGACCATTGTTGAAATGGTCTCTTTCCATGGCCATATTTTGTTTAATGAACCTAATAAGAATCCTGAAAGTAAAGCGATTGTTGCATCGTGATATTTGTGAAACATCCACTTGAGCAGGCGGGAAAAACTCAAAAGTCCGATGATTGCTCCGGCTCCGACCGTAGCGATAATAGCAAAGTCTCTTTCGTGAACCGCATCTAAAACAGCTTTGTACGATCCCATTAACAACAGTATGAATGAGCCTGAAATTCCCGGCAGAATCATAGCACAAATGGCGACCATTCCCGATAAAAAGTAATACGGATACGAAATGGGTCCCTGCGTAGCGGAAAGAATCGTGATGTAATAGGCAATTGAAGCTCCTATAATAAAAGTAAGAATGGGAGGGAAGGTCCATTTTTTTACTTGTTTGGCGACAAACCAAATACTGGCTGCAACCAGACCAAAGAAAAATGACCAAATTGGAATGGGGTGGTTCTCCAGTAAGTATGTGATGGCTTTGGCCAGTGAAACAACACTTATTCCGATTCCGAGTAGCAGGCTAACGATGAAGTTTCCGTTGACATGATTCCACGCAGCAGCCAGGCCTTGCTCTCTCAATACTTTAAAAGTATTGAGGTCGAACTTATTAATCGTTTCAATTAACTCTTCGTAAATGCCAGTAATGAATGCGATTGTTCCGCCAGAAACACCGGGAACAACATCAGCTGCGCCCATTCCCATGCCGCGGATGGCGATTCCTAAGTACTCTTTAACGGTACGACTCATGATACGTCAAGTGAAGAATCGATTTTATCTGCCCAGGCTTTGATTCCGCCTTCGAGATTGTAGAGGTTATCGTAACCGTACATTCTTTCAAGGCTGTCGATAACTGATGCGGAACGTTTACCACTTCGGCAGTGAACAATTACCTGTTTGTCTTTAGGGATTTCATCGATACGGTCGATGATGCTGCCCATCGGGATGTGATCAGCGCCAAAGTTTGCTTCTTCAACTTCGTAGTCTTCTCTTACATCAATCACTTTGATATCTTCTTTATTGTCGAGCTTTTGTTTGAGCTCTTCAACAGTAATAGAGTTCATAGTTGCTTACTTAAAAGGTTTGGCTACATCATCAGGGATGAAGCTAAAGAATGTATCTCCGCGCAGACCCAAGCGAAGTGTTTCGAGCGGAATAACCTCTTCAGGAGCGATGTTTCCGAGGTTTACATTGGCACCAAAGTGGTTGATAAACCAAACCTGCTGAGCTTTTTGAGGAGCTTCCCAAATGATGTTTTCAGCATTTACCTGCTCTGAAATGTGATCGATCATTTCACTTTTAGCACCACCTTCAGAATCGTAAATTCCGATTGTGCCACTTTCGCGTGCTTCAGCAATCACTTTCCATGAACCGGCTTTTAGCTCACTGTTCATTTTTGAAATCCACTCGCCATCGCTGAGAACAACATCAGCACTTTTACTACCAACCTCAGAAAGTACTTTAACCTGGTTGCTCAATTCTGAGATGTATTTCAGTTTCTTTTCCTGGTCGATGTGAATGCAACCGTCAGAAACCTCTGCTACTTCGAGATCGAGCTCATCGAGCAGCCTGCGGTAGTCGTCAAACATATCGCGAACTGCATAGGCCTCGAATAACGTACCACCGAGATAGCAGTTGATGTTAGCTTCTTTGTAGAGAGCTAATTTTATTTTGAGGTTTTTGGTCAGATAAGAAGTACCAAAACCAAATTTTACAAAATCTATGAGTTCACCACACGATTCAATGATGTATTCTGTTTGAGTGTTGCTCAAACCTTTATCCATCATCATTGTGATCCCGCTTTTACGCGGTTTTTGAGTTCTTTCGGGAAGAAAGGGTAAGTCGAAATTTTTCATTTATTCTCGAATTCTTCAAGCATGTTGTTTACGAAATCGTAATCTTCAGCTTCAGGCATAAAGTCAAAGAGGTAATTAATTTTACTCTTGTCCATCGACAGGGCGAGAAACAAAATATTCTCAGCCTCATCTAACTGCCCTGATTTAGTCAAATAGGCGGCAAATCTATAATAAATTTCAGATTTGTGCGGCTGGTTATCGAGCGCTCTATTCACAACTTTTGAAAGGTTATTTTCTTCACCGGCAGTATAAAGTGTATCGCAGTAATCAACCCACACATCAACTCCTTTCATGCCTTTATCTAGAGCAATTTCAAACGAATCGAAAGCCTCTTCAAAATAGTTCATTTTTCCCTGTAGTTGGGCTAACTTGTAGTATGGCTTTGGATTGTTTTTATCAATGATAGTTGCATGACGAGCGTGGTGAAGGGCTTCAACCCATTGCTCCTGCCTACTCAGTACTTTAGCCAGGCCTAACCAGGCATCACTCATGCGCTCATCGCTCTTTACACACTTGCGGTAATAGATCTCAGCCTCACGGTAATGTTCTAGATCTTCATAACACAATCCTATGTAGTAGAGATTGACAGATTCTATAAGGTCGTATTTCAAAGCACTTTGAAATGCATCAATTGCTTTTTCGTATTCTTCTAATTTTCTTAGTGCTAATCCTTTATTGAAATGACCGCTGGCAAATTCTTCGTTGACAATTGTGCAAAAGTCAAATGATTCAAGTGCCTTTTCGTACAAACCGAGCTGAACATACATATTACCCTGGTTGAACCAGGCGTGCGAGGAGTACGGGTTCTGATCGATAAAATTTGAATAGAACTCAATTCCCTCTGTCATTTTGTCGAGTTCCTCATAACAATAGGATATCTCGTAAATCGCCTCGTCATTTTCAGGATTGCGAAATAGGGCTCTTTTGAGGTATTTTAGAGCCGGATCGTATTGTCCAAGGTTCTGATACTCAAAAGCGATATCCATGTAAACTTCATCGAGTTCCGATTCTTCGGCAATTGTCAGAGCCCTCTTTAAAGTTGATATAGCTTCTTTGATTTTTCCGTTTTGACTGAGAATTGAAGCTTTGGTTAAATATACTTCAAGGTTGTAAGGCTCGTAGTCTTCAACCGAGTTTATCGCTGTTAGTGCTTCTGTAAATCGTTCGTTTTGTGCAAGCAATTCAGCTTCTCTTATGAGTAAGTCTGAAGTTGAAGGGTGCTGCTTCTTCGCAATGTCCAAAACTTCAAAAGCCTGGGCATTTTTACGCTCACTGATATAGTAGTCAATGAGGTTTTGAAACTCCTCCACGTCAAAGAAGTATTGATCGCCTCGAGCGAGCATACTTTCGTAACGATTGATAAGTTCTTTAGGTGAGTTGCCGAATAATGAATTAAAATCTTCTTCCATTGCTTTTGCAAAGATGGTTTCATTCAAATTTAGAAAAAAGCCTTTTGCAATATTTGTGAGATAATTATGACTTATTCACAATGTTATTAACGAATGTGACGAGTACCTTTAATGCTGAATCTGCTTTATTAGAAATTGCTTGAGCGATTATGATATGCGCTTTGATTTGCGTATTGAAGTTTTTTACTTGATATCATTAGAGTCCTAACTCTTAAATTGAGCTTAAAGCAGGGATAATATGTTTCCATAAATTGATGTTCAAAACCCAACACCACTATTCGAACTGAGGTCTTTATATTTGTGGCCTTAATTAAAGGAAAACCTATCAATGACGTTAATTAAATCAATCTCAGGAATTCGAGGCACAATAGGAGGAAAGCCTAACGAAGGGTTAACACCAACTGATATTGTCAAATTCACAGCTGCTTATGGTACATGGATCAAAAATCGCAGTAATAGTGAAGAAGTCCGCATAGTTATCGGTCGCGATGCGCGCATTTCAGGTGAAATGGTTGAGCAATTAGTGGTGGGAACGCTGCGCGGACTCGGGATTGATGTGCTCAATCTCGGCTATTCCACCACGCCAACAGTTGAAGTGGCAGTGTCTAATGAAAACGCAAATGGCGGAATTATTCTCACGGCAAGTCACAACCCGGCTCAGTGGAATGCACTCAAGCTTTTGAATGAAAAGGGTGAGTTTATTTCTGGATCTGACGGTAAAGAAGTGCTTGAAATAGGAGATAATGCAGATTTTGAATTTGCTCCTGTTGATAAGATTGGGAAATATTCGGTAGACGAAAAATATATTGATAAACACATTCAGGCTGTCTTGGATTTGCCACTTGTAGATGTTGAGGCGATCAAAAAAGCAAAGTTCAACGTTGCTGTAGATGCTGTCAATTCAACTGGCGGACTAGCAATTCCAAAATTGCTCAAAGCGCTTGGAGTTGAAGAAGTTATTGAGCTCTATTGCGAACCAACTGGTCATTTCCCTCATAGTCCGGAGCCATTGCCTGAAAATCTCACTGAAATTTCATCAACAGTGAAAAAGCAAAATGCCGATCTCGGTATCGTTGTGGATCCTGATGTAGATCGTTTAGCACTCGTTTGTGAAGATGGTGACATGTTCGGAGAAGAGTACACGCTCGTTGCTGCCGCAGATTATGTTTTGGCAAATACTCCGGGAAATACGGTTTCTAATCTTTCATCGACAAGGGCATTGCGTGATGTAACTGAAAAACACGGTCGGCAATACGCTGCATCGGCAGTTGGAGAAGTCAATGTTGTGGAAAAGATGAAAGAAACGAATGCGGTCATTGGAGGAGAAGGCAATGGAGGCGTTATCTATCCGGAATTGCATTACGGTCGCGATGCGCTTGTTGGAGTAGCGCTAATTTTGAGTCACCTCGCTAAATCGGGGAAAAGTCTTTCTTCACTGCGATCTGACTATCCAAATTACCATATTTCAAAGAATAAAATTGAACTTTCACCTGAAATTGATGTCGATAAGATTTTGGCGAGTATGCAAAAGCGCTATGCGAATTACGATATCAACACGATTGATGGCGTTAAAATCGATTTTGAAGATCAATGGGTGCATTTGAGAAAATCAAATACTGAGCCTATTATCCGTATTTACACTGAAAGCGGAAGTACTTCAACTGCGAACAACCTCGCAGAAAAGGTAATGTCTGATATTAGAGAAATCATTAAACAGTAAGCGATGTCAAAAAGGGTTTATTTAGACAATGCCGCTGCAACACCCTTGGCCCCTGAGGTTTTTGATGTAATGGCACCAATGCTAAAGGATGTTTTTGGAAATCCAAGCTCTACGCATTCCTTTGGTAGAGCTGTTAAAGGAAAAATTGAACAGGCGAGAAGAACGGTTGCTAAATTGCTCAATGTAACTCCGGGTGAAATCGTTTTTACATCGGGAGGAACCGAAGCTGATAATATGGCAATAGTCGGAGCCGTGCGTGACTGCGGTGTGAAACGCATCATTTCGTCTCCCATCGAGCACCATGCTGTGCTCCATACAATTGAGGAAGTTGAGCGACTAAATAGTGTGAAAGTAGATCACGTAAACTTGACAGTTAATGGAGAAGTTGATCTCAATCACCTCGAAGAATTACTCAAACAGAGTGGTGAAAAAACGCTTGTTTCGCTGATGCATGCCAACAATGAGATCGGGAATCTTCTTCCGTTGAGAGAAGTGGGAGAGATGTGCAGGAAATACGATGCATTGTTTCATTCTGATACGGTTCAAACAATGGGGCATTACCGATTCGATTTGCAGGAATTGCCGATCGATTTTGCAACCTGTGCTGCTCACAAGTTTCACGGTCCCAAAGGTGTTGGGTTCCTCTATATCAGGAATGAAGTAAAAATTAAGCCCTTTATCCAGGGCGGAGCACAAGAGCGCAGTATGCGTGGCGGAACTGAAAATGTTTACGGTATCATTGGACTAGCTAAAGCACTTGAGTTGTCTCATGAAAACGCTGATGAACACGAAAAGCACATCGAAGGATTGAAAGATCACATGATGAGCAGGTTAGATGCTGAACTCGAAGGAGTTCACTACAACGGAATCTGTTGTGATCACGAACGATCGCTCCACACGGTTCTGAACGTTACATTACCGAAAACAGATAAGGCCGAATTGTTGTTATTCAATATGGATCTTATGGGAGTAGCTGTATCGGGTGGTAGTGCGTGTACATCGGGTAGTAATACCGGTTCTCATGTTTTGAGAGGAATTGATGTGAGTATGGAGAGGCCGAGTGTTCGTTTTTCATTTAGCCGCTACAACACAAAGGAAGAAGTTGATTACGCAATTGATTGTTTGTTGAAAATCTATCAAAAGGAAAAAGTTTAGTGCGCATAACGTTATTAGGGACAGGAACATCACAGGGAGTGCCGGTTATCGGATGCAAGTGTGATGTTTGCCAATCGTCAGATCCAAGAGATAAACGACTCAGAACCTCTATCATGGTTGAGACGGAGGGAAAAACGATTGTAGTGGATACCGGCCCTGATTTCAGACAACAAATGCTTCGCGAAAATGTGAATCAGCTCGATGCTGTACTTTTTACTCACGAGCACAAAGATCACATGGCCGGACTCGATGACATAAGAGCCTTCAACTTTATTCAGCGCAAGGAAATGACAGTCTACGCCAGCGACAGAGTTCAAAAGGCTTTAAAACGCGATTATTTCTATGCTTTTGAGGAGAAAAAGTATCCCGGAGTTCCGCAAATTCACTTAACAGATTTACACAATGAACCTTTTAAAGTGGAAGGGATCAACATTATCCCGATAGAGGTGATGCACTTCAAACTACCGGTCTTTGGATTTCGCTTTGGCGATTTCACTTACATCACTGATGCCAATTATATTTCACGTAAAGAAAAGGAAAAGATAAAAGGCTCAAAGGTGATGGTGATCAATGCTTTGCGCAAAACAGATCACATTTCACATTTCACACTCGATGAAGCAATTGAACTTGTAGATGAACTCGGTGTGGAAGAGGCTTACATCACTCATATTTCTCATCAAATGGGACTGCATAAAGACGTTGAGAAGGATACACCTGACAATATCCATTTGGGATATGACGGTCTTAAAATTGTGATTTAGTCGTTTTCAATCTTATTTTTTAAAGCTCTAATTTCATCTTCTTTTGCAAGCAATGTTGAAATATCCGCTTCAATCGTAATTATCTGTTTTATCCTGGGAAATGAAAGCCTGCCTTTCCCCACAGAGTTCGTGACGAGAAGGTTGAAATAATTGAAAATTAGGATAACTTGTTGCAAAAAGTCTTTTTTCACAACCTTGAAGCCCAGTTTTTTAGCAGTCCGCTCATTGAGAATGTAACTCGTTCCTTTTATTTTAATATCGAGATCTTTCTTTTCCTTTTGTTCATCTATTAGGTTGATGAGTCCGCTTAAAAACTCTTTAATGATAAATTGCTTTCGTTGTTGAGCATTCCAGTTCGAATCAATTACATAAAGATAATCCAGCAGCGTTCCTCCGTGAAGCTTGATAACTCCGTTTTGGCCCTTTTCGGTCAAAAGTAAAAGTGATTGATATGTCAGTTTGCCTTTATCAACCATTGCAGGGACATCCAAAAACGGAGCAATGATCGTAATGACAATCGGGAAGAGTAGGGCGGGCAACAAATAAAGGTTCGTTACAAAACCGATAACAAAAAAAATGATAATAATGGTCAGAGCCAGCAGCCCTACCTTTAACTGAACATTGCGTTGTTCTTTTTTTGTCTTTTGGTAAAACGGGTGTTGCAAAACGCGGCTATTTGCCGTTGATAGTTCTGATCACAACTCCTTTTAATTCACTCCCCAGCCAATAGTTGTTTTTAGACTTACTTTTAAGGAAGTTTTTATCGATTTTAACTTTTTTAGACGAATCTAAAATCGTTACTCTTGCTGGTTTTCCTTCTTCCAGTTGCGGAGTAGGTAAGCCGATGAGTTGTCTGGATTCTACGGCTAATTTATCGACAAATAATTCAATCGAAATATCGTCTTTGAGGAAGGTGTTGTAAACCGGATAGAGGGTTTCAAGCGAAGACATGCCAAATGCTGCATTGTCAAATTCACGTGCTTTTTCTTCGATGTTTTGAGGTGTGTGATCAGTAGAAATAGCATCGATGGTTCCGTCTTTGAGTCCTTCGATTAAAGCTTGTCTGTCTGCCTCGGTGCGGAGTGGCGGATTCAATTTCAGGTTTGTGTCAAAGTCCTCGAGATCTTTGTCGGTCAGAGCCAAATTCATGTACGAAACATCACAGGTTACCGGGATTCCTGCATCTTTTGCAGATCTGATAATCTCAACACTTTCCTTGCTGCTGATGGAAGAGAAATGGATAGGTGAGTCGCAGTATTTAGCGAGATCAATGTCGCGCTTGAGTTGAATTTCTTCAGAAAGCGAAGGCATGCCTTTTAATCCGAGCGAAGTGCTCATTTTGCCTTCGTTCATTTGACCATTTTTGTTCAATGATTTATCGCTGGCAAAGCTCATCACCGGCATTCCCGACTTTTTAGCGTAAAATAGAACACGTCTCAGTAAATCGGCATTTTGGATGGCTTTTTTGTGATCTGTGAGAGCTACGATTCCGGCATCTTTCATGTCGTACACCTCAGTGATGTCTTCACCTAATAAACCTTCAGATGCTGCTCCGGCTATGTGAATATTTGTTTCGGAAAGTTGGGCTTTTCCCTTGACATAGTTCACCACGCTTTTCGAGTCGATAGCGGGTTGTGTATTGGGCATGAGGAGAACATCAGTAAAGCCGCCATGCTGTGCTGCCTGTGATCCTGAGGTGATATCTTCTTTGTGCTCGTTTCCGGGATCGTTGAAAGATACGTGCAAATCAAACCAACCGGGAGTGAGGATGAGTTTTTTGCCAGTTATGACTTCATCGGCCTGCTGATTGAGGTTCTGACCAATAGCCTTTGTTATTCCGTTTTCAATGATGACATCGGCTGTTTTGCGGTGCCACTTGCTCCCGGGCCAAATGATTTGTGCGTTTTTAATGTGCAGCGTTGACATGCGTTTTATTTTATGAACCTCAATAACAGAATTTCAATTCCCAAAAATAACAATGCGAGGACGATACACCATTTCCAAAGCGAACTTTGTTGCCCGATGGAGCTCACAAAGTTGCCCAGTGAAGTATTGTCGCCCGTTAAAACTTGTGCTTTATTCCAGTTGTTTTGCTCGATCAATTGTTCGATTTCAGACTCGCTCATGAATGACAGTTCAGATTCGCTACTGCCGTAATTGAATGCTGCGTAAGTGAGTAGCGAGTCTGCATCGTTCGTGATTTCATACACTCCCGATTCGGTCACGTTTTCACGTGCATTGACGAGCAATTTATCACCTTGTGGTATGATTTGCGGAATGAATTCGTTTTCGCTGCTTTCGATCGGAGCCATTTTTACCAGCTCGTCTTTCAATCCCTGTGTGCGGTTGATCGTCAAATTGCTTTTTTCACCAATCGTGTTGTAGTAAGAACCGGCATTTTGAGATTGAAACGCCATTTCAAAAAGGATTGGGAGTAGGAGTCCGCCCTGCTTAAAAGTTGTTTCCTCAATGGCTGATGTCCACAGGTAAAGCTTGCCGTTTTCGTGCTCGATTTCCATCAAAACCGGTGAATCGTCTTCTGTTTTGATAACCGGTATGGCCGGCTTTGCACCGCGCTCAAATCGGTATTGTTTTGTGATTGAGGGCCAAACAGGATCTTTTGGTTTTTTGCTGAAAACACCTCTGAAAATTGGATGCTCAAGATTAATCGTTCCAACTCGTTTCTTTGTCGTATCTGCTTCACCGAGCGTTCCGGCTCCAATTTTTTCAAGCAGCAGGTTGATTGCTTCACGGTCAGATCCCGGGAATACAATGCCTGTTCCACCTTGCGAGAGGAACGACTCAAACTCTGACCAAAATCCGGCCGATTTCAAATCAACGCCATTCGCGATCAGTGCTGATGCGTTTTTCCACGACTCAAAATCCGGCTCTGTTTGGCTCTGACCGAGATACTTAAAAGCCTCATCGGTTGCGTAAATACGCTCGATTGTTTTCGTGCTTTCCTGAGGCTGGATTTCGACTATATTGAAAGCTTTGGGAACTTCAAATGTGAAATGGAATTTGTTGTCGAAATCTGCAGCATCGTTCTCAATTTGAATAATCCCGTAGTGCGGACCAGCATCCTGAACCGTGAAGTAAATTGTGGTATCGTTTTGCCCGGGAGATAGATCGACTTTGAGAATGTTCTGCATTTTTCCGTCTATGCGTAGTTCCAGCGAAGAAGAAATATTCTCATCTCCTGTGTTGATAATCGAGATTTGGGCTGAATCCTGAATGCCCGCTTTGCGAACAGGCGAAAAGAAAGCCAGCGAGTCGATGTAAACATTCGATCGGTAAGTGGAATTGACTGGGAGGAAATTTGTTTGTGCCTTTAGCGAATCACTATTCGCTTTTTGCAAAAATGAATTTTGAAAATCGCTGATGATGAAGCGGTGATTGTTCTTTGCACCCGATGGCAGGGAATTGTTAATTCGTTCACGAACCTGATCGAAATTGCGAATATTGGGTGAAAGTCTCAGTTTTTGAATTTCGTCAATCGCTTCGTTGGGAGAGAGGAGTACACGATCAGTTCCTTTGAAGTCATTTGAAATCAGCTGAATTTTATCAGTTGGAGCTGCCTGCTCCAGGATTGAAAAAGCTTTTTGTTTACCTCTCTGGAAAGCTTGTCCTTCCGGACTCGAAAAAGACATACTCAATGAGTTATCGAGGTATAGCGAAAGCGTTTTATCGGCAGATTCTGATTTACCTTCTCCGGGGAAATAGGGCTGGGCAAAAGCCAAAACCAAAAACACGATAAAGAGAATTCGGGCTAACAGTGTGAGTAAATGCTTTAGCCTGGATGTCGACTGCGTCTTTTCCTGAACAGACTTGAGGAACTGGTTATTGGAAAAATAAACTGTTTTGTACCGCTTGAGATTAAAGAGGTGAATAGCAACCGGAATGGCAATTGCGAGTAACCCGTACAGAAATTGTGGATACAGAAAGTTCATTGGCGCACAAAGCTAATGAATGCAGGTGATTATATAAGATCAAATTTTGAGTGTTTTAATTTTATACTTTCAAAAATTGCGGGATTTAAGTTATTATCATTATAATCGCTATTCGATTAATTAATATAAACCCTATTCAAATGAAGTACTTAATCCTACTAATGTCAATTGCAGTGTTTTTTAGTTGTGCAGCAATAAAATCAATGAGAGGAAAATCAAAAGTTGAAGAGTATAGAACTGAAAAATCATATTCAGGAGATACATTGATTTATAAATATTATAAAAAAAATACTGATATTCTTTTGAAAGAGGAAAAGCTAGTAAATGGCGAACCAGTAGGAGCTTGGAATGAGTATGACAAGTCTGGGAATATAATATTAACACGAGATTTTAGCAAATTAGTTTATGATCTTGAGCCCCCAGAAGGAGTTGTCGAATCCCCTAAAGATGAAGAGGATTGTGAAAACTGTGAAAAGCCTTCCTTTCCTGGTGGAGAAGACCAGTTATTCAAGTATTTAGGTGAAGAAATCTCTTACCCAGAAGAATCTAAGGAAATGAATAGCTCAGGTGTTGTTTATATGTGGTTTATTGTAAGAAAAACCGGAGAAGTTGAGCCATATTCAATTATTAGAGGTGTAGATACTTTTATTGATGAAGAAACATGGCGTTTAGTTGAGAATATGCCAGATTGGGAACCAGCGATAATGAACGGTAAACCAATTGATACTTATATTAATTTACCAGTTAGGTTTACATTAAAATAAAACCCTACCAAAAAATATACGCGATAATGATCGCTGCAACAATTCCCATGAAATCGGCAAAGAGGCCGGCTGTTGCGGTGTAGCGCGTGCGTGTTACATTGATTGCACCGTAATAAACCGCGATAGTGTAAAATGTTGTCTCAGTACTTCCCTGGAATACTCCGGCTAAAAAGCCCTGGAATGAGTCTGACCCATAATTGCTCATGGTCTCAACCATCATAGCACGAGCTCCGGAACCTGAAAGCGGCTTCATCACGGCTGTGGGCAGTGCTCCCACAAAATCGGTGTTAAACCCGAACCAACTTACGAGAAATTCAATTCCGCCAATAATCCAATCGAGTGTGCCGCTGGCTCTGAACACAGCAATTGAAATGAGCATTCCCACGAGGTAAGGAATGATTTTTACACCAACATTGAATCCTTCTTTTGCGCCATCGATGAAGGTTTGGTAAACATCTACTTTTCTTTTCAGCGCGAGTAGAATAAACCCTACTATCACACAAAAAAGAATCAGGTTACCGGATACGACTGAGAATTTCTCTGCAAAATTATCGGGCATTTGGGTGAGCCATGTTACCAGAGCCAGAACGAAAATTGTGAGTCCGCCCAAAACCAACAACATCGTTTTGTTGAACAGGTTAATGCGTTGCCTGATGGAAACGAAAATCAAACCGGTAATTGTCGCAAAGTATGTGGCTAGCAGAATCGGTAAAAAGACATCGGTTGGAGTAGAAGCGCCTTCTGCAGCACGCAAGGCCATTACACTGACAGGGATAAGTGTCAATCCACTAGTGTTCAGAACCAGAAACATGATTTGCGCGTTGCTGGCTGTTTTTTTGTTAGTATTAGCATCCTGGAGCTGCTCCATAGCTTTGATGCCGAATGGTGTAGCAGCATTGTCGAGTCCCAGCATGTTGGCAGCAAAGTTCATCATGATGGCTCCGTGAGCATTGTGATTGCGCGGAATCTCAGGAAAGAGCCGAATGAAAAACGGTTCTATTTTTTTCGAGAGCCATGCGATGACTCCGGCCTTTTCTCCAACGCGTAATATTCCGAGCCAAAAGGTCATAACGCCAATTAGAGTCAAAACTATAGCGATTGAAGTATCAGCCATATCAAAGGTTGACTGAACCATATCGCGAAAGACGTAGAGGTCACTTTCGTCAAATACCAGTCCGATTGCTTCTAGTTGATCGCGAAAGAAATAGCCAATGGTTCTGACCAAAGCCACGACAAACGCGATCACAAAAAAACCGATGAAAATATAGTTCAGTACCACTTGGCGTTATTTTCGCTCAAAGTTGTGAAATATTTTTAATGATGGTTTAAAGATCAATTGAGATTTTGATTTTTCCACCAAGACCCTTTTCTACAATGTCATAAAGAGTCTTGAGCGTTATGTTATTTCCATTATTTTCAATTCTGGAAATATATGAGCGTTTTTTATTGATAAGAGAAGCGAGCTGACTTTGTGTTAAGTTCTTTTCTTTCCTTGCCTGACGCAGCAGAATACCAATTTTAAAAGATTCAAAATCTCTTTCAAGTTCGTCTCTTCTATCAGTTCCTTTTTCTCCGTAAACGGAATTTTTTATTTCATCCCACGATTTAATTCCCATAACAGAATCAAATGTAACATAAAAGTTACGTTTTTTTGACTTTAAAATAAATACTCATGCACATCCAATAACCCGAGAAGAGCAACTATAATAATGACGACAACGAGTCGCCTTATCCAGATTTGTGCTTTTGGGTTTTGAAGGGCATAGCGAGCAACAGCCCATCCCGTTGTGGCTTGTCCGGCTGCGAGTGCGAGTCCGGCACCCCAGTGAATCATGTCGTTGAAAATGAAGACAGCGAGTGGGACAGAGGCGAGTCCAAAAACCAGGATTTGCTTGATGAGATTGGCTTGCCGGAATGAAAATTTACTCAAAAGCACCAGTGAAGCGAGCAGAATGATGCCAACTCCCATCTGAATAAATCCGGCATATAAACCGGCAAACAGAATTGAAAAACCGGTGAGCCACTTGTTGGCACCTCTCAATCCGCGATCTTCCCGACCCCATTTACCTGGCTGTAACAACATGGATAGTAGGATCAATGCCAGAGCGCCAATTGCCACGTACTGCAGCATTTTATCGCTGACTAGTGTGGCTCCGTAAGCCCCAATTCCGGATCCGACCAAAGCCGGTATCGATAACCATGCATTTCGCTTGAACAAGCCTACTGTTGAAGGTGATTTCCTGATGGAAAAGAGGACTGTAACGGCCAAAACAAAAACGCCAACACGGTTAGTCGCATTGGCAATAGTGGGTGAAATCCCGAATAAAATAAGTGTGGAGAGCGTAATCGCAGAGCCGTTTCCGGCAAGCACATTAATGATTCCGGCCATTGCACCGGCTGCAAAGAAAATGAGATATGCGTACCATTCTAACTCACTCATGCCGGCAAAGGTGTAATAAAATCAGCTAGCAGTTTTAAACGAGTTGGTTTGTTCTTCGTTGAGGAGTAAATCATTGTGATGAAAAGTCACATGGTCAGATCCCTGTTCAATACACGAAATACTCGTTGTTTGTACTTGTCCGTCCCGGTTCATCCTGATGTCGTTATAAATGTCGCCTTCACCGCCAAAGTGATGAAAATGCAGGATTTCATTACTCGTTGGATTTTTGTGATTCTCGAGCCATTCGTTGAACCAGTTTTTGCGTTTTTCAATTGTATCGGGCGTGTAGAGCTGTGCTGATGACCAAATATGCGGTTTGGCGGGATCATAAGAATTGTAATGCTTCTGTTTACCATCCCAGCGAAACTCCTTGATTCCATCGTTGAAGATGACCACAGTAAAAGGCTCAATATTGGTCAGATCCGTAGCTTTCAAAGCTTCGATCGGATTCCCTGTAGCTAATGACTCGGTTAAGATTAGTCCTCGACTTTTACGATAAGGCGGATTGTGCTCGTGTTGCTCAAAAGCTCCGTTGAGCAGACAAGCAATAATTCCATTCACATTGATCGCTAACCAGGTTCCTCCGGCTAATCCATCTTTAGGAAAATACAGATCAGATCCCTCAACATTGTGCCAATCAGGAAAGCCTGCCTTTTTACGCTCAGGGCTTTCATCCCGGTTAGATGTTATGAGTCTGGGAGAATTGTTTTGTTCCGGTAAATAAGTCAGCGTGCACATAATGCTTATTTGGCTCTGACCATTACAGGTTTTGGTTTCATCTCGATCATCTTCAACTTTTCAAAGAGTTTGATGAAGTAGTATACCGGATCGAGTTCGTACCATGAGTGACCAAAGTTTGCGCTGTTTGGTTTTGTGTGGTGATTGTTGTGATAACTCTCACCAAGCATGAGAAAATCTATTGGAATGAGGTTTTTGCTTGTGTCGTTAACTCTGAAGCGTACTGTCCCTATTTTGTGTGCGAACCAGTTGATGATTGCTCCGTGAAATGGTCCCATGACAAAGTGAATAGGGAGAAGGAGGAACATCCACCAGTGAGTTGCAAAAATGGCATAAAACCCGATGTAGAGTAAGCCCCATGAAATGCGAATCATCCAGTTATCTGCAAATTTTTCAAAGCTTTTCCACTCGGGAAGGTTTTTCGTGAATTTTTCATCTGTTTTTACGCGACCATAGAAAATGTCACTGTAAATAACTTTCGTCTTCCACATCATATCGAAAAGGCTCTTCGAGTATTTGGGCGAATGTGGATCTTTTTCGGTATCGGCATAGGCGTGGTGTTGGCGGTGCAAAATTCCATACGTGTTAGGGCTCAAATAGGAAGACCCCTGCCACAACCAACTGAGGATAAACCATACTTTTTCCCAGCCTTTACTCATCGTAAACATTTGATGAGCTGCGTAACGGTGATGGAAAAACGTTTGGGTAAATAGTGATAAATACCAGTGTGCTAAGAAGAAAATTAAAATGATCACGATTGAAATGATTTAATATCAGATTAGAAAAAAAGATATGCTGCAAATAACGGCATTGATGGAGCACGGGTTACCATTTAGTTGAAAAATATTTTGATGTTCAACTTATTCCTTAAAAACGCATCTTGAGTACTGAAAAGTTCACTTCAGGGAAATGGTATTTTGTAGGGTGATATTTTCATGGTTGTGATGTATCTTTGATGTAAGGAAATCTAACAATAAAAATATCATGAAAAGAATTGGCTCAATTGCGGTTGCGCTGGCGTTCTCCTGTTTTTCATTACAGGTTTTTGCACAATCCATTACTACCGGCTCAGTATCAGGAAGTCCATTTTGTCAAAGTGAAAATTTAACAGTTAATTATTCAATCTCCGGCTCATTCAATGGCGGAAATACTTTTTATGTTGAATTGAGTGATAATACGGGAAGTTTTTCATCTCCTGATACTATCGGATCTACTTCATCTACATCAGGTGGATCAATTACTGCTACTATTCCGTCAGTTATAGATCCCGGTTCCGCTTATCGAATTAGAGTGTCAGGAGATTCTCCGGCTGTCACAGGTAGCGATAACGGCTCTAACCTCACAATTAATTCAAGCGGCCTCGATCCTGCAGAGTTTGGAAATAACGAATGGTATGTTTTCGGTTACAATGGGAAACAGTTTGTTACGTATTTGGGAAGCTACATTGATACCAGCTTAAATATTTTATCATCAGATTATTTCCCTACAAATGGATCACCAAGTGACGCCTCAAACTATCAGGGCTGTTCAATTCCAAACGATCAACATTCATTTTCATACAAAAGAGAAGGTTTTACTGCCGGTCAGTACACTCTTGATATAAGAGGAGATGATGATCACAGGCTTTATGTCAATGGAGTGCTTGAATATTCTTCATCTTATACTTCAACTATTCAGAATGCTGTTTGGTCTGGAAATTTAGGAGCCAATTCTAAAATAGAAATACAGGTTGAAGAAAGCGGTGGAGAATCAGCATTAGAAGTTGAGTTCAATTACACACCAACTCTTGTAATTTCTGATGATCTCGATGTTTGTACTGGGGCCACTGTTAAGATTGGTGTTGACGGAGGTGCTAACTATGATTGGTCTGGAGGTAATACAACTTACATGAGTGCTCCTTACAATACTGATAGTGTTGAATTGGTGATTCCTTCCTCGGCACCTACAGGAGTTCAAACCTACACAGTTACAGGAACTGATGTAAATGGTAACGGGAATTATTCTGCAAGTGTCGATGTATCTATTGTTAGTACTTATGATGTTTCTGTTTCTGATACAGCTTTAGGAATTTGCTCTTCAAACACAGCTAATGTAACTGCCTCTGGAGCTACAAACTTTCTTTGGATTCCATCAACAGGAGTTCAATTCAATAATAGTTCAGGAAGTAATGTTACACTATCTCCTTCAAGCAGTACGGTCTATAAAGTTACTGCTGATGGAAGCTGCCCAAGTGATACAGAATACGTGAATGTGACAGTATTCAATTCATCAAATGGCACTAATCCAGTTTATGGTCAGAACCAGTGGATTCTTCACGGCTATGATGATGAAACTTTCTCTGACTACAGAGGATATTACAGCTTTTCTTCATTCAATTTTGACACACGTGATGATTGGTCAATAAATAATTCACCATCAGATGCAGCTAATTGGCAAGGTTGCTCAATAGGAAATAACAATCATTCTTACAGGGTAAGAAGAGAAGGATTTCCTTGTAGCTACTATCAAATAGACATCCCGAATCACGATGACGGTGTAACTCTTTATATAGATGGTGTACAGGTTTATTCTAAAAACACCTGGTACAGCAATAATTACACATCTGATGTTTGGCAAGGTTACCTCGGTCCAGATAGTAAGGTAGAAGTTACCATCAAAGAGCAATCAGGTGGTTCACATGTAGGGCTTACCTTTATTCCATTGTACGGACCTGAAGCAAATAATAATCATGCAATTTGGGAAGGAACAACTTCCACTTCATGGAATACATCCAGTAACTGGTGTGGCACTGTTCCGGGAAATGGAGATAAAGCATATTTGCTAGATCTGGGGAATAACGATCCTGTTGTTTCTACTTCAGTGAGTATTGATACTTTATACATTAGTTCGAATGTTACATTTTTAATTGACGGAACGGGAGCACTCACCGTTAGTGAGCCAATAGAAAATGACGGAACTATTGAAGTTGAGTCTTCGGCTTCTTTGGTTCAAACACATTCGGGATCTGACCAAAATACCGGAAGTGGAAATTATATTGTTCATAAACAGGGTAGAGTAGGCACAGCGGGATATAACGCATATTCCTCACCAGTTGAAAATGCTGATATAGCTACTGTTTTCGCAAATACTAACCCTTGTGATATTTTTGTCTTTGACGCATCTGACCAGTCCTGGAAATACGATTATCCAAATAACTATTCTACTACTTGTCTGGGTAATAATGTGACATTTACTTCTAGTTACCTGATTTCAGGATCTGACGGTGATATGGATGAAGGAAGAGGTTATTTCATCCCTGGTGGGGCAAATACATCACAGGCAAATAGAACTTTTACCGGGCAGGTTAATAATGGTGATATTTCATATTCTATCGCTACTCAACCTAATCCGGGAAATGTAAACTGGACACAGGATAACTGGAACCTGATTGGTAATCCTTATCCATCATCAATTAATGCAGCTCAGTTTTGGAATGAAAATGCTGTTTTGAATTCTCGCATAATGAGCGGAATTTATTACTGGGATGATGATGGCACAAACACAAATTCATCAAGCGATTATGCTGCCTGGAACAACTCTGGTGCAACTGTTGGCCCAAACAGCAATGTTACGCCAAACGGACATATAGCGAGCGGACAGGGCTTTTTCGTTATGGCAAATCAAAATACCTCAGTAGAATTTAACAATTCAATGAGAAGCAGTTCAAATGGTCAGTTCTTTAAAAATGGTCAGATCCAGTCATCAGTCAACTTTCCACGTTTATGGATTAGTTTGAAAAAGGACAGTACATTTAAAAGCCAAATGCTCGTGGCATTTCCAAATGAAGCAACAGAGGAAAAAGACAGGCTTTACGATGCGTTGAAAATGGAATCTGATAATCCTGTTTCAATTGCTGCCATAATCGATGAAGACAAATTTGTGATTGAGGGAAAAGCACCAATGCAATTTGAAGGAGACTCAGCCATATCAAAATTGAGTATCCATGCTTTAGATAGCGGAAAGTACAATTTTGAAATTACTGATTTTGAGAATTTGTTTGGAATAGATGTTTATCTGGTAGATCTTGAAAATGATTCTATTCACAATTTACGTGAACATTCTTACGAGTTTGAGGTGAATGACTCGTTGAAAACGGACGATCGATTTGAGGTGCATTACAAACTGTCAGAGATCAGTGATCCTTCTTCAGTTGAGTTGATCGATGAAAAGAATGATATCAAGGTTTATGCAGCTCCAAATAATGTTATAGTTGAAGCGATGAACACTCAAATTGACCAACTGCAAGTCTATGACATCAGTGGTAGAGAAGTGGTAAGTCGTAATGGTCAGAACGCTACCAGAATCAAACTGAATTCGTCAAGCTGGCTGAATGGAGTCTACATTGTGTCAGTTGTCGATGATAAAGGAAAACGCTATCGGGATAAAATAGTAATTCAATAGAGTAAACAGAGCCGGCTAAATGCCGGCTTTTTTTATACAGGAGCTTCAACATCAGCGATAAACCAAACATCTCCGTTTCTTTCTACCAGCCATGGGACTTCCCACCAAATTCCTTCTTTGGCAAATACCGTGAATTGATCACTCTTGTTTGAATTATTGTCAAACGTAAAACCCATTTCTGAAAGCTTACGGGTTATTTTATCGACACCTGCTGCGTATTTGGTTCTGATTGTTACGAGATATTTGTCTTCATCAACATTTTCAAACTGACTGATAAATGAACGAATATTTCCCTCGAACACATCATCAATGATGTGTTTTGGTATTATGACGTTGTTGCTTGACGTGAGTTCGATCATAATTCGAATGTAATTTTTATCACTTAAGGTAGAATGACTTAGTCGTAATTTTGGACAAAATACACTAAAATGAAAAAATCTATTGCGCTAATACTAACACTATTTTCAACTTTATTCATTTTTTCACAATCTCCTAATTATGGAGTAGCTGTTAAACCGGTTGAGTTTGAAAACATGCCCGGACTCCAATCTTTTGCTTTTGGAAAGTACGATGGAAATTGGGTTTTAGTAGGAGGTCGGTTAGATGGACTTCATCGCAGGCAGCCCTGGGCTTCTTTTGATGCAGGAAATAACAACGCATTTATTTATGTCGTTGATCCCGCTACTGAGGAAGTATTTCAAAAGTCTATAACAGGACTTCCAACTGCGATACAGGAACAATTCAAAACAACCAATCCAAACTTTCATCAGGATGGAAAATACCTGTATTATGTTGGAGGATACGGATACAGTAACACAGCAGGAGATCACATCACACACGACCGACTCACGAGAATTGATATGAGTACGTTGATTCCGGCTATTAAAAATAATGCGTCAATCGCGGCTTCTTTCAAATCGATACAGCATGCAGATATGGCTAATACAGGAGGTCAGCTGGAAATGATAGGGGACACTTTTTACCTTGCCGGTGGACAAGAGTTCACAGGTAGGTACAATCCTATGGGAGGCCCAAGTTTTACTCAACAGTATCATGAAAAAATAATGCGGTTTACTGTGGATGAAAACTCAAGTGGTAATTTGGTAATCAACAGGTTGTCTGATTTTGTCGATCCTGTCAATCTGCACAGGAGAGATTACAATATGCTTCCTCAAATATTTCCTGATGATTCATACGGCTTTACAATGTTTAGTGGCGTATTTCAGCCAACTCAGGATTTACCATTTTTGAACTCTGTTGATGTTAAACGAAACGGACATCAGGTAAATAACAACTTTACTCAATATTTGAATCACTATCACTGTGCTACAGCAGCTTTGTATGATCCTGATAGTAAGGTGATGGATAACTTGTTCTTTGGTGGAATCAGTCAGTTTTATCTCGATGTAAATGATAGTTTGATCGAAGATACTGATGTTCCATTTGTGAATACCATTGCCAGGGTAAGAAGACTTGATGATGGTTCTATGAATGAGCAAAAAGTTGCAGAAATGCCCGGTCTGTTAGGATCGGGATCTGAATTCATACCAGCTAATAACATCCCTTTTTACGAGCACGGAATAATTGATTTAAGCGAGTTAGACCTCTCACAGGATTCAGTCCTCATTGGCTATGTAGTGGGAGGTATAGAGAGCAGTGAAAAGAATATATTCTTTATTAATACCGGCTCTGAAAGTTGGGCTACACAAGTTGTTTATGAAGTTTATCTGGTCGATGAGCTCTCTACGGGAAAGTTAATAAACAAGAAACAACTCTTTGATGGAGGTAATGTTTATCCAAATCCTGTTTCAGGAGAATATTTTACGCTTTCGTTTGGCTCTGAAGTGAATAAAGAAAGAGCTGATGTAATGATTTATGATCAATCAGGAAGGCTTATTGATCAATTAAAGATAGGAGTTAAGTCAGGACAGAATAAAATAGAATTAAAAACTCCTGATACGAGTGGAGTCTATTACATTACAGTTGTAGTTGGCCAGTATTTGAAAACCTTCACATTGACAAAAAAATAAAGGAGGGAAATTTCCCTCCATATATTAAAGTCTTCTTAGAAGTTTTTCGTGACACCAAAGCTACCACCTGATGCTGCATTACCACCGCCAATCTCCAGATTGACAGCCCAGGACTCATCAAAGTAATAGCGACCACCTACTTGAGCCCCCAATCCCAATCCTGAGGAACTGTCACCGGGGTAGCTTGATGGTGAGTCGTAAATATAAAGACCGAGATTTAGTCCGGCATAAATGTCAAAGTTGGAAGGGAGTTCTAATACCTCGTTTACGTGATAATTACCTCTTGAAACAATACCAAAAATATTGTGGTTGAATCCATTACCTCTAATGTCCTCATTCCAACTGCGCCATGACAATCTACCTCCAAGTGTAAAATTGTTTGCCACAGCAGTTTCAAATCCTCCATAAACTGGAATACCCCATGTACTAATGCCAACTCCTAAATCAACAAAGCTGGAGCCTTTATCAAATGAGTTTTGGGCGTAACTAATACTTGAACATACTACGAATAAAAATAATGTTAATCTTTTCATTGTTTAAGCTTTTATTGAGTGCAATTAAAATGTAGCTAAAATCATCTCCAATACCAAAAAAGACCGCAATAATACGGTCTTTTTCTACATTACTATATGTGTATTGAGAACTAGAAAATATACTTGTTCTCTTTAATTATCGCTTCAGCGATTTCTCTTCTCGTTTGCTTGATGTTGAATGGTTCGATTTTCGTAAATCGCTTGATCCCCATCATTTGCATGCGGAGTTCGTCTCCTTCAGCATAGCTCATCAACGCTTCTCTACCGCACTTACCGATTTTTTCGGCTGCATCGTAGATATAGGCTCTGACCATGTTTTGTTGAAGTTTTGTTTCTTCCTCGCCTTTCATTCCGGCCAGTTTTTCAACTCTCAATAAAACTGATTCGGCCACATACGCTTCAATTAGCATATCTGCGATATTCAGTAGTATTTCCTGTTCTTTGGCGAGCTCCATCATGAACTTTTGAGCCGCTGAACCGGCTACCATCAATACCGCTTTCTTGAAGTTCTTGATGTAGCGCTTTTCAGAACCGAAGAGTCCGCTGTCATCGTGGTCGAAATCTGGAATAGACATGAGTTCTTCACCAACTTTCTTAGCCGGCCCCATCAAATCTAATTCGCCTTTCATGCCTTTTTTGAGCATCATGTCAACCGTGAGCATTCTGTTGATCTCATTGGTTCCTTCGAATATTCTGTTGATTCGGGCATCACGGTAAGAACGCTCCACAGGAGACTCAGCAGAGTATCCCATACCACCGTAAATCTGAACACCTTCATCAACAACAAAGTCGAGCGTTTCAGATCCGTGTACCTTCATCATAGCACACTCAGCAGCGTATTGTTCAATACCTTTTAAATCGGCTTTGGCTTTATCCATTCCTTCTTTTTCATGAAGATATTTGATTCTATCTTCAATGTTTTGTGAAGCACGGTAGGTGGCTGATTCAGATGCGTAAGTCTTAATCGCCATTTTAGCGATTTTGTCTTTAATCGCTCCGTATTTTGAAATTGGTCTGCCAAACTGATTGCGCTCATTAGCGTAGTTTGTAGCTTGTGAAATAGTTCCTTTACAACCACCAAGAACAGCTGCAGCCAACTTGATTCTACCGATATTCAAAATGTTGAGTGCAATCTTAAATCCTTCATTTTGCTTACCGAGTAGATTGTCTTTTGGAATCTTCACATCATTGAAAAACACCTGGCGAGTACTGGAACCTTTAATTCCCATCTTCTTTTCTTCAGGGTTTAGCGAAACGCCATCCACATCAGCCGGAATGATAAAAGCACTTAGGTTTTCATCGTCACCAATACGAGCAAATACCGTAAACACATCGGCAAATCCGCCATTTGTGATCCACATCTTTTGTCCGTTGATCACGTAGTGCTTGCCATCATCAGTGAGTTCGGCTTTTGTTTTTGCGCTGTTCGCGTCAGATCCTGATCCCGGCTCTGTTAGGCAGTAAGCACCTTTCCATTCTCCTGATGCTAGTTTTGGAAGGTATTTTTCTTTCTGCTCCTCAGTTCCGTAATAGAGGATAGGTAACGTACCAATTCCGGTGTGAGCAGAATACGATACAGAGAATGAGTGACCTGCACCTGTGGCTTCTGATGAAAGCATAGAAGTCACAAAGTTTTTCCCAAATCCTCCGTATTGTTCGGGAACTGAAATTCCCAGCATTCCCAATTCGCCTGCTTTATCTAAAATTGAAGGCATCAAACCTTCCTCAAGTGCATCAATACGATCGAGGTTTGGGGTAACCTCTTTATCCACAAAGTCCTTACAGGTTTGTGCGATCATCAATTGTTCTTCATCAAATTCTTCAGGGATGAAGACGTCTTTAGCATCTGATTCACGGATGAGGAATTCACCTCCCATCAGTGCCGATTTATTATTATCACTCATAATTCTTTGTTTTAGTTGGTTATTTCAATAATTCGTAAACTCCGGCTGCTCCCTGTCCGCTACCCACGCACATGGTTACAACACCGTATTTTTTGTCGCGCCTGCGCAACTCATCGATCATTTGAACAGAGAGTTTTGCTCCTGTACAACCCAGCGGGTGACCCAGGGCAATTGCTCCACCATTTACATTCACGAGTTCAGGGTCTAAGTCCAGCTCGCGAATAACGGCTAACGATTGAGATGCAAACGCTTCGTTGAGTTCAATGAGGTCGATGTCATTTTTGGTCAGACCCGCCTTTTTCAATGCTGCGGGTACAGCATCTACCGGTCCGATTCCCATTATTCTCGGGTCAACTCCAACTGCAGCGTAGGAGTGGAGTCGAGCGATTGGTTCTACACCTAATTCTTTCACCATCTTTTCACTCATAACGAGCGTAAAAGCTGCTCCGTCACTCGTTTGAGAAGCATTACCGGCTGTGACCGAACCCTTTTGGTCGAATACGGGTCTGAGCTTACCCAGCTTTTCAACGGAAGTATCTTTACGAACACCTTCATCAGTATCGACAGTGTAGTTGCGGCTCTGCTTTTTGCCGTTTTCATCAAGGTAAGTCTCTTCAACATCAATCGGAACGATGCCGTTTTTGAAATATCCGTTCTCAATGGCATTGGCCGCTCGTTGGTGAGACTGTAGTGCAAATTGATCCTGATCTTCACGGCTCACTTTGTAATCCCTGGCTACAGCCTCAGCTGTAAGTCCCATTCCCCAGTACCAGGTTGGATTTTCTTTTGCCACTTTTGAGTTAGGCACAATTCGCCATCCGCCAAACGGAATAGGAGACATCGTTTCAACACCCCCGGCTACAATGCAATCTGCTATACCGGCATGAATTTTTGATGCTGCCACAGCGATTGTCTCCAGTCCCGATGCACAATAACGATTGATCGTCATTCCAGGAACTTTATCGGTTTGGAGACTCATCAATGAGATCATCCTACCGATGTTCAATCCCTGCTCAGCTTCAGGTGTTGCATTTCCCACGATGAAATCATCAATGCGTTCTTTTTCTAAGTTAGGCACTTCTTTGAGCATGCCTTCTATAACCTGTACGGCCAAATCATCGGGGCGGAGGAAGCGGAAACTACCTCTCGGTGCTTTCCCAACGGCCGATCTTTTTGCTGCTACTATATATGCGTCCATAATTGAATGTCTTTTTAGTTTCTTAATATTTTTCCGGTTTTCAGGAGACTCTGAATTCGTTCGAGCGTCTTCTTCTGCATACACAACTCTAAGAAAGCTCTGCGCTCCATCTTGAGCAAGTATTCTTCATCGACTTCAGTCGGTTCTGACAAGTCACCGCCACACATCACCATACCTAGTTTTTCAGAGATAAGTTGATCGTGTTCGCTGATGTAATGACCAGATTTCATACTGTCGGCTCCTGAATACACAATTCCCAAACCTTCTTTTCCAAGAACCTTGATATCCTTGCGCATAACTGGTTTGGAATACCCTTTTTCAAAGAGGTTGAGAGCGCTTTGTTTAGCGTAAGCGAGTTGATGATCACGACTGATGATCACTTCATCCTGTCCGTGACGCAAATAGCCGAGGTCAAACCCTTCGTGAGCACTTTTCGCGACTTTCGCCTGCCCGATTGTGAGGAATCGGTTGCGCAATTGATTGACACGAATGTCCCCTTCGTTGAGATCGTCATTGAGGCGCAGCGTAAATTCTTTTGTTCCGCCACCGCCCGGTACAAGGCCAACACCAAACTCAACCAACCCGATGTACGTTTCAGCGTGAGCGATTACTTTATCAGCGTGCATGGATAGTTCACATCCGCCACCGAGTGTCATTCCGTGTGGAGCAACCACAACCGGAATATTACTGTAGCGAACGCGCATCATGGTGTTTTGGAACGATTTTATCGCGAACTCCAGTTCATCGTATTCCTGTTCAACCGCAAACATGAAGATCATCCCCACATTAGCTCCGGCAGAGAAATTATCTCCGGTATTGGATATCACCAGACCTTTGTAGCTCTCTTCAGCCATGTCGATCGCTTTGTTGATACCCTGAATAATTTCCTGGCCAATCGTGTTCATTTTGGTGTGGAACTCCAGGTTGATAATTCCGTCACCTAAATCGACAATCGTTGCACCTGAATTGCTCCACAGCGTATTTCCCTCGCGGATTGTATTGAGGTTGATCGTGTCTTTTTGACCGGGGATTTCTTTGTAATCTCCCGAGTTGATATCGTAATAGAGCTTGAGCCCGTTTTCAATTTTGTAAAACGCTTTGTGACCGGCATCCTTCATTTTATAAAGCCAGTCTGCAGGCTTTTTGTCGGCTTTTTCCATTTCGTTCAGAACCGTGTCAAAGCCAATTGCATCCCAGGCCTCGAACGGACCTTGCTTCCAGCCGAATCCGGCTCTTAGGGCATCGTCAATTCTGTAGAGTTCATCAGAGATCTCCGGAATGCGATTCGTTGCGTATTGGAAGAGCGAAGTGAAAGTCGTTCGGTAAAATTCTCCGGCTTTGTCTTTTCCTTTGAATAAAACCGGCATGCGCTCCCTGAGGCTGTCGATTTGTTTCGTTTGCTCTAACGTGTCGAATTTCACCTTTTTCTTTGGATTGTATTCGAGCGTGTTGAGATCGAGGGCCAGGATCTGACTGTTACCGTCATCATCTTTTACCTTTTTATAAAAGCCCTGTTTCGTTTTGGAGCCCAACCATTCGTTGTCGACCATCTTTTGAATGTAATCGGGCAACTTGAACAGGTGATTGGCTTCGTCATTGGGCGTGTTATCCTTCAATCCGTTCGCTACGAGGACCAGCGTGTCGAGGCCTACCACATCTGCGGTTCTGAACGTAGCCGATTTAGGTCTGCCTAAAACCGGACCAGTCAATTTATCCACTTCCTCAACAGTGAAATCCATGTCTTTCACCGTGTGGAAGAGCGACATGATGGAGAAAACACCAATTCTGTTCGCGATAAAAGCGGGTGTATCTTTACAGAGAACAGTCGTTTTGCCGAGGAATTTTCTTCCGTAATCGAGCAAGAAATCCACGAGTTCCTGATCGGTTTCCTTCGTGGGAATGAGTTCCAGGAGTTGTAGATATCTTGGCGGATTGAAAAAGTGAGTTCCCAAAAAGTGTTTTTTGAAATCATCGCTTCTGTCTTCGAGCATCATATTTATAGGAATTCCCGAAGTATTTGAGGAAATGATGGTTCCCTGCTTGCGGTGCTTCTCAACATTAGTGAAAACCTCTTTTTTGATGTCGAGTCGTTCGATCACCGCCTCAATGATCCAGTCGCAATCGCTGATGAGATCCATGTTGTCTTCCATGTTTCCCGTCACGATATTCTTGGCGAGCTTTTGATCATAAATAGGAGAGGGGTTCGATTTTAATGCCGTTTTGAGCGCGTCATTCACGAGCTTGTTGCGCGCATTTTTGTCGTCACTATCTTTTGCCTCTTTGGGCACAATGTCGAGTAGCACAACTTCACATCCTGCGTTGGCAAAGTGACAGGCGATCCTGGAGCCCATCACTCCCGATCCCAGGACAGCTACCTTATTGATGTTTCTTCTCATAATTGAATTTTATTTTTTTGATAAAAAAAGCGCAATTGACGAATCAATGCGCTTTAAGTGTTTCTGTTTCTAATTGGAAAATATCCTCATTATCGAGCAGGTGATTAATTTTATTCATAGTTGATAGCATTTGGTTGAGTTCTTTATCGGTCAGAGCCGAGTGAACTGCATCATTAAACCTCAAAACGGTGTCTCGGCTTATCTTTCTTTTTTTCTCTCCTAAATCGGTGAGAAAGATTCGAACTTTTCGTTTGTCGAACTCATCAGGTTTGCGCTCGATAAAACCGAGATCTTCCATGCTTTTTAGCGTGCGTGTAAGGCTTCTCGACTCCATTCCCATGAGCGGACCCAATTTCGTGGATGGTGTTCCTTTATCACGATCGATGTTCAGCAGCACATATCCAATCGACATGGTGAATCCGTGCTTTTGCGCCTCTATATTATAAAGACGTGATATCTTGTGCCAGGCCCACCTAATTGGGAAATCTATTGTTTCTTCCGGTTTCATCGTTTTCAAATTTAATAAAAAAGGTATGCACGCATAACAAAATACAAGAAAATTATTTTCTCTTATCTGAATTGACTACAATATGTGGCTCTCAGCCGATTTCAATTTGAATTAGATGAAGAAGAGGAGTAAGAGCAGACTTACACCTTTACCCGAATAATCTCATTGATATTGGTCGTGTACTTTTTTGAAAGCCTTCCCTGGCGTGTTTTCCATCTCTTTTCTTTGCCGAGGTACTGAGATCCAAGCCTGATTTTATCTTCCCCAATTTTATCATTGAGTTTGTCGATGGTGCTCATCAGTTTTTTGTGTCGCGGATCTTTTTGTTCAAAGAGATTGGTTTGCTCCTGTGATTCTGGCGTGAAGTCAGAAATGATGACTCCGGCTTTTTTGTAGTGGTAGCGGTCGTAGTATATTTTTTCCAGCGCGATGAGTGCGTATTTGGCGATAACCAGGTCAGAGTTTGACGCGTAGGGGAGCTCAACGGTGATGCTGTTGTAGTACTGCGGTTGCTCTATTTTGTGCGGATTGGTTCGCAGGAAAACGGTTACGGCATTACAGTTTGACCGCTGCTTGCGAAGCTTTTTGGCGCAGGCCACTGCAAAGCTGGATACGTGTTCTTTGAGGTGAGAGAAATCATTGTAATCGCGATCAAATGAACGGGTAGTGGCAATGTTCTTTTTGGGTTGTAGAGCTTCCAGACCCAGGGTGGGTTTTCCGCTCAAGTCGTATTTTAGTCTGAGGCCTACAATTGAAAGTTCCCGTTTTACAAACTGATCAGATAATTGGGTGAATTGCCAGGCATTTTCAACTCCAATTTTAATTAGGTTTTTAGTATTTCGTCTTCCAATTCCCCAGATATCTTTAATGTTTGCCCATTTTAGCGCTTTTTCAATTTTTTCAGGAGTATCCATCACATAAACTCCCTCAGTGTATTGCTGGTACTTTTTTGCTATGCGATTGGCGAGCTTTGCTAATGATTTGGTAGGGGCGAAGCCTATACTCACAGGTATTCCTGTACTTTTCAGAACCTTTTTTCGCAAGTTTTCACCATCGACAGCAGGCTGGAAGGTCAGGTTCTGACCGTAATAGAGAAAAGCTTCATCAATGCTGTAAATCTCAATATCGGGTGTAGAATCTGATAAAATACTCATCACGCGTTTACTCATATCCCCATAGAGCGGATAGTTTGATGAGAATACATGAATATTGTGTTGCTTGAAAAACCGTTCATATTTAAAACACGGAGCACCCATAGGAACGCCCAGAGCTTTAGCCTCTGTATTGCGTGCAATGACACAACCATCGTTGTTTGATAGAACTACGATGGGTTTACCTTTTATATCAGGTTTAAAGGCGGACTCACAAGAGGCGTAAAAGTTGTTACAATCTACAAGTGCATACATTTAAAATGATTTTATGGAATGTATAACAATTCCCCAAATGAGGAACTCATTTTCTTCTGTTACCTTGATGGGAGTATAATTTTTATTCCCTGGAAGCAACCAGCAATGGTTCCTGTCAATCTTGATTTTTTTGAGTGTAAATTCCCCATCAATATAGCAAACTGCTATTTTTCCATTATGTGGTTCCATGCTCCTGTCAACAACGAGCAAATCACCATCGTCAATACCAAAGTCTTGCATGGAGACTCCATCAACCCGGCAAAAAAATGTTGAAGGAGGGTTTTTGATTAATTCTTTGTTGAGATCTATTGGTCTTTCCTCGTATTCTTCTGCCGGAGAAGGGAAGCCTGCTTTTACACCAATCTCAAAAAACGGGATACTGGTTTTTGTTGACCTGTTTATCCTGTAAAAAGTAAGATTGTTTTTATTATTCATAATGATTACTTGTGCAAAGTTAAACGCCTGACTAATTGTAAAGTTTTTTGAATTAAACATTACTCAGTTTTTCTCCTAGTGTACAGAGAGTGATGCTTTTCTTGCAAACTAAAATTTCACTAAAGAAGATCATTATAGAATATTATATTTTTTCAAAAGTAATGTGACTTTATTTTGGTTTATTCGCGATTTTTAAATCAGTTTCTGATTGAGGAGGTAAGGTTTTGATTTCTATTTACTTATGAACTTGTGATAAATGATGATATAACTACTGCCATGACTTCTAAATCATCTTCTAAAAGTGATACTGCGTTTACTACTGGTTTAAAAAGACAGGAATTATTGAACTTTATTGCTTTTCCGGCACTATTGATCGATTTAAATAATCGGAGTATTATTTCGCTCAATAGAGAAGCATTAGACTTCTACGGCTTCAGGGAAAATGATATTAAAGGGAAGTCTATTGATGATTTTCGCTTTTCCAGAGATACATCGGGTTGGAATTTGTCATCAACCGATGTGACATTTGCTCATCACCAAAACGCTGATGGAAAAAAGGTTTCGGTACTTGAAAAGTGGAAAAAACTTTCAGCTGATTCATCGATTGCTCTATTACAGTTGACAGATGTAAGTGAACAGCTTTTACAGGATGAGTTATTGGAAAAAAACCGCGCTTTTGTTGATGTATTAGGTTGTGCGATAAGGAACTTGAGTAGATCAAATCAATGGGAGCCTCAGCTTCAACGATTATTTAAAAGAATTGGCCAAACACTTGAAGTACAAAGTGTTTACTATTATGATATCGAGCTGAATGAAGAAGGTAGTTTATCAGCCTTAAAGCATGAAATGTGGAGTAAGAGGGAAGTTCAGGATGATATATCCGTTATTCCAATCGATATAGATACTCCTTTTTATCAAAAACTCCTCAGTGGAAACCCTTTTAAAGCTGATACAGATGCGATCAACTCTACAATAATTCGCGAGTTGTTGACAGCTTATGAAGTCTATTCATTTTTGATTTATCCGATTTTCAGAAACAGTCAACTGAACGGTTTCCTGGGTATTGCTGATTGTGAAAAGAAGCGCAGGTGGACACTTGATGAAGTTCGGTTTTTAAAATCAATATCGAGATTGTTGATCGGGTTTATCAAAGTAAAAAGGTTCGATTTAATAAAAAATGACCAGGTTGAAAGAGGAGAAAAGAACGACCAGCTTGAATTAAAAGGAAATATCGCTACTTCAGAAATGGAGACTCACGAAAGCATTCTCAATCGGCTGAATGAAGTTGCCTGGCTTCAATCTCATGTGGTAAGGCCTCCATTAGCCCGAATAATGGGACTGGTTGGTCTGTTGCAAAACAAGGAAGTAGAAGTCGATCAGGAAAAACTACTCAGTGAAATCAGTAAATCAGCCGGTGAATTGGATCGTGTTATTAACGAAGTCGTTCGGAAGTCTGAAAATTAGAGATAATAGCATTTGTAAACAAATACGCGTAAGCCTACAAACCTAGATGGCAAGCTGTAGGTTTCTGTCGAGTACTTTTTTAATTTATCAGGGAAACTATGCCATGAGCCGCCATGTGTAACACAAATTGAATCATTTTTCTCGTGACAGGACTCCAAAACAATTTCAGCAACATTACCTGCCATGTTGTTGAGGAAATAGTCATTTTCAATGTAGGAGTCTACAGGTTTAGGCCCTTCAAAAACAGCGGTATAAGCGGAGTCTTTATTCTTTGAAAGTCTCAACTCATTTTGATTAGGCTCTTGTCTTAGTTGACGCAAGTCTAACGTGGCGAAGCTTGCTAATTTGTAATTGTTGTTGTCAAGGTAAAAATCTGTTTCCCACGGATAAAAAGCAGAGTCATGTTTTTTGTTTTTACGATAAGCTTCTAGCCATTCTTCTTTACTCGGTATTTTATAGTGTATGATTTCATCTTTATCGCTGGTACTAATTGCGTTTAACCACTCTACATAGTAGTCCATGGCTTCTCTAGAAATATTTACAACCGGATGATTTTCATATTCTTTAGAGTGGGCATAGTTTTTATGGTAATTATTTACAACTCTTTCATCGAGTAGCTCAAATCTTTTATTCTCTATCCAGTTAGAGCGTTTTCTCTTACATTTCTGATAAATATCGGTGTAGTTATTATCTCTCAAAGATTTTAAAAACCGGTTGTATTGTGCATTTGATACTTCGTGTTCAGCTGCGAGAATAAAGATACTGTCGGGAGGGTTTGTATCTAATTGGGCTGTGATGTATTCTACTGCCTGTTCGTGGAGTTTCTTATCTACATTTAAGTAAGAATAAACGCCTTCATTAGCATCGGAGTTATTGACAAAGTCATTGAATAAAACGATGAACGAGCAGGATGAGACAATTAGGGAAAGAAAAATAATTAAGAAGCTATTGTAGGATTTCATTTGTCATGATTTTATAGCGAATATATAATTTACCTCAAACTTACAGGCTCCAGCCCAATTGCATCCCTTGGCTTACGCCCAACTCATTCAACCAACACCAAAAAACGAACGCTTAGCACTGTACTTTACGGGATCGTTTTGTATATTTACCCTTCTTAAATCATAAACTGGAAGCGGAACCGTAGTACGATTAAAGTTCAACTGCCCGATGGGTAAAAATAAAATTGCCATATCACACATTCAAGACCGCATTTTCACCATTCGTGGGATGCAGGTCATGATTGACAGTGACCTGGCAGAGATGTACCAGGTAGAATTAAAACGCCTCAATGAGCAGGTAAAGCGCAATGAAGACAGATTCCCTGAACATTTTCGTTTTCAACTCACTGCTGAGGAATACGATTCCTTGAAGTCGCAAATTGCGACCTCAAGTGGTCATGGTGGCAGAAGGTACTTACCCTACGTGTTCACAGAGCAGGGTGTATCCATGCTTTCTGCCGTATTGCGCAGCAAAACAGCCATACAGGTCAGTATCCAAATTATGGATGCGTTTGTACAGATGCGAAAGTTTATTTCCCAAAATGCAGGGCTATTTCAAAGACTTGATGGATTAGAAGAAAAACAGCTTCATTTCCAGTTGGCAACAGATCAACGTTTTGAGGAAGTATTCAAGGCACTGGAATCCGGAAACAAACTACCCAATCAGGGGATTTTCTTCAATGGGCAGATGTACGATGCCTACGCTTTTACTGCAGAACTTATTCGAAAAGCCAATACATCCATTATTCTGATTGATAACTACGTAGACGATACCGTATTGACTCTTTTGAGCAAGCGAAGTGAAGGCGTCAGCGCTACTATTTACACCAAAAGCATCCCTAAGCAACTTCAGCTCGACCTCAAAAAGCACAACAGCCAATACCCCGAGATCAAGGTGGTTAAGTTCACAGAAGCACATGATCGCTTTCTGATTCTGGATGAAAAAGAAGGCTACCACTTTGGCGCATCGCTGAAAGACCTGGGCAAAAAATGGTTTGCTTTTTCGAAGATGGAAGGGATGACGGAGATGATTTTAGAAAACCTTCAAAAAGTAAAGATTGATGAGTGACATTGAGCCAGTGGAAATGTGAGTCGAAAGAATATCAGTAACCACATTTTCTGACATCAAAGCAGGAATAAAGCTAATTGTATTCCTTGGTTTACGGCCAATTCATTCAACTAACACCAAAAAACGAACGCTCAAAGCCATACATTCCACATCATTTTATATTTTTACCCGACTTAACCCAATTCAAAAGCTAGATCAATTCTCATCGCTTTGGAATTGAAAGAATGAATTTTAAAAATCCTTAAAAGTTAATTGAGCTTCAATTTAATTGAGGGTGAGTTTGCTGTAGGTTGGCTTTTAAGGGAGTTTTAGCATGCTTAAAATGAAGACTCTACTGACAATATTAATATCTCTGACATTTGGATTTGATTCTTATGGGCAGACACCAAGACAATTGACAATGCTTGACTCAACTGAAATTGAAAAGAAAATTCAAATTAAAGTTCAAGAATTGAAGGAGACCCTGACAAAGAATGAGATGACTTCAGATGATTTGCTTGTTGAGTTTAGAGTAGACACATTAAAAATTGAAGAAAGAGAACGGCTCAAACTAGATATTGACTATTCTACGAACGGAATGGTAACCGCAGCTCTAGATGCAAATAGAGAGTATGACGAACTACTGAATAAATATTATAAAATTCTAATGAAAAGTCTGAATGAAGAAGACAAGGAAATATTGAAAAAATCTCAAAGAAATTGGATTGTCTTTAGAGACTCCGAGTTAGAATTAAATGGTGTTCTGATGAATGATTACTATTCCGGTGGAGGAACTATTCAAAGAGTGATTGCAGCTGTAAGAGTTTTGGACCTTACTAGAGATAGAGTGATTGAGTTATACAGATACCTGAGTAGGAAACTAGAATAAAAAAGGCCTACAACCAACAATTGGTATAAAATATATATAGACAATAGACTTACGCAAGTCTACTGCACTTAGCAAGTTTGATTTTGCCAGGACAGAAATGAGCTTTTTAGAGCCCACGTTTCTTAGCTGCAAAACGTTGGACAAAATAAAGAACTAAATGGAGTTAGGAAAAATAGATAAAGGCATTGCAACATTAATAGCAGCAGGAATAGCAGCCGTAATTTCGATTTTCACCTTAATGCTTACGCTCTTCTTTAATCGAAAAAGTGAAATAAGAAGCGCTAGAAGAAAATCATTGGAAGAGTTCATCTATGATGTTGCTGATTCAGTCCATCAGCTAATTGCGATAAGTAATATTCTGCTAAAAAATAAAACTCCTGAAAGCCGTAGCAATTGGACTGATAAAGCTAACAAAGCAAAAATGAAACTAAAGGCATTGCGACCTAAGATAAGATATGCTTTATGGGGATTGGACAAGCCAATAAAGGTGCTAACTAGATTACCTGATTACACTCAATACACATTGGAATCTGACGAAGTATCTAAAAAAACCGTAAAAAGGGGAAGTAACCTTGGGGATGCGTTAGACAACTGTATACGCAAATGCTATTTAAATGGACGTTCACCTAGGTTTTATGAGATTTGGTGGTTACGATTTTTGGCTTGGAAATGTGAAAAGCCTAGAAATGAATATAAACTAGAAAGAGATAAAAAACTTGAAAAACAATCATGAAATATATTCAACCAGAAGTATATAGCAAGTCATTTACCTGCCCACACTGCGGTACAATTGCAATGCAAAATTGGTGGAACAGACAATGGAGCGGAGGCGAACACTCTCAACCTAAGCATAATCCGCTAAGAGTAGGGATTTGTCAACATTGCAACAAAAGTTCAGTTTGGATAGAAGATAAAATGTTTTTTCCAGATACAGGGAATGCACCTTTTCCTAACCCTGAAATGCCTGAACCTGTCCTCAAACTATATAGAGAAGCAGCCGCCATTCACACAAAATCACCTAGAGGTGCAGCTGTATTACTGAGGTTATCAATTCAGATTCTTTGCAAGGAACTAGGTGAACCTGGTAAGAATATCAATACTGATATTGGAAACTTAGTTAAAAAGGATTACCTAATATCGTACAGCAATCTCTTGATATCGTCCGAGTAACAGGTAACGATGCTGTTCATCCAGGTCAAATAGATACAGACAACCCACAGACGGTAAGTCAGCTTTTTGACTTAACAAATATAATAGTGGAATATATGATTGCACTACCAAATCGAGTGAGTGGAATATACAAAGAGCTGCCCACAGATAAAGTGAAAGGTATAAGTGATAGAGATAAAAAATAACTGTGCCCAACCTGTATATAGCAAATAGGGCGTTCGGTGGTTAACGAAAGTTTAGTGCTATTTACCAACACCGCCAAATCATTGATTTGGCTTTTAAGAATGAATAAATTAAAAATAAAATACAACGCTTTGGCTCAGTGCAAACTTGAAAGTTTATCACTTTCTATCGACCTACTTGCCATATACTAAACGTTGGCGTTAATTTGAAAAAATGACTCAGAACCCTAAAATTTATCAGATAAATCGCAACCACATTGACCTAAAAAACAAAGTCGATACTGAGTCTATTATTCAAACAATAATTTACACCTACCAAAAGAAACTAAAATTAAAAAATGCCCCTAAAGGTTTGAACTTAAATCGTTTTGAAAAAGACGATATATCTTATTACTTATACCTTTTCAATACAGATGAAATAATTTCAGATTGGCAGGGTTTCTTACCTGAAGAACTGACACATAATTCTGATTTCACACAACAAAAACTTTCGTTAATTCTATTTGCGCGGACACCTATTGAACTGTACTGTGTCATTGGTGGAAATGCTTACAGAATGGTTGTTCCCTTTATAAATCACTCATTTGGACTGAATACATACTCAAGGATAATGAAACCTGAATCAGACCAACTCTCATCCATCAAATCACGAGGTATTACAGGATATAGAGCAGGTTTGAGCGAACATTTTAGGGACAACTATAGAATTATTGACTTCATTAAGTTTGGGAAAATCCCTAAGGAAATAAACCTCATACTAAGTTCTGAAACTTCTAGCTTACATTTTTCCTTCCTCCAAGGAAAGTCAGATGAAACTATACAAATTGGTGTCGGCAAATCATTTAAAATTAAAAAATCGGTAGATTTCTACAAGCTTCATCAATTATTCAGTGAGTTGGACGTAATATCAGAACTAGCTCCTTCAGATTATCTGAGTTCATACAAGGAAATCGATGACCAAAAGTTCATAAGAGAGTTCCTATATCCTGAGTTAATCAAAAACATATTTAACGACATCCAAGGTTTAGGCAGAAGAAACAACCCGAATATAAGACGATTTGAACATGACTTTAGCAACCCAAATGATATTGAGCAATTTTATGAAGCGGACAGTTATGACTTGAAAGAGAAAACTAAAAACAAAGGCTATAAAACCTTTAAGACAGTAACAAATAGAAGAGAAATATACGATGCAGTACTGACTCGTGCAGTAGAACTACATGGTGAAAATGACAGGTTTAATTTCATGGTATTTCTCCAAGGAGCAAGAGTTACTTGTGTTAAAAATAATAAGGCGACTATTGGAGCTAGTTTTCTATTTCACATTACAACGGAATTAAATGTTCTGAATCGACCATATTTTCTTGTAGATACAAAATGGTATAATTTAAGAAATTCATTTGTCCAAGATCTTAGGACTAGTGCATTACACATTTTGAAAACATATAAAGCACCATCAGAAATATTGACCATTCCATGGGACAAGCAAATTGTAACGAAGGAAGGTGACTATAATTTACAGTACAATGGTCACGAAAATTATTTCGTGCTTGATACTATAATCGTTGATGGTCTAGAGCTATGTGACATCCTTTACTATACTGATGATACTTTATACTTGACTCATGTTAAATATGGATTTGAGTCAAAAATGAGAGAACTTCACAATCAAATTAATATTTCAGCTCGAAGACTCAAAGATGTACTAGGAACTTCTGATAAATCGCTTTTAGAAAAGATTTATTACAAATTAGTAGAAAAAAGACTTAGTACAAATTCAATGACTATTTCTGAATTTATCAAGTTATTTGATAAGAGAATAGTCTTCGTTTTAGCATTTACGTCACATTTAAAAGATGACTTATTGGTGGAAGACAACATAGATAGTTTTACTTCTAATATTACTAAATTTTCACTCGTCCAATGTTCTAGTGATTTACGAGCAGACTATTTTGATCTTGTAGTGCACCAAATAAGAAGAAGTAATAAAAAAACTAACGCCAAGAATGGGGGGATATAGCGAAGACAGTAATTTACACATGTTATGGATTCTTAGTAAACTTTGTCTCGGTGGACAAGTACGCAGCTCCGAAATGCCATGCGTTTCATACTATAGACCATTAAAGAGCATTAAAATAAAGACAATAATTAATGGATAAATATTTTAAATATAAATATGATGATCTCTTCAATCCAACTTTGAAAGCATTGAAAGAATTGGGTGGGTCTGGATCAGTAAGTGAAATTGAAGAAGAAGTCACCCAAATTCTTAATTTAAGTGAGGAAGCAGCTAATGAAATTCATAGAGAAAGCACTACTAAATTGACTTATCGGTTAGCATGGGCAAGAAACTACTTGAAAAGATACGGACTGCTTGAAAATTCTTCCAGGGGAGTATGGGCATTGACAGAAAATGGACAGAAAATCACTAAAGTTGACCAGGAAAAAGTTAAAAGAACAGTAGTAAAGAAAGATCGAGAAGAAAGGCTTCAAAAGGAAAATGATAAAAGCGAAAAACCTGAACTTAAAGAGACTACTGAAGAGATTGAAGAATTCTCATGGCAAGATAAACTAATTGACACAATAAAAAATATACATCCAGACCAATTTGAAAGACTATGCCAGAGACTGCTCCGTGAACTTGGATTTGTAAATGTTGAAGTAACTGGCAAAACAAATGATGGGGGGATTGACGGTAAAGGTCTTATAAAAATTGGTGGAGTGCTTTCATTTCACGTAGTTTTTCAGGCTAAAAGATATCAAGGTTCAGTCTCTTCCTCTGTAATCCGTGACTTTAGAGGAGCAATGATAGGCCGGGCTGACAAAGGATTGATAATGACAACAGGAAGCTTCACAAGAGAGGCTAAAAAGGAAGCTCAAAGAGATGGAGCAACTCCCATTGACTTAATTGATGGTAATGATTTCGCTGAGAGATTAAAGGAATTGAATTTGGGTGTGGAGGTAGAAATGGTTGAAGAGGTAAAGGTTAATCAAGACTGGTTTATGAAAATTTGAAACCTTGATATGCAGTGCAATAAGGTATAAAAAACATAGGGTAGATAACGTTTCAGAGAATTTAGTGGACTAAATAAACTTCGTACTCGGTTGATAGGTAAGTGCTTCGGAACACTAAAGTTATTTCACAAAACGTTGGCAGTAATATAAATGGCAAACATTCAACCATATATTGATTTGAAAAAGGCTAATTTCACAATATCGACACTTATCCTTTTGACGAATTTCTATTTTATACCTTTCAGTTTCATTACTATAAAAAGCTCAGGCGGAGCAATGGGGTATGGACTGTTAATCTTACCAATTTCATTGTCAATCAATTTGTTAACTCTAAGTTCTGTATTAGGCTACACAATAAAATATAAAAAGAGTATTGGACTCCTAATTCTTAACTCTATTGGTCTAGTTTGGGCTTTATTTTGGCTTTGGCTACTTCTGACAATACCAAAAATGGACTGACTTGAAATGAAATCCTTAATTACTCAATCATTGACATGTCTTATTATCTTCTTTGTAATATATGGGATTATTCAACTCATTGTAGACGTTATTGGTTGGTATTTCCTTTATCTATTTATAATAGGTTATTTGGGTTTTATCATTTTAACTTCCAGATATAATTGGACTATAACTATACTCCAATTCTTATTGGTAGGATTTATAAGCTTCATGGTAATTGGGTTTTTATACGATGAAGTATATGAACCTGTTCTTGAACTGAACTTCCCTAGATATGAGTTCGAAATAGCCATAACAATTGGGCTAATAGAACTGATAATTATAAAACTGCTCTCTGACAGTATATTAAGCATGACTAGAATTGGATTAAAGAAAAGTTTAATTGAAAAAGTACTACTGCCAAATAAGTCTAATAAAAAATAAGCCAGACAAGCTTTAAGAAAGACTAGTTCAACTGGTGAAATTTGCCTATTCAACCAACCCCAACCCCTTCACCTCAAACTCCTCTTCAGCAATTGTGCATTGATCGCTACAATCACGGTACTCAGGCTCATGAGGACAGCGCCCACAGCCGGACTCAAAACTATTCCTGCCCAGGCAAGAACGCCTGCTGCGAGCGGAACAGCAACAATGTTGTAACCGGCAGCCCAAAACAGGTTCTGAACCATTTTCTTGTGTGTCGCTTCGCCAAAGAGGATCAGTGAAGCAATATCTTCAGGGTTGCTGTTGACCAGCACGATATCTGCTGTTTCAGCAGCCACATCAGTTCCTGAACCTACAGCTATGCCAATATCGGCCTGAGCCAGGGCAGGAGCATCATTGACACCATCTCCTGTCATGGCTACAAATTCGCCTTTGTCCTGTAATTCTTTAATGATCGAGCTCTTATCTTCAGGTGATACCCCAGCGTGATAACCATCGAGCTGTAACTTATCGCTCACAGCTTTTGCAACCTCTTCGTTATCTCCGGTAGCCATGATGACTTTTATCCCGTCATCCTGTAGCGTTTTAACCGCATCAGCCGATTCGGGTCGTATTTCATCTGCCAGCGCGATGTAACCCAAAACGGATTTCTCCCTGATGACATAAATCACGGTCTCAGCCTCGTCATGGTCAGAGCCGAACGATCCCTCAGGCTCTTCGATTCCTTGTTCGCTCAGGTAACCCGGGCCGGCTATGATTGTGCTCTGACCGTCAACTTTTGCCTGAACTCCTTTTCCTGTGATGTTTTCAAAATCTGAAGAGTTGGGAATGGTCAGATCCAGGGATTCAGCTTTCTTCAGTATTCCGCTCGCTATCGGGTGTTCAGAGTGTGATTCGATTGACGCAGCCAGGGCGATGAGCTCATCGTCTGACAGCTTTTCGTCAACACTCTTAAAACGCGTGACACCAAACTCGCCTTTGGTCAACGTTCCCGTTTTATCAAAAATAATGACAGAGAGTTTCCTGGCATTCTCAAAGGCTGTGCGGTTGCGGATCAGTAGCCCGTGCTTTGCCGAGTGAGAAGTGGAAATGGCAGCCACAAGCGGAATTGCGAGTCCGAGCGCGTGCGGACACGAAATAATCATCACCGTTACCATCCGTTCGAGTGAATAATCAAATGGCTTACCAATTGCCAGCCAAACGATAAGCGTGATAATTCCGGCTCCCAAAGCGAGGTAGAAAAGCCATCCCGCTGCTTTATCAGCAAAGTTTTGGGTTTTGGATTTCTTTTGCTGTGATTCGCGTACCATGTTCACGACTTTCGACAGGTAGGAATCGTCACCCGTTTTTTGGACTTCTACTTTTAGCGAACCATTGTCGTTTACTGATCCTCCGATGACTTCGTCACCATCGCTTTTAGCCACAGGTTTGGATTCACCTGTGAGCATCGATTCGTTGACATGGCTCTGACCATCCTTCACAATACCATCAGCCGGAATTTTAGCTCCAGGTTTGATGAGTATGACGTCATTTTGTTTGAGATCTGTTATTTCAACTTCCTCAGTTTCATTCTCGCTCGTAAAGCGAAGGGCAGTGGAGGGCATCAGTTTGGCTAGTTCTTCCAGTGCATTGGAAGCGCCCATAACCGATTTCATTTCAATCCAGTGTCCCAAAAGCATGATATCGATAAGGCTGGCGAGTTCCCAAAAAAATACTTTTCCACTGAGACCAAAAACGACTGCACTGCTGTAAAAATAGGCGACTGCAATAGCCAGTGCAATCAGAGTCATCATGCCGGGCTGTTTATCACTGATTTCATCTTTTAACCCTTTGAGGAAAGGCATTCCTCCGTAAATGAAAATGACCGTTGAAAGACCGAATAGCACGTATTTGTCTCCCGTAAACTCGATGGAAAAACCAAACAGGTTTTGGATCATGGGAGAGATAAAGACAATTGGAATAGTGATGATCAGCGATATCCAAAATCGCTTTTTAAAATCTTCGATCATGTGAGCGTGATGGTCGTGGTGATCGTGGTGTTCGTGATCTTTATGATTATCGTGATTGTGCTCTTTGTGTTCGTGGTGATGTTGATGATTCATGCTTTCAAAATTAAAAATATGTAGCAACATTTAAAAGCTCTGCGGACAATAGTACCTGCTGTGCAACCTTTCAACAAAATTGTTGCAAATTTGCCCTCGCAATTTTTAAACGAACACTTCCAATGTCTGACGATAAAAAGATTATTTTTTCGATGCAGGGTGTCAGCAAGATACACCCGCCAAATAAACAGGTTCTCAAAGATATTTACCTGAGCTTTTACTACGGAGCCAAGATCGGTATTCTCGGTTTAAACGGTGCCGGTAAATCAACGCTCCTCCGCATTATTGCCGGAAAAGATGAAAGCTACCAGGGCGATGTTGTGTTTACACCGGGTTATTCTGTTGGCTTTTTAGAGCAGGAACCTGAGTTAGATGAAGCGAAAACGGTAAAAGAGGTCGTGAAAGAAGGAGTTGCTGATACGATCAAGCTCCTTGAAGAATATGAAGATATCAACAAGCAGTTTGAAAAGCCTGAGGTCTATGAAGATCCCGATAAAATGGAAAAACTCATGGAGCGCCAGGGCAAACTGCAGGATAAAATAGACTCATCAGGAGCGTGGGAAATCGATCAAACGCTCAACCGCGCGATGGATGCACTCAATTGTCCGGATGAAGACAAGAAAATAGAAGTCCTTTCAGGTGGTGAAAAAAGGCGTGTGGCGCTATGTCGCTTGCTACTACAAAAGCCTGATATTCTTTTACTCGATGAGCCTACTAACCACCTCGATGCTGAATCGGTACTGTGGTTAGAGCATCACTTGCAGGAGTACAAAGGAACTGTAATCGCGGTAACGCACGACCGTTATTTCCTCGACAATGTTGCAGGATGGATTCTCGAACTGGATAGAGGTGAAGGCATTCCGTTCAAGGGAAATTACTCGAGCTGGCTCGAGCAAAAATCAAAACGTTTAGAGCAGGAAGAAAAGCAGGAGACAAAGCGTCAGAGAGCACTCAAAGAAGAGCTCGAATGGGTTCGTAAAGGACCAAAAGGACGACAATCAAAATCGAAAGCACGTCTCAAGAATTACGAGACAATGCTCAATGAGGACGTCAAAGAGAAAGAAAAGAATCTCGAGATATGGATTCCGCCAGGGCCGCGCCTCGGGAATGAAGTGATCAAGGCTGAGCACGTCAAAAAGGCTTATGGAGATAAACTGCTCTACGAAGACTTGAACTTCGATCTTCCGCCTGCAGGAGTTGTTGGGATTATCGGTCCAAACGGTGCCGGTAAAACTACGATCTTCAGGATGATTATGGAAAAGGAACAGCCTGATGCTGGAGACTTCAGCATTGGCGATACAGTTGAGATCTCTTATGTCGATCAGAGCCATGAGGATATCGATCCTGAAAAAACAGTTTGGGAAGTGATCTCGGGCGGTAATGAACACATCGAACTCGGAGGTCGCTCGATTAATAGCCGTGCGTATTGCTCGCGTTTCAATTTCAATGGATCTGACCAACAGAAAAAAGTGGGAACGCTTTCCGGAGGAGAACGAAACAGATTGCACCTCGCGATGAGTTTGAAACAGGAGGCGAATGTGCTGTTGCTCGATGAGCCTACTAACGACATCGATGTGAATACGCTGCGCTCGCTCGAAGAGGCGATCAATAACTTTGCGGGTTGCTCCGTGATTATTTCACACGACCGCTGGTTCCTCGATCGTGTTTGTACGCACATTCTTGCATTTGAAGGGGATTCACAGGTTTATTACTTCGAAGGTTCGTTTACTGAGTACGAAGAGAATAAGCGCAAAAGAATGGGCGATGTTGAGCCCAGACGCTTCAAATACAAAAAGCTCACTAAAGAAGATTAATACTCGAAAGCCTCTGAATTTCAGAGGCTTTTTTTGTAAGATTATTCAATGGTTTAAAATCATTTATTTTACCTTGAATTCTCTGAACCAATCCTGGTTAAACCTGTTATAACAGCAATTAATAATACGATAAAGCGAAATATGATTTTTGTCACATTGAGTTAAAAACTCAAATGTTAATTTTGAACAAAATTTAAAAACTATGAACAAGGTATTTCTAACTATTACAGCAGCTACAATGCTACTCGCTTCTTGCGGAGGCGGTGGAGGAGAGTCTAAAAAAGATTCTTCTAAAGATGAAGGAATGAAGATCGAACAAAAGACTCAGGAAAAAGCTGAGAAAGATGTTCCTGAAACAGTTGAAATCACTATTGAAGGTGATGACCAAATGAAGTTCAACATGAAAAAGATTGAGGTTTATGAAGGTCAAACTGTAAAACTCACTCTCAAGCACGTTGGTAAAATGACGAAAAAAGCAATGGGTCACAACTGGGTACTCTTAGCTAAAGGTGTTGACAAAGCTGCTTTTGGCGCTGAAGCTGCCGGAATGGAAAACGGAATTGAAAACGATCACATTCCCGCAGACAGAAGTGAAGACATCATTGCACACACTAAACTTCTTGGCGGTGGCGAAGAAACAACGATCGAATTTGAAGCTCCTGAAGCTGGCGGATACGATTTCATGTGCAGCTTCCCCGGACACTACGCTTCAATGAATGGTAAATTTATCGTGAAGAAGCCGTAAGGATTAAGCACAATATTTCTTAAAAAAACCGACTTTCACGAGTCGGTTTTTTTATGCCTGGTGGAGTTTTTTGAGGTCTGCCGTGGTCTTAAAGTTTCCGAACAGTACAGTAGCTCTTTTTCCTTCAATATCAATGACTTCTCCTTTTTGGCTTCCACCTTCAATCACTACTTTGTCGCCCACCTCAATCTTTTGATACTTTCGTTTTTTAGGCTTGATCAAATCGCTTTTTTCCCGTTGCTTTTCAATAGGTGCTAACTTCTTTTTTTGCTTCTCTTTTTGCTGTTCAGGTTTTTGATTTTTGGTGTATTCAATCTTGAGGAATTTCACAAAATCTCTGATCACCTTCTTCAGGTTCTTACCGTTGTAGGAATCGATAAACCCTTTCAGTTTTTTGCCGAAATTGATGAAGTCATTATTCTCCTGCTGCGTTTGCTGGAGTCTGAGGAGTTTAAATTCGAGTTCTTCACGTCTGAATTCAAAATCTTCCTTTGAGCGTTTTGCTTTTTCTATTTTGCTCTGCAGCTCGTTTTTCTTTTCGGTCAGAGCCAATTTCTCGCGCTGTAACGTACCGATTGACTCATCGAGGTCGAGCTTGCCTGAGTGCACGCGGCTGCGCGCTTCTTTGATGATTTCCTTTGGTATTTTGTTTTTCTCAGCTACTTCAAAAGTGAACGAACTACCGGGCTGACCAACCGATAGCTTGTAGAGCGGCATCAGCGTTTTGCGATCAAAGAGCATACTGCCATTATGAGCTGCTTCGAGCTGATCGGCAATGATTTTGATATTGGCGTAGTGCGTGGTGATGACTCCGTAAGCTCCGGTTTTGTAGAGTGCTTCAAAACACACCTCGGCCAGTGCACCACCCAGCTCCGGATCTGACCCAGTACCAAACTCATCGATCAGGAATAGTGTTTTCTTGTTCGTCACAGTGAGGAAGTGGTACATGTTTTTGAGTCGGTAGCTGTAAGTGCTGAGCTCGTTCTCAATGCTCTGGTTGTCGCCTATGTCGGTCAGGATCTGACCAAAAATACCACAGCTCGATCCTTCCTCAACCGGAATGAGCAATCCGCTTTGCAACATGGTTTGCAACAATCCAACAGTCTTGAGGGAAATACTTTTACCGCCAGCGTTTGGACCGGAGATCACGAGAATGCGTTTTTCCTTGTCGAGCGCGATATTTTGCGGAATAGTCTTTACTTTCTTTTCCTCATTCTTGAGCCACAACAGCGGGTGCAGACACTTTTGAAAGTTGATGTGCAGTTCATCGGGGCGCAGCTCGGGCAAAATGCCGTTGATGCGTTTTGAGAAATGCGCTTTTGCCTGCACAAAGTCCATGTCGACCAGTACGTGCTGATAGGCTTCCAAAACAGGGACATGGACTTTGATGTCATTCGTTAGCTGACGCAATATGCGGTAGATTTCGTCCTGTTCTTCCTGCTTGAGCATTGCCAGCTCATTGTTGTGCGGAATAGCACTCTGAGGCTCTATAAAGGCAATTTTACCCGAGTTTGAACTGCCCAGAATCATGCCTTTGATCTTGCGTTTGTGCTCGGCCGGTACTGCCAATGCACGTTTTCCGTTGATGTACGTTTCTTTGGTGTCGTCAAGAAATCCTGCATCGCGGTAGCGGGACAGAGCTATTTGAAATTCGCGCTCGGCACTTTTCCGCACCGATTGCAGTGATTTCCGGATCTGACTGAGAGTTTGTGATGCTGAGGACTTTACCGTTCCGTGACGGTCGAGTACTTTTTCTACCAGCGCCACAATTTCATTCGACTGTTCGAGGTGAGCGATTCGCTTAGCCAGAGTGGGATAGAGCTCTTCGTTCTTTTGGAAAAACACGATGAGCCTGTTGATTCCGCGCGACAATGACGCGATGTTCATGAATTGCTCGGCTTCGAGAACAACATCGTCTATCTGAAGACGCTTGAGTTCAGTTTTGATTTCTCCGCTCTGAATACCCGGAATCGTAATTTCCTCAAATGACTCAACGTATTCTTTGACACACGTGAGTTCGAACTCCAGTGATTTCACGTTGGTCATAGGAGAGAGGTGGCGCACGATATCAGCAGCGGTGTTGGTTTCGCAATAATCCGCTACCAAATCGCGCAGTTTGTCAAACTCTAAATCCCTTTGATTTTGATTGGAAATTATGGTACTCATGCGGTCATCGTAAATCTATTGCAAAGAAAGTGCATTCGTGAATAGACGCAAGAAACAGCGTTTTGTTTTGAGTGATTGCCCGCAATTTATGAAATGAGTTCTTTCAGTTGGTTGTAGAGATCGTCATTAGCCATGTAAGCACCTGATTCCATGATCTCAAACATTTCCTGTTCGCGCAGCTTGTTGTACTTTTTAGTGGCCTCGTAAATCTCGACAGAATCAGTTTTGTCATTCAGCAAGTCTTTGAGCGTATCGCCCAGTTTGCCTTTTGTGAGGTTTACGGTCAGATCACGGGAAACTCGCACAGCGATCATTTTTACTTCTTCATCGAAAAAACGGTACGTGCGGAACTCGTGCGAGCCAACCTGTTCGAGGCACTTGCAGTTCAAAAAAGCCTTTTCAAACACAACATCACTGAACAGTTCGATGAGTGCATCGGCCTTTTCCTGTTCATTGTTCTTGAGCTTTTCCCAGTCTGCAGCCGTAATGCTGTTAGCCGCCAGGAATGTGATAAAATCTTTTTCGAGCGCTTCCAGCTCGCGATTTGTCAGTCTTCTGAATTTCAAAGTTGTCGATTTTGTGCAAAGGTGGGGAAAGGAATGGTACCTAATTGAATTCTAACCTATTAATTCTTGAGCTTGGAATTACAACTATAGAATTTGAATTATTGTTTTTTACAAAAATATATTTGTTTGTCTTTCCAATAAAGATATTGCCATTTTTCTTATTACAATAAATTATGTCTTCAGTTGTATGTATTGTATACTCTGATTTATTTCTAATTGTTTCTTGAATATCTTTTTGTGCAAATAGATAAATAGAAAATGTTATGGTTACGATAAAAATAATTATTGCATCAAAATTTGAAATATTTATTTCGTTATTTTCATTTTTTGAAAGAAAAAAATAAGTAGTAATTTGAATCACAGAAAATAATAACAAATAAATGATGGGGTAGTTGTAATCACTAATGTCTAATATTATAAGGCTCAGTAGAATAACGAAAAGAATTGAGAAAAATATAATATAGCCTATTTTATATTTATATGTAAATAACATTATTTCTTGTAAAGCATCTTTTGATTTGCCATCGTATTTTTTGCTAATAAAGTTAATTGATGATTTTGTTATGAAAAATAGAACTATGAAATACATAATTATTAAATGAATGTCCTCTAGAAATAGTGTTATAATTTCTTGAAATTCTAAATAATTTATTATTTGAATATTAAAAAATGAGTAGTAAAATATTAATTTTAGAATTCCAAAAAAAACTAGGATTGCACCAGCTAATGGTGAAGCTTTTACCAGTTTTTCAATCATAATTAGTATTTTTAATAAGTTGTAGTACCGTTTGATCTTAATTTACAATAAGTGGCTTTCTAATAAATAATCACCAAAACTTTACTCTATCTCAAATTTCACGTAGATCGTAGTTTCCAGTTTTATTTTCTTGAATTGAACAGGTTTCACATTCTCCATATCAGGTTTTGAATATTGAGGATTTGGAAGGCTACTGGAACCCCGGACTTTAATTCCGTCAATGAAGTAGTGATTTGAGTTTCGCTCTTTGATCACTAGAGCATTACCGGTTTTTTGGCCAATCGCATTTAAAAGGTACTCAGCTTTTGTTTTTGCCGATTTAATAGCTTTTATTTCATTTTCTTTTTTGAGTTCCTTGATTTTTGAGTGATTAACTCGTGCGATAAATGCATTGTTAATTTTCAACTCATCTAGTTTTTCAAAGACATCCGCAACTTGTTTTGCGGTAGATAGTTTGAGTTCATATTTACTTTGTGAAATGACATCTTTCTTCATCAATGTTACTTTCACATAGTCGGCTTGAGCGTCAGCAACTGTCAACGATTCAATTGGGATGTTCAGTTTTGAAAGAGCGTTCTTTAAATCCTTTTCCTGTTGTTCAACTGATATTTTGTCTCTGCCGGATTCTCTTTCTTTTACTGTAATTGAAAGGTAAATCTCATCAGGAACGATTTTCTTTTCAGCATGACCAGTGACTTCGATATATGGTTTTTTTTCAATGTCTTCTTTTTCCTGTCCGAAGCAGAGTTGAGTAACAAAAAGAAATACAAGGGTGAGTGATAGAATATGTTTCATGGTAAATATTTTCATTTTGGGATTGTTGCTTTTAAATTTTTAAAAGTACGAAATCTGCTAACTATTTTGATTGAGAAGTAGTGGAGACTAAATGATAGCATTATCAATTTGATTCATCAGCAATAGGGAGCTTTTTAATATGACCTGTTATGTAGCGTTGAATTTCATGGTCTTTTTCCTCAAATTCTACACTTACTCCAGAATCATATAAGAACTTTAATGTATCGGCAACTTTAAAGGGATTTCCAAAGCTGTAAAGGATGTAGCTCCATTTTTTAGTTACTATATTAAGTCCTAAATACTTTGGCTTTTTAATAGCATAGGTATTGTAGTAAAGAACATGGTCAATATCAGATAATTGAATGTTGCAAGTGGGTTTTGTTCCCGGAAGTGTTTTGCGTTTTAAAGTAATTTCATTTTTATTTAATTCCCAGCCGTAATATTTCTTATCAAGAAGATGGATAATAGTTAAAAATAGAAATAATAGTAAAGTTGCTGTTAATGAAATTATCCAGCTTTGAGTTAATATGATTAGTATGCTAACAGGTAAGATAAAGAAGATCATACCCTTGATGAAATCTTTATCAGATGGCGGGTCCTTTTTCCAAATTACATTCATTGGTTTACTTTAGATGATGATTGGTTCTGATCATTTCATAAAGAACTGGTCATTTAACGCTATTCTTTATTTGTATTTGATAATCAAATCTCTAGCTTATCTGTATCGATTTTGTATCTGATAATTTGACCATGACCGGAGTCGTGCCAAATAATGCCTTCTTTTAATGAAAGGCCAACTTTAGCACGTTGTTGATTGCTGTTTGACTTAAAAATAAATGTGTCATGCAATAGTTTATCTAATGAATACGAGGCTCCACTAAAGGTTATTAATTCTTTACTGTTTGTATCGAGATGAAAAGAGAAGGAAGGATCAATCAGGTTCGAGTCCTTTCTGTACAAGAATTGTGTTGTGTCATTTACGGTCTGTTTAATGTATGTATACTCTAATGTGTCTATTATCGAACCATTTCTGTAATGCCGTTTGAAAAACACTCGTTCAGAATCAGGCTCTGACCAACAAGATGTCAAAATAAAAACACACAATACAAATGCAGTCAACCTAAACATAAATCTATTTATTGATTATATCCACCTGATCTTTTGTACAGTACCATCTGGGTTGGCACGTCTGTATTACACAACCGCCTAATTTAAGTTTTTCTTGTTTTGCTAACTCCAGTGTCTTTTTTGTAGGTAAACCGTATGCATACTTGATGATGTGTTTTCTCGATTTACACACGTGACACTTTGGCTTTTTATCACTTACAACGAAATCACAGGATCTCTCAGTTTCTACAGGTTTTATTTTGACAGTGATAAAAGTAATTTTACCAGCTCTCACTATTATTCCTTTTACAATTTCTTTCGATTCTCCTTTCGTTACTTTTACACTGTATATTCCACTTGCTAAGCTATCAATTAAAAGTTCGTTTCTATCGATAGATTTCCAGCTTTGAACAGTTACATTACTTGAATCTGATAGATATAGATCATAGTTGAAAGTAGCAGAATCATTACTATCAACTACAGAAATATTTAAATTACCAAAATCCTGGCTTAATGAAACTTGAAAGAATACTATGAAAAAATAGAGTAAAAGACTCCTCATCATTAGATTAATATTACTATCAAAATTGATCATACAGCCCTTAAAACTAAGCAAAAGCAATTAGATCATATCTATGAACAACTTTTTCAAAATCTCCATTTGGTTGAAGTAGAGAGAGGGAGAAGAGGGAGATTGGAATTGAGCCAAATAAAAAAGCGTGAATACCTCTTTCTGTTCAATAAAACCCCTCACGGCAACGAACAGAATCTAACAAAGTATTCACGCGTGATAAAAAAACTGTTAGAGTTAATCAGTAAACTCTACAACATAACCACTAACAGTGATGGTTTTTTGGTAGAAAAATGGATAAACCAAAGTAGAGTGTGATTCTGTAGTCATGTTTATGATAGCTTTTGAACTACCAATTATATCTGCATTTGACATCATGTTCGATCTGGCATTTTCAATTAGAGACTTATTTGTGATTCCTCCAATTCCAAGAACGTAAGTTGCAGTTGACTGACCACTTACTTTCCTGACTACCTCAAAGTTTTTTTCACTAAGTTCAACTTGCGTTGTATTGTTGTTGTTGTTTATAAATGCACCTCTGTGCGAACCACAGCTCGATGCTATTATCATGACAAACAATGTAATTGCTAAAAATTTAAGTTTTCTCATAAAAAGGATTTTTTGAGTTTAGATTATCAGATTAATTGCCTTCAAATGAGCTGAGAACGGGTTATAATAGGAGACAAGATAGCTACATACTTTTGTTTTATTAATGTTAGTTAATACAAAATAACATTCTGAAAATTAAATAGAATTAACTACACTGCAAAATATTGGGCTTTTAGATTTGGTTGTACTTTGTAAGTAATAAAGAATAGTTAAACCGGATCAACGTCAACAATAACCCGCACACTCTTGAAATTATCCATCAGGTTGAAATCAGTTATAAGGGAAGCAACTTGTTCCTTGGTTTTACCCAGGTGTAATTGCTTTTCTAACTTGATGAGGATCTGACGGTGATATTTGTTCTTGATTCTGGCAACTGCAGGGTATTCCGGACCTAAAATGCGATCGCCCAGGATACGTCTCAACATTCCGGCTAATTCATTGGAACCGTTGAGGACAAGGTCTTTGTCGTGGTGGACGACTGTCAGCTTGATGAGTCGGTAGTAGGGCGGGTAGTGAAAGTTTAAGCGTTCGTGGTCCTGCACGTTGTACATCGCATCGTAGTTATGCTTTTTCACTTGTTTAATCACCGGATGGTCAGGGTCAAAGGTTTGGATAAACACTTTACCACGTCTGTCTTTTCGGCCGGCCCTGCCTGCAACCTGTGTCATGAGTTGAAAAGCACGTTCGTGCGCTCTGAAATCCTGAAAGTTGAGCATGAGATCAGCATTGAGGATTCCCACGACACTTACTTTTTCAAAATCGAGTCCTTTTGTGATCATTTGTGTTCCCACCAGAATATCGATTTCACCGGTTTCAAGCTCGTTGATAATTTGCTGATGGGCGTTTTTACCACGGGTAGAGTCGAGATCCATTCGTTTGATGCGCGCTTCAGGGAAGTAGATCTCAATATCTGACTCGATCTTTTCTGTCCCGAATCCTTTCAGTTGAACTTCTGGTGATCCGCAAGCAGGGCAGGTCTTTGGATGGGGAATATTGTAGCCGCAATAATGACATTTCAGCTTTTGCAAAAACTTGTGATAGGTGAGCGTGACATCGCAGTTTTTACACTCCGGAGTCCAGCCACACGTGTTGCACTGAACGAAAGGCGAAAAGCCTCTACGGTTCTGAAAGAGAATCACTTGCTCCTTGTTACTTAAAGCTTTTTTTACCGCTTCGTAGAGCGGTTCGCCAAAGTGCGTTTTCATCTTTTTCTTGCGGTACTGTTCACGGAGATCAACGACTTCCATATCGGGCATTTGGGCGCTTCCATGTCGCGACCCCATAAAAGCATAACCGTATTTACCGCTGTGGGCATTGAACCTGCTCTCAATACTGGGAGTAGCGGAACCGAGGAGCATATTTGCTTTGTGCATTGCAGATAGTACAACAGCCGTATCACGAGCGTTGTAGCGAGGTGCGGGGTCGTATTGTTTGAATGACTGCTCGTGTTCTTCATCTACAATGGTCAGACCCAAATTGTTCATCGGTAAGAAAATAGCCGATCTGGCTCCCAGTATGAGTTTGGGCTGTTCAGTTTTCAAAAGTTTTTGCCAGATTTCTACACGTTCCTGGGCATTGAATTTCGAGTGGTAAACAAGGATCTGATCACCAAAGTGTTTTTCAAGTCGGGAGATGATTTGCGTGGTGAGCGCAATTTCGGGTAAGAGGTAGAGAGCCTGTCGGCCAGAGTCGAGCGTTTTTTGAATGAGCTTGATGTAGAGTTCCGTTTTTCCCGATCCTGTAACGCCCTGTAATAAAACAGGTTTTCTGCTTTCTTCAAATTGAGCTTCGATCGATTCCAGAGCAGCCTGCTGTTCCTCGTTGAGCTGTTTTTCGCCCGGTTCTGACTGATAACTGGGAAGCCTGCCAACTTCCAGAGACTCAATCTCAATAATTCCTTTCTCAGCCAGGGCTTTGACCTGAGCCGATGAAGCCTGTGCTTCTTTTTGCAATGTAGTCTTTTTGACTGCCTCAACTTTTTCGGGAGGTGTTTTACCCAGTTGGAGCAATTTCATGAGTACATGCATCTGCTTTGGAGCATTGCTCAGCTCATCGAATGCCTGTTTGAGTTGCTCTTCGCTTTGGTAGTTGGGAGAGAGAGTCACAAAATCGTTCATCTTGGGCTTGTAGCGCTCCTTTACAACTTCCTCAATCAGAATGATTTGTTTGGCGATAAGTCCCTGAACTATTGGGTAAACAGTTTTGAGCTGTAGGATATCAGAAACCTCTTGCATGGTGAGTTTTTCATTGCTCTCCAGCGCTTCAGCAATCAGGTATTCGCGATCTGTTAGTTGATCGAAATCGATTTCCATGTGGTGATTGAGCATGATGATCGTTTCACTACTCACTTTGAGTCCGGCCGGCAGTGCAGCAGCCATCACTTCTCCCAAACTGCACATATAATAATCGGCAATCCAGCGCCACAACTCAATTTGATTGGGCTGAACAATAGGAAATTCATCAACCAGTTCGCTAAGATATTTTGCGCGGTAATGTTGTGGAGGAGTGTGGTGAATTTTATAGATGATAGCCGTGTAGATCTTTTTCTTGCCAAACTGGACCAAAACCCGCGCTCCTTCGCAAATCTTTTCGTTCCAGTCCTTAGGCACGCGATACGTGTAAGGACGCGGTACGGGCAACGGCAAAATGACATCTACAAACTTCGTCTCCATGGAGGCTCAAAGCTATTACAAATGCTCAAGATGGTAACGGTCAGAGCCAGATTTTGCAGGTTATCCATTACTATTGGATAAAGTTGTTCATTAGTAATGAATGAAATTCAAATAAAACAAAGGTTTATGACGGTTAAAGAATCTAATAACGATTAGAGCCACATTTTGCAGCTTATCGTTTCTCAACCGGGTCCCAGTGTAAATCCGGAAATTTGCGAACCTTTTTGATGAAGAATTGATACACAAGGCTTTTGGGGCAGATACCAAAATGATTAGGAGTTTTGGATTTAAGTGAATTGACGATTTTACGCTTTTTGAGCCATTTGCCCAGCATCATCGTGTATTGCCAGTGTGCTTTGAGAATAGCTCCGCTCGATTTAGGGTTACCGTCTAGAATCATCTTGATCATAGCAGCGTAGTCGAGGAGGAGTCTGAATGGAATTTTATAGAACAACTGATAAGCAGGTAGGTTTTTGGTAAGCATGATCAGGTTGTTGCGGTGATTGCGGAAAACTTTACCCGGACTGCCGTATTGAATCACAAAACCGCCCATGTGGAAAATCTTGCTTTTGGGCTGAAACATGATTTTGTAACCCATCAGTTTGAGTCTCCAGGCGAGGTCGATCTCTTCCATGTGAGCAAAGAAGTCGTTGTCTAATCCGCCAGATTTGTGGTAAGCATCAGCATTGATGAATAAACAGGCTCCTGATGCCCAAAATATTTCACGTACATCATCGTACTGACTTTCATCTTTTTCCACCTCGTTTACGAGTCGGCCGCGGCAAAACGGAAATCCGAGGTGATCGATGTAACCTCCGGCAGCACCTGCATACTCGAAATATTCACGTTTGTCAAAAGACATGACTTTTGGCTGGACAGCCGCAATTTTCGGATCTGACTCGAGTAATTCGAGTCCGGGTTCTAACCAACCTTCAGTTACTTCGATGTCAGAACTGATGAGCACGTAATTCTCTGCTTCAATTTGTGGGAGGGAAGCGCAGTAGCCATTGGTAAAACCTTTGTTGACTTCAAGCTTGATCACGCGAATATCGGGGTGATTTTCAGCCATCCAGGGCGAGAGATCATCAGTTGAAGCGTTGTCGACCACAACAATCTCAACACCTTCAACATGATTAGTTGTCGCGATAATTTTTGGTAAAAACTCGCGGACTAATTTGAGACTGTTATAACTGAGCAATACTATTGCAACGCGTGGCTTTGATTTATTCACGTGACTCGATAAGAGGGTTTGCTAAAGCATGCAATTATAATGATTACAGGGGAAATAATTTCATTTGAATAAAATTAAACGCTCAAACCTTCAACATTAAACCTTTCAAGCTTATTTCACTTCACCTGTTACAGAACCACAGGTCAACATACTCGATCCAAAATACGGGTTCCTTATCTTTTTCTCTTTGCTCAGCCAGTCACCACCATCGTAATCGTTAGCCATAGGGCAGTGCTGGATGTAAAGTTTATCGGTCAGAGCCGTACTCTTAGAGAGTTTGATCATCGAATTTGAAATATCGAGAAAGGTGTTTCTCAAAGGTTCTAGATCCTCTGCGTTTACAGCTTTTTCGAGGTTAGATTTCAGTGCTTTATTGACTTTCATATAAGCCATATGTGCCTTGTGACTCATAGCTTTCATGTCGATGTTCTCTGTCAGTTTCAACGTTTGTTCAGCTGCTTTTTTAGCTCCCTCAAAATTGTCGTTGACTAGAGAGTCTTTGAGTGCGAGATAGCTGACAATAAGTTGAGATATTTGTTTATCAGATTCTCCGTTTGATTTCGGTTCTGACTGTGAACTGTTCATCATGCTGGATTTATTCGCCAGTTGAGCTGCTGCATCCACGTAAAAAGCTCCGTTTGTAACAACTTCTTCGCCAACTTTTAATCCGCTAGCGATAATCTGCTTTTCGCCAAGGCTGTTTCCCAATTTAACTTCACGCATTTCAAATTCATCACTTTCTGAAGATACATAAACGACACTTCTTTTGCCTGTCCACAATACAGCAGATTTTGGTATTGTAATTTGTGAATTGCCGCTCAATCTTGCTTTTACTGTTGCATTGGCAAACATGCCGGGTTTGAGATTTCTCTTTTGGTTTTGAACAATAACCCTGGCTTCGGCTGTTCGTGTTTTGGAGTCAATTATAGGATCGATGTAATCGATAACGCCATTGAAAGATTGACCAGGTAGAGCTTCAATTTCAAACTGAACAGAATCACCGGTTTCAACCCACTGAAGGTCTTTTTCGAAAAGATCGAGCATAAGCCAAACGCTCGATAAATCGGTCAATGTGTAGAGTGCATCTCCTTTGTGTACGTGATCTCCTTCGCTGACATTAATTTTAGTAATGATTCCACTTTTATGAGCATAGATGGGGAGTGTTTCATAAATTTTATCGGAGTTTATGATCTTATCGATTGATTTTTGCGAGATCTTATAATTGCGGAGCTTTGCTACAGCAGCATCTTTGAGTGATTCATTTCCGCTTTTAACTGCCTGCAATAGCTCTCGCTGTGCGACCATTACTTCTCGTGAATAAACCTTCCCGATTTCATCCCCGGGCGAGATGTATTTTCCCTCATAATCTGCATAGAGTTCTTCAATTCTTCCTTCAAAATGCACAGCCTGGCTAACGTCTGCTGTTTCATCCGGCACGATTTCGCCATCGAGGCGGAGAGTCTTAACCGGCTCTGACCGTTTTACAACTGATGTTTGAATGTTTGCCAGCTTTTTAGCAGTTGCTGACATTTTAACTGCGCTAGCAGATTCTTCATTGTTGGTCTCTTCAACCGGAATCAACTCCATGCCGCAAATGGGGCAGTTGCCCGGCTCATTTTGACGAACCTGAGGATGCATGGAGCAGGTGTAAATTGTACCATCCTGCGTTTCGTGATGGTGTGTTTTCTCAACTTGTTGATCTGGTGCAAACCACAATCCTGCAGAGATACCAATCAGCAGGCAAATAATGGCGATTACGTATTTATTCTGAATGATATTTTTCATGACTACTTTGTTAAATCGTTAGTTAAGTAAATGAGTTCTGATTGTTTGATATTTAGCTTTTTAGCCGATTCTAATTCTTTTAGTTTGAAGTCGAACAGTTTCGATTGTAATCGCAGTACTTCTTCGTAATCTGTTTGTCCGTTCTGGTATTGATCGAGCAGCAATTCAACTGCCATTTCAGCTTTGCCGATCTTTGTTTTGTAGAGGGCAATAAGCTTCATTTCCCGGTCGATAGCAAACAGTACATTATCCAGTTCGCTTTGGAGTTGGTTGACTTCATCCTGAGCTTGAAACTCGGCTGCTTTTTGAAGATGAATTGCTTCTTCCCGGGCAGCTCTATACTGCTTTCGGTAAATCGGCAGGGAAATAGAGAGCTGTGGTAATAATGCATCCTGTCCGTTTTTTGGCAACTGAGCATCAGAACGTTCCGTAACCACAAAATAATTGATTCCCACACCAATTTGCGGTAATCCAGCCTTTAATGCTGCATTTTCCTGTTCAGCAAAGGCTTTTTGTTCCTGTTCATAACGTTTTACTGCAGGATGATTTTTCATTGATTCACGGTCAGAGCCGGAAAGCGAAAATGCTCTTTTGAGGCTGTCTGTAGGTTCTATTTTGAACGCTTCCTTTTTGTTCAGTAACTCATTTAACTGAGACTGAAGAGCTGAACGTTCAGCTTTTAGGATTTCAATTTCAGTATTGATATCGTCAATCAGTAAATCTGCCCGAATCACATCCACACTGCTGGCATTACCTGATTCTTGTTGGAAGATAGCTTGCTGTCTCAGCTCTTTTAGTAAAGCCTTCTCAGATTCGAGTATTTCGAGTTTTTCACTCCACTCAACCAGAGGGTAGTAAGCCCTGGCGAGATCAGCATAGAGTTTGAGTTTTGCTGCCTCAAACTTTTGAAACTGCGCTTCTGCCTGGTAGGCAACAGCACTTTCTTTGGCTCTCAAAGTTCCGAACCACGGAAAACGTTGCGATAATCCAATCTGTGCTCTTTGTGGACCTACACGCGTTTCAATTGGATTGATAAAATAACCAAATGACAACTGCGGACTCGGCATTCCGCTCACAGCAGCTGATTTTTGCATCAGTGCTTCAAACTTTTGGTATTGAGCCTGAACGCTCGGATTTGTTTGGAGAGCATCTTTGTAGAGAGAGTCTAATGACTGTGAATTAACCAATTGTCCTACCAATACAAATCCAATGATCCAATATATTTTTAAAACTTGTTTCATGAGTTCATGCTTTTAAATTCCTTTTTCTTCTTCAAATAATACAGTACCGGTACCACGAAATAGCTAACAGCAGCTACGATCATTCCGCCAAATGCCGGAATCGCCATTGGAACCATTATATCTGATCCCTTTCCGGTTGAGGAAAGGATCGGGAGTAGTGCTATCAGCGTAGTAGCCGAAGTCATGACTGCTGGCCTGATACGTTTTTTGCCGGCTTCAACCACCGCTTTTTTGACCTCACCTAAACTCTCAGGACTTCTTTTCCTGAAACTCTGATCAAGATAGGTTCCCATCAGTACTCCATCATCAGTTGCAATACCGAAAAGTGCAATGAAACCAACCCAAACGGCAACACTGAGGTTGATGGTTTTGATCTGGAAAATGTCGCGGAAGTTCATTTCGAGAATACTGAAGTTCATGAACCACTCCTGACCGTAAAGCCAGATCAACATGAAACCACCGCTGAAAGCCATAGCAATTCCGGTGAAAACCATAAAGGATGTGCTGGCAGAATTGAATTGAAAGTAGAGGATGAGGAATACTACCACGAGAACAATCGGGATGATAACGGAGAGTCGTTTCTCAGCTCTTACCTGGTTTTCATAGTCACCGGAGAACTCGTAGCTAATTCCGCTCGGAATGGTTAGTTCACCACTTTCCAGCTTTTCATCGATCAATCGTTGAGCATTCTGAACTGCTTCAACCTCGGCTGTTTCATCAGTTTTGTCGAACAGCACGTAGCCAACCTTGAAAGTGTTTTCACTTTTAATGGCCTGGGGTCCGCGTTCATATTGAATTTCGACCACATTTGAAAGTGGAATTTGCGCTCCGCTTGCTGATTCGATGTAGATGTTGTCAATCATTTCAGGGGTATTTCGCAACTCCCGGGGATAACGGATTCTCACATCAAATCGCTCGCGGCCTTCAACGGTGGATGTAACTTTCATGCCGCCAATTGCAGTTTGGATGGTGTTCTGAACATCGTCTACTGTCAATCCGTAACGAGCCATTTTTTCTCTCTTCAGATCCAAATTGAGGTAGGGCTTGCCTACAATTCGCTCAGCAAAGACCGCTTCATCTTTCACACCAGGAGCTTCTTTGAGAACCTTTTCCAGCTCAGAGCCGAATTCTTCAATCGTTTTCAGATCCGGACCAAAAACTTTGATTCCCATTGGTGCTCTCATGCCGGTTTGCAGCATGACTAGTCGTGTTTCAATAGGCTGGAGCTTTGGAGCACTTGTAACTCCAGGTAGCTTTGTCGCTCTCACAATTTCATCCCAAATATCATCAGTCGATTGAATTTTAGGTCGCCAATTGCGGAAGTAGCGTCCGTCAGCATCCTGAATCAATGCTGTGCTAAAATCTTTCCCGATAGCTGAGAAAAGTGAGTCTTGTCGGTTCTGATCGAGAGCTTCACCGTTTTTATTTGTGAACTCCTGGTTTGAGTAATTGAAAAAGTTATTGCTATCGCTCAGAATAAAATGATTGTTTTCATTGACTGCAAAACGAACTTTTCGACCATCTTCATCGAGGATATACTCTGGTTTGTAGCGGATGATGTTTTCAAACATCGAGATAGGAGCGGGGTCGAGAGCTGTTTCTGCTCGTCCCATTTTCCCAACGGCTGATTTGATTTCTGGGATAGCATAAACCCGAGTATCGAGAAGTTGCACAATTTCCTTGTTGTATTCCATTCCGGAGTGTGGCATGGAAGTAGGCATGAGCAAAAAGCTTCCCTCGTCAAGTGCGGGCATGAACTCTTTGCCGATTCCCGGGAAAGTATGATTCATTGCAGACCATGCGCTGGTTTTGCGAATGTTGACATCCATTTGATCAAATCCTTTAGCAACAAATCCGAAAACGGTTGAAAATCCAAGCCATATCACGACACCAAACAGCATGAGCACAGCCGGAATCACTAAAAATGTTTTAGCGCGATTGAGAATTCTGTTCAGAATTTGCTCATAATAGTATTCGAGCAGTTTGAAACATGAGAGGATAATTCCAATCAGAATGATGACGAAGAAGAAGTTTGCCCAGTTTGAGTTTTGCGCTCCCAGCGGCAACCAGTTGATCGCTAATAACCAGGAGGCTGAAACAACTGTTATGAGCAGTGCACTGTACTGCAGTTTCCAGCGGTAAATTTGCCACAGTTTTTGCCAAAACCCGCTCGTATTTTCGATTGTGTTATCAACCTTATTTTTAATCCAATCGGTATTGCGCATGAGTCCGGTTAATCCGAAACCAAACAGCGTAAGTCCGGCCCACCAGTTATTGTAAAACAGTGCTAAAACTCCTGTGATCAATAGCAAACTGTTCAGAACCGAGCGCCACAGCTTACGCCTGATTTTAATTCCGAAAAACCAATGCGCCAGTGCCGGAAGGATTAGCAATGAAACGATGAGTGCAGCAACAAGCGCAAATGTTTTGGTGAAGGCAAGCGGTGTGAAGAGTTTTCCTTCAGCTCCCTGCAGTGCAAAAACAGGGATGAAACTCACGATGGTTGTCATGACAGCCGTTACGATTGCCGTGCTCACCTCGGCAGCGCCATTGTAAACTGAGTCTGCCAGTTGACGGAAAGCGGGCTTACGGCTCTGACCGTTATCTCGTACTTCATCAATTTTCTTGAGCACATTTTCTGAGAGTATGACACCCAAATCAACCATTGTTCCGATAGCGATAGCAATTCCCGAAAGCGCTACGATGTTGGCAGTGATCCCGAAATAGCGCATGGCGATGAAAACCATGAGAACAGCAATGGGCAAGAGACTTGAAATGAGAAGCGAGGCACGCAGATTGAAAACCATAACGATGACCACGATAATAGTAATCAGGATCTCGAGCGTGAGCGCTTCTTCTAGTGTTCCCAGCGTTTCCTGGATGAGTCCGGAGCGATCGTAAAACGGCACGATTTCCAGTTTACTCACAGTCCCGTTATCGAGCTTCTTTGAAGGTAAGCCGGCCGATATTTCAGCGATTTTCGCTTTAACGTTTTCGATCACTTTCATCGGGTTGGCTCCGTGACGGGCAATTACAACTCCACCAACAGCTTCAGCACCTTCTTTGTCGAGTAAGCCTCTTCGTTGAGCAGGACCTGTTTTAACACGTGCTACATCTTTGATTTTAATCGGTTTGTGGTTGTTCACTTTCAGAACCGATTGTTCGATATCTTCAACGCGTTCTATGTAGCCCAGTCCGCGTACGAGGTATTCTGCTTTGTTGATCTCAAGTGTTTTGGCTCCTGCATCGCGATTTGATTTGCGAACAGCATTGACAACCTCGCTCAGTGAAATGTCATAGGCTTTGAGTGCCGCGGGATCGACATCAATCTGATATTCCTTAACATGCCCGCCAATTGAAGCCACTTCAGAAACTCCTGAAGTTGCATTGAGACCGTATTTTACGTAGTAATCCTGTATGGTTCTCAGCTCGTGTAAATCCCAGCCTCCTGTTGGGTTGCCCTGTTCATCACGCCCTTCAATGGTATACCAGTAAACTTGTCCCAGTGCTGTAGCATCCGGACCCAGAGAAGGTGAAGCGTTTTCCGGTAACAGATTGGGCGGAATGGAATTCAGCTTTTCAAGTATTCGTGAGCGTGACCAGTAAAATTCTATGTCTTCTTCAAAAATCAGGTAGATACTCGAAAATCCGAACATCGATGAACTGCGCACGGATTTAACTCCCGGGATTCCCAGTAAATAAGAGGTGAGCGGATACGTAATTTGATCCTCTACATCTCGTGGAGACTGCCCGGCCCACTCGGTAAAGACAATTTGTTGGTTTTCGCCTATATCAGGGATGGCATCTACAGCCACCGGATCTGACGGTAAAAACCCTGTTTCCCAGTTGAAGGGAGACGTGACGATTCCCCATCCAATAAAGGCGAGGAGTAGGATAGAGGTCACGAGTTTATTCTGTAAAAAATAACGAACTATTCTGTTGAGCATGATGAAAAATTTGATACAACACGATTAGGATGAATGCGCTGTGCGCTTCAGCAAAGTGATGCACCAAATTCTACAGTCTGAAAATCTGGAAAAGAGCCTGAAATGAGGATGATTCAGGGGGAGGAGCCTCGTAATTTGCGAGATTAGAAAGCGATTGAGGCTGAACGAGGTCAGGGATATAAGTAGAGATAAATGCAACCGCAAATTTTACGAGCGGAAGGTTTTGAATATCAGAAATTTGATAATCAGTATCGAGTACGAAACTGTGGTAAACATCTTCGCAACACGATTTCTTTTTCATCTGGTCAGATCCATCGTCATGATGATGGTGGTGACACGACTGTTCAGCTTTGCGTTCCATACCACAGTCCAGCTCAGATTGCCCGGCAGCAATATTTACGTCAGCGATTTCGCCACCGCAAAAGTGAATGCCCTGTGTGAGCCACAAATTCCCGATCAACACGATGATCGATAGTGATATGGAAATGAGTTTTTTCATTTTCGACTCACAAATTTAAGGAAAAATTGGGAGTAACGTATTTGATGCTAAATCATCCCCCTCGATTTAAGCTCCAAATATTTGTTGATGGTGTTTGTCGAGAGATCCTCCGGTTTAGTGCGGATGGTTTGAATACCAGCATTTCTCAGTTCGTAAGTAGCCTGTACGAGTTCGTGGCTCAGCTTTTCGGCCATTGTTTTAGATGCGATGTCGAGTGTTGTGCTTACTTCCTCATTTTTAAACGCTTCCAGTTCAGTGTTTTCGAAGAAAATAACCACGAGGAGGTGTCTGCGGTTGAGGCGTTTTAAGTGAGGTAGTGCGCGTTCAAGTGCATTCAGGTTCATGAAATTGGTGAACAACAGTAGCAACGAACGTCCTTTAACTTTTTGCTGTATTGTGCGATAGAGCTCAGGGTAGTTTCCTTCAGACTGACTTTCCCACTGATCGTAAAGTGAGTCCATGATGAGCTGTAACTGTTGATTTCTACTGCGAGCCGGAATGAAAGACTCCACATCTTTTGAAAAGCTTATCAATCCTGCATGGTCCTGATTGCGTAATACGATATTCAACGTGCTCAATGTGGCGTTAATCGCATAATCCATCAGGCTCAAACCTTCAAATGGCATGCGCATAACCCGGCTGGTGTTGATAATAGCATAAATCTGTTGTGATTTTTCATCTTGGTAATTGTTGACCATAAGCTGGCCACTTCTGCTGGTAGCTTTCCAGTTTACTGTTCGGGGGTCGTCACCTGGTACATATTGCCTGATATCACTGAACTCATAGCCGTGCCCAATCCGTCTTATTTTCTTGATTCCGGGATGTGTTTTGTCGGCAGAGAAGACCATCAAATCGTACATCTGCATTTGGATGAATGAAGGATATACTTTTACGATTTGCTCAAGATCTAAAGATTTGCGCAGTTCTATCATCCGTGCGTGGCTGGTAATAAACAAATGGAGTTTTTCAAATTTGTAAGCTCCGCGTTCAAGAGGTTTTAAATCATAGGTGAATTTGTATTCGTCATTAGCGGGAAGGGGAAACCGGATCTGAAAATCGCGCTTTTGAAATTGTACCGGAATTTCATCGATCAGCCTGATGTCAATGTTGTGAGAACTCTCATTATCAATTGTAATGAACACCTCATTTTCATCAAACATCGAAAAGTGTTTGGGTAGTTCACGCTGTGCTTTAATCGAGCTCAAACTCTTATTCAAGATGACTCCGTTGTGAATGACAACAATGGTCAGAGCCAGGAGTAATCCAAACCCAACAGGCACGAGCCAACTGTAAGCAAAACCCATAGCGAAGATGAATACGATACCACCCAACGCGTAAAAGAAACGGTTTGTCAGGAAAACATTGCGCATTTAGCGTGGTACTTCAATTTCGTCAATAATGGATTTGATGATGTCTTCACTCGAATAACCTTCCATCTCAGCTGAAGCACTCAAAATGAGTCGGTGGTTGAGTACCGGCATGCAAGCTCGCTGGATGTCATCAGGTTTTACGAATGAGCGTCCAGCTATAGCTGCAAAGGCTTTTGATGTTTTGAGAATAGCGAGAGATGCACGGGGAGAGCCACCCAAATAAATGGATTCGTGATCGCGTGTGGCGTGAATGAGACTCGTGAGGTACTTGATGATTTCGTCAGATATGTGGATTTGTTCGATAAAAGACTCGCACTTTTTGAGGTTTTCGGTGTTCATCACAGCTTTTACATTGTCCTCAACTTCTCTGCGGTTAAAATCACTTTTGAATCGATCGAGAATCGCTTGTTCCTCATCTATACTGGGATAGGGGATCTTTATCTTGAAGACAAATCTATCGAGCTGACCTTCAGGTAAACGGTACGTCCCTTCCTGGTCAATCGGGTTTTGCGTTCCGATTACGAGAAAAGGATATTCGAGCGGATATGTTTCGCCTTCCATCGTCACCTGTCGTTCTTCCATTACTTCAAAAAGAGCGGCCTGCGTTTTAGCTGGGGCGCGGTTGATTTCATCGATCAGAACCAGATTGGAGAAAATAGGCCCTTTGTGAAAACTGAAATTTCCGCTTTTTTGATCGAAAACCATTGTTCCCAAAACATCAGAAGGCATGAGATCTGGAGTAAACTGAATCCGTTTGAAATCGACTGAAAGTGTTTGCGAAACCAATTTCACTAAAAGAGTCTTGGCTACTCCCGGGAAACCTTCAAAAAGGACATGGCTGTTAGTGAAGAGAGCAACCATGGTTTCGTCAATCGCATTATCCATCCCGATGATGACCTGGTGCAGCTCCTTTTTGATCTTTTCAACACTTTCCTGAACTATATTCGTCTCAGGCCTGGGAGTAGGAACTTCATGTGCCGGCTTTTGATCCTCGGGTATTTGCTGGTCACGGTTCTGACCATTAGTGTCTTTCTCTTCTTCGTTTTTAGGATTTTCTTCGTTCATCATTTCGCATTTTTATAAAAGTCCTGTAGGGCGTAATACAAATTACTCAAATCTTTTTTGGTGGCATTTGGGTTGTAAACCACTTTTCTTTCAAGCGTATAAAGTTGTTGAATTTCTGTCAGATCCAATCCAGACAGCCTGGCGAGTTTTTCCTGAAAGTCATCTTTGGCAGGATTGCCGGTTAATCGGTATTTTTTGCGGATGTGATCGGCAAAGAGTTTCATCATTTCCACAGCAATGTATTTTGGTGATCCCGATTGCATGTAGAGCACACCGAGTGAACGGGCGAGTTCTATCGAAGTGTTTTCAACTTTTGGAGAAATGGGAATTATCCGTTGCTCTCTGCGACTGCGGAAAATGAGGAATAATAAAACTCCGGCTAATAAAGTGTACCAGGCGTATTTTAATGACGGTTGTTTTAAAATATATTTGAGTGGCGATGTGTTGTATGGCGAGGGTTCTGAATCAATTCTATAATGAAATTGATCGTGATAATTATCCCACACAATTTGTTTGTTGGGTAGTTGAGACAAAACATCTGACACATATTCGAAGCCCTTTTTCTCTTTCAAAAAGTAGTTGGTAAAGAGAAGTGGTTCGTAGTGGAAAAAGATTTTTCCATCTCCAACGCGAACAGAGTAGTAGTTGATGTATTCAGTGTCAGAGTAGAGGTTGTTTGAGATGACACCCAATACTGGTTGATCGCCTTCTTTCCTCAGTGAGTCTGAAGCGTAAGACCAGTTTCTTGAATTAGTTTCATCGCCAAAACGGTAAGTGAATGTGTAAGATGAGTCATAAGGCTCAGCACGAACTCTTACAGTTTCACTGTGTAAATTAGAGTAGTAGTTTAGGTTATAGCCGTATTCTTTTAACCTTTCAAAAAGTGAATTTGAAGGAGTTGACGCGCAAATGAAAGCTGAATTTCCGCGTTTCACAAAACTGATAAGGGCTTCAGCATTTGCAGAGTCTAAAAAATGCCTCGATCCGAGGAAAAAGTAATTGACATTATCCAGTGAATCGGCACATTTTGTCAATGGTCTTTTAATACCTCCCGGCTCTGTTGGACTTGATGTGTTGACTAGCTCATAGAATAGCTTAAAATCATAAGGGTTTTGGCCGTTTTTCCTGAATGTATATCTCCAGTTTTCGAAATTGCTCGTGAGAGCTATCAATACAAAAACACCTACAACAGCCAGTAGAACCAGTGTAATGATCACTTTGAGGCCTGTATCGCGACTATCCCTCTTCATGGCTGTTGATTTTAGTATTCAACTTATCGATACGGTTGATCGCGAGTTCAAAAACATCATTGGTCAGATCCTTTTGGCCGTACCACACTTCATCGTAGATCTGTACGAGGTTGGCAAACGTATCCCTGACTTCCCATTCATTAATTTCATTGATATACTGCTCGTTTGTTTTGCGTTTTTTCCATGTGATGTAGTGGTTATCAACCATCTGTTGCAGCACCATCAGGAATTTGATGTGCAAAGCACTTCGAAAATCTTTTTCATCGAGCGCTTTTTGATAAATATTGTCAAGTGTGACATCGGGCAGGTTTTCCTCGGCATCTTCTATGGATGTTGCCTGAATGCGCTCGTCTTTCACACGATCGCTTTTTGGTGAATTCTTGATGATCACAAGAATAAGAATGACAATTCCTGTGATGATAACTCCAAAAAGGATGGCTCTCCAAAACTCTGTATCAATGTTCCAGTTGGTTTGCTGATTGGTTTGTGTTTTTTCCTCTTTAGGTTCTTCGTCTTTCATTTCAGAATAGGAGTAGTCTTTACTCTGTTCTTCCCATTCTTCACGATCAAGTTTGAGCGAATCAGATTGTGACATCCCATAAAAAGGAGGTACTAGCAATATCATCAACAGCAGGAGCAGCTTTTTCATGAATTGTGGATGTTAGATGGTTTCACGATGTTGACTCCTTCGTTCGGTTCTGACTGTAACGGGAAAGCCTCATTGACCTTGTCTTCAAGACTTTTAGCTGACAATATTTCCAAAAGGCTGAAATACGCTAAGCCGAGTGTTGAGAATAATGTGCTGTAAATGGTGAAAAGTATAAATACGAGTAAGGCTGTTCGTGCAATGTAGAATGTTGTGGAGTACAAATCCATTCCAAATAAAGTTACCAGTCCCTGAGTTGTTAGATTTAAAACGAGGTTGTTTACCAGGCCGATGATAAAACCATACATAACCACAAAAACAGCTGTGAGCCCGTAGATCTTGGCAAGCGAGCTTTTGTTGATTGTGTGGTTGAAACCATCTGCTATAAAGCTCATTCTGCCAGAGGTTGAAACAGTCGCTGTCATCGTTCCCAAAATGGGTAGAAAAAAGAAGCTCGCTAATACCATCCAGCCATTAGTGAAGCACAAGGCGAGGAGCAGACCAATAATTAAACCTGAAAATATGATAGAAAGTGTATTTCTCTTCCATGTTTTTCCGTTGTCAACTCCATTTTCATGAATATTGAAGGCCGCTGTTATCCAGGCTAAAGAAATGATCAAAGCATTGAGCAATGTGAAAAAGAGACTGTCGCCAGTACCGAAGAAGTTCCATACCTGGGTGAGATCGCTGAGATTTGAAATGATCATGATATCAGCGAGTTCCTCGAGTGAAATATATTTAGCAACAGATGAAATGACCACGAGTGACCCGCCAGTGATGAGCCATCTTTTTCGTTGCTTTAGAAGTTGACGAATAGCCTCCCAAATAATGGTGAAATTCTTTTCAATTCGGTCAAATGCGAAGTGTGATGTTTTTATCGGCTGGATGTAAGTCTTAAGTTCATCTTCAATCTTATACTTTTTTGCTACTCTGCGCGGATACCAAACAAAGTACGCCAGTACAAAAGCGACAGACAACAGAATTGCAGATAGCCTGATTATCCAGTGCATATCAGTGAGGCGCGTGATAAAAGCTTCAACCAAACCGGAATAGACGAGAAGTGGCATTAGCCCCAGCATTAGCATAAGGCTTTTTCTACCGGCTAATCTAAAAGCATCTAGACGTGAGTACGTTCCGGGAAAGAGAACGCCTTTTGCCAAAACGAGTCCGGCAGCTCCAGCGAGTACAATTGATGAAATCTCAATAACACCGTGCTGCCAAATTGTGAGAAAAGACTCAAAAAACAGACCTCGCTCAAAGAAAAAGAACTGGAAAACTCCCAGCATAACTCCGTTGTAAAGAAGAATCATCAGCGTACCCACACCAAAAAATAAACCCATTATAAAAGTGCGAGCAGCAACGAGCAAGTTGTTAAAAGTGATACGGAGAAACATATTTCCCATCTGCTTATCTTTATAAACAGCCATGGGATCACCCTTTTCAATGTTTTCAATTGTCATGTCGACATAGTCAGATCCCAATATGTATTTGGCAAATTCAGGATTATAGATTGATGAAAGAACACCAATAGCCATTGAGAGGACCAGAATGACAAATGAGAGCAGGAATTGCTTTCGCGATTCAAACATCGCGAGTGGGAGGTCGATTTTCCAGAATTTCTTGATGTCTCTCCACTTTGCGATTTTAGACTTGTGAATGCGGAGAGATAAAAATTGAGTGATTCCGTTCAAATAGGATCTGACCAACCGGTTAGGGTAATGAGTGCGAGCATGGGAAAGGTCCTCAACCGTTTCCATGTAATGATTTGTAATGCGGTTAGGTTGACGGATGTTTTTGTCGAGTTCTTCCTCAAACTCTTGCCATTTGCGCTTATTTTGATCAATGAATTCTGTTTCCTTCAAATCTTCATTTTTAAAATTAGGTCACATAGAGTAGCTTTGTTAACTACAAGGATATGAAAATAATGGAATTTGAAAATACGCAGGGCATCACTTTACAGTACCCTGTAGCTAATCTGATGGAACGAATCATCAGCTTTGCGCTCGATTTCATTATTTTGGGAATCATACTGTCAATTCTCTCATTTCTATTCGGTTGGTTAGGCGGAACAGTTTTGTCAATCGTCATTTTAGCCCCGGTATTCATTTTTTATGCTTTAGCTTTTGAACTTCTCAATGATGGTCGATCACCGGGCAAAATGATCATGGGACTCAAAGTAATGCGCGTTGATGGAAGATCAGTTACACCATACGATTACCTGATGCGCTGGATGTTTAGGTGGATCGATATCTACATGAGTTTTGGATCGTTAGCATCAATTACGGTCGGAGCCACACCCCGCGGACAAAGAGTGGGAGACATGCTAGCCGATACGTCAGTCATCAGGGTTAGAAGCATGCGAGTTTCCATTGACAGATTGATGTCACTCAGTAAGCTATCAAATTACAAACCTCAATTTCCGCAAGTTGTAGACCTCGAAGAAAAGCAAATCGTCCTCATCAAAGAATCGCTGGACAGATTTAAAAAATACAGAAATGCGGGACACAGTGACTTGCTTGAAGAACTTGCCAATCGGGTTGCTGTGGCTCTGAACGTTGAAAAAACAGATCATCCAAATCAATTCTTGAGAACAGTAATCAAAGATTACGTTTACCTTACCCGTTAATTTTTACAACTCTGGTACTGGCAAAACCATCGTGCCACATGTGAGCATTTTTAGAAAAGGCAGAAAATTGTTCAAACGGAATAAATCTGGAAACGGAGCGAATGAAATAGTCTTTAAATCGTGGCTTTTCACCGTTTTCTTTGATTACCCGTGTTCTAGTGATGTACTTTCCAATAGTTCTCCCATTTGAAATTGTTTCAAATATGAGGTAGTAAAAAAAGAACACAATTATTCCGGAAAAGCTGAACATTGTTGAGTCGAGAAAGCTATCACTAATAACCCTGGTCGATAGCAACATAATGGTCCCGGCAAAAAATACGAGATAAAGAACAATAGTATCGATTAAATAATTCAGGAAACGCAAGCCGGCATTAGCACTTGGAAGTTTGCTGGTGTCATTTTGTGTAAATGAATCGTCTAAAACTGTATGATTGTCCATAGTTGATTTGATTGAGTTTGATATGGACAATACTAAAACAAAAAATTGACTGTTTTTGAATACTTGTGTTGATACAAAGTGGTTTAGTATTTTGAAAGTAAAGTACTTTTGTGCTGATTTATAGATAAATCAATTAATGAAGTGATCCTATCTACCAAAAATATATTCTCGTTCATCCTGGCTATTTTTCCTTTAGCTACTTATGCTCAGCTAAATGATCAAAGCTTATATGAGAAATCGGTTCTGTGGGTTGAAGAGAATTTGAATTATTACGATTCTAATTATGTGGAAAAGTTTCCGTTCAAATACATGGTCGGAACCAGACTTTCGAGATGGGATAATGCTTACGACCTCGAATTTGGAGATAATGAAGCGCTCAACCTACGATCTGAAGCTTTTCACAGCGTGGGAGTTTCACTCGGTTACAAGCTGATTTCATTTAACTACAACATCAATTTTTCCCGTTTTGATTCGCAAAATGATTTGAGTGATAATCAATTTAACGTGATGCTCAACACGAGCAGATTAGTTGGAGAATTTTCTTACTCGATAAACGAAGGAGGCGTTACTGTTGAAACGTACCGGAAAGAAGTAGAAGGAGAGGAGCAATCTATCGATATCGATAAATCATTTGACGGATTGCGGAATCAATCATTTAGTCTGGACCTGCATTACTTTTTCAACGGTAAAAAGTATTCTAATGCTGCAGCTTATTCGGTGAGCTACATCAACAAACAAGTTCAAAATGCAGGTTCATTTATAGCAGGTGTTTCGTTTTCAGGACAGGCAACGTATATCGACTTTCAAAAACTGGTAGAGGAAACTGGAGTAGAATCTTTTCCAAATCGAGATGAGCTCAATGTCAACTACCGCACTTTAGCAATCAACTTTGGTTATGGCTACAGTTTCGTGTTTTTCGAAAACTGGTTACTGAATGCTACTGCTATTCCTACGGCCGGAATTAAGTTCTATGAACAGGAAGAAAACGAGGCCAACGGGCGTTTTGCTTTGGGAGGTAAATCGCGACTATCAGTGGTTTACAATAGAGAGAATCATTTTATCAGTTTGAACTACAACAACTTTTCAGAGGTTTACTTTTCAGAAGATTACCGCCTTACAAACACATTGGGGACTTTGAGTTTATCGGGTGGTATTAAGTTTTAGGTTACTTCCCGATACAAAAAGTAACGAGTTTTCTGAACCTACTGCCAGATAAGCAATTCAGGATGTATGTCCTAAATAGGGCAACAACTGGGCAACAAGAAATCATAAGGCTTTAGAAAACAGGGGATAAAGAAAGGAAAATTAAGGGAGTTCGAGAAATGAATGTTTTCCTAATTCTGGGCTAAAGGTAAGGCAAAAAAAGAACCGCCTCCAAGTGGAAGCGGTTCCCGACATCTGCAACATCAACCAGTATTAAGCAACAGTTACTGATCCTAAATAAGAGCTGTTAGAGACTTTGGTGCCATCTTCAGAGATGAAGCCTAAGAACACTTCGACATCATCACCGGTGAAGTTAGAAGGCACGGTAAGGGTTTCTGCGGTAGCTGATCGGGCAGCTCCTGCGGTGGTGTATACTGCTTCTCCCTTAGTTGGGTTCAGGATCACGATAAGTGCCTTATCGGTCGCCTGAGCACCTCCAGAGCCTGAGTTGTCATCCCAGGACACATCTACCTCAGCGGCATTGGTGGAAGCGGCTGCACCGTTTTCACCTCCGGCAAGGTTTCCACGACTCACCAGCGCATTCGGGTAGTCGATGGAGTAGTTTGGATAAGTCCCGGTAACAGCATTGTTCAGGTTGTAGGACATCGCGCTGTTAAACTGGGTCATACCACTCGCATACTTCTTGAAACCAGTCCGGAGGAACTCAGTAATTGGCTGCAAGAATCGCAACACTGTCACGAACTTGGTTCGTTGATCGACCTGATCGGGGGTTTTAGGGTTTGCTACACTTGAGGGCTTGATACGTAAGTAGTCAATGCCCTTCCAGGTTCCACCGATGACGTTTCCAACCTGGCCGGACACACCTCCCAAGATTCCTTGATTAATTTTTCCCATGACTTTTCAATTTTTATGGGGTTAAACAAAATATTCGGACTTGACACGGACTTGGTACGGCCTTGTCCTTACTACAAATATGACGTGAAATAGCGGTAAAGAGTGCTGGTTGAGAGTAGGTTGCGCCCGTCTGCCGAACCTTGCTTTATTTGGCATTAAAGAGCAAACGGAGAACAACCATTAAAGACCTTTTTTTTGCATTTCTGCAAAGTTTGCGGAAGCTTCAAAGGTGGCTACAGAGATGAGGCCGGGGCACATCACCGCATCAACCCCATCAATATTTTTTTTAGAGAAAAGAAAAACGAAAAAAGAAAAGAGAAGCCATGTCATCAGGCGGGCGGGGCTGGACTGACAAGGTTTTTGGATTAAAAATACTTCCGCCAAAGGCGGAGGAGATTTTTCATTCAAAACCCGCAGGGCATGACCTTAGCAGACCAAAGCGAGGGGTTGTGCGAAGCCCGACTACTTTTGCTTGCCTCTTTTTGTTTTTTTCTTTGAAACAATTCTACGAATATTTAATGCAAGGCTTTAAGACTTAAAAGGCAGATAAAAGGACGCAAGGCTTGCAAACTTTGCAATCGTTGCAAAGAGGATCACCACAACCAAATGACAATAGGGAAAATCGATTTAATTCTCTAGCTGACGAGCTAGTTTTTTATGCCAATTTTTCAAAAGATAAAACCAAAGAATAAATGAAAGACCAACTGTTACAAAGGTAACCCAGTGTGTTGACTGCATTAAGTTATTGGCCCAAATATGAAGCGTTACAGGAACCAATAAAGATTTACTACGCTCTGTTGAGTAACCGAGTAAAAATGATAAGGCTATTGAACCAGCAAGAAGAGGTAGGGTACGCAGCATACCTTCTGAAATAGTTTCTGAAATCCATAGAAACCTAATGTGCCAAAATTCCCATAGTAAACCAATTGTAAGCCAGCGCCACAAGGCAGGCACAGGCCGTAAAGTATCTTGAAGAAAACCGCGCCATCCAAGTTCCTCACCTATTGTAAAAACGAAAGAAATAGGAATAATTAAAAGGAAATTAACTGGTTTGTATTGCTCAGAGAAAGGAAAAGCAAGGTGTAGAAAAAAGAAAAAAAACCAAGGGCCTAAGAAGAACAGCAAGCTACGTAGGATCTGTTTGCCAAACAGGGATACATGCCTGACGATTTTCTTCCTAAAGAAAGTGTAGGAAAGCAATGCTGCTACACCAGGACCCCACATAATAAATAAATAGGGGTTAACGGCTGGTATTCCAAGAGGTGATAGCCAAGATTGAAACCATGACATATTCAGAAAAATAGGCCAAGCAATTGCACAGGCTATACTGTAAAATAGGATGACTGCTGCAATTCTCTTTTTTTCACCCATTTTAATAAGATGTTGAAATTATACAATTACTTAAGGATAGCCGTGCCGTATTTCATTCCTACGTCTTCGATTTCTCCATGAATTTGATCCCACTCTCTAAACATGTCTTCTATACCCGCTGGTGAAAAAAGAAACATGACATGACTAGAGAAATTTTTTACAGGAGACCATCTATGCCAAGATGCTTTTGGAATTTTTAAATGATCGCCAGATTTTAAAAGGTATTCTTCATCTGAAACACATACTTTTAAAGCACCTGAAAAGATTAATACCCACTCATCTTCTTTGGAGTGAAGGTGCCAGGGCGTGCCCGGATCATCTGACGGAATATTAGAAGTTGCTAAAAAGAAACGCCCATTTGTCGTTTCTGCGGTTTCATGGTAATTGAGCCCAAAATGTGTTTCCATAATCAAGCGTTTATACCTTTTATTTTGCGTTTGTAATCCAATAGCATTGACACTAAAAGCCCTGCTAATTCAACAGGGTGTGATAGCATTGGCAAATGACCTGAACTGAGTTGTTTGATAGAATGAGGACGGAAATTGGCGATTGAATTTTTCTGGGAGCTTAGTGGATACGCTTTGTCAGAAAGTAGTTTAACATAGCCTTTGTAAATTCCACCGAGATCGTATTGAACCTTGGAGCCGAACAATTGATATGATTCAGCCGCATATCCATTGATTATGGTATCCGCAGAAGCTTCGACTAGTCCTTCACAAAGACTTTTGCGTATAACGTTTTCAGGGGGCTTTGTGCCTGCCAATCGGGTAATCCACGGCATCAAAATCCTTTGTGGTATGGGAAGAGTGGAAAAGAAGTTATTGCCTGGGCATGGTACAGATGCTCCGATACCAATAATGCCATTAATCTTCTCTCCGATATTGTCAATGAGCTGAAGACCAACGATTGCTGAAATGGAATGGCAAACAAGAACTACTTTACGATGCGATGAGTGCTGCAGAATTGCCTCACCCACAGACTGACAATAATCTTCTAAAGTGATTTTTCTTTTGAAGGCCTGATTGGATTCACGAAAAGGAAATGGAGCGCAAGTGCTTCCGGGAAAGTATTGCTGTGAAAAGTCTTCCCATATGTAGGAAGAAAGACCAGCGCCATGGAGAAAAACTATGTTTTTACCTACTGACACCATCCTTAATTACTCCTTACTATCTACAAAAGGATTTTTCGCTACACCACCTATAGGTACGGTTTCGGCACCCAGACCATTGGTTTCTTCAATAATAGGCATTGCTTCTGCGATGATGGATTTTATCGCTGGAAGCTGCAGGGATGCATCGTGCGCTTTTTTCGAAGTCCAGATTTCGGTAACCCAAATGATATCCTTGTTGTTGGATTCCTGAGCAATGATATATTGAATACACTCTTCATGGCCTTCTAGAATCTTTGAGGCCTCAATTAATAACTTAACTAGCTGATCACCTTTTCCTTTTTTGGCGGAAAGATTACCTATTAGGCCATAAAAATGCATGGTTTTTTCTTTTTAGTTTCGAAAGACAAAGAAATAGTTAAATCAGCTTTTCTAATTGTATAAAGCCGACATTTTATGCCATTGTGATGCATGTGGATACTGTTTAACATCTGTTTAAAATCTCAATCTTTTTAGGCATATTAACTCTATATGAGACTTGTAAAATTCAATATCAGCAGAAGTTTTATCGCAGCGAGGGTCTTCCTCTATGCGCTGAAAAGTCACCGCAATTTGTTCCTTTTTGTCCTGCCAGTTTATAATCGGCACTGTTATATAGTTTCCTGCAGGTATGACATACTCATGAAGTGATTCTTTTGAAATAGAAAAGCTACTAGGATAATCACTACCAGCAAAGTATTGTTGTCCATCAAAAATTCCATAAAACTTCACCCCCGATTTTACCGGAATATGATGTTCCAATTCTGCCCAGGCCTTTGAAATGCCTTCAGGAAATGAATACTTGGTTATAAAATGTAAAGTTATAGGTGATGGTATTTCCTTTATGTCGAACATGATATTATTTCATTAATTATACATACTAATTTGCCGCATGGATTTAGACGCTCTTAATATCTAAAATTCACTGTTTAGGATAACCCCTATTGCCTTTTGATTTAATCAAGTACTCCTTTGGCGTTATGCCCGCAAAAGCCTTGAAGTCGCGGATAAAATGGGACTGATCTGCATACCCTGCTTGGTAACCAATACTAGTAAGTGAGACAAGGTTTTTTTGGTGTAAAAGATTCAATGCATAATTGAAGCGATGAATACGTTTGTAGAGCACCGGGCTGACCCCCAGTTCTTCCTTAAAATTTCGTTCTAAAGTTCTCTCAGATACTTTAAGATTGCGCTGAATGTCGTGCAATTGATGACCTTGATAATATAGTAAAAGAGCTTCTTTAGTCCTGTTTAATCCTAGTGTTGGTTTGGTTTTTAGATTACAAAGGAACTGGACCAATGCATTTAATTGGGTGCTAAGACTGCCGGAAGCAAGCTGTAAACACAATTCTTTGCAAGCTACTAATTCTGATAGTGGCAAAGCTGAATTGGTAAGATCTGCTGCGTTAATTCCAAAGAGCGTTTTCAGTGCATAAGGCTTCAGTACTATTCCGATGTTACTGTAAGGAGGATTGGCAACAGTAGTTGCCCAGCGAGTCTTTTGGCCATAAATCATCAAAGCTGGTAGATCGGAAAAACCATTGATACTAATTGAGCCAGGTATTCCTTGGTAAATTATCCCAGGTTCACCATCAGCTATTAAATTATAGATCATTGGGCTCATACTTCCAGCTCTGTAGCTATCGAACCAAAAAAGGGAAACATAATCTCTTAAAAATGGGGGAGCCGGAAATTCATAATACTCCAAAGAGGAATGGTTTACCAAGTATGTTCCTTTTTCCTTTTTCATCAGCTTTAAGGCTTTATGTCTTCGAATTTGTTTCCATTCAATCCATAATTGAATTTTTTCCATGTAACCAAAACCGGTAGCATGATCAATGTAAATGAAGGTATATTGATAAAATAGACGTTGTAATCTGCTCCAAATGAAAAAGACAATGCACTATCCAAAATGAACCAACCTGTCATCGCCAGGGCAATAGCGTTGCGAGCCCATTTCTCCTTGCGTGCAAATGGATACTTGGCGATATACACGATCAGGGTGTGAAAGCCTACAATGGTGGCCCCGATGATACCGAATAACCAACTTTTGAAAGCCATCATCTTTTCGGAAGGGGCATGGCCGTTAAAGAAGGTTTGGTAGGTGCCTTCGTTATGTATTTGAAACAGAAAGCTATTTCCCGCAAAGGCGATAAGCAGCCCGATGCTTATGGTAACCAGATTAATGGCTATAAGCCAGTTTTTCCAAAAGGCAAAGTTTTTCATCCTGCCTGTTTTTTAAGTTTGTAGCGATACCAAACCATACGTAAAAGCCCGATAATCGTACCTATTGGGATGAGGACGAGTGCCTTATAGAAGAATCTTGGGTCTATTTCTTTTAACCAGATACCATTAAGAACTGACAGGCCAAATAGGGTGAATAAGACAACAAGAACTTTGTCTATTGTGGCAAGATGGCTCAAACGTAAAAGCATGAATGTCAATAGGCCGAGTGCAAGGGAAAGCAATATGTTCAGATGAATGGATGGAAATAATACAGTAAACAGGCTTAAGACTGATAAACCAATTATTATTTGGGTCAGCTTCTTAGAATACTGATTTTTAATTTTTCCGGATAAGTAATAGAGGAATGGGTTAACCCTTTCTTGATTTGAAAAAGCATAATATTCTCTATAAATTTCAAAGGTTGTGATACCTAGGAGAACAACATTTATTAGAGGGGTGGCTCCAAAGCCAGCCAACAGTGTAAAAATGAAAATAACTAACGTTAGTGGCAAAAGGAGCAACAAACCTGCGCCTGCATAGCGAAGCGACAGCACCAATATACCAGCCACAACCTGAAGGAATGCAATTGCGTAGAATAGATAAAGTACACATGCCGAAAATAACTCATCAGGAACCCTTGAAGGCCCAATGACATTACCAATGTAGTCAGGAGCAAGCTTACTAAAACCTGCTGTGAGATAGACAAAGCCTAGTACCAATCGAAAAAAAAGCGAAATGATATTTTTATTGGAGTAGGTCAACAGGAGCTTACTTTGAAAGGATTTATCAATATGATCATGTTTTTGTATTTCAATTAGCTATGGATTTTTTGGGTTTGATTTTTTCGTTTGGTCAAATTTCTGGTTTAAAGGAATCTTTGAATTGTACAGAACCGACAAATTGTTTCAACAAATGCGGACTTGCAATGCGTCATAGGCATACACCCAATCCATCTTCTTTTTTTCAAACTTTATAAAATGCCGGAGAAATAGGTCTCTAAAAAAGACGGCAACCGGATTGGGCTTTGATTTGCTGTTGCCCACTTTTCGAGCTTGTTGGATGATTTTCTTTACCCTTGGTTTGCGATGATCTTGAAATCTGGCAAAAGCAGCTTGTGGAGATTTTTCTGTTTTAAGACAACGATAAAGAATGGCAACATCTTCCAATGCTAAGGAAGCACCCTGTCCAATATGTGGAGAGGTCGCGTGCGCTGCATCGCCCACAAGGCAAACATTAGATGTATACCACATCTCCAGTTCCGGCATATCATAAATGGGATAAGCGAAAATATCTGTGCTTTGCCGGATAAGTTCCTTGATTGGTGGATGATCTTTTTCATGGAGTTTTATCAGGTTGTTTTTTATTTCTTTCTGCAGAGTGGTTTTTATTTCCTCCCGTGTCGGTTCTGCTTTGCGATAGTAATTATTAAACCACCACACCTGATGATTACTAGAGGTGGTGTAACCAAAAAAGGCGCGAGTACCGAACGTCATAGACACGGGCTTGGCCTCAAAGCACCAACCTGGAATGGATAGTATTGAGCCTGTTGATAATTGATGAGTGTATTTGGGCTTGTGGGCAAATGGGAAAATAATTCTCCTGCATTCGGAATGAATGCCGTCTGCACCGAACACAAGGTCCACTGGTTCAAGATTTCCATTTGAAGTAATGGGGAGCACCTGGTCATCTGTCTCTTTCAAATTCACGATGGAAGTATCATAAAGCACAGTAATGTCCAACTTTCTCATTTCATTGTGCAATAGTCTACTAATAGATGATCTTTTTACCTGAATAGACTGCCATCCGTACTTTTCAACTTGATGATCCGTGTCTAGCTCTGCAATTTTCTTTCCTTTTGCATTGAAGAAGTTGATAGCGCCAGGAGAATACTCCCTGTATAGCTTACTTAAGTCAATAAGATCTGAAAGTACACATAGGCCATTGGGTGAAATCCCTAGGAAAAGACCTTCATCTAATTCACTTTCATTACGGCTTTCTAAAAGTGTGACCTCTGCACCTAAGCGATGGCAGTAGATGGCTAAAGCCGGGCCTGCTATTCCGCCACCTACAATAAGGATTTTTTTATTTACCATCATTCTTCCATTTGTTTTTTGATTTTAATAAACCAAAAGCGATTAAGGCGGCAAATACAGCCGCAAAAATTAGTTCTGTTCTCATGGTTATCTACAATTGATTGACGTAGGCTTTAATTAATTCAGTGCCTTCTTTATGTTTTAAGGTAGTTCCAATTTTGGGCATTACCTCATCGTCCCAGTTGCTTTCCATTCTTTCCGGTATATGATAGCGAAGGGGCTGAATGCCGGTTTGATTATGAGGGGTTGAGTACCTTAAGTCTAAAGACCATTCTGATGCCACACCTGACGGGTTATGACAATGAGCGCAATTGACATCCAAATAAGCTCTCGCTCTTTGTGCTAAGGTGTGATTACTATTATCCCATTGAGGTAGCTCGGGTAAATTATTAGTTGAACTCCCACTGAGATAACCGTTGCTTATCCAGGTTTCTAACTGAGATTTGCTAGACCCTTGCCAATCTGGGATATTAAGGTTAGCCACTTTGGGTCCAATAGGTCTTACTCTATTATTAGAGTTGTGGCAAGTAGTACACTCAGAATTTGAGGGGATTTCGTATGTAAATTGCTTGCGAGAGCCATTTGGCAGAAGTTGTTCCATTGATACTGATGCCCCATCTTCAATTAGGTATGCTTCTGTTTGTTGTGTATTCCATTTATAAACTCCTACATTCCATTTCCCTTTATTTTTGATTAATAATCTTGTTTCGATAATTTGCTTAACCCCACTATTCGGCAGTTGGGAGGACTCATAATAAAAGGACTTAGCTATAATAGTGCTTTCAGGATAGTCAATATTTGAGTTGTTTAGAAGATCCAACTTCTGACCTTTTGGTAGCTTAATGATTCTTTGCTTAGATGCATAATCAGTGAATAAAGGAGTATTCAATTCATAAATAAATGCACTTGAGTCTGGCACGAGGTCCTTCAAGGGTAATTGGTATATATTGTATTCTGAGAGTCTATACTTAAATGATATGTTGTTCTCAATAGGCTCAATAAACCATTGATCTTCACATGCATGGAAGACAGCTATAATACTTAGAACAAGTAAGGTGGTTATTATTTTACGCATTTGAATTTCGTTTTACATTAGACCAGAGGAGACCAGCAAAACCTAAGTTTATTAGGAAGAAAAGGCCCACCCTGAGATAATTTAGATTTCGCCATTCCGCTGCTTTATCAACTAGTGACGGGTCGACCACTGATTGTAGTTCCATGTTTTGAAACTCAATTATTGTTGGTGCGAAATACTGAAGTGTCCATACCCTTACCCCCATATGGGCAACTAACAGAAGCAGCATTAGATTACGTGTTTTTTTGAATTTCCAGTTGAAAACAAGTGCTATAAGTATTAATACTTCATGTGAGGAGTGAACAATAATCCAGAAGTTTTTGAAATCAAGACCATATGGTCCTTTAAAGAAAAATAATGATTCCGGAGGGGCAGCAGTCCAGGCCGGAATCATAATGGCTGTCTCCCAAAATTGAGCACCATTCATAATAAAATAGGCTGCGGTCGCGATGAAGAGCCATAAGTTGGCTCGATTTTGTTTTTGTAAAGTGTCGATCATATTTTTTTATCAATGGTTCATTATTGCAATAGGTAAGTCTTGAGCTTTAAGCATGTTTTGAATTTCTATGGAGCTGAGAGTATTCGATTTAACGCAGAGCACATTCTCCCAGTCATCGATGTCTAATGACCACCCGCTTATTAATTCATGAGAATTGAGCAGTTCCTCCAATAATTTTTTCATGAATGGTTGAAAACCATGCAAAGTAAAAACATGCACCTGCTGGAAAGTCCTTGGTATGCTGTTGTTTTCCATAAGAAAGGCTAAATTTGTCTTAGAATTATAATTGCTTTTTAAGTTAGTATCTTAGTTGCAAAGATATATACCTAGTAAGAAATGACAAACAAAAAAGGAAAAAAAGAAGATTCGGTAAGAGAGAGGTTGGATGTACTTGGAAGAGAGATGACTACTCAATCCATTCTTTTTCATCAGGCCATCGCGGAAAGTGCTGGACTTAGCGGAACAGATCATAAGTTTATAGACCTGTTCTTTCAGCACGGGTCTATGACTGCAGGTAAACTCGCAAATCTTACAGGGTTAACAACGGGTGCGACCACGGGTGTCATAGACAGACTAGAGAAAAAGCAATTGGTTAGGAGAGAGCGGAATCCCAACGATAGGAGGCAAGTCCTCGTGGTATTGAACGAAAAAGAGGCCCAAGAAAAAATTGGACCTGCTTTTAAACATATGCAAGAAGGATTGGAGAGCTTATATCAGGGTTTTTCAGAATCGGATTTAGCCATTGTCGAGGAGTTTATGATTAGGACCATCACCTTTTATAAAACTCAGATTGAACAAATTAAGTCTAACCGCTAAAATAAAGTAGAGTCGTTTCTAGTACTCTACTATTTATCGGCAATTAGATGCATGAAGACTGCCCTTGGATACTGTATTACCGGTCCGATTTTGAAAAATTTGCACCTTCAGTGGTTGATTTTTCCAGGGTGGCCCCTCGTAAATCTGCTCTTTCAAAATTCACTTGATTCAACTTAGCCCCTGTAAAATCAACATTGGTAAGATCTGCCTTTACAAAGCTGGCACCCGTTAGATCTGCGTTCTTAAATGATGTACCGCTTAGATCACATTTATCAAACTTAACTTCACGCAAGTCCAACCCATCAAAATTGCGTATGGCCAGTCTTGATCCCGTGAAGTTTATTCCTGGCTGCAGAATAGCTCTAAGATTAGGGACGCTGCGCAAGTCAATATATGACAGATTCGCACCTTTAGTGTTTGCATCTGAAAGGCTAGCACTATCTAGATCGGCCTTATACAGATTAGCGTTTTGGAGATTTACCTTATTCAGTGTAGCAGAACTAAAATCGGTTTTAGATAGATCCGTATTTGAGAAATCCACTCCAGTGAGGTCAAGGCCTGTAAAATCCATATTGGATAAATCAGAATAGGAGTTAGTTCTCAGGTGTTGCTCTAGTTGTTCTTTAGGCATTTCATTTAAAGCATCTTTTTTAGGGTTTGAGTAATCACAAGAGTTCATAAGAAAAGTTAAGATGGCAACAGCCAAGGTGATTGTAAAATTGTTTTTCATGAGTATAATAGCTTTGTTTCTAAATATCTTAGCTGCAAAGATAATGTGGAAATTGGATTTTCAAAGAAATATGAGCAGGAAAAAGCGCCTGCGGCCAAACGGCTGGCTGGCGGCTGCAATGAGTGAGGAACGAACGGATTGCGGACCGCCAGACAAGCTTTAGCGAGCCGACCTGCGAGTGGAGCAAGGGTGGAGAACAGAGAAAGCCTGAGGAACGAAGGCGGCTGGGCGACATATGTGGACTGACGAAAACGGAGGCGATTGGAGGGCGTAGCTTTAGCGGAGACCGAAAAGAGCCGAGGCTTGAGGAAGGACTTACACAAGGGCTGGCGTGTTTTTTTGTTGCTTTTCAGGGCTACCTTTAAAAATCAATTGCTTCGCCCTGAATACAAAAAACATGACAGCCCGCAGCCCGCAGCGACCCGCAGGCGAGCAAAATTATGGGCAGCCGGTGGACTGCTGACCGGCTGAATGGAATGAAGTGAGGGCTCGCAACGAAATGTAATGAAGCGGGACAGCAGGACAGAGAAGGCTGCCGTGAGGATGACGACTGAGCTGCAAGTAGCATGACAGGCTGCCTGAAAGGCACCCGTAGGGCGTGATATTGCCTGGAACACCTTATAAATTTAACGCTTAGTGGAAGGCTGTAGAAACGGCCTGGCATGGTACTTTGCCGAAGGAGGAAGACGAACACCGCTTTTCCTGCGTTTTGTGCGGCTGGTTAAGCAAGTGTGGCAACTGAACGGAATGGAGCTTTAGCGGAATGAAGAGAAGGCGCTACTCTTGCTGCGCGGTGACGGAAGCTGGTGACTGCAAGAAGGGAGGAACGACCGACTGGAAGGAACCTGCTGGAGGCACATTGCTTTATTAAATGTGTATTTTCAATTGCAACAAGATTTGTCCTGCTGAATCGGTGGACAATTTACCGTACCATAACTGCAATAGACGCAGCAGTCACCTTTTTTGGGTTTTAATACTTTGGAGCAGTTCTCGCATTCATAGAAGTATTGACAGGCATCCGTAGGCATGGTTTCTTCTTTCTGAAAACCGCATTTTGGACAAGTAATGATTGACGTTGATATAATTTTCATATTCACTCTTTTCAAAATTCTTAAAGCATGTATGAGAGATCTGAACCGAAGGTTGGATAGGCATAAATCATCTTTTTTAAATCCTTTGATTTCAATCCGGCTGTAATGGCTATCGCAAAAAGATTAATGGTTTCGGCTGCCTCTGGGCCAATTAGATGTGTTCCCAGCAACTGGCCACTATTTTTATCGGTTATGGTTTTAAAAGCGTATTGATCTTCATTCAAGCGTTTTGCATTGAACCACGAACTTGCTTCCTCATAATTTACTGACACCTCAATATTCTTTGCCTTAGCAGTCTGCTCCGTTAAACCTACACTGGCAATGGAAGGAATGGTGAAAACCACCGAAGGAATAGCACCATAATCAACAGATTTTTTATTTCCATTGATGATATTAGTAGCTACCACATGACCTTCCATGACGGCAACAGGAGTCAGAGGCAGGCCAGAAGAGTTAGCCGTATCGCCAGCGGCATAAACGTGCGAATTCGAAACACTTTGCAGGTGCCGGTTTACTTCAACACCATTAATGCCATGGGAAACTCCGGCTTTATCTAGGGCTAAATCTGCAATGGCCGGCACCCGACCGGAGGAATTAAAAACAGCTTCGGCCTGAAAATGAACTTCCTTTTCTTCTTGTCGGCCTTTAACGATTAGCATGTTTTTTTCTTTGTGAATTTCCAATGCTTCAGTTTCCAGATGGATTTTAACGCCTAATTTTTCTGTAGCCGATTGTAGATGCTTCACGATGTCTGAGTCAAAATTCTCAAGGGGATGAGTGCCACGGTGAATAATGGTAACCTCTGCACCTGCCCGGGCCGCAATGTGGGCAAACTCAAAGGCAATATAACCGCCTCCTATGAATAAGATGGAGTCAGGTAATACATCAAGATTCAGAAAGTCTGTACTCGTCAATGCATAATTTGCCCCCGGTATTCTCAGCGGACGTGGTTGAGCACCGGTAGCTATGAGGATCTTTTCAGCCTCTATCTGCTCATTTCCTAATTGAAGTTTGTTCTTTCCAATAAACTCAGCCTTTTCATGAAAAGTCTTTACTCCATTTTTACGGAAGCCATTTTCTACTTTAGCAGGCATTGGCTCCGTAAAGGTGTTTTTAAAGCGCATGAGGTCGCTCCAATTTATTTTCGGTTTTCCGGTAATTCCTTTTCCCTGGAGATTTTCTGCCATATTTATTGCTTCAGTGGCACTGATCAATACCTTCTTTGGATCACAACCCCTAAGCGCACAGGTGCCTCCGTAAGGTAATTCATCGGTAATGCCTACGGATAAACCAGAAGCAGCACATTTATTGGCGACTGTGATACCTGCCATGCCAGCGCCAATTATAAATACATCAAAATGCTGCATGGGTTATTGATTTTTTATGTCAGTCACTTTATAACCTGTGCTATTGATTGCTTTTTCAATTTCACCCACTGAAGTTTTAGAGGAATCAAACTGTACGATGGCATTTTCATTTTCATAAGAAGCTTTCACGTCCACGATACCATCAAGTTTATTTACTTCATGGCTGACGTGTTCTTCGCACCCAGTGCAGGTCATGCCGTTTACGAAAAAGGTTGCTGTTTGCACGTTTTGCTGATCAACAACAATCACTTGCCGATCTTGCGAGGGGTAAAAAACATTTGCATAGAGCGGAAAGGCCAGCATCAACCCAGCAAAAACCGTTACTATGGCCAGGAATTTTTTGGAATGCCAGAAAGACGGCTTTTCATCATCCTCACAAGCACAATCAATTTCTTCTTTAGAACGTGGCTTTAATTTTTGATACCAGGCAAAGCCCAAAACAAGTATAGTAATACCTATTAAGTAGGGACGTGCGGGTTCGAGCCAGGAAAAAGTGGAAGCTGCACCACTGGCGCCTGCGATCAAAGCCAACACTGGTGTTATGCAACATAGTGACGCTGCTATCGCAGCAACTATCCCTGTTCCTAAAAGTCCTTTAGATGATTTACTTTCACTCATAATGTGGCTTCTTTTAGGGATGGAACCCGAAGATTTTCCAGCATTGGTTTCAAATCTTTTAATGCTTCATTTTCCAGTGAATAGAAAATGGTCTTGCCTTCTTTTCTTGAAATAATAATCCGTCCGTCTCGCATTTTCCGCAGGTGCTGCGAAACAGCCGGAACGCTCATTTGTAGGATGTCGGCTAAGTCGCAGGGACAAAGTTCTCGTTCTAAAAAGAGGAGGTAAAGCATCTTCAGGCGCACTTCATTTCCTGCCAAAGCAAGCACAGAGGCTAACTGATTTACCTGAGGCTGGAGATTTTCCAATTCGGACCTTCCTCTTACAATTTGCGCCTGGTCTGCCTCGGCACGTATGCAATTTATGGGATCTGCTTTTGACATTCTGCTTCACTTTATCACAAAGGTACATTACTGTTGTCATTTAAGCAAATGATTAAATGTAGTAGAAAACATTTTTCGCCAAAATCTTAATTGCGCTCTTGTACATTACACGGAATGAGACAAGGATGAACTACGTTGATCTTGGAGCATACATGATAATCAGCACACCCAGCAATGCAACAGCGCCTCCGATAAGATCATATTTGTCGGGTATAATTCCATCCACTTTCCAGCCCCAGATAATAGCCATCACAATGAAAATGCCGCCATAGGCTGCATACACACGGCCAAAATTTGCCGGTTGCAAGGTGGCCACCACTCCATATCCTATTAATATAAGACCACCCAAAATACCAATCCACCAAGGCTTACCTTCCCTTAAGCTGAGCCAAACCATGTAACCGCCTCCGATTTCGAATAAGCCGGCTAATACAAAAAGAAACATTGATTTTATAATTGTAATCATTTTACTCTGCTAATTATTTGTTGTATATCCTGAGGTATTTCCATTGGTCTAAGAGACGGTACATTGGCCCCGCCTGTATTGCCTACAGGAATTTTTCCAACAAAAGATTTTACGCCTCCCACCAGTAATCGTGGTATTTGTCCTATCACCTCTTTGGTACTTTTAATTCTGGTACCAAAGAAAAGCATCTTCCAATGCACATAGCTGTGTTCCCAGGGATAAGCCTGGCCTATTATATGTGCCCGTTCAAGGTGTCTCCAGGCAATGCTGAATTGGTTCTTTTCCAGGGCAGCCCGATATGCTCTAAGCTCCTGTTCGAAGTAGGGCTGTAACCTGGCAGGCATAATGGTGTTGAGTTTCATATTATTTGCTTAATTCTCTTATTATTTAGAAAGTTTTAAAATGCGAATAGCGCCCCGCATCACAAAGGCGAACACGATTCCACCAATTAACAGGTCCGGCCATTTGCTGTTTAGAAAATAAACCATTACACCGGCCAGGATCACTCCACCATTCACAATAATATCGTTGGAAGTAAATATGGCACTGGCCTGCATGTGAGCTTCATCGCTCTTAGCTTTATTGATCAGCCAAAGCGAAACCAGATTGCCTATGAGTGCCAGTACTGATATGATGATCATCCACTGAAACAGGGGCGTTCCGCTTTCGCTGAAAAACCTGCGCAATACTTCTGAAAAGCCTAATAGTGCCAGTCCCATCTGAAAATAGCCACTGATTTTAGCTACTTTTTTCTTACGAGACATGGCAGCACCTACAGCAAATAGGCTCAGACCGTAAACGATGGAATCTGCCAGCATATCCAGAGAATCGGCTATTAAGCCCATAGAACTGGAAATCCATCCGGTAGTCATTTCTATTACAAATAAGCTGAAATTGATAGCCAGCACCCACCAAAGTATTTTTCGCTGTTGGGAGTCGTCAGTAGCCAACGGCAACTCAGCTTCATCTTCCGTACTTTCCAAGTGGTCACTGAGCTTAAGTTCACTAATGGCCTGATGGATCTTATCCACTTCGTTTGTGTGATATACTTCCAGTTTGCGATTGGGGATATCAAATGAAAGCTGCTTTACTTCATTATAAGGTTCCAGCTTCATACGGATCATCTGTTCTTCTGAGGGACAGTCCATTTTTGAAATTATGAAAGTGGATTTTTTCATTTTAATGACTATGCGATGTCTGACTTTTCTTCATCTCTGAGATAAGGTAGTAGGCATTGTTCCAGGCTACTTTAGTTCCTTTGGGAAGTGGTTCCAGCAGGTTTATTTCCACCCAACCTTCATCAATAACACCAGTTCGTATTTCCACGGGTTTAAATGCCCACTCCGTCTCACCATCCTCATTGTGCTGTTCAGCTATGAAGATATAGGGTTTACCTTCTTCCTCGATAATGGCACTTTCCGGCAGGGCGTTTACAGCTTTATTCTCCGTGTGGATTTTTCCGTTGATGTACATCCCTGGTATCAGGAATTCCTTCTTTTGCTCAATTTCTGCGTGGACGTGAACCGCTTTGGGGTTTTGTTCAAATTGTTTCCCTACCGAATAAATTTCGGCTGTAAGGCGTGAACCGGGCACGGACTCCACAGTAAAAGAAACTTTCTGCCCTTCTTTCACTTTGTATACATCTTTTTCGAATACCATTAAATCTGCGTGGATGTGCTGGGTATTGACAATTTTGAACATTCCCGTTTGCGGCTGAATGTACTGACCTAACTGGATCAACACTTTTTCAATGTAGCCATCTATGGGGCTTACCACCGGCACCTGCTCATATACATCACCATTCCTGATTTTCTCTACCTTCAGGTTCAACTGGCGCAGTTGGGCTTCGTAGCCCTTTACTTCTCCTTTCATGGATTGATAGTCAGACTTGGTCTCCTGAAAGGTTTTGCCGGAACCTACTTCTTCTTCGTACAGCTTCTTTTGCCGGTTGTATTCCTGCTCAAGGTATTCACTGCGGTTGTAGGCCGTGATGTACTTGGTTTGAATCTCGGTTAGATCAGGGTGAGACAGGTATGCCAGCACCTGGCCTTTACTGACCTTATCCCCTTCTATCACTTTGATGGAAGTGATATTGCCTCCAACTATCGCTGTAACGGTGGCCTCGTGTTGTGGTGGCACTTCCAACTGGCCATTGGCTTCTACCACGCCCGATATGGGGCGAGTGGGCATAGTGTCCACTTTCATCCCCAGGCTCTTAAATTTTAAGTTGGACAAATGAACTTCGCCCATGCCTTCTTCCCCGTGGCCTTCGTGCCCGCCTTCTTCATCGCCATGCCCCTCATGGCCGTCTTCTTCACCGTGGCCTTCGTGCGATTCGTGCTGCTCACCTTCCTCGTGATTATGCCCATCGCCATCGGTTTCGTTGCCACAGGCCGAAACAAAACCTGCTATAAATAGCAGTGCAAATAATTTTATGATCTGATTTTTCATGTCGTTTATTTTTATCCGTTACCGGTTTTAGTTTGTTGTTTGTAAATAGTATTCGAGTTCATAGCGGCTGTCCAGGTAATTGCCCAGGGCATTCCATGAATCCACTTCTATGCGGATAGCGTCCCTTATGTTTTGCAAAAAACTTACATAGTCTATTGCGCCTTCTCGGTAAGCCGTTATCGAACCTTGTCTTTGCTCGCGTGCCAGCGGCAATGCCTGGTCTCGATAGTAAATCCATGAGTTACGCCATTTCAGGTATTCTTCCCGCATGGATTGGTACTCGGCATTGAGTTGTAGCTGATTTTGCCTGAGATTTTCCGTGGCAATTTCGCGCTGGATTTTAGCCTCTTGCGTACGGCCCAGCTCGGGCCCAAAAAACAAGGGGATTTGTATGCCTATTTGGTAGGTGTAAAACCCGGTTTGCCCCCCAACTTCTTGCCAGCCATACTGTCCTTGTAACTTGGGCAAAAACTCCGATCTTCTTTCCTTTATTCGAGCATCGGCCACTTTTATTTGCTGTTGATACACATTAAGCAAAGGGTGAGTACTTAGGGAATCCAAGTCATAATTAAGGATTCCGGTCAATTGCTCACTGGGCACATCCGGTACTGTATAAAGGGTATCGCTGACCAGCCATAAGTTGAGCCGCTGCAAAGCGCCCAGGTAATCGCGATAGGCCTGTTCCTTTTGGATGCGCACTTCATTGGCCTGGTTTTTAGTGGCCAAATAGGCCAGTTTAGAAGTTTCTTCTACTTCCAATCTCACATCTGCCGCTCGTTCTATATCGGTAAAGAGCGAATCCAAACGGTTGTACACCTGGTAGGTGTTTTTAGCGGTGTAAACCTGGCCCCAGGCCAACTTCACTTCTCGTTTAAGCTCTGTTAATGACAGGTCGAGAGCGCTTTCGGCAAGGGCTACCCGTTCCTTTTGCAAGCGCAGTCGTGGAGCAATTCCAAAAACATCAATATTTTGTTGTTGAACCCCTATCCGCGTATAAACTCCATCAGTATTGCTGCTTGCTTCTTCCGCTCCCGTGAAAATTTGGGTGTTCCCAAAGTCCCAGGCTGTTTTCTTCAGCGCTGCTTCGCTTTCTATTTGAAGCCTTTTGGCCTTGATCTGAGGGAAATACTCAACAGCCCGATTTTGGGCATCTTTAAGGGAAATGCTTTGCAAGGTATCCGGGTTTATTCCTTGCGCCTTTGCAGATTGGGAAAACCCGAGAAAACTACCTAAACCAATAAGTAGAACGATGGTGTTCAGAGCTGTTTTATGCCCCTGGTTTCCGATTTTCTTTTCCCTGCGTTTCTCAACGAAGGTATAGAGTACAGGCAGTACAACCAGCGTAAGAAGTGTAGCCGACAGCATACCGCCAATTACTACGGTGGCCAATGGCCGCTGCACTTCCGCTCCGGCAGATGCCGAGAAAGCCATAGGCAGGAAACCGAATATATCCGTGGTTGCCGTAAGCATGATGGGGCGAATCCTTTCTTTGGTACCGGTCAAAATTCGATCCTTTAAGCTGGTCACCCCTTCTTCTTTGAGGGAATTGAAGCGGTTGATCAGAACCAAACCATTCAATACAGCTACACCAAACAGCACGATAAATCCAACACCGGCTGAAATACTAAATGGCATATCTCTCATCCACAAGGCAAAAACGCCCCCTATGGCTGCCAGGGGAATGGCCATGTAGATCATAATGGATTGCGAAAATGACTTTAGTGCAAAATAGAGCAGCACGAATATCAAAAAGAGTGCAATGGGCACTACAATAGTGAGCCGTTTTTTGGCACTCTGTAAATTCTCAAATTCGCCACCATACGTAATATAATAGCCAGATGGCAGATTCAGCTGTTCATCTAATTTGACTTGTATATCATTCACTACCGACTCCACATCCCGGCCTCGCACATTTACACCTACGTAAGTCCTACGGTAGGTATTGTCGCGGCTAATCTGCATCGGGCCTGGTTGGTAGCTTATGTCAGCTATTTCTTTGATGGGAATTTGTGTTCCGTTCTCAAGGTCGATATACAGGGTGCGCAGGTCGTCTATACCCTGGCGGTGGGCCTCATCAAAACGGATGACCAGATCAAAGCGTTTTTCGCCTTCAAAAATCACCCCTGCCTTTCCACCTGCAAAAGCAGAACTGATATACTCGTTCACCTTTTCAATGTCCAAGCCGTATTGCGCCATTTTCTTACGGTTATAGCGCACGGTCATTTGAGGCAAACCCGAAGTCCGTTCGGGATTTACATCACCAGCACCCGGCACGGTCTCAATAATATCGGCCATTTCCTGAACTTTGGTAGCCAATACATCCAGGTCTTCACCATAGAGCTTGACAGCAATGTCCTCACGCACACCTTCCAGTAGTTCATTGAATCGAAGTTCCACAGGTTGTGTGAACACAAGGTTGACACCAGTCAACCGCTCTTCAAGCAGTTCCTTGATTTCGTCAATAAGCCCTTCCTTCGTTTCTGCCGTAGTCCACTTATCCCGGTCTTTTTCCAGAATGAGGTACATATCGGCAATATCCATTGGCATAGGGTCGGTAGGAATGTCGGCCACACCAATGCGGGCTGTTACCGTTTTGATTTCAGGAAAATTCTCCAGTAAAAGGTTCTCAATTTTATAGGAAACATCTGTTGCCTCACTCAGCGAACTTCCCGGCCTTATCAATGCCTGCATGGCGATATCACCTTCATCCAGTTGGGGTACAAATTCTCCTCCCATTCGGGAAAAGGTATAGCCCGCTATGCCGAGCAGAACAACAGCAACGATAATTACCATTGTTTTAAACCGGAGTGCACTTTTGAGTAAGGGCAGATAGGCCCAATGAATGCCACCAATGACTTTATCACTGATTTTTTCCAGCCAGCGTTCAAATCGCCCAAACCAGTTCTTTCTGTTTTGGATGGGTTTCATGAAAAGGGCAGACATCATGGGAACGTAAGTGAGGCACAAGACTATAGCACCTATCATGGCAAATCCAAAGGTATAGGCCATGGGCTGGAACATTTTACCTTCCACACCTGTGAGGAAAAGAATAGGGGCAAATACAATCAGGATGATAATCTGTCCGAAAAAGGCTGAACCCATCATTGTGCTGCCGGACTCATAAGCCACCTCATCCATTACACTCTGGTTGAACTTGATTTTCCCTGACCGAATACGTTTCTGAATTTCGTAAACTGTTCCTTCAATAATGATCACTGCCCCGTCAATGATGATCCCGAAGTCAATAGCGCCCAGGCTCATCAGGTTGGCCCAAACGTTAAACTGCTTCATCAGAATGAAGGCAAAGAGCAGAGAAAGCGGAATGGTAGTGGCCGTAATGAGACCCCCGCGCAAACTTCCCAGGAGGATTACCAGTGCAAATATTACGATCAGTGCGCCTTCAATCAGGTTGTTCTTTACCGTATCAGTGGTTCTCCCTATAAGTGCGCTACGGTCGATAAAAGCATCAATCGTGAGCCCTTCGGGAAGCGATTTTTCTACTTCCTCCATGCGCTCTTTCACGTTTTGGATAACGGCATTAGGGTTGGATCCCCTCAGCATCATTATTATGCCTCCTACGGCTTCTTTACCATCACGGGTGAAAGCCCCGTAGCGCACCTGGTGACCAAAATGAACTTTCTCGGCCACGTCATCAATGGTGATGGGAATGCCATTTTCGTTTCGGATTACAATACTCCGTATGTCGTCCAGAGAGCGCACCAGTCCTTCCCCGCGAATGAAATTGGACATCCGGTTTTTTTCGATGTAAGCACCGCCAGTATTTACGTTATTTCGGGCAAGGGCACCGTAAACCTCTGAAATGCTCACATCCATGGCGTTGAGCTTTTCAGGATTAATAGCCACTTCGTATTGTTTGATGTAACCACCAAATGAGTTGACCTCCACCACACCATTAAGCAAGGTGAGTTGTCTTTTTACGATCCAATCCTGAATGGTTCGCAGTTCCATTGGACTGTAGACAGTGTCATAACCCGGTTTCGGTTGGATGGTATATTCATAGATCTGGCCCAAGCCTGTAGAAATAGGACCCATAGTTGGGTCGCCAAACTTTTCGGGGATGGTCTCCTGTAATTCATTCAGTTTTTCCTGTACCAGTTGGCGGGGCAGATAAGTACCCATATCGTCTTCAAAAACGATGGTGACGACCGACAGGCCAAACCTTGAAACGGAACGGATTTCTTCCACTCCGGGAAGATTTCCCATGGCCAGTTCCACCGGATAAGTGACAAACTGCTCGATATCTTCGGTAGCCAGGTTTTCGGATACGGTCATTACCTGTACCTGGTTGTTGGTGATATCCGGCACCGAACCTAGGTTAACCGTGGACATGGAGTAGATACCCACTCCTATGAGGGCCAACGTGAGCAGGCCCACAATAAATTTATTCCTTATGGAAAATGAAATGATTTTGTCTATCATAATGCTTTGATGTTATTTTAAATGGACAGTGAAGTAATGATGTATCCGTTCGATAGTGGCTAAGAGCAGGATTATACAAGCAATGGCAATTAAGAACCACTTTAGCACTTTTTGCCAGGTAACTTTCTCGCTGCCTTTTTTCTTTTTACTCAACTGCCCTTTTCTTGAATTAAAAATTCTTGCTACAGATAATGCCGTTTTCCGGCCTGATACAAAAAAGGCTTATGAAATCAGGATTATTGAAATAGCTGCTCTATCAGCTCCTCTGAGGAGATGAAAAGGCATAACTATCCTGAAATTGCCCGGGTTTAGGCCCTTGGAGGAATAAAAAGCTCGAAGAGGTCGAGGCTTTTGAAATTTTGATGATAAAAAGGGTAATGCGATGGATTGCCAAGTGGATTGGCTTCGCTCATTGCATTGGGGAAGATAACATGGATATGGCAACAATGGCAGGAGCATATTGGATTACATAAGTCATTGGAAGATGACCCGTTATCGTGCCCGGAATGGGAATCACTGCTCATCACAACCTGCTGATTTTCAGTAGAGGAATTATTGCTAAGATCATCCGCGCAGGTTATGAACGAAAGACCCAGAAAATAAACTGCCAATATGTAGCATAGCCATTTCACAGTCGGCAAAAATAAGGAAAGGTCTTGAGATTTCAAAAAGTAGCTGCTGGAGGCCCGAAGGTCTCAGAATGAGGTTTCTTCAACTTTTAGAGACGCTTTTATTTCTTCGCGAATATCCTTTCTCAAGTGATACCAAAATCCTTTCTTGACCGGGTTGCCTAAGGTGGCTAAGCGTTTGTGACAATAGGAAGCCTCTGTATCGGACAATTCCAACCTTCTTTCAATGAGGTATTCCCGGTATTTGTAAACGGCTGAGATCAACTTATGATCCTTGCTCTTGGCAAAGCTGATAAAGCTTTCAAAAATAAGGAGCCGCTCTAATTCTTCTGTTAACTCCATCAATTCTAAGCCTTCGGCTTCATGAGGGGCCTTTACTTTGCGGACTATCCCCTCTTCATCCTCTACTATAATTTCTTTGGAAGCAGCTGTGCCTTTCCGTTTTTTAACTCCTTCCAATGTCCATTCGCGGTCTACGTAGCTTAATCCATGTTCAAGCCATAAGCCAGCATTATCCAGAACAAGTCCGAATTCCTTTCCTGGGGCAGGGCGCATACACCGTCCTACTTGCTGAAGGTAGAGAACTAACGATTTTGTTGGCCGGGCAAGCTGCACGGCTTCACAATCAGGAACATCAAACCCTTCAGACACGATATCGACATTGGAAAGGATGAGGATTTCCCCTTTTTTGAATTTCTCGAGAATAGACTTTCGTTCTTCTTTTGGTGTATTAGCATCCACATGGGCAGCGGCAATACCCTCGCCATTGTAACGCTGTACAATGGATTTGCTATGTTCGACATCAACAGCAAAGACGATAGTCTTTTTTCCGTTTGCTTTGTTCTTGTAAGTCTTCACCAAGTCAGCCATTAAGTGATTGGCTAACATTACGTTTCTCAGCATCTGAAGGTCGTAATCCCTCATCTTCTTTTTCACTTTACTGAGATCAGGAATAGCTCCCACGAGATGTTTGATTCTGGCTAAATATCCTTTTTCAAAAAAGTAACTGAGTTTGCCCAGAGGAATAAGAATTTGGTACTGATCATCGAAGCCTTCACCGTTTAATCGGACAGGATTAGCAGTCACTCCAAGAAATCGTGCATCAGGGTAAATTTCCCAGAGCTTCTTGTAGGTGGCGGCTTTTGAGTGGTGGCATTCGTCAATAATGACAATATCCGCAGGAGGAAATTTGCGTCTCGAAAGGGTTTGAATACTGGCAACCTGTATGTTCTTATCAGGGTCAGGCTTTGTTCCGGCCAGAATTACCCCAACTTCCACTTCAAACTTATCCTGGAGCCTTTCAACAATCTGCTCTACCAATTCTTTCCTATGGACTACAAGAAGTACTTTCTTCTTTTTTAGATGGGCTTTCCTGACTATTTCAGAAAACACATGAGTCTTTCCAGTGCCGGTAGGCATCTGGAATAGAACGTTCATGAGGTTCTTGCGCTTCGGGTCCCAAGCCTCAAAAATTTGGGTAATGCCGTTTTTCTGATATGGTCTGAGCTGGTCAGGCATTTACAAAAACCACAAATTATTCTCCCCGAACTCAGGCACCTTATCACTTTTGAAATAAGGAAATACCTCGGCTACCATTTCGGGGTACTTGATGGTGACCGGTAGGTTCTGTTGCTTCACAGACTTCCAGTACATACGGCTAAATTGATAAACCTGGTCGATCAATTCCTTTATCGTTTCATCATCATTGAGCAAATTGCTCTCCGAAGCGGAGAAGGTAAGTTTGATGGGGAAAGGCCAATCGCTTATCCGGGAATTGATCTGGTAGCGGGTATTGTTAAAGAGCAGGTACTGATCTCTTCCGATAGGAAGGATCGTACCGCTCAAGGGCAACATGCTTTCATGTTGCATATTGAAGGCCACCAGGTCTTTTTCCTCCGTCTTATTGATGGTTATCACGTAAACAGGGATATTTACATTCAGCTTCTCAAGCATTTCCACTATTGGCTCCAGCTCCCTTTCGCTCATCTTCTTGTAGAAATGAATGATCAGCCGCTTGGTGTTTTCATGCTCCACCATGTATTTGAGGACGGCTTCCCGAATGGAGCCAGCTAACATCTTGGTCTGGTTGGCTGAAAAGCATTTGAAGCCCTGAAAATCGCCTTCGTTGTTGAAGCAGAAGGCACTCCCAACATAGCGGCATTTATCAGTGTATGAGTAGAAAGCTCCGACACCTACAACCAGTTCGTCTTTCGGCTCACGCTTCAAGCGCCAGGGAATGCCATCGAGCTTTGCGAGAAGGGCAGAGGAAATATTGGTCAGGTGAAAGTTATATTTCGGTTTGCCAATATTGCCTTTATAAATTACCTGTGAAGTAATTCCTGGCTCGTTCTTGAGCAGCATTTCCTTCAAGCGGGCATAGACCAATCGTTTCTCAGGGTCTGGGTTGTCCTTTGAAATGGGGCTTACATAAATGGCCAAATACCTTGTGTTAGGCACGGCCTCAAAATCTTTCAAGAACTCTCGGGTCTGATCTAAAACGGTATCGATGCTATCAAAGGCCACGCTCTTATTCTCAAGCATTTCAAAGTTCTGCCTTAGCACTTCATCCATAGCTGGAAAGGTGTAGCCATTGTAGGTGTAGCCTTCAGTGAGATATTGGTATAGACTCTTGACCTTGCCCAACCTTTCGGATTTGGGATAGATGAAGAAGAACTTACAATGGCCCCCGTGAGGTGGGCTGTATGGGCCTTTGTCAATGAATGCTTTGGGGTCAATTCCAACTTCTTCGTTACCAAATTCGAGGTTGTTAGAATCATATTTGGTGCGAAGGATGCGTTTGGGGGGCATGTCAATAAATCCTTCCTGGAATGGAATGATGGACTTGAAGCCGCTTGTGTTTAGGTATTTATTGTAAAAGCCTCTGATCTTTTGAAAGTAGTCTTTGTACTTGGTGCCGAACTTGGGCTTATCCCAAGGAATTTCCAGAAAGGTTTTTAACTCATTGCTGAGCTTGGGGAAAATCTGATCGTGATTTTGCTTTATCTCTGGAGACAGGTATTCGTACTTGTAAACTGCTTTGTTGTACACCACCTTGTTGAGCTTTTCGGTGGGGAAGTTCTTTAGCTCCTTGAGGCTCTTATTGAGGACTTTGGTTGTTCCATCATAAGAAACCAGCAATTCAGGGCTGTCGGAAACCCTTTTGAATTGAACGCGAAGGGAAAAAATCTGAAAAGTGTCGTATTTGGAAGTACTCAACTTGCTATCCCTAAACCAGACCTCCACATCTCCAACGAAATCATACTGGGCCACATCTGCAATAGTTAGGAAATGCTTGCGGATCTGATGTTTGTAGTAATGAGCCGAAAACTTGGCCGATGAAGCAAGTTGTACCGTTGCTTTATAGTCACAATCTTTAGTTGTTTCAAAGTTGGTGTAGAGGTAGGAGATATCCTTTAGCTCATCCTCGTGCTCTTCCCAAAGTATCTTGGGGTATTCGGCTTTATGAAGAGGGGCGTAGCTCTCTATTTTCTCCTTATAGAAGCCGCACTCTATTTCATCAACGGGGTTTTCAAAGTTTAATATGTTGAGCTTTAGTTTCTGGTCTGGCATAGGCAATCATTTTTATTTGTGCGTAAAATGGTCGGCCAATAGCTCCGCCTGTTTAAGCACAGTTTCAATAGCTTGCGGCTGCTTATCAGGGGGATAGCCGTATTTATTGAGCGTCCTGCGTACCAATACCATAAGTTTAGCGCGAACGCTTTCTTTTATCGTCCAATCAATTGTTGCGTTGTTCCTGACCTTCTCTGTGATTTCCCGTGCAATCATCCTCAATGTATCATCCCCTAATACCTGCACCGCACTGTCATTAATTTCGAGTGCATCATAAAAAGCCAACTCGTCTTCATTTAAGCCCATTTTCTCACCGCGCTTGTCGGCAGCTCTTATCTCCTTGGCCAGGTCAATCAATTCCTGAATGATTTCTGCTGTAGTCAGAAGACCATTCTGATACTTCTTAATGGCTGATTCGAGCATTTCAAGAAGCTTCTTGCTCTTGACCATATTGTGCTTTGTCCGCACCCGGATTTCATCATTCAGGAGCTTCTTCAGGAGTTCAAGCGCAAGGTTCTTGTGTTTCATTCCCTTGATCTCCATTAAGAAGTCTTCACTGAGAATAGATATTTCGGGCTTCTGAAGTCCTGCTGCATCAAAAATGTCTACCACCCCATCAGAGCTAAGGGCTTGGTCTACCACTTGCTTTATAGCGGATTCCATTTCAGCATCCGAACGACCACCGGAGGTGGGAGCATCAAACTTCACCAAACGAGCTTTTACTGCCTGAAAGAAAGCCACATCGTCTTTCACTTCCAGTGCCCTTTCATTTGGAACAGACAGAGCAAAGGCTTTACTCAGAAGTGTAACCTCCCTAATAAACCGTTCTTTTCCCTTGTCCAATCCAAGTATGTGTTCTTCAGCTTGGAGGATAATCCCTAATTTTTCCTTCGGTGAAACTTTGAAAAAGCGCTTATAATTAAAGGTGGTGGCATTTTCATAGTAAGCCTGTGGCTCCTCTACAGTTATTTCGTTTTGAGAGCGGCTTTGCTCCGCGAACATTTGCCGCACCACCTCCAGCTTTTCCATGAGCATCTCTACGGCCTTTTCTTGTGTTTCAGTAGGATCACCTTTTCCTCCTGAATCGGAGTAGAATGCCAATGCTTTTTTCAAGTCTGTAGCAATGCCCAGATAATCCACTATCAAGCCGCCAGGCTTGTCTTTAAATACCCGGTTCACCCTTGCAATGGCTTGCATGAGGTTGTGACCCCGCATGGGTTTGTCCACGTACATCGTGTGTAGGCTTGGTGCATCAAAACCTGTGAGCCACATATCGCAAACAATAACCAACTTGAGTGGATCATCAGGATCTTTCATTCGGTTAGCAAATGCCTGACGTTCCTTTTTAGTGGTGTGGTGCTGCTCCATTTCAGGGCCATCAGCACTGGATGCCGTCATTACTACTTTTATGGCTCCTTTAGTAAGGTCTTTTTCATGCCAATTGGGGCGACATTTTATTATTTCAGTATAGAGAGCAGCAGCAATTCTTCGGCTCATGCTGACGATCATTCCTTTACCCTCAAAGACCTCCTGCCTTTTCTCAAAATGCGTGACGATATCGCTGGCAAGGTTCTTTAACCTGCTAGGGTGACCAACAATGGCCTCCAGCTTCGTCCAGCGGCCTTTTGTCTTTTGCTTTTCTGTGAGGTCGTCTTTTTCAAGCTCCTGATCAAGTTCCTCAATGATTCGTTTCCCTTCTTCATCAAGGTTGACCTTGGCCAATCTGCTTTCATAAAATATCCGCACGGTGGCACCATCTTCTACTGCATCCGAAATGTCATAGATGTCAATGTAGTGGCCGAAAACTGCGGGAGTGTTGCGGTCTTCTGCTTCTACAGGAGTGCCTGTAAAGCCCACATAAGTAGCATGGGGTAAGGCATCACGCATATATTTCGCAAAGCCGTAGGCTATGCGCTGGCCTATAACCTCTTTAGTTTCCTTGTCTTTTTCTTCAATTACTTTAGCCTCAAAGCCGTATTGAGTTCTGTGGGCTTCATCAGCTATAACTACAATATTCCTGCGGGTGGAAAGCTGGTCAAACTCCTCTTTCTTTCGTCCTGTTTTGTTTCCGTCATCATCGAGAATATCATCAGGAAGGAATTTCTGAATGGTAGTAAAGACGATACCACCGGAAGCAACTTTGAGCAGTGATTTCAGATGCTCGCGATCTGAGGCTTGCACCGGTTCCTGCCTGAGTAATTGCTTTGAAGCGGCAAAAGTGTCAAAGAGCTGATCGTCCAAATCATTGCGGTCTGTTATCACTACAATGGTTGGATTGTCCAATTCCTGAACCAACTTACCTGAAAAGAAGACCATCGAAAGCGATTTCCCCGAACCTTGCGTGTGCCATACTACTCCACCTTTCTGATCACCTTCGGGCTGAGAAGCGGCTTTAGCGCTGGTAAGAGCCTTGTTTACCGCAAAGTATTGATGGTAGGCGGCAAGCTTCTTAATCGTTTCAATTTGAATGATCCCTGTTTTGGGATCTTCCTTTCGATCTTTTTCAAAAACAATAAAGTTCCTGACAAGGTCTAAGAGCGTGCTCCGGGTGAGCATCCCTTTTATGGTGGTTTCAAGCTGTGGCTTGAATTTGGAAGCATCTTTGGTTCCGTCCACAGACTTCCAGGACATAAACCGACTAAGGCCAGAGGATAAGGTGCCCGTGCGGCACTCGTGCCCATCTGAAATTATGCAGAAGGCATTGTAGTTAAATAGAGAAGGAATGGTGGCTTTGTAGGTTTCAATCTGGTTGAATGCCTTCTTTATGGTGGCATTTTCATCGGCTGCACTCTTTAATTCCATGACCACCAGGGGCAGGCCATTTACAAACAGGATGATGTCAGGCCGCTTGGTGTTGTTGTTTTCAATTATGGTGAATTGATTGACTGCAGAGAAAGTATTGTTTTCAGGGTTGTGGAAGTCTATCAACCAGCAATAGTCATTCTTTTCCTCCCCATTTTCGCGGTACGTAACCGGAACGCCATCGGTAAGGAGGCGGTGAAAATCTTCGTTGTTTTTGAGGAGGTCTGGAGACTGAATGCGCTCCACCTGCTTTACCGAATCAACAATAGCATCATGGGGGAGGTGGGGGTTAATCCTGATCAGTGCTTCTTCTAATTTGGAAGAAAGCACTACATCACTGTAATCCTTGCGCAGCGGTGTTTCACCGTCTGCAGCAATGGATGGCCCATGATAGTATTCGTAGCCCTGATCCTCGAGTTCTTCCAGGGCGTAAAGCTCTATGTCTGATTCGGTAATTTTTCCCATCTCTGTTTTAAATCTTCTGTCAGCGTGAAGATTTCAGGATGGAACCTTATCTTTGAGCTATCTTACCAACCAGGTGTTGGCAAAGAATAAAAACCGTTCAGCAAACCTGAGCGGTTTTGGCGTTTTTAGAAGTCCATGACTGAAACCTTCAGTTCATTTAATCAAATTCCACTTTCTCAAAGAATTGTCTTCCCTGAGAGTGGCGTACTAATCCTTTATGTTGCAACCTGCCAACAATAATGGCAGGGTGTGTATTAAATTTCTCCGCAAACTCATGGATCATCTCTTCATCCAGTGGAGCAGCGTCAATGATGGTTTGCTCTTCCTCTTCGGTCAAAAGCCACTTGGCCGCAAAGTCATCAGCTTCCTGTTCCTTCTCCATATCCTTATCTGAATATTCCACATCTTCAAGAAAAATGTCCTTTTTGCGGTGGAGGACAATGTGCCCGGCTTCGTGAAAGAAAGTAAACCAAAATATATCATTTCTCTTGTGACGGCCTGTAAGCTGAATTAAAGGGTTGTCATTAATCCAGCGGGTTGAGCCATTGAGAGGGGCTTTAGGCAAACATGGCGTTTGCACCACTTTTACTCCAGCCTCAGCGCACAAGGATTGAAGCTGATCAAAGAAGTCATCCGGGTGTTTGGCCATCAGTGTCTTGATCTTTTCCAACTGCGCTTTAAATACCTTTTCATTGTATTCCGCTACTTCTAATTGACCCGCTTGAAGTTGGCCCATACGTAGCCATGCTGAAATTGCATAAGGCTGGCTGGTGCTGGCCAGGGATATACGGAAAGCAATTTTCAATTGTTGCTTAAAATAGTATTGCTCCCATGCTCCATGATTGGCAAAACCAAAGAACTCTAAGAGTTCTGCAGCTTTGTCTTTCCAGGTGGTTCGCTTAGTAATCCAGCCACAACGAGCCATTGCAGCCACGGGGAATGATTTCGCCCATTCCACTGCCGCTTCAATGGCTTCTTCATGCTTCACCCGTGCTTTGTACTCATCATAGCTTTTTTGATGGTCCATCCAGAAGTGTGCGGGAATCTTGGTTACATTTTCAAACTGGATAGCCATATCAGGCGTAATGGAGCTTTCGCCTTTCAATACAGCGATAATGGTTTTCTCAGGCTTACCAACGCGAATGGCAAATTCCTTCGGGCCCATGCCCATTTCTTCCAGTTTCTCTTCAAGGGTTTCTCCGGGATGGGGTCTGGATTGCGGGAAGTATTGATTTTGCTGTGCCATGTTTACTTCTCTTTGTGATAGTTGATAATCTCTATTACTTCAACTCCAACAATTTCGAGCCACACATACTGACCGTCTTCATTGGTAGGGATGGGGTCTTCATGTGGTTCAAAGATCAACCGGTAAGGTTGGTCGAGATCACATGCCCATTGCCCTTTCCGATCATTTCTCAGTTCGTGATAATTGCCCGGCAAGTCACGAACGTCCTCCAATGTAGTTGCATCATCTAACTGGGCTAATCTTCTCCTGAGCACTTTAGCTCGTACTTGCCCCAGCTCTTTCTGCATCTTACGGTCATTGTTGGCGAGCATCTCTAATTTCTTGTTGGCAAAAGTAATGTTCACTGCAAAAGTAAGGATTTTTTAATTAACAGAAAGTGTAAGTTGTAGAAAACAAGTTAACCAGAGCGCTTTAACCATCAGGAAAATTCAGTTCATAATCTGACATGTCATCGGATATGCGGATCCATACAGCTCCATTGGGTGACCTGATAAATTTTTTGTCAGTACTTATCCAGCCAAACGTCTCATAGCGATCTTCAAGAAGTATGGCAACCTTCATTTCCATTTCCTGTAACTCATATAGCGAAAGGCATTCCCTTTGCCCTAAATATGTGTTGCAGACAGCATGGCCCCAGCCTACGTTTACGGGTATGTGAGTAAGTGAGTGATGGAGAAGCGGTTTCAAGTGAAAGAGATTTACAACTGTAGAACGAGTGGAGTCTATTAGCTGCATCGAAGCATTAGAAAGTGCATCTGCTTCCTCAAATGAAATTGTATCGTGAAGCTCTGAATATCTAAGAATTTTTTGACATAAAGGGCAGCAGGTTAAGCCTCTTCGCATTGTGCCGTTTTTCTCAAATATGGAAGTATCTATAAGATTTTCATCTGATAAAATTGCAATAAGATGTTCTGCTTGACTAGTAGTATAAGGACTGTTGTATGTATTTATGATGAAATAGGCTAGAAGACACTTACATAAGTAATTGGTCTCCTTGTCAGCATACTCTGCAGCAAAAATTCCCTGTGGAGGTCCTTCGTCCTTCTTTTTATCACTTCCCGATGTAGATAGTCTCAGAAGATAGTGACCTACATCTTGGACATGCTTACCTCGCTTTTGAACTTTACTTCCATCATGTTCTAAATGCCTAATAGACCATGATGAAAGTGGAGGAAATGATTTAAAACTTTCCCATGTCCTGTAAAGGACATAGGCATTATCGCCAACTACAACCTTACTTTCTGGGTCCGTAAATTGAGCCTTAGGTGTATGTTTGGACTCAAAGTACTGTTCGGGGTATAGGCGAATAACATACCCGTCTTTGTAAAGCGACAAGCTTTCATGTGAAAGTTGTTCGTACGGGATTACAACCTGGTTGTTACGATTGACATGATTCTGATAACCTCCTTTCTTTCCACCACGAGGAGTAGCAAAACCAGCCTTAGAAATTTTATTTTTGTCAACCTTTTTAAAAAATCCCCAAACATTGGGATGATTTTTATGGCTTCCTTTATGCCCTTTTAATAGTCGACAGCTTTCTTCTTCACAAATTTCTTTGGTTAGCAAAATGATTAGACTTTTAGGGGTTCGATAGGTTGGTTTACGTTGATAGCACCAGAAAGGAGTAACAATGTGATCTTATCAAGTAACTGCTCCAGTTTCCGGTTCTGATCTCTTAGTTCGTTTAATTCTTCAGGAGATGAGTGAAACATCTCCAATGGAACTGCTAGCTTAACCTGGAATTGAAGAGCTTTTAGAATGTTGATAATGTGATCTTGTGTAGATAGGCTTGGAACGGCAACCTGAAACTCAAATAGATCACCTTTATACAGCTCATCATAGGTAGACCCATTTGCAATTGCATGAAGATATTTTGTGTTTGCCTTGAGCCAATAAGCCAAATACAAGGGACGAATCTTGCTATTTACTTGAAAGTTAAGGAAGCCTTGATTAGTTGCCATTGGTGTCGTGTTAACGGCTACCAAGCCAACTGGAGCCCTCTTTGTTAACAAAACTGAGCCAGCAGGCATGAGTTTAGCTGCGGATTTTGATAAGCCTAACTCACTAATCTTTCTCTCGGTTGTTGATACGTATAACTGAGCATTGTCAGACAACTCCTTTGGCGTTAACCATGGAATATCACCTTCCCAGTAATCCTTATTCCGTGTGCTAGGGGTTCCACCACTATCCACTGAGGCGATAATTCCTTTCGTGGATGGCGATAAATCATATACTGGCCAGTTTTGCTTGTTTGGTAAATATGGTTCAGCCATTATAAAGTTCTTTAAAGAGATTTACTGAATTTTCTGTGATTTTCACGATCTGCTCGGAGCGACTGTTAATCTCACCGATTTCCTGACTTATCCAATCCCATGAAATGTCCTCAACTTCCATTTTATTGAATCCTACGTAACGACCTGGGACTAAGGCGTTATTGTGGCTTTTAATTTCATTAAGTGTGGCTATACGGCAGAATCCAGATTCATTTTTGGGAGACTTCGATTTTGTTCTGAATGAATGGTAGGCATCTGTTATTCGTGAAATGTCCTGTTCAGTGAGAATGCGTTGAGTTCTATCTACTAGAGTGCCTAATGATCGTGCATCTATGAATAGTACTTCGCCAGCTCTATTGCGATATTTTGAATCGCTTTTGTTTTTAGCGATAATCCAGATTGAAACAGATATTTGAGTATTGTAGAAAAGTTGAGTGGGTAATTTAACAATACAGTCGACTAAATCATTTTCGATCATATTTGCACGAATCTTGCCTTCTCCTGATGCATTCGAAGAAAGTGCTCCATTGCTTAACAAAAAGGCAGCATATCCAGAAGGTGCTAAATGATAAATAAAATGCTGAATCCAGGCGTAGTTAGCGTTAGATGATGAGGGAACACCGTATAACCATCTGCCATCTGTCCTTAACAAATCTCCACTCCAGTCACTATCATTGAACGGAGGATTAGCAAGAATGTAGTCTGCTTTGAGATCTTTGTGCGCGTCATTCAAAAATGATCCTTCGGTATTCCATTTGACATTTGAACTATCGATTCCTCGGATGGCAAGATTCATCTTACATAGACGCCATGTCGTCTGATTGCTCTCTTGCCCATATATCGAAATACGATCTTTGGGGTCAATTTTTAAGTTATTTTTTCCAGATGCGGAGTAGTGATCCGCATGAGAGGCTACGAACTTTTCACTCTGAACAAACATTCCACCAGAACCACAACAAGGATCAAATACCCTTCCTTCATAAGGTTCAATTAGTTCGACTAAGAGTTGCACAATGCTCTGTGGAGTGTAAAATTGCCCACCTTTTTTACCCTCAGCTATAGCAAATTGGCCTAAGAAATATTCATACACCTGACCCAATAAATCTTTTCCAGAGCTTTGAGTAGTATTTTTATCGGCCATAAATTCAATTGTGCCGATTATATCAATTAGTTGACCAAGGCTCTGTTTATCAAGGTTTTCGCGAGCATATACTTTGGGAAGAACACCTTTGAGTGAGTTATTGTCCTTCTCAATAGCCTCCATAGCTTCATCAACTTCTTTACCTATTGAAGGCTGTTTGGCTTTTGACATTAAGTATGGCCAACGGGCTTGGGGAGGCACATAAAAAACTTTTTCAGCTAAATACTCATTTTTATCTTCTGGGTCGGCTCCCTCGTACTCGCCAGCTCCTTCTTGAAGCTTCTCATGGAGTTCTTTAAAGGCATCTGAAATGTATTTTAAGAAGATAAGCCCCAGCACCACGTGCTTATACTCCGCAGCATCCATATTCTTACGGAGTTTATCAGCAGTTCTCCAAAGTTTATTCTCTATGGAGTCAAAATGATCCTTACTTTCTGTTTCAATCATTAGATGTTTCTTTTAATCGTTGTTCCACATAGCGCATGGCCTCCATAGCCAGCGGTTCATGGGAAATGTCATCTGCAATTTTATCTGCCAGCCAAAGGAGCAGTAATTCCTTTTCAGGTACTTTCAAAATAGAGGAAAGGCGGTTCACCTGATCGCGGTTGGCCTTGCGCTCACCTCTTTCCAGTTTGCTTACGAGGGCTGTGTCCACTTCCATAGCCGCTGCTACTTGCCTAAGCAATAAGCCTCTTGATTCACGGAGTTCTCGCAGCCTGGCACCCAAATAGTTCATTACCGTAAGATTGACTTGTCAGATTCTGTCAAATCTAAGTAAAACATTAGAAATAATCGACTAAAGAAGAACAAACGTTATCAACAGGAAATGAACCTGAGCGCAGCGAAGCACTCCGGTTCATTGACAGCAGGAAGTTCGGTTAAACATCATTGTACTTTTTGGTAATGGCCCGTCTTCGGGCACTCCACATAATCAGGCTGCAGTTTCTTTAGAAAGTAATCTACTGACCTTGCACTGAGGTTTAATTGCTTGCCTAACTCCACAGCCTCAGCCCGTTTGAAAGTGGGAGGGAGCATTTCAAAAAGCTTCCGTTTGTTATCACCTCCACGGAAAGGCTCTGCGTCTTCCTGCTTGGGCAAGTTGTGAAACATCAATAGACTGTGCTTCAGGTAGATGTTTGAAAGCTGCAACGCAGCTTGAAAATCATCGTCCAGGCATTCCTGCTTTACGGTCAGCTCCCCGTTTTCAAATTTTCGTAGAGCGGTAAAGATCATGGCGATGCGGTAGCAAATGAGGCCAAGCCTTTTTACTACGCTGGTTGCTTCATCACTGATGAAGCGGTCCACTTCTTTCAGCCAAAGACCGAAGGTCTTGTTGAGCTGATCCCATTGCTCGCGAGTTAGCTGCACTTCGGTGTCAGAGCCTTGCAGGAATTGGTGCATATCATGCACCCGTTTAGCAAGCCTTTCAAACAGTTCTGTCAGGTTTACCTGGCTACCAAATGGCGAAACATCACGCCAAATCTGCTGCGTTTTGAAGGCATAGAAGATAAAGCGGCTAAAAAGGCCATCTTCAGCAGAATTGATAAGGTTAGGCACTTGGCTGGGCGTACCGGATAGCGCAACTGAAAGTTGTGGGGCTTTTACTTCCACATATTCATTATTGGTTTTGCGGCTACATGAGATTTTCTCATGGTGGAAAGCTTTGCGCAGCATATCAGAATAAGAACCCCATTCCTGTTTAAAGATATTGCCCATGGTGTCAGCCTCCGTTTCGCAAATGATGCCAGACCCGCCATTTTCTTCCAGGTGCCAAAGAATTTTGGCGTTGCTGGTATTGGCGGGAATGTAGAGCACTTCATATTGAGGCTTCTCCGGTGGTTCGGTAGCGGGTTCGCCTTTTTTTCGGCTTTTCTGCTCCATTTTGTGATCTTCCAGTTCCAGCTCATAATCTTTCATGCGCTGTTCGCTGGCCGTTCTCATGTGCTCATGAATGCGGTCGCCCAGGTTCTTTGCGGACAGCAAAGAGCCTTTGCCGCTTGCGGCTGGGGCGATAATGAAAGAGAAAAGGTTCGGATGAACTGTTCTCTGAGCATAGATGCCTGTTACATTCGGTAAGCATCCACTGAGGATGCAGAGGGCACCGGTCAGAAAGACATCCCGCTCGCGGGAGTCGGAAAAGCCAGAGGCACCTTCCTGAAGGATTTCAGGCAAAGCCTGATAGACTTCATCGGGAATGGTAGGGGACTGCAGTAGGTAATCTTCTTCCTCTTGTTGCCGGGCATGGTTTACACCATTTGAAGCGTTTGCAAACTTTGCAAACTCGTGGGAATGGTGGTTGTAGGCACTTTTTACAGCCGCTTCAATTTCCTTAAAGCTTAGGTCATAGCGGTTTCCGATCAGTTCCCGTGCTTCCATTTCTTCAATACCGGCACGGTTGCAGTTGGAGGCCAACAGGTAAACGAAGTTGTTCCTGTTGCCTTCTGCATAGCTCATCTTTTGCTCGGTGAACTGGATGCAATTCTCAAAGGAAGTACTGACCTCTTCGGGTTGTTCATGATGGTTTACCGGAGTGGGCTGAGGGGGAATCGTAGGTTCTTCAACCTCAGCTCCCGGAAGTTCAACATGAAACTTTTTGTGCTTCAGATTGCGGTAGCATTCAGGATCAGAAGAAAAGAAGCAAAGGCGCGGGATGTCTTTCCCGGAACGATCCAGCTTTAGCTGGAGAGCATTTTCATAATAGGTGGCTACCTGCTCAAAGGCTTCTGCATGGTGTTCCTGTTCGCTGTCCACTTCAATGAGAATTTTCAAGCCCTGTCCACTTGGGCTGCGAAAGCAGCAGAAAGTGTAAGGCTCGGAAGAAGCTTTGTCAAAAGCTTCTGAGAGTTGCTGGTCTGAAAGCTTATCGAGGTCGAGAATGATGAACTGGCTATAGCGAAGCAGCTTGTCTGCTGCGCGGCCTCCTTCAAAGGTTCCCGATGGAGTGAATGCAGGCAGCTTCTTTTTGAGAAGATCTGCGTTTTCCCGGTCGCCACTGTAAAGGAGCTTGCGGATTTCGTGAATCTGCTCTTCATAGACACCTCCCTTGATGTCTTTAGTGATTAGTACAAGTGATTTATCCTCCACCTTTTGGGTGAAGTGCTTGAATATTGTTGATGTTGCCATGTCTCAAGATTTTGAAGTTGCGTTAATACCTGACCTGGAAGGTTGTCGGTGTTCTTCCAGCATTTTCACGATGTCGCTCATGCGGTAATAGATCTTGTTGCCGATCTGTGAGTAAGCAATTACACCTTCATTCCGCCAGGACTGAGCGGTGCGCTTACTGATGTACATGAGTTGCAGAAATTCCTGATTGTCGAGAAAGACATCATCAAGGTTGGTCTGCTTGGTGTGAAGGGCCGCCTCAATGTTTTTGAGGCGGTCCATGATTGCTTTGAAAGCTCTGTCGCTTAATTCGATCTTCTCCATGGCTAGCCCCTCCGTCCTTTGGTTACCAAATAGTCAGCGGCTCGCTTCTCGATGTCATCCGCTGAGGTCTGGCGGTTGCGCTGCAACCATTCATCCAGTTCCTTGCGATTGAAATAGAGGCGTTTACCTTGCGGACAGAAATGCGGGATAGCCTTGGTGCTCGTAAGCTTATAAAGGTGGCTCTGACTGAGCCCCAGGTATTGGCTTGCTTCGTTGAATGAGAGAACTTCTTTTTGAAGGATTCCCTGCTCTACAATCAATTGCTCGATCTTGTCGAGCCTTTCGATGATACTATCTTGAGTGTTCATTTTACTCTTGATTTTAAAAGTTTACAAAAGGGTTTCTTTTGTGCCTTTCACTCGCCCGAAACAAGGCACTGGTTTCAGGCGAATGATCAAGAGCAAATTGAGCGCATAGTGAGCCCGTAAACAGTGAGATATTTACATCTCACTGAGTTAGCTCCCTGAACTCACTGTTTTTTATTGCAGTTCTTTCAGAATGTCGTCTATGATGGGTTGATTTTTGGGGTTGGCAATCTTGTTGGAGTAGAGATTTTGCTTGTTGATCCGCGTGTTTTTCTTGGAGTAAAAGATTGCTGCCTTATCGATGGTGGAAGGTTTCAGATTGGTAAAGTAAGGCTCCAGGCGGTCAATGATGTATCTGAATTGGGTGGTTTCGCAGTCCAGGTGAATTTCCGGTGCTGTAGAGGTCAGTGATTTTGCAGTTAGTACATGCAAAAGATCTTCCGGAGTGGACTGGTCATCCTTCAGCAGTTCAACCTTCAGGTTGAGAAGCTTAATAACATTCTCAAGCTTCTTGGGGTCTCCGGTGAAACCAAAGCTAAAATCCTGGTTAGCTGTCAGGATAGGTTTTGGCTTTTTGGGTTTGTCCTCATGGTTTAGCACTTCCTGCAGTTGTTCACGAAGCTGGTCCAACTTTACAGTTGAATTTATGTAGTCAGACTCAGGGACTGGCTCACTGAGGTATTCGGCAAAGATTTCTGAATCTGTGGCCGGTATTGGATCAACGTATTGCGGGTAGAGTTTGTCGGTTTCAAGGAGTAAGCGAATGAGCGACCATTTCAAAACGTCCAGCACGTATGCGGAAAGTTGATCGTTCTGTAAGTCAGATTTTATTTCTGCTAAGTCCCGGAGCTTGTCAATCACTCCGGCACGGAGTGAGTTGATCAAATAATGGCGGTCGGTATCATCCAGGTCGCGAGTAATGGCATTAAACAGATTGGCGGTGGTCCGGGTGGCTTCGTTCTTTATTAAGTAGTGATAAAAGCGCGAGGTGATGTCGAATGGCTCCGGGAGTTCAATTTCAATGAGCGGTTCCGTGATGTTAAATTCCAGTCTGCCGGGAGGCTGCTGGAGATAGACCGTCAGCATTTCATCATTCAAAAGGTCGGGGTTCTCACTGAAAATCTTTTTGAGCACAGCGAAAAACTCATCCATTGAGTTTTGAGGCTGGAAGAAAGGTTTGGTCATGACCTGTCGGTAATATTTCTCTGTGCGCTGGTTCTTCCAGGGGCGCAGGTCGCCCCGCAGAATGCTGTTGAATATTTTGAGCTTCATCTATAGGTCTAATTTGATTCGGTTGGCGGCTTCCTGCTTTTTCTCGTCAATAATCTTAGCATAAATCTGAGTGGTTTTCAACTCACGGTGGCCAAGTAGTTTTGAAACGGTGTAAATATCAGTACCCAATGAAAGCTGCAAAGTAGCGTAGGTGTGGCGGGCGCAATGGAAAGTGATGGTTTTAGAGATTCCTGCTTTCATCATCCATTGTTGCAGTTTAAGGTTGTGCCAGGCACTGTATTGTAAGCCTCTGAACACGCGCTCTGTTGGGTCTCGCTTTTCACCAAGGATATTTCGGGCTTGCTCCGAAATAGGCAGGGTTTCGGCTCCCTTGGTTTTCTTCTGCCGGAAACGGATATACCAGCCGTTCTTTTCCGAGTGTTGCACCTCAGACCAAACCAGCTTATTAATATCAGACCAGCGGAGGCCGGTAAGCGCACTGAAAATAAAAGCGTCTTTAATGATGGGAATTTCACATTCGGTATTTGCGGCCGCTTGCAATTCCTCCAGGGTGAGAAACTCCCGCTGAGGCTCGGCTTGCTTAAAGCCTGAGACCTGATCCGCAGGATTCCGGGCAATGATTCCATCTTTGAAGGCTTGCTTCAAAGCGGCTCTTACCTTATTGAAATAGGAGTAACAGGAATTTTGAGAAAGCTTTCTCTTGGCCGGTGTTTCAGCTTCATGCTTCAGGTAGTCCTTAAAATCCTCCAGCCACTGCTTGTCGATCTCTGAGAAAGTAACATCATGCTTTGCAAACTTCTTAAGGTGCTTCAACGAGCTGTCCCAATTGTCATAATTGCCTTTGCTGTCCTTGCGTTTCTCCATTAGGTGCTCCATGTACTTAACAAAACTTCCCTTGAGTTTGGAGCTGTCCTGCATTCCATAAACACCATTCTGAACCTCTAAATGGCGCTTCGCGCGGATTGTCTCCGCCAGGGTAAGGGTATCTTTATTCTCCTTCTTCTGCTCCTTGGTGAGCTTTCCTTTCTCCGGCTCAGGGTACAGGTACAGTTGCAAGTATTCATAAGAGCGTTTGCCTTGGTGGTAGTAGTCAAGGTAAAGGCTGATTTTGTCTCCTTTCTTCCGTTGTCTTAATGTTACTTTCATAGCTGCTTATTTAAATAATTGGTTGATGGCTTCTCTTGAAATGATGGTGCGCCTGCCGATTTTAGCGGCCTTCAACTGGCCGTTGTCGATCATTCGGTAGATGGTCCATCGGCTGGCACCTAATAGCACACAAACATCTTTTACGCTCAGGAAATCCTTGTTGGAAACGATACCGGTAACGGGTGCTTTGTGTTGCTCCTGTTCAATGGCACCTTGCAGCTTCTCTTCGCGCTTGCGCTTCTTGTAGTTCATCTTAGCGCAGCGGTCAGAGCAGAACTTTGTAACTGTTGTTTTGGCAACAAAGGTCTCACCGCAGTGGTGGCAAGTTTTCTCTATTCGGATATTACTGCTCATGTTGCTTGATGTCGCTGGCTGTTGCCTGGAGTAGCTGCTTGTTGCTCTATGTAGCAAGATTTCGCTACCCCCTTAAAATCTGTTGCCCGGAAACAAAGGCAACAATGATGGGCAACAACTGTACATCAAATATAAGCAAAAAAGAGGGGTTGGGCAACAAAAATAAGAAGTGAATTATCGTTGAAACCCAGTAATAACAAGGGTATGACAAACAAAAGAAAAGTAATTACTTTCCGATACAAAAATTACTGAAGATATTCCCCAACAAGTCATCAGTTGTGATTTGACCGGTGATTTCTCCCAGGTAGTGGAGCGACTGGCGGATATCCGTCGCGATAAAGTCGCCTGTGATGCCGGTTTCCAATCCTTTCAATGCGTTCATCAATGAAGCATCGGCTTTGGTGAGTGCTTCGTAGTGTCGGCTGTTGGTGACCATGACATCGCTGCTGCTCACTTCTTGTGTCTCGATCAGATCCACGAGTTTATTGGACAGCTTTTCCACATTCTGATTGTCTTTGGCTGAGATCAGGATCATGTCGTCAAAGTCTTTGTATTGGGCTCTGACCGTTTCCTCGTCTTGCTGATCGATTTTGTTTCCAACCAACAACAGTTTTGCTCCGTTGCGCGATAACGGTTCTTCCAGTTCCTTGATGACATCGCGCAGAGTAGAAGGAGTGAAGGTGTTCACATCAAACATATAGACCACTATAGCTGCTGTCTCAATTTGTTCGAGTGTCTTTTTCACACCAATCGCTTCCACTTCATCTTGCGTTTCACGGATTCCGGCTGTGTCGATGAAGCGGAAAATAACTCCGTTCAAAACAGCTTCATCTTCAATGGTGTCGCGGGTTGTTCCTTCAACTGATGATACAATGGCCCGCTCTTCTTTCAGGATTTGATTGAGTAGAGTACTCTTACCAGCATTCGGTTTACCGGCAATGACAACTGGAACTCCGTTTTTGAGGACATTGCCAACTTTAAACGACTCGATCAATCCCTGAGCCAGCTTGTGGACTTTTAAAATGAGGTCTTTCAATTCTGACCGATCAGCAAATTCAACGTCTTCCTCGCTGAAGTCGAGTTCGAGTTCAATCAAGCTGGCGAAATTGATCAGTTCTTCGCGGAGTTTGCCAATTTCGCTTGAAAAACCGCCTCTCATCTGTTGCATGGCGAGTTTGTGGGATGCTTCACTCTCGCTGGAAATGAGATCGGCAACGGCTTCGGCCTGACTCAAATCCATTTTCTTGTTCATGAAGGCTCTCAGCGTGAATTCACCTGCATTGGCTGATCGTGCTCCGTGATCGAGCAACAAATTGATGATTTTTTGACGGATGTAGGGCGATCCGTGACACGATAATTCGATTACATCTTCACCGGTGTAGGAGTTGGGACCTTTGAAAACCGAAACCAGGACTTCATCCACGAGTACATCATCTTCGCGAATAGTGCCAAAATGAATGGTGTGCGAATCGACTTTATTCAGATCCTTGCCCTTGAAAATGGTATTGCAAATTTCAATAGCTTTAGGGCCTGAAATGCGAATAACAGAAATGGCAGCAGGGCCTGATCCGCTCGCGAGAGCACAAATTGTATCTTCAGTGTTGCTGTGCATGATGTAATCGATTCAAATGGAAAATTCAATGTGCAAAATTGCTAAAAACTTGCGGTTCAAGCGACTTTCAGCTATGAGTTTATGGGTTGCTGTGTTGGCTCTGACCGTGAGTTGTGCAAAGAAAATTGAAAAAATTGATAATTATGAAGTGCTGGAATTGCCTGTTGATGGTCAGATCCGGGACTTGTTACTCGAGGGCGATTCCCTCTGGATCGTGGGCGGAAATCACGGCTCACCGTTCTTTCTCAATTACCACATTTCACGGGGCGAATTTCGAATCATTGATGTTGGTGATTTTCCTGATATTTATTCGATTTCCCGAAACGGAGATGGATTTTACCTGGGGCTAGAAACATCTGATTTATTGATCGTTGACGGAAACCTAAATGTTATCCCACATTACACGGAGGAGAAATACTGGATCAACCAGCAACACAAACAACCGCTGAGAGATGCAGTTGTGGCTGATAGTCTGCATATTTTCGTTGGAGGCGGAGATTTGCGGTTTGGTGTGATTCGAAAAGGGCTGGAGGACGTGCAGTTCGTACAATCAGAATACATGAACGATTTACGCGGAATCGCCCAGAATGACAAATGGATGTATGTCGTGGGAAACGGAATCATTTTGAGATCGGGAGATAATGGTGAGACATGGGAGCGGAGGGAGACGACTCCGGCTTTTTACACATCCATGATCTTTGATGAAACTGGCCGTTTTGGCTACATGTGTACCTTTAACGGAGATATTTATTCGAGCGATGATTACGGTCAATCCTGGGATCGATCAGCAAAGGCTCGAAAATTTTTCAGGGACGGGTTTTTCCTTGAGAGAATGGCTTACACTGATTTAGCTGTTGGTCACAACGGCTCAGTTGCTCTTTGGAGTGGTGACGAGTGGCAGTTTGAAATGCTCGATGTAGAAGATGATTTTTACGATGCCGCTAAGTTTGGAAACAGGACTTATTTTGGTGGTTCAGGCAGATTGATAGTTACAACGAACTAGTCTTTCTTCCCAAAATTTACGCCCACACACAACTCAAGGAAATCGGCCTGTACAACCATGCTTTTCACTTCCAGTCCCGCATAGAGATTCCAGTTTGGCGCATCGTATGGATTTTTGAAGTAATAGTGGACTCCGTATCGCCCGGAGACACGTTTTTTCAACCGATCCATAAATTCGTTTTCTGTCAGGAAATCAAGCCAGTAAGCCAATCCCGGATTGTGAAAATTATAACCCGCCTGCAAGTAAACGGCCCAGTGTCCGTAAGCAACTTCGTATCCGGAAAAAGCCATTCCCAGCGTGCTGTTTTCAAAGTTTGCCTCGGGTGTGTCAGGATCGTCAACAATTTCATAGAGCGCTCTGTGACCACGGTTGTAGTGTCCTTCCAAACCAATTCGCAACCGCCCGATATCAGAAACTTTCCGCTGAGCGTAGAGCTGAGTTGTATAAACCGCGTAGAGCGGTCCGTTCGTTGGTGAAATGGTTTCGCCCAGTTCGTAAAAACCATGCCCCAGGCGAAAACCGTATTGCCATTTATCAAAAAGATTGTCGAGTTTACGGTCAGATCCCTCAACAGCCGTCTTTTTACTAAACCGATAACGTACGCCTAACTGCCAACTCGGTATGTTAGCACCAACATTTGGGAGAGCCGTGTGACCATTCGATGAATGATGGAAAGCAGCTCCGACAAACGCATTTAGCTCATCAGAAAAGGAGTAGTGGAGCCTCAGGTAAGCTGAAACCCAAAACGCAACACGCGATCCCATGACGATATTTTCTTCGTTTTCGAGATAGTTGTACGGATTGGTAAATACAGCTCCGCCCATACTCAATCCCGGCTCCCAGGTTAAAACATGATTGATCTTTTGCGGAAAAAGCATGGTGTACTGCCCGGTAAATGCATGACCGAGAACTTCTTTATTACCCAAATCAAAAAATCCGAATGTGAATCCGTGTAGTGAGTTACCAAATTTACTCCTGTACGATGTGGAGTCATTTGTTTTGCTCAGCCAGCTCAAATTAATGGCATTCACAACATTTGACTCAGGCGATCCCGGATAGATGTCGATCAACGATCCACCGTTGAATGATTGCTGGAAATAATGAGTTCGCTCAAGGTTCTGACCGAAAGAAAAAAAGCTTAAAATAAAACTTGCGGTAACAGTTAGTAATAGTTTGATATCTATTTTGTTACGTATTAGCATTTATGTTTTTGATAAGCACGTTTTCATTAGATCGCTCCATGCCTGACTGGAGTGTTTCATAATGATTTTCGATCTCTTCAAAAGCTTTTTCGTCTTTGACAGGAAAGCCGGATGCACCCAGTTCTTCAATCGCAGTGCTGAGATCGGTGAGTTTGAGGTTGTGAATATCGCGTTTGGGAAGATAAGCACGTGTTTTATCATCTTTTGTAGGCGTTTCAGCTATGAAGTTTGCCCGATTGAGTTTTGTGAGAATTTGCCTGATCATCCTCACCGGGATACCCAGCTCATTGGCGAGTTCTTCTTCAGTGACTGGTTTTTCGCCATTCATAAAACGATGTATGACTTTGTGCATTACTAAAATAGTGAGCTTTTTCGTAAACTCGATGCTCACTTCACCCATTTCACTTTCGTACTCGTATTGATCGACATTTTCATTGGCGAAGGCCAGTTCAGCTCCTACCATGACAATAAGCCAACTCGTTTGTAGCCAAATGAGAAAGAGGGGCAAGGCTGCAAAACTACCGTAGATGGCGTTGTAACGCGAAACTCCAACTTGTAATGTGATATATGCCCACTCGAACAGCTGGAAACATGTACCCGCAATTACGGCCGCAATTAGGGCTGACTTAATGCTGACTCTAGTATTCGGCATTACGGTGTAAAGGAGAACGAATGCTAACCAAATGAGTATGTAGGGTGATAGTTTAAATAGAAAATGAACGAGCGGACCAAAAAAACCGATGATTTCAAATTGTTCGGCAAGAGTTTCAAACTGTGACTTGATGTAAACTGTGGCACTGCTCGATAGCAAAATGAGGACAGGCGACAGAATCATTATCGTGAGGTAATCAGTAAACTTACGAGACCATGACCGTCCGCTGGAAACTTCCCACACATCGTTGAAAGCATCTTCAATACTGATGAGCAATCGCATGACACTCCAAATCAACACAACAACACCAATACCGGCTATGAGTCCGCCCTGTGTGTTTTCGAGCATGCTTTCAGCAAAATCGACTACTTTTAGCCATACTTCGCGGTTATTGGAAGCATTTTCAAGAACCATATCATGGAGTCTGTCCTGAAACCCAAACCCTTTTGCAATGCCAAATATCATGGCAATTACGGGTACTATTGATAGGAGAGTGTAGAAAGTAAGTGCTGATGCTTTCTCCTGGATTCGATTTTCAAAAAAACCGCGACCTGCAATGACAAGTATGCGACCCTGTTTGAAAAAGAATGCCTGCCAGGCACTCATTTTACTCAAATCTTTTTCCCACAACTTGTGGAGAAAAAAGTGTTTCAACTTATCGATCATACCTGCGAAGATACAATTGATTTAGATTTATCATGATCAGTATGGAGAACAGAAATTATTAACCCTAATTGAGGTAGAATTTTTGTTTGAGAGCTTCTTCCTGTTTAAATAAAGCATTGACAATATTGAGGTGGTTGAGTAAAATGTTTTGTTGAAGTTTTGCCTGAGGAGTTGATATAAGCTTGTATTTCTCCATCATTGTGAGTTCACACTTGTTTGCGAGCTCGTAAATACTCATATTTTTACTAAACGAATAGCTGGGATCGTGCTTGAGTTGCTTCACAGAATACTCAAAATAAGCGTTGAGAAGATCATCATTGATTTTGCTGCGCTCTCGCTTTACGGGCTCAATTTCAGCATTATCGTACAACGAGTCGTTATTATCAATGTTTTGAACGTGACGGAATACATCTTCACCGATGATTTCGACATCAAATCTTCCATCGTGATAAGACTTGGTTATTTTGTTCACCCTTACTAATGAGCCATATTCCCTGTTCATCTTGAGAGGCAAAAGAATTCCAAACGGCTTTTCTTCATCAATTGATTCTTTGATCAAAGCCTTGTAACGAGCCTCAAAAACATGAAGGGTTGTTGACTCACCGGGCAAAACAACCAGAGGCAAATAAAACAGACCGATATCATTGATCTTCTTCGTCATATATTCTCTAAACGTCTATATGTCCTATTTGTTGATGGCTTAGCTTGTCTTTTGTCAATCGCGAAGTAAAACCAAATGCTACCAATAGCATAGCAGAGTACATCGAAATAATCTGCTATATATTGGTCACTTTCATTTGGTAACCACCATTCAAAAACCAAACTGACAGCTAAAAATGTAATAATGATATTGAAAATACCCAAAGCGTGATTTTCATCTTTAAATACAATGTATTTCATAGGGATGAGCGCGAGATGTAAAATAATTGGCAACGCCAGTAAATCATTGAGGTAGCTGTTGATCAAAGAGCTGTTCAAGCCATCAAACCACCCTAACTGATTCATTGCGAAAACAGAGTAGGGAACAAGCATTAAGCCGTGTTGCCTCAAAATCATCCCACTGCCCATGTCGTAATCCAAATTAAGAAACTCACAATTGCATAAAAAACGAGCTGACCAGCCTGGACAATCTTTTTGAAAAACTTCACAACAGCATTGTCTGAATCGTGAATTTTGATGAGTTGTGGTTTGAGAGGATCAGGTACTTTAGATCTTTTGAGCGATTCGCTCTTATCTTTTTCGCGCAAAATCTTTCCACAAATCTCACAGGTTTCTTTACTGGCATCAACCCATGAGCCACAATGTTCACATTTAATTTGATGGTCGCTCATTCAATTAATTTGCAGCAAAATTAAAGGTCGTTTTAGTTACCTAATAATCATTTGCACATTTTGTTTGAATGGATTGGTCAGATCCGGCATTATTGTTGAAAACATCTTGATTTTTCAGTTATTGTGACAATTTATTGGTTACAATAAATAGGCTACCTTCGTAACATTCATTCAGCCCCCATTGAAAGATGAAAATGCTTCGCATAGCTTTAATCACAATAATTGGCCTGTTTCAATTTCTGAATGGTCTCAGTCAGGTCACTTCAAATGAGCTCAATGATAAATTAGAGAATTATCGTCTCAGCAAGCTCGAAGGCGATACTGCGAATCAAATTGAAGCCCTTCACGAAATAGCAGTACATCTCAAGCGAGTGGGAGAGTTGGATAGCTCAATTATTTACCTCAAAAAAGAGCTCGAACTGTCAAAGCTCAAAGGCGATACCTACAACTACATTCGTAGTCTCAATGCTTTGGGTATAGTTGAAAAACAACACGGAAACTTTTCAAACTCTGAAGAATACTACAACAGAGCACTGCTTTCACTTGGCAATGATGGCGATAGCCTTTTACTAGCAAAAATCCACAACAATCTTGGCTTGGTACAAAAGCTAGAAGGAAAAGTAGATGATGCTCTTTCGAATTTCATTCACTCTATCAGAATTAGAACCGAGCTCAAGGACTCGGCCTCGCTAGTAGTTGCTCATAACAATCTGGCTTTACTCTACATGGAAATTGAAGACTTCAATGATGCTATCGATCAGCTTCAATTGGCCAAAAGAGCCTGTCGTAATTATGGATCTGACTATAAAATGAGCATCATTGATCATAATCTCGGACTCAGCTATTTGGGGCTCAACTCAATAGATGATGCAATTTCTTATCTCACAAAAGCGAAAAAAGCCAGATCAACCTTCGATGATCCAGTAGGAAAGGCATCAATAGATATGAGTTTTGGGAAATTATGGCTTCAAGAAAAGGAATACAGCAAAGCATTAGATGTTTTAACAAAAGCTCAGCATGTTTTTATATCAAAGAATTCTGAGAAACTTTTGGATGAACTCTACTACCTGAAGGCGATGACGCTCAAAAAGGTAGGTCAATCAGATTCTGCTTCTCACTATTTTGAAATGAGTATCGAACAGGCCGAAAAGCATTTAGGTTCCAGGTTTTTAGTTAAAAGCTATAGGGAAATGGCTCTGTTGAAAAAGAAACAGGGCGATTTACAATCTTCCAATTATTATTTGAGCAAGCTCATTCAGGTTCAGGACTCGCTCAACGAATTGGAGATTCGCAAAAAAGCTTCAGAACTAGAGCATCAGTACAATAGTCAAATCAAAGAAAAGGAAATTCAATCGCTGGAAAAGGTGAACCGACTCAATGAGCGACTCAAAAAGCGCAACTTTTGGTTTTTCCTTATAACCGCAATTCTGCTCATCGTGGCTGTCGTTTTTGCTGTTTCGCTGTATTATGAAATGCGCTCGAAAAAAAGAGTTGCTGATGAACTCACTAAAACCAACAGGTCTTTAGCCAGATCTAACTCTGCTCTGAAAAGGGCAAATGCCAAAGCCGAGGAAGCACTTCAAATTAAAAGAGATTTTGTGGCAGCTGTAAGCCATGAAATTAGAACACCAATGACATCTGTTATCGGTATGACAGAGCTATTAGCTGATACACCGCTCAGCAACGATCAAAAAAAGTATCTCAAAGTAGTGAAAAACAGCAGCTCCAGCCTGCTAGTGTTACTCAATGATATTCTCGACTTCTCTAAAATTGAGGCTAAACAAATCAAACTGCACTACGAGGAAGTACAACTGAAACCTCTGTTAAGTGAGATAGAGTTGTTGCTCAAAAAAGAAAAGAAGGAGAATGTTGAGTTTGAGTTAATTGTCGATAACGATGTACCACAGTTCATTTATATCGATCAAAACAGAATGAGGCAGGTTTTGGTGAATCTATTGCACAACGCGTTTAAGTTCACACATGAAGGAAAAGTTCAACTGACAGTAAAGCCAGGAAAAAAAGAAAAGACGCTCAATGGCTATCTGTACGATATTGTATTTCAGGTAAAAGATACCGGAATTGGAATTTCAAAACATAAACTCAAATGGATTTTTGAGTCTTTTCATCAGGCAGATTCTTCTATCTCTAAAAATTACGGAGGCGTTGGTTTAGGGTTGTCAATCACGAAAGGACTTGTAAAGCTCATGGGAAGCGATCTCAAAGTTGAGAGTAGAGAAGGTGAAGGAACCACTTTTAGTTTTAAAATCACTTCAAAAGGAAAAAACAAACATCTTGAAAGTGAAAACTTCACTAGCATTGAAGATGATTCAAATCCGGGAATATCATATCCATTGAATATACTCATAGTTGACGATAATAAGATCAACCGTGAAATGCTCGATATTCAGCTCCGCAAAATGGGCTATAAACCACTTATAGCCAAAGATGGAGAAGAAGCAATCAATATTGCTGTCAATCGACAGCCCGATCTCATTTTCATGGACATCATGATGCCCGGAATCGATGGAATAGAAGCAACCCGAAAAATAAGGGAAAAGCTCAAAGATGAAAGCCCCATTATAATAGCTCTTTCTGCCGATACTTTTAGTGCGCAATCACAAAGCTCTATGATTCACACTTTTGACGATTACATGAGCAAACCGTTTTTTGCACAGGGTCTGCTTGAAGCAATCAAAAAATGGTACGGTAAAACGAAAACTTAAGCCTTATTTTTCTTGGAGCCGGCATACATCTCATAAAGATGGAGTTTGCACTCAATTGACCCGTTGAACATCGGTACTTTTTTGAATGGTCGTAATCCAAAGTGTTTGAGCCCTTTCATCGATCCAGAAAATACTGCGGCTTTAAATCCTTTGAATTCCTGTTTTAACAAGTCGCCAATTGCTTTGTGCAACTCAACAGCGTCATCTTCATCAATTCGCTTTCCGTAAGGTGGATTTGCCACAAAAAGACCTGGTTCACCTTTTGGCCTGCAATCTTCAAAGTGATTGCGTGTAACCCTCAGTAAATCCGGTTCAAGTCCCAACTTAATCCAGTGTTCACGAGTTGTGTCAACTGCTTCCTGGTCACGGTCAGAGCCGTAAAAGCGAGCTTCTATTTCCTTTTCTTTATCTCTAAGATCTTCCAACACAGAGTACCACAACTCACGGTCAAAGTTCTTCCAGTTTTTTAAACAGAAATCTTTGCGATTGACATTGGGAGCAGTGTTTGAAGCGATAAGTGCCGCTTCAGTCAGGAACGTTCCCGTTCCGCAAAACGGATCGTAAATATCGACAGATCCGTCATAACCGGCTAACTTCAGAATTCCGGCTGCTAATGCTTCGTTGAGCGGAGCACGCAAGCTTCTTGTTCGGTAGTTTCGTTGATTGAGTGGTTCACCGCTGCTGTCTAGCGCAATATCGACCTTATCCTGGCGAATCAATAAGTGAACGCGAACATCGGGTCTCACTTTATCGATGCTCGGTCTTTTACCAAACTCATTTCTGAACCGATCGGCAATAGCATCTTTCACCTTGAGAGCAGGGAACTGGCTGTTGCGCATCAAATCTGAAAAGATCACACCATCGATGATGAACGTTTTATCAACATCGAAATAGCGGTGCCACGGAATTTTGTAAGCTCCATCGTACAAATCGTTTTGGTTCTGAATAGTAAATGAACTAATCGTAACCAAAACTCTCAAAGCCGTATTACAAGCCAAATTACAGCGGTAAACCGTTTCGAGGTCTCCTTCACAGGCCACAGCACGGTTGAGAACTTCGATATTCTCACCGCCACAGGCTTTTACTTCCTCAGCCAGAACTGATTCCAGTCCCTGGTGAGTTTTTACAACAATTGATAGTTTCTTTTCCAAATCTCAGATTATATACGGTTCAATTGCTGCTTGAGCATCTTAATTTGATCGGCAATCATGTTCTTGTCGTCATCTTTCTTAGCCTGATTCAACCAGTTTAGCGCTTCACGTTTTCTTCTTCTGCTCGCTGCAATACCGGCCAGGTTTAGTTTTACCATCGCGCGATCGTGTTTCATGCGAAGGCCTAGTGACAACGCTCTTTTGAGAATTGAATCTGCTTTCCCCATTTTACCGGTTTGGCTCATGATCATGCCCTGCAAGTAGTAATAATAAGCCTGCTGACTTTTGATCATCACTTCAGGCTTTTTGATTTTGCCCAACCACTTTTCAGCTTTAGCGTAATTCTGTTTCCTGAGGGCGAGAAAAGCTAAAAGGATAAACTCGTTGAGCCAAACGGTTGCTAGTACAAGAGCACTCAAAAGAACGAAGAAGATTCCGTTTCCTATTTCACCCTCGATGAACTGATATACTGAAAATCCTAAGATGACCGCTGTAATCGCGATGCGTAATATGTAAGATGCAAACATGTTGTGTTATCTATAAATTGGGCTGCAAATTTAGAATTCTCAGCTGTATTTACGGGTAAAAAGCTCCATTCATCACAAAATGATTGAGCAATTCAATAAAATAAGCTTTATTTGAGTCAAAATTTTCAGAAATATGAACAAAAAACTTATGCTGTTGGCAGGAGCCGGTGTTTTGACATTTGCTTCCTGTAACAATGCATCAAATCAGCAAAAAGAAGAAAAAGCTGTAGAAAAGGAATACGAAGCTTTTGCTACATCGGCACTGGATACTTCAGTGCATGCCTGTGAAGACTTTTTTCAATATACAGCAGGCGGATTTATCGAAAACAATCCTATTCCTGATTCAGAAAGCAGGTGGGGACGTTTCAACATCTTGATTGAGGACAATAATAAACGCCTCAAGGAAATCCTCATGACGTTTACGGATAAAACTGATTTGAAAAAAGGATCTGACCAACAGCTCGTGGGTGATTTGTTTCATACCGGAATTGATACTGCTGCAATCGATAAGCGCGGAATCAAAGATATTGAGCCGCTTTTGAAGGCAGTTGATAACATTCAGAACCAAAAGGAATATTTCACAAAAGCAGGAGAGATGAAGCTCCTGGGTTTTGGTAATCCATTTTCGGCTTATGTGAGTCCGGATAAGAAGAATGTGAACATGAACGTGCTCTACGCTTCGCAGAGCGGACTTTCACTTCCTGATAGAGATTACTACATCAAAGATGACTCGGCTTCAAAATCGATCAGAACCAAATTCAAAAGCTACGTAGCCGATATGTTGGCTATGACTGGCTCTGACCGTGAAAAAGCAAAACAAATGGCGAACCGAATTTACGCGGTTGAGGAATCGATTGCCAAAAATCAAATGAGTCGTGTGGATCAGCGAAATCCGAAATTGACTTACAATAAAATGGCTGTTTCTGAATTTATGGAAATGACGCCAAACATAGGGTGGAAGCAGTATTTTAATACGCTTGGAATCGAGACTGATACGATTATCGTGAACAACCCTGGTTACATGAAATCGCTCGACAGCATGTACACAGCAACTGATCTTGCCGACTGGAAATTGCTGATGCACTGGAAGGTTGTGAACGGATCTGCTAATTATCTGACATCAGAACTCGAGCAGCGTAGTTTTGATTTTTATGGTACCACGATCAATGGTAAAAAAGAAATGAAGCCTCGCTGGAGAAGAGTTATGAACCGTATGGGCGGACTAGATGAGCAACTGGGGCATCTTTTTGTTGAAAAGCATTTCTCTGCAGATTCAAAAGCGCAGGTTGAAGGGATGGTTGAAGACTTGCGAGCTGCATTTAGAGAGCGCATTAATGGTTTAAGTTGGATGACTCCTGAAACAAAGGAAAAGGCGCTTGAAAAACTGGATGCGTTTACTTATAAAATCGGTTACCCTGATAATTGGAAAGATTATAGTGATCTCGATATCTCGAGAGAGTCATTCGCGCAAAATATGTTGACGCTGAATGAATACAAAACACGCGAGAACCTCGACAAACTCAATAAGCCGGTGGATAAGAGCGAATGGTACATGGGAGCTCATGTTGTCAACGCATATTACAATCCGTACAACAATGAAATCGTTTTCCCGGCCGGAATTTTACAGCCGCCTTTCTTCAATCCTGATGCAGATGCAGCCATCAACTACGGTGGAATAGGAGGAGTGATCGGGCATGAATTCACACACGGTTTTGATGATAAAGGAAGCCTCTACGGTGCTGATGGAAATCTCAATGACTGGTGGACTGAGACTGATCGTCAACGCTTTGATTCGCTCGTGAATAAAGTGGTTGAGCAGTACAGCTCTTACGAGCCACTCGAAGGCTTGAACATCAACGGAAAGCTTACAGTAGGAGAGAACATCGCAGATTTTGGCGGAATTACACTCGCTTATCACGCTTACAAAAAGTCGATTGAAGGTCAGCCCGAACCAAAACCAATTGACGGATTCTCTGATGATCAGCGCGTATTTCTCGGTTGGGCGCAGGTTTGGCAAATGAACTCAACCAAAGAGTACATCCGCAATCGTGTAATGACTGATCCACACTCACCGGCACGTTTCCGTGTGAACGGACCACTGAGTAACATGGTTGAGTTTGAAAAGGCATTTGCCTGCAACTCACACGAATCATTTGTTAGATCAGATAGCGCAAAGATTGTTATTTGGTAAAACCTCACTTACAGCGTGGAATTAATTGAAGGTCGGCTCATGATAGCCGGCCTTTTTTATTGGTCAGAGCCTGAAGCTCACTAACCAGTGAACTTGCTAGATCAACGAAGTTAATTCATACACCTCATTGTGAATTAAATCTATTAAATTTCATATTTTTATGAAATGCATTAGGTAAGACCGTATTGATTATAAAAGTCACGTGATACAATCGCGCGGCAGCGGAGAGCTACTCCTATATTTTATATTTTGAGAATTCATGATCAATATGATGAAAATGGACTAATTAATGATGAAGCAGCTTTTTTTATATATTACAATTCTAATTTTTTATTTATCTCCGCTAGATAGTTTTACTCAAAATGAAGATAAACAGATGGTATCCATATATGAATATAATTCAACATGGTTAGATTCTATTTATAATCATCTTGTAGATTCTTTGAATCAAAAATTTTCTTGCAATAAGCCATATTTACTTCGTATTAGTTTCTTTGAATCAGGAAATGACATAGAAATTATTTTATCTTCCTCAAACCATAAAGTTTTATCAGATTATCGTTACTTAGTCAAAGATTTCAATCTTTTTAAATTGAATGGAACATATGTTTCTTTTAATAAGGGTTTTATTGAAAAATTAGAATTATTTGGAGAATTAGAGTTTAATAAAAAAATGGCATTAGATAGTTTATTAAGATTAAATAATAGTAGTTCTAATTGTATCGAGGTCTTTAAGGAAGGAGAATCCTTTTACTTATATTATTCAATTCTCTATTTAAGTTCAAATAGTAACATCACTTACGTAAATTATGAAGACTTTATAGAATACGGTGATTACTTTCACGAAAAAGAAAAGAGGTAATGTGAATAATGTCTTAAAACATGTTGGAATTCCTGTATTACCTTGCTTTTACACAAACCGAGCTTTAACAATCAACAAAGATAATTCATCCATCTTTTTGAATTGAACATACTAAAATTCATACTTTTACAAACAGACATGACTTGAACTCAATAACTGTCTTTTATTAAATTGATTATAAGCTACGCGATACAATCATAGGGCAGCTGGGGATTTAAACATTTAAAGGATTTGATAAACACGTGAAAATGTAAATTCAGAAGGTGCTGAAGTAGACTGACAAGATGTTAATAATACTAGTAAACAATAATATATGAAAATATTGATTGTAGTAGCTGATGTTATACTATTGTTTATAGGAGTAAGCTGTTATAATGATTCATGTTTTTCAACATTTGACAAGATGCTTGTTGAAAATAGCTTTCTTAAAATTGATAAGTCTTGTGATACTTTAAGTTTAATAAATCACCTTTTAACAGAATATAGTACTGATTCCTCATCTACAGAGTGTTTAGAACAATATTTATATGATGCTGAAAGTCGAGATGAAATCTCTATTAGGGATGAAGCATTAAATTATTCGAGATTGCCTATTCGACAAAAAAGGTTTTTCATATTATTTAATATTCATCAAGTACTTTTTTTAAATAATCAAGAGAAGTTTGAGTTTATTTATATAGCTAAAAATGATTTTAAGATAACAGGCGGAATAGGAAGAATTAATATAGAAAAAAAATATTTAAACGAAATAGTTGCTTCATATAAGGAATGGGTATCAAAATTGAATCATAAAGGATTGAAACGTGCTCGCCAGATTAATTTGACTCCACTGAAAGGTGAAGAATATAATTGGAAGCTAGTTCCTAAAGAAGAATATAACTTTCCTTTTGACTAGTAATGCATCAAATATGTTGGAAACATACACGTATCGGTAATGTACCAAACATTTTGGTAGCCATGTTTACTCTTGAATTTTTGATTGCTACTTCCACGCTAATACTTAAATAAACTATCCGGTTGAATGGAGTCCTTTTGAATAATACTCATTTAATTTCATATTTTTATAGAAATCAATGAATTAATTAGGGAAGTTGAATGTGGTATCAGGAAAAAAATCTATTTTAAGGATGAAGAATAGTTTTTATATTTTGATAATACTGCTATTTACCTTTTCGTGCAAGAGTTCTAACAAAAGCTTAGATGAAGAAAATAGGTATGGAGTTAATATCATGGATACCTCACTTTATGGAGAATGGATTAATATTTCTAAAAAAGTTAAGGGGTATTGTGGAGGTTTAAATAGATATGAAGTATTAGAAATAAGTAGAAGTGGTAGAATACAAGTTACTGACTCATTAGGCAATATGTATACAGAAGATATTTGGTCAATAAAGGATACATTAGACCAGTATAATTCTTTTGTCAAAGGGCTTCACTTAAGTGGAGGACATGTTTATTTGTATAGGATTAATAATGATTCGCTGTTTCTTATTGATGAATTAATGCTAGCTTATAAAGACTTTATTAATGTGAAAGAATATGAAACTTGTATCTTTTATCACAAGAGTGAATAAATTAGTATTATCGAAAACGTGTTGGTGAAAATAAGTATTGTATCATGCATGTTGATAGCCTTGCTACTTCCACGTAAATACTGAAATAATTTTCCTTTGAAATTGAGTTCTTTAAATTTTAAAAATGGATGTTATCGCTAGGGTAATTTAATTCTCCTCAAATAAAAAACTCCCCTGAAAACTTTCAGAGGAGTTAGGTTCTGACCGTAAAAAAATCAATTAGTTATCGTTTAACCAATCGAATGGTCTGACTTTCATTGTTATCTGATGAAATCGTGCAGAAGTAAAATCCGGCACTGCCTTCTAATTGAAGTGTGATAAAACGGCTATTGTTCAGCGTCTGTTGTTGTATTACCTGTCCGCTAATATTCGTGATTGTTATAGAAATATTTTGCAGTTCTTTTTCAAATTCCAGTGTAACTTCTCCCTGAGTTGGGTTTGGATAAACCGAATACATTGAAGAGTTAGAGTTTGTATTGAAGATTCCTGTTCCAATAACGGCTTCGCAACTTGAAGTATCTATACACCCATCAGTACTTTCAACAATCACAGCGTATTCACTACTTGAGGTTGCAGTAAATGACTGAGAAGTCTCATCAGAGAGCAGGGAATTATCGCTGCAATCGATCCATTGATAGCTCGCTACAGTTTGATTTGCATTTGCTTCAAGAGTAGAGTTTGTTGTACTTAAAGTGACATCAACCGCATTGATGGTTAAATCTAATGTTATAATTGAATCACACCCAGCAGCATTGACCAGAGTGTCAGTAGCCGTATTGTTAGAAGTAGTATAAGTATTTCCATCTATCCAGGTGTAACTGTCACAAGCTGTTTGCACATCGGTGAAAGATGTTGAGTTTAAAATAGTTAAATCTAAAGTAACGATAGAATCGCATCCTGCAGCATTAACTATGGTATCAGTGGCCGAATTGTTGGAAGTAGTGTAAGTATTTCCATCTATCCAGGTGTAACTATTACAAGCTGTTTGAACATCGGTGAAAGATGTTGAATTTAAAATTGTCAAATCTAATGTTATTACAGAGTCACAACCACTTGCATTTGTATAGGTATACGTTGCCGTATTATTATTGCTCGAATAGGTGTTTCCATCAATCCAGGTATAACTTTCACATGCAGAAACCACATCAGTAGTCGCATCACTGTTGTTTACTGTTAGATTAATTGTAATAATACTGTCGCAACCAATCGAATTCGGAATAGTATCCAGGTGTGTACCCGAGTTATTAATTACAGCACCGGAAGGTGCCATATAACTGTCACAAGTTGTAGGCGTGATAGATGAAGAAGTGTTGTTGCATTGTAACTTACCGCTGAGTAGAACATTATCGATTAACCAGGAATCAGATGATGAGCTCGAACGAGGTGTTATTCTGGCAGCAATTTGTGAAACACTACCGGGGAAACCAATTTGAACAAAACTAATTCCCTGAGTCATTTGCAGTCCACTACTTGTTGGTTGAAAAACGACTTCAGTGGCAGGGAGATAATCTACAACGGCACTCCCAGAAGCTGAATAAGGCCAGTAAGAGTTGTTTGAAGTAGCACCTCTAACTCGTATTCTAGAAGTGAACGTTGTGCCACCGTCTGTGCTGTATTCAACAAGTACGTAATCCAAATTATCTGGTCCACCACCTGAACCATTGAGGTTCATTGCAGACAGCTGAAAACTGATAAAAACTGAATCGTAGCCACCTGGAATTGAAGTATTGTTAAAGGTTACCGTGTTTCCACTGGAAACAGAGGAAACATGCCAGGCTGTAGAGCCGGAAATACCTAATGGAGTGCCGGGAATGCTGGTTGCTGAGGAAGCAAACCCACTTTGTGTTCCTGCAAGAGAGCCTGTATAATTCCAGGTAGGTAATCCGCCATCAAAATCCTGAATAGCGATTGTGTCAATATTACTCTGTGAAAAAGCTGAGAAGTAGAGTAAAACGGTCATTGAAAATAGTAATAGTTTTTTCATTTGTTTGATTTTATTTGACAGTAAAGATACTCTATTTTACAAATAAGTTTCACTTTTAAAAAAGCTGAAGTACTGATAGCCAGAATAGTATTATTCACGAATTGCTATAGAATTGAACATGTATTTTTTTGGTCAGAGCCAGAAGCCTGATCAAATCGTTAAACTACCATAATCGAACAGCTTTTTGTATCTTTCGTGAAGAACAGAACAACCAAAACACGAGATAAATTATGCCCAATAGAAGTTTTGATACACTCCGCGATGCGGTAGATACATTGACGAAAGAAGGTTACAAAGACGATTTCAAAGCTGAGGATGAATCGATCAGAGCCATTTATTCCAAGAAAAGCTACAGTCCTGGTGATTTAAAAATAATAGAGGTGTGCAGGTTTGAAGGCGAATCAAATCCGTCAGACTCAACAGAGGTCTTTGCAATTGAAGCCAATGACGGAACTAAAGGAACACTGGTGATGTCTTACAGTGCAGCTCATTCTCAGGATGTTGAATTGATTACGCAGTTGAAGAAGGCGCAGTAGGAGATACTAGTAATTATGAGAATAATTAATTCAATATTGCTATTCTTTTTTGCGTCTACCTTTTGCCACTCTCAAATTAACTATGATGATATTGACCATGATACACTTCATGTAAGTTACGGAGATACTAATTACATGAAAAAAATAGCACCAGTAGGCGAAAAGTATAGATTAAAGTCAAAGGTGCCTTATAAAGTATGGTGTGATAATAATTGATTTTACAAATTCTGACAGAGTTATTATTTCACATATTCAAGATTCATTATTGAATGGTCCCCATTTCGATTATGATTCTACATATTATAAGTATGGCTCATATTTGAATGGAGAGCAATATGGAATTTTTGTAGAAAAGCTATTAATCGAGGATGAGTGGTATTACAATATAAACCATTTTGAAGGCTATGATCAAAAATACATTCAAGTTGAATGGTGATTATTTTCAAATAACCTGCACAATCTCAATCAAATCATTTTGATCTTCAATAGTCAGTTTCTTGCGGATACGGAGCATTGTCTTTCTTACTGAATTAGGAGAAATACCTAGCATACTGGCCATTTCAGAAACTGATAGATCTAGTTTTAAAAGAACAAACACTCTTGTTTCTGCAAACGTGAGCTCAGGATACTTGCTTTTTAAACGTTTTAAATATCCTTTATGTACTTTATCAAATAGGTGTTTGAACTCATCCCAGTCTTCATTTGTCAGAAGCGTGTATTCGATTAACTGCTCTTTTATTTCCTCTTTTTTAGAGTCTAGCTCTGTTCCCTGTTCGTGTTTTAAAGTTTCAAGATCGTTATTGAATTTTTCGATCAGTGCATTTTTCTCCTTGATATTCAGTATGTATTTACCCAATCTGTGTTGGGCGTTGCTTAGTTCTTCTTCAGTGTATTTTTGGCTCAGCAAAAGAACTTCCTTCTCTTTGTTCCTCTTGAGTTTGTATTGCCGGTAGAGTATGAGTAGAAGTAAAATCGTACTTACCGCAACCATAATCAAAGTGTTTCTGACAAAGATGTCTTTCTTGTATTCAGTGTCTAAAACTTTGAGTTCAGCGAGGTGTTTTTCTGTATTGATTTTTTGTTCAGCTCGTTTAGCTACAGTGATATCATTTGCACGTAGCGCACTGTCCCTGTATATGACAAAGGAGTCTTGATAAGATAAGGCTTTTTTAAAGTTTTTTTCCTTGCGAAATAAATTCGATTTTGCTCTAAAATAGTCGCTTATAACCATATAGCTGTCATCGAAAATTGGAAGACTATCAACTTTTCGAAGATAATAGTGAGCCCTGGTGTAGTTTTTCTTATTTATCTCTATTTGAGCTAGAATGTTGCCAGAGTTAGCAGCACTGTTGTACTGTTCTGTTTCCTGTGAATAAATAAAATCAACTTGTATTAGAGAATCAGCTTTAACCAGGTTTGAGTCTTTGTAGTACTCCATTCCTAAGTTACCTGATAAAATACCAATCCAGGCAGTATCAGCATTTTCCTTTGCGACATTTAAAGCGTGAGTCAGATACTCAATTGTGCAGTCTTTCTTTTGATCTCTACAAACAAGAGCGAGATTGTTGTAGATATTAATTTCATTGCGAAATGAAGTAAATGGGTAGTCAAGTGCTTTAGTCAAATAATGTTCAGATTTACCGTAATCCTGAAATCTATAATAGGCATAAGAAATCGATTCCAGGAACTCATTTATTTCACGGTAGTTTTCATAACCCAGCTTTTGAAGTTCTTTATCAGCTCTCAGAAGGTATTCAAATGCCTTAGGATAATTTCCTGTGTGCAGGTAGCGCTCTCCGAACCAAATCAGGATATCACATTTCTGTTCCAAATAATTTTTTGAATTGAAATAATCAAGTACGCGTTCAAGCTTGATTAAGGCTATATCACACTCTTTATTCTTACAATAAAACTCCGTTTCTTTCCTGGTGATTATTGACCATAAATCAGGATCCTCTCTATATTTTTTTAAGGAATTAAAAATACTTTTCCCCTCATTGTAAGGAAGGTCAATAATGATACTGTCGTAAAGCTGAGCAAATGCCTGAGGTTTAGCACTCGCTTCTTTTGAAGATAAATAATTTAATACATCGTCATGGTCAGATCCAGCATAAGTATTCCGGTTTGCAATTGTTAACAGTGATATTATTAGTAGAGTTTTCCAAAATAAAAATGATTTCAAATTCACAGTTCTGGGGCTTAATTTGCTGAATTATCAGCTTTAGATGTTCTTCGATAGTACCGTAAAAATAGAAAAACCATTTCACTGAATCAATTAATTGATTTTTTAATCTAAAAGTGTGACACTCCCTGACTCATTTATACTTGATGATGTAAAGCCGTTACTAAATGTCAGTTTCCAGAAATATGTACCGCTATCACATTTACCGGATTTATTTGTTCCGTCCCATTTCTCACCAGCTTCATTTGATTCCCAAACTAATCTTCCCCAACGGTTGAAAACCTGTAGCTTAAACCCTGTAAGTGAACAGCTACCTGATTGATCGACAAAATAAAACTCGTCATTCATTCCATCTCCGTTAGGGGTGAAGACGTTAGGAACTTTCCACTCACAATTACAAGTGTCATTTATGTTGACATATACATTCAATGTATCAGAGTAACAATCGCCAACATTCGCGTAATATCTGTACTCTGTAGTAGTATCAACTGATGAAATGTATTGTTCTCCATTGAGCATTGATGGGAGCCAGGTGATCGTTGCATCAGAAAGATTAGAACTCGTACTTATGACGAATTCTTCACCCGGACATGTTGTTACGCCTGAAGCTCTGTTTATATCAGGAATTTCCTGAATTGAAATACTGGTTGAATCCGGTTCTGACCAACAATTGTTTTTTTCTACAGTAACACTTACTGTAGTATCATAAGTTGGTTTTAATGTTATCTTATTTGTGTCAATCAACAAGCCTGTCCAGTGATAAGTTGGATTTGCTACATCTGAAGTAGCTGTAACGGAAACGGAGTCGCCATAGCAGATTTTGCTTACTGGCTCAAGCTCAACATTTGGAATTGGATTGACCGTAATTGCGACACTGTCTGTATCAGAACAACCTAGAGCATTTGAGGCTAAAATAGAGTATGTAGTCGTTGAAGATGGAGAAACATCCAGGTTCTGATCAGTTGAGCCTCCTGGTTCCCAATGAAAGTTTATATTATTTGAGTTTGATGTGAATCCAATTGATGCAGTGTCACCATTACAAATAGTATCATCTCCAAATGCTTCAATAACTAATTGAGGAAGTACTGTTATTTGCGATTGTTTAACTGAGGAGTTACAATTTGCAGGTGAAGTGGCTATTGCAGAAACAGTCGTGTTGGAGGTGGGACTGAGATCTAAAGTATCACCTGTAATAGCTCCGGGGTACCATGTTATTGTTGAGCCTGGTATATCTGCTGTCCCGGTAATTTGAATGTCTTGCCCTTCACAGATTGAGTCCGGGCCGTTTAGCGTGAGGTTGGGAGAGGGGGGATAACTTACATTTATTGTGTCTGTGTAGTAACAAACATCAGAAAAAGTAATGTCATCTAATGCAAAATCATTTCCTGTAGGAGCTGTGTTTTGGTTAACGATTGCTATAGTTGCTGATGTACTGGTACCTGAATTCCAGGTAACAGCAAACTCTTCCCAGTTGCAGGTATTTGAGCTTAAATTAAAATCGTTACCAATTTGATTTCCGTTAATAGAAAAAGATAGTTGAGCCGGATTACTCGCAATAACTGACATCCCCCATGTACTGAAAGAATAATTTGTATTTGGTTGAACTGTAACCGTTTGTTCCCATATTTTTAAACCAGCAGTATCAGACCCGTTGACAATTAACATAGAACCTGATGAGTTTCCCTGGGTGTGATCAAAGCAACTTGGAAAGTTATTGTGAACTAAAGAGGTGTTGCTCGATACAGCGTATTCTCCTTCATTACTCAACAGACCATAACTACCGCCAGTTCCGTAATTATAGTCACTGGTAAAACTGTTATTTCCGGCTGAAAAATCACCATTGACAACCAGGTTTGATAGAGTCTGCGTAGCTACGCAATAATATGTTCCTGCTTGCGATATGCTGATGCTGGAACTGGTAGCGTTAGTATTCCATTCATAAGTATCTAATCCTGAGGGAGCATTTAACGTCAGCGTTGCTCCACAATCCAATGTAGTATCATTTCCAAGATCAAAGTTTACATTACATTGAGCATCAACTTTTAAATTGATTATACAGCAAATAGTAGATAGAATAATGTATTGTAAAACACTTAACTGAATACTTGAGAATTTATTAATCATGACACAACATTTAAAGGGTTATTTGAGCAGGATTAAAATAACAGCAGGCTATAAAAGCCTACTGTTATTGGTGTTCACGCAATTTACTTAGGGTGTAATTATTATTTTGCGTTGGTCAGATCCGTTTTCAGTAAACAGACTGAGGAAATAAACTCCAGAGTTGAATTCACTAACATTAATAGTCATTTGTCCACTGCCAACAACCGGCTTATTGTAAACTTCCTGACCATTTACGCTGGTAATTGTAATTCTCTGAATATTGTTGTTAGAAGGAAAACGTAAATTGAGGTTTTCTTTAACAGGGTTAGGGTATACAGAAACCTGAGATTCTCCTTTACCAAAAATTCCTGCAGGTCTTTCAATAAATATTGACTTTGTGATCGTATCAGTTGATCCACAGCCATATTTATCACCAAGAATTACAGTAACATCATAAGACCCTGTATCCTGGTAAGTATGATTGATTGAAGAACCACCATTCAAAGTGCTGTCTCCATCACCATAGTACCAGTCGTATGTTCCAACTTCTGTTGGATTAACCACAAAGAAAGAGTAGTCATAACCTGCGCCTGAAGTGAATATATTATCACCTGATGGAGCCGTTGCGTGGCTGATTTCAATTGAGGTCATTGATGTACAACCAGCTGTATCTGTTACTGAAACAAAATAAGTTCCTTCATCACTAACTGTAATAGACTGTGAAGTACTGTTAGAAGGACTCCACAAATATGTAGCATCCGGATTTCCGGCATTGAGTGTAAGCGACTCTCCCGGGCAAATTGTTGTATCATTTCCGAGATCTACTATCGGGAATAAGTTTCTTATCCCAAAAGTTCCCAGGTTTGAAGCACAAGAGTGATTATCAGGATTTGCTATCCAGATATTGTATTCACCTACATTCAGATCACTGAAGTGAGTTGATTCCTGCCAGTTGGCCGGAGGGTTAGTCGATGAAGCATCAGTAATTCCGTAAACCAGTTTGCTCGAAATCATGGACAGATCACTGATAGCATGACGCTCAGCATCACCACCGGTAGCAGCATTGAAAGAGTGTGTCCAGTCAGATTTGTCAGCATCTATGTAAGAGGCTGGAAGCTGAATATTATCGAAAACTACAGTTCCATCAACTTCAAGAGTCACCTGTCCCTGAGCATTGACTTCAATTTTTGTCGGTATTTCAGCCTTTCCTTTCCAAAGAGATGTGTTGGAAGAGTAGGCTAAAACCTCATTAGTGTTCGGACCAAAAGCATTTGTTGAACTCCAACCGTAAGCTAAGTAAATACCTTTAACATTGCCATTTGTAGATGAATTATCAGCAGCATCAAAGCTTATTCTTAATTTACTACCGGTGCCATTAGGGCTACTAGATTGTGCTACGTCATCACCAAAAGAATAAGCCATACCATCGGCACCACCTGTACCGTAATTATCTATGGGTTGATCAACTGTCATATCAAAAGCAAGAACAAAACCTTTACTAACTTCAGTTCCCGCTGGATTTTCAATAAATGCACCACCACTAATACCGGTTACTGATGGAGTTAAAGCTAATTTGTTATTTTCAATTGTTGCATCTCCATACATAGTGGTTAGACCGCTATTATCATTGGCAAAATCTATCGTGAAAACTGTATCAACCCCGGCCTGACCATAAATATCAAATAAGTCAAATGCACCAAGTGGATTGTAACAATCAATATCAGTAGTGTCGATCATAGCACCTGCGCCAACAGTGACATTTGCTGATGAAAGGTTTACCATTGTATCATTAGGACATGCTGTACTTCTCAGTTGTACTTTGAAATTATAGCGGCCATTTACTGAAGGAGTAAAACTGTAATTCGATATAGGACTCCATGATTGAAGGACAGTACCTGCTGTGTCATACCACTGATATTCCCATGATCCTGAACCAGAAAGCCCTGAAGGAGCATCAGTAACATCAATAGTAATTGGGTTGTTTGCGCTACAAATTTGTGCCGGAGTAACTCCAGTGCTGACTCTCAAATCAGTAATAGGAGACACTTTAGAAGTTACAACACTTACACAACCAGTAGTTGAGTCAGTAGCTGTTATTGAATACGTGGTACTTGAAGTTGGTGTAGCTGTTACAGACGGTCCGCTTGTACCACTTAAACCGTTTGATGGAGACCAGTCAAAACTTGCAGCTCCAGAAGATACACTGGCATTGAGAGGAACGGAACTCCCTGAACATAAAGCATAAGATGAAGGAGATACTGAAGCATCTGGTAAAGGAACAGCGTTAATAAAGAAATCTGCTGTATCTGTTAATCCACTGTTATCACATGTCATGATACATCTAAACTCTGTATCTACAGTTATGTCATCTGTTTCAATTGTTTCTGTAGTATCGAATTGTGTCCAACCAGAACCATCATTCATTTCCCACATCAGGCTTAAATTGAAATTAGAGCTAAGACTACTATTTTGAAGTCCTAAAGTTGTTTTATTGCCTACACAAACAGAATCAGAACCAGTAATTGTTCCGGCTGTAGGAGTTCCTGTACAAGCAGTTAAAATGGTCATTTGAATGTTTGGAAAGTCATGAGTAGCATCAGCAGTTGGAGGTGAAGCAGGGTCTGTATTTGGATCACTCCAGCCAGCTCCAAAATAAATAGATCTATTATTTCCTCCACCTGTAAACTCCCACTTTGGAGGGTTTGTCCATGATGAAGTGTAAGCTCCATTATTTTGATCAATAGCAATTACAATATTGTCAGTTCCATTCCATTGAAAAGGAGTGTCAAATTCAATTTCCTGCCAGGTATTATTTCCAGGCTGACTTAATGTTCCACTGAACGTTTGAGTAAGGTTGTTGATGGTAACCCAGTCATTTGTAGATGTAAAGTTGGTTTTTGTTGTATGACCCACATATATAGTCCAATCATTACATGTTGAAATATCACCAGAGATAAACTTGAAGGCTATCTTTGTTAATTGACCAGCTTGTCCACCACCTGAAGTTATGTCTGAAGCATGGTAAATATGTTGAGAATATGAGGTGTAATTTCCATTTCCGGTAATAGGAACATTCGATGTTGTCATTGTTCCGGTTCCGATCGTTATCGGGTTCTGAGCATTTACAGCTAAAGAGCCTATCTGAAAAATGCCCATCAGGAATAAGAGCTTACTTAAGCCCAATATCCTTTTTGTGTTTGGGTGTCTTGGTTTTCTTTTCATAATTTGATTTTTAAATTGTTGCTACAGACAAATAAACGCAAGATGCCCTCTGAAAGACAGTCCAGAAGCGAGACAAAAACGAGACAATTGGGAAAATGAGGGATTTAGAGGTTAACAGAAGGGTAAACTCATGTTAATCTGTATTAGCGATTATCTTACCAATACACATTTACCTCTTTTATGGATGACTTTTTCACCTTTTAAGCGATAAGCAACATCATAAACGTAACTATCATTTAAAGCAGGCTTACCATCAGGACCAATTCCATTCCAGCCTATTTGAGGGTTATTGGTTTCCCACATCAGGTTGCCCCATCGATTGTATATGGCAAGTGAATAGTCTTTTGCATCAATAATACTTCCGCTGGGCTTGAAAACATCATTCAGGCCGTCACCGTTGGGAGTGAAGGCAGTCGGGAACCAAATCGTATTCTTGTATTTTATAAAGATTTCTTTTGAAATTGAATCGGTACAGCCCTCATCTGTTTTAGCAATAAGCTTTATATCAAAGGAACCCGAATCATTGAAAAGTCTTAAAAACTTATATTCTTCCGAATACAAAGTATCATCTAGATACCATTTGAACTGGTTGCCGTAACTGGTTTCATTGATAAAGCTGATTTGTTTATCCAGCGTGGTTGGAGTGAGGGGGCTAAATGAAAAATCAGCAAGAGGCTTTTTCAGAACTTCTACCATACACGGATAGCGTTTTGTAGTCACACAACCATTTTCGGTTCTGACCATTGCTTTTATATCATGACATCCTGTGGCATCAAAAGAATGCGAAAGTGAACCCTCGTGAAATTCTTTATATCCTTTGCCAAAATCAATAGCATAGTTGAGATTAGAAATAATCGAGTCGAACGAGAAATCAAAGATTCCGGGTTGACAGTCTCTTTTCTTGTCGACAACCAGATCAAAATCTCTTCGATTTTCAACCATAATTGTAATAGTAGCAGTATTTGACGGTGTTAAACATTGATCTTCAACTGTTACCGTGTAATCTGTTGTGATCAAAGGGGCTACTGCGTGTACTTTTCCCTGACCGAGGTTATTATCCCATCGGTAAGAAAACTTTTCATCTCCGCCTCTTGCCTGGGCACTTAAAACGGCAGATTCACCACTGCAAACCGTATCATTTTCAGATACTTCTACTTGAAGTTGTGGATAGCCGCCAACCTGAACAAAAACAGAATCGGTAACGGAAGGTGTTCCACAGCCATCGGTAACCGTTATCTGGACATAATCTGAAGCCAGGAGAGGGGCTTCACCTTGAGAACCATTTCCCCAGTTGTTTTCCCAGTTGTATTGATATTGACCGTCTCCACCTGAAGCATAAGCTTTAAAACGAGCTGTGTCTCCTGGACATATTGTATCTCCATAATGAATATTCAGATCAATTGGATCGCGGACAATAATGTTGACTGTATCGCTAGTCACTGAGCAGCCGCTACCGTCAGTCACAATGACTTCATATTCCTGAGAGGTGTTTGGGTTCTGAGTAATAACAGGACCAGCTCCGCCCGGATTCCATTGATAGTTATAGTTTCCATCACCTCCGGTTGCCTGAGCCGATAGCTGTACAGAATTGGAAAGACAAATAGTATCAGCAGATGTTGTGATACCTACGCTCAAGTTTGAAATAAACTCTATTTGATGCTGTTGAAGTTGTGAAGTACAATTAGCCGGAGATGTTGCTGTTGCCGATAATGTTGTATCACCAGTTGGGTAGAGAATTAATGTATCACCGGTCAAGTTTCCGGTTTGCCAGTTAATAGTTGATCCCGGCACACTTGAAGTAGCGGTTATCAAAACACTATCTCCTTCACAAACTGTATCCGGTCCAAAGATGTTAAGTGTTGGAGTGGGAGCTATTGATACATTGATAGTATCAGAGTAGAGGCAGTAGTTGGAAAATGAAATATCGTCAATGGCAAAATCATTTCCACTCGGATTCGTGTTTTGGTTGACTATCGCAATAGTCGCAGTTGTGCTGGCACCTGAAGTCCACTGAGTGGAAAATTGTTGCCAGTTACATGTAGTGGTGCTCAATGAAAAATTTGTTCCTATTTGGGTTCCGTTGATTGAAAACGATAGAATAGCCGGATTTGAAGCTGTAACAGACATTGCCCAGGTGCTGAAATCATATGTGGTGTTGGGCTGCACTGTAATCGTCTGTTCCCATATCTTTTGTCCGGCTGTGTCAGAACCATTTACTACCATCATCGATCCTGAAGCATTACCTGAGGTATGGTCGTAACAACTGGGAAAGTTATTGTGAACGAGGTTACTGTTCTGCGTTATGGCGTATTCACCTTCATTTGACAACAATCCAAACGGACCTCCTGTTCCATAAATATAATCACTGTTAAATCCGGTATTACCTGCAGAAAAATCACCATTGACTACCTGATTAGAGACTTGTTGTGAAGCTGTACAAGTGTATGAACCTGCATTAGAAACAGTAATAGAAGAAGTTGTTGCATTAGTATTCCATGTATAGCTATCTAAACCTACAGGAGCACTTATGGTAAAACTGGAACCACAATCTAACACAGTATCATTACCGAGATCAAACTGAACATTGCATTGCCCTAAAACTGGTTGAATCCCCGTCAGTACGATCATTGCCATTAGAGACAAAGCGCTGGCAGAAAAAACACTCACTATTTTACTTTTAACTGTCAAATTTTTCATTTTACATCAAAACAATATCCTGTTTTGACTTATTTACTAAAGTATCTAACTACAATGAGTTATAGTGGGTTATTGAAGAGACAAAAAAGAGACAATTGGCTGCTGTATGGTCAAAAACACAAAAACTTTTAACATTTTTGTTAATGAAAACAAAAGCAATAGTTGGATTATATAGTCACAGGCTTTTAAAATAATGTTTTAAATATATGAAGATAGTCAAAATTTTATCACTTCTACTGGTTTCGGTTAATATCTACGCAGCACCGGGCGATACACTTCGCGTAAATTCACACAATGAAACTCACTGGAGCTGGAATGGTCAGTATCAGGATACCGTTCAGTTTCCATCATCAGGGGATTTTCAAAAGATAAGGATGCATTATGTGATGGGATGTCCATCAGGAGGCTGCAGCGAGTGGGACTACAAAACGAACATTGAAATTTGGCAACCAGACGGAAATAACATGGACAAGTACGAAATTGCCCGTATTATCACTCCTTATGCCGGAAATAGAGACAGTAGCTGGAAGCATGAATACATCATTGATGTAACTGATTATGCTCCACTTTTAAACGGTCAGCAAATTGTAAATGCTTATTATGGTGGCTTTCAGGATGGCTTCACCGTAACAATTTGGTTTGAGTTTATTGAAGGAACTCCACCAAGAGAGGTCTTGAGTGTAGATAAAGTGTACAGGTCAGGAGCTGGAGGATTCAAGTACGGTATCTCTTCAGATCCAATCGAAAACCATCTCAACAAAAAGACGATGAACCTCGACAACAACACTGAGAGCGCTAAATTCAGACTCGTTGCTACTGGTCATGGTTTTGGGAATGATGGCGGAAACCCTGAAAACTGCGCAGAGTTTTGTGCTAAAGAATTCACTTTAGAAGTAAACAATCAGCCTCAGTTTACGAACCTCGTTTGGAAAGACGACTGCGGATCAGAACCTTATTACGGTCAAACAGGAACGTGGGTCTACAATAGGGCTGGTTGGTGTCCGGGTAGTCAGGCACAAATATTTGATCATGAACTCAAACCATTCCTCAGCGGCAACACAGTTGCTCTCGATGTGGATTGGGAAAATTACACTTACACGAGTGGATCGAGTTTTGACCCTCATTACTGGATTGAAGCGCAATTATTTCAATATGGACCATCAGCTTATGAAGTAGATGCTGATCTCGATATGATTCTAACGCCTTCAACTTATGACAGAGCGAGCCGCTACAACCCTTCATGCGGTAATGCGATGATTCGAGTGAAAAATCAGGGAAGTACAGATATTAACTCGATGAAAATCGAGTACAATTATTCTCCGGGTGGTATGATGGAGTTCGACTGGTCTGGAACTTTAAACCCTTATGAATCAGTTGATATCGAGCTGCCAATCAAGGATGAATACATTTACAGTAAAGGCAATCAAAATATTTTCACTGCTGAGATTACACAGGTTAATGGTCAAACTGATGAAAACAGTACGAATAACAGCAACCATTCATATTTTGAGGATGTAAATGTGATGCCATCAACATTTGTAACAAAGTTGAAAACAAATAATAACGGACAGGATACCAGGATGTCGCTCGTCAGAATCAGTACAGGCGATACAATCCTTGACTACAACAACTTATCGAGCAATACTGAGTATTTTGACACATTGAACTTAGATGGTGGATGCTATAAATTACACGTTTCTGATGCTGCTGGTGACGGACTCCAATGGTGGGCTAATCAGAACCAGGGATCAGGTTATCTACAACTGACAAATCTCGGTCTTCCCGATCAGGATTCGGTTTTCATTGAACCACTACCAACAGATTTCGGTAATTTCTACACGTACTTCTTTTCTGTAGATTATCCGGTAGGTGGAGTAGGAAGCATTCCAAATAACGTAGATGACGTTGTTGTTTATCCCAATCCAACAAATGACATTTTCAATGTTGAAGTGTCAACTGTTAAAAATGGCGAATATGTAATAGAAATATTCTCAACAACAGGTGCTAAAGTATTAGAGGACAGATTTTCAGTGACTTCAATAGCAAAGAAAAATTATTCGTTAGAAGGCTTTGATTCGGGAATATATCTCATGAAAATTAAAGGCCCGCAATCCAATCACACGAAGAGAATTATTAAGAATTAATAGTTTTTTCAGAGTTCTCATACTCGATTAGTTAAACAGAAAGGGCTTTTTGGCCCTTTTTGTTTTTTATAGAAATCCTTTCAATATTTCAACTCTCGAATTATTCTCTACATTTGCCCCGATTTGGTTTTTCGGTCTGCACAGATCGAAAATTAAAAGGGAATTGGGTGAGAGTCCCAAACTGTTCCCGCAGCTGTAAGCTTCATCGAGCTTTTATCTGTAGCCACTTTCTCCAGCAGGAGATGGGAAGGCGGTAAAAGTGAAGCGAGTCAGAAGACCTGCCATGTCAACATAGAAATCTGCTTTCGGGATAAAAGCGAGGTTTTCATGACGAGCAAGTTGATGGCGCGCAATCAGTTTGTGTGATGAATCCTTTCTGTATCCCTAAGAGCTAATTAATAACTATTAAAATGCTTTTAGGATGAAAAAAATTACATCTTTAATCAGTTCAATTCTTTTACTATCGAGCATATCTTTTGCTCAGGACTACTGTAACAGAGCCGTATTCACCACAGGTGGAACTTTTCAGGCTCCCGGAAATCACGTTAAACTCTATTCTGTTGGTCAGAACCTGCAAGACACAACAGCTATCGATTCGTTTTTAGGCGATTTCGCCAATGATCTCGTCATCGATGGAGTGTTGGCTTATTTGCATGTTGGCAAAGCATCTGGTAAGGATCTGATCGTGAAATACAACATCGCCCAAAAGGCAGTTGTCGATACTGTTTCATACGGAGGTGTTCAAAAATTCGCTCATACCGATGAATACTTGTTCATGACGCTCGGATTCGGAGCATCTTCGAGCAAACGATTAGTTGCCTTAGATAAGTCTGACTTCTCAGAGGTTTACGCTGATACCACTTTATCCAGCCCTTCGGGAATGGCTCTGATCGATGAAACGCTTTATGTAGCTTCAGAAGGCTTAAACACAGGGCTTTTTTCTGCGTACGATGTAAGCGGACAAATTCAAAAACTCCACACATTTGATCCGGCAGATACATTGACAATTGGAATGGGAAATGTGGCTCGTTACGGAGATAAGGTTTTTGCATTCAACTCACGATACGACAACAATTTTAATCTCTTGTACACCGGAACCGTAGTCCTCAATACTGCCGACAGCTCAATTACAGCTGATACAACAGTTACCGGAAACGGAATTGCCGGAGTAGTGAAAGACTCGTTGTTTTATTTCAACAGCTCTGGGATTCAGGCGTTTTACAACAATTCCCTGAGTCATACTTCAATCGCAGGAGGTTCTGGATTAACGGCAGCAGCTTACGACACGGTTTCAAACAGCAGTTACAGTTATTCCACAGATTATTTCTCGTATGGAGCTTTAACGGCTCGAAATCAAAACTGGGTTTCAGAGCAAACTGTTCAAACAGATATCTCCGGAGCAGCTCTTAAAGTCCTCTATAACAAAGCTCCGTGGAATGTCCAGGTTACTGAAATAAGCAATGGCTATGAAGTATCATTTGATTCAGAGCCTGGAGACTCTGCTCAAATTACATCTGCTAGTTTTGTCGATGGAATACACTCAGCTTCAATTAATGGAAACGAAGTTACAGTAACTAAAAACTCAACTGAAACAGATACTTTAATGATAGAAGTTTGCGATGCTTTTGGTTGCTGTACAACAATTTATGAGGAAGTCTCAGGATCTGTTGGATTTAATGAAAAAGGGTTAAATCATGAAATAGCTGTTTATCCCAATCCGGCTGAAAACAGTTTGAGAGTTGAAAATTTAACTCCGGGCTCAGCATACGAGATCTACGATGTTCGCGGATTGCTCGTACAAGAAGGTCGGTATGAAGGCCGTATCTTTGTAGAATCGCTCCAATCTGGCTTTTACGTTCTCAAAACGAATGAAACAACAATCAAATGGTTGAAAAAATAATCACTATAGGTTTTGTTTTGGCTCTGACTGTTATTCACGGTCAGAGCCAGAACGGACCATACGAACCGGCTGAAGGTGATGGGTCGATAGGCGTGCACCGCGATTCAATCATTGTTGAACAATGGCTCAGCGATGTTGATGTGGTTCGCGGCTACCTGAATATTTCCGATAAAAGTGCTGGATATGCCAGTGCCGGATCTGACCAAAACGCAACCGGAAAAGCGGATGCATTTACCGTGAGTTTGGGCGATAGCGGTTATGCAACTTACACGTTGCCACAACCTCTTTCAAACAGGGAAGGCTATGATTTTGCTGTTTTTGAAAACGGATTCTACTCGCCAATGGATGGCGGCTATTATCTCGAATTTGCCTTTGTTGAAGTGAGCAGTGATGGGAATTACTTCGCTCGTTTTCCCGCTCATTCCTTAACCCAGGCCGATTCACAAAAGTGGACTTACGGTGTGTTGGACCCAACGCAAATCAATAACCTGGCAGGTAAAAATACCACTCACAATGGAACTCCGTTTGATTTGAGTGATCTAGAAGGAGATTCTGCACTGGATATTGAAAATATAACTCACCTCAGGGTTTTGGATGTCGTTGGAAGCATCGATCAGGCTTACGGTTCAACTGATACAGCCGGAAACATTATCAATGATCCGTATCCAACCGAGTTTGCTGCCGGAGGTTTTGATCTTGATGCTGTAGCCATATTAAATGAATCACTTGTTGGGAGGGAAACTGTTAGGGCAAACCCCAAATCGGTAATTTATCCCAATCCCGCTGCTGACTTTGTTTCAGTGAAAGGATTAACTGGTAATTTCAAAGTTTTCAATACACACGGACAAACTGTTTTAATGGGCAATTACAGCGGAGGAAAAATCAATTTGAATGAACTAGCTTCTGGTGTTTACTTTATTGAGTTTAACCAACGAAAAGAGCAACCATTCAGGTTTGTGAAAGAATGAGGTTGTTCACTGGTAAATATCTGATTATCCTATTTCTGATTGCTGTAGTTAACGAAATTAGATCCCAGGATTCTTCAGTATATCAATTAAACGAATACCAATTTGTCGATTCGGTAACAGTTTTTGATGGCGGATATATTCACAACCTCCCGCAAACAAGCCTCGATAAAGAACAGAACGGCAGCTTGAGTGATCTGCTCAAAACTAGCGGACCAGCATTTATCAAAGACTACGGTCCGTCTGGGATTTCGAGTTTGAGCATTCGCGGATCAAGCGCTTCTCAAACGCGCGTTTACTTTGATGATGTGGAACTCAACAATCCGTCCCTCGGTCAGTTCGATTTAAAAAATATCCCCGTTTGGTTCCTTGATAACGCCATGATAGAGCAGGGTGTAGCATCTCAAAATTCACCATTTGGCGGAATTGGCGGTAATATCCAACTCAATAGCAAAAGCCTTCCCAGCGAAAAATTCGGTATATCTATCATGGGAAATGCCGGTTCATTTGATCGCTACACGGGCGCTGCAGATGTCAGTTTTCGAAGAGAAAAATACTACCAGTCAACTCGCTACATTTACAGAGAACAGCAAAACGATTTTGAGTTTTTGAATATCGGTCAGAGCCCAACCCAAAAGCGAGATCTCTACCACGCAGCTTTCTATCAGCAAGGATTCATGCACGAGAGCGGATTTATGTCAAAAAACTTTCACGGAGCAGTAAAGGTAATCCACACAAACACAAACCGCGAAATACCACCGATCATGCCTTCTTACGGCTCTGAAGTGAAACAGAGACAAAAAGACGATTTGACAATCGTGCAAATGCCTTTGGCTTATCAACTCAAAAAATGGAAGTTAGAGTTGAAACCTGCTTATACGCAACAATCGATTATTTATCAGGACCCTCTTGCTAATATAGATTCTAAAGCAGTCAGTAAAAGTGCTCAAAATGTAGCAAGGGCAGAGGGAGAAATCTCAAAGAATATTACGTTAAACATTCAGTATGCTCAGCAACTTAATTGGGTTGAGAACAACCAGTTAGAAACCGATAAACAACAAAGAAAGTTCTCGTTTTTGCACGAATTGAAGTACCATCCTAAAGACTGGAATTTCACTCTGCGCTACAAACCTGTTGTCATGGATGACCTTTTTGATTTGGGTGTTTTTACAGGCGGAATATCACGAAAACTAAACCGAATAAAAATCTTTGGTGTTGCAGCTCGCAACGTGCGTTTTCCCACGCTCAATGACCTTTACTGGGTGGGAGCAGGAAATCCAAATCTTCAAATGGAAGAGGCTTATAATTATGAACTCGGTTTTGATTGGAGTATTATTCAAAACAAAAGTCTATCGGTAAATATCATCAATACAGTTTTCTACAATGATGTGGATAATTGGATTCAGTGGATTCCGCAAGAGAATGGTAAATGGTCACCGGAAAATTACAGAAATGTTGAGCAGCACGGATTGGAGTCTAAACTCGAGGTGAAAACTAAATTAACGGAGAACCTTCAATATTCAATCATCACAGATTACGCTTATACAGTTGCTGAAAATAAGCGAGGTGAACTCTCAGGTAATCAGTTGATTTACGTACCAAAACATCAGTTTAAAATCGTGCAGGATTTAGCCTATAAAAAATGGCAACTGGCAGCTTTTACTCAATTTACAGGCGAACGTTTTACACAAGCTGATAACGAAGTTTATTTACCATCGTACTGGTTAACAGATATACAATTATCAAAACAGTTTGACTTTGACAAACATGCAATTTCTGCCTCATTTTCAGTCAATAATGTTTTTGATGAAAACTACATGAATGTAATTTGGCGCCCGATGCCGGGTCGCTGGTTTGAATTTACTTTGCGCTATGATTTTAAACAGAAATAACTGGTTCTTAATAGCTTTCATTCTGTTGCTTGTTTCTTGCGACAAGGATGAAGACTTTGGTCCGCAGGGTAATGACAATGATCAGAACCAAAACCGGGCTGAGAACCGCGCGGTTTTTGTGCTGAATGAAGGAAACTTCCAGGCAGCTAATGCTTCAATTGATGAATACGATCTGGAGAAAGAAGTCATCGATAATCAAATCTTTCAGGATGTAAATGAGGAGAATTTGGGAGATGTAGGTCAAAGCCTTTTCATCACTCACGATACGCTAGGTATCATCATGAACAACAGTTCTAAGATTGTTCTGATGAACATCAACTCGCGTGAGAAACTCAGCGAGATCAAAATCGACCAGAGTTATCCGCGTTATGCCGAGCATTTGTCCGGCTCTGAGTGGCTTGTAAGCGATATTTATCGCGATAAGCTCTATATCGTCAATATTAGAACCGGAGATTATAGTTCGGTAGCTTGCAGCGGTTGGACTGAAACACTCATTAAATCAGCAGATGAACAATTTATCTTCATTCACAACAAAACCAGCAACAACGTGGATCGCTTTGAAATTGAGACCAAAACGATTTCACAGTCAATAAATTCAACAAATAATGTATCATCAATCGTAAAAGCCGATGATCGTATTTGCGCAATCACAAAAATCGGAATTCAGGAGATCTATCCCCAACAACAAAATATCACCTCATTTCCCGATACACTTTCAACACTAAGATCCAGTTACAGCGAGTCTACCAACCAAATTATTCTTTTGTCAAACAATGTGTACAGCTACGGTTTAATAAATGATCGATTTGATACACTGATCTCATCGAGCAGGAATTTTTATGGTCTTCAAGCTGATTCTATAAATGGAGACATCTATCTCACTGATGCAAAAGATTACAGCCAAAGTGGTGAACTCCTCCGTTATTCCAAAACCGGAGAATTACTCGACATTGTGACAACCGGTGTCATTCCGCAACACATTGAAATTGCCGAGCTAAATGACTAAACCCCAAGCGGCCATATTTTGGAGTGGAGGTAAAGACGCAGCTTTTGCGCTGCAGCTCGCATTAGAGGAATTTGATGTCGTGGAACTGATCACGACCGTTGATTCCAATGATAGCGTTACAATGCATGAAGTGCCATTTGAGGTGATCGAGGAACAAAGCAAATCACTTCAAATTCCGCTCAGTAAACTCGAGGTTACTGATTATGCAAATGCAATGCGCAACCTGGCAAAAGAACTGATCGATAGAGGAGTGGAACACATCATTTTTGGTGATATCAACCTTGAAGACGTGCGCCAGTTTCGGGATGATATTTTTAGCGAATACTCGTTAACAACACATTATCCGCTTTGGAAAAAAGACACAAAAGAGCTGTTTATTTCAATGGTCAGATCCGGTTGGCGTTTCACACCAATCTGCTTGGAAACCAGCAAAGTTGACGAGGATCTGCTCGGTTCGGTTCTGACCGAAAAGACTTTAACCGAATTATCACAAGATGTAGATCCTTGCGGAGAAAATGGAGAATTTCACACATTCGTCATCGATGGCCCGCTTTTTGAAAGTACTGTGGAAATCACAACTGGAAAAAAGTATCGCAAAACGTTTGAATACAAGACTGATAACGGGAAACAGATGAAAACCGAATTCTCGTATCTCAATATTTCAAAGAGATAGTCGTTACGGGACTATATCGTGCCGAATTTCATTTAAATTTGCGCGCTCATGCACCAGTTTTATTTGAAACACACTATGCTGACTAAAGTCGTAAAAAATCTATCCTTTAACCTCTTGATCATCCTCTTATCAATTCCTGCTTTGAGCTTTGCTCAGGAGAAATATCCCAAACTGGAAATCAACGGAAAAGTAGTAGATGGAGGAAATCGCCTCGATCAGGCTTATGTTCGAGTAGAAAAAGATGGTGAAATTGACAGGGAAATAAGAACCGATAGTCGTGGCCGGTTCGATTTAGAACTTGAGTTGTTTCATGAATTCATGCTCTATTTTGGAAAAGAGGGCTACATAACGAAAAAGATTTACGTTGATACTCGCACAATCCCTGAAGATGCTATTAGCAGTACATACCTGCGTTACGGAGGTTGGGAAGTCGAGATTTTTGAAAACGACCTCGATGTTAACACGCTCATTCTCGATAAACCAATTGGTAAGGTAAAATACGATCCCAATTACGGTCAATTTGCCAATGATAAAGGTTACACGAAATCGATTCAGCGCGAGCTCGATCAACTGGTTAAAGATCTCGAAGCAGCTCGTGAAGCTGAGTTGATGCGCCAGGAACAACTCGAAGAAGATTACAAAATTGCGATTGAAGACGGAGACCGTTTCATGGAAGAAGGTGATTACGAAAACGCAATGTTCCAGTATGAAGGTGCTCTCCAAATTAAGCCTGACGAGCGATATCCGCAAAAACAAATTGAAAAGGCAAAAGAAAAGCTGAGCGAACTCAAAGATGAACAACAGCGATATAGTTCCTTCCTTACTCAGGGAGATGATGCTTTTTACGAAGAAAAATGGGAAGAGGCCATTGGTTTTTACGAGCAGGCGCTATCAATGAAGCCTGAAGAGGAATATCCTCAAAACCAGATCGAAAAGGCCCGTAAAAAAATTGAAGAGTCGAAGAAGCGTGAGGAGCTGAAAGAAGAGTACGATAAAGTTATTGCTCAGGCAGATAAAGCCTTCAACAATGAGCAACTTAAAGATGCTAAAAGCTTGTATAAAAAGGCTCTGGATATTTTGGATGATGAGCAATATCCTAATGATCAAATCGCGAAAATCGATGAGCAATTAGAAGCAGAAAGACAGAAAGATGAAAAGTATGCCAATGCAATGGAGGAAGGCGACAGACAAATGAGTCAGCGCAATTACCGCCAGGCTATATCTTTTTATCAATCAGCTCTCGATACAAAACCTGATGAGTCTGAACCGAAACAAAAAATCCAGGAAGCTCAGGACATATTAGCAAACATTGCTGAAAAGGAGCAAGCCGAACAGGAACGTTTAGCGAAACTCGAAGAAGAATACAACAACCTTATCGCGCAGGCTGATGAGGCGTTCAACAATGAGGAATGGAGCAGCGCCAAAGATCTTTATCAACAGGCTCTGACCAAAAAGAAAGGCGAACAGTACCCTACATCTCAATTGAAGATTATCAACGAAAAACTAGGTGCTATTGCTGAGAAAGACGAAGAGTATAACACTGCGATGAAACGCGCTGAAACAGCCTTCAAGAAGCAGGAATACACAGATGCTCAATCTCTTTACCAGGAAGCATTATCTATCAAGCCAGGTGCTGAAGAGCCAAAAGAGATGATCGCAAAGATTGACGAGCTTTTAGCTGAAATTGCTGCGCGTAAAGAACGCGAGAAAGAAGCTGCTGAACGAGCTGAGAGGATGAAGCAGGCTAAATACGATAGTCTTGTAAATCTTGCAGATGCTGCATTTGACAACGAAGAGTACAAAGATGCTCGTCCGCTATACCAACAAGCAACTCAAGTTAAACCTGATGAACAACATCCATCTATCAGACTCAGGGAAATCAGCGAGCTCATCGATGAAAGAGAGGCTTTGGAAGCAGAATACAAACGCTACGTTACGCAGGGCGATCAATTATTTGGATCGGGAAAATTAGAAGCTGCACGTGGCAAGTACGAAGCTGCCCTCGAGTTGATCGATCAGCAATATCCTAAAGATCAGATCGCGAAAATCGATGAGAGATTTGCTGAGAAGAAAGAGGAAAGACTCGCAGCAGAGAGAAGGGAAAAAGCGCGCAATCAAAAATACGACTCATTGATTGCTATTGCCGACAATCAGTTTACTGACAGCCTCTACAACGATGCCATTTCGAATTACGAAAAGGCTCTGAACGTAAAAGCGAATGAAGAATATCCTGTCAGCCAGATTGAAGCTGCAAAGGGAATTCAGGAAGAGCTGCTCGCTAAGAAGAGAGCTAAGGAAGAGCTGGAACGCAAGAAAGAGGAGTACATCGCGCTCATCGATCAGGGTGATGCTCAAATAGAAGAGGAAGCATACAAGACAGCTATCGAAAGATATGAAAGTGCCATCGCGCTATTCCCCGATCGTGAAAAGGCGAAGGAGAAGAAGCGCAAAGCAGAAGAATTGCTCGCTGAAAAACAGGCTGAGGAAGAAGCTGCCCGACAGGCTAAACTCGAAAAAGAGCGTAAAGAGAAAGAATACTCTGATGCTGTAGCCGCTGGTGACAAAGCTTTTGAGAGTGAAAACTACGAAGAAGCTATTGCTAGTTATGAAAATGCACAGGAAGTTTTCCCTGACCGCAGTTATCCTCAGAACCGAATAGAGGAAAGCAAGGATAAAATTGCTGAATTGGAACGTTTAGCTGAGCAAAAGAGACAGGAAGAGGAGCGCCAGCGTAGATTGAATGCTGAGTATGACTCGTTGATCGCTGTTGCTGATAACTTGTTCAAAGAAGAGCAATTCAGCGAAGCCAGATCGAGATATGAAAACGCACAAAACATCAAACCAAATGAGTCTTATCCAAAATCTCAAATCAATACGATTGTTCAGATCATGGAGGAAAGACGCAAAGAAGCGACTCGCTTTGCTGAAGGCGCAACTGAGTTCAACTACCAGTTAGCTGAAGATTATCCGGAAGGCAGAACAGAGGAGGAGTTTGAAGAAGGAAACAAGAAAGTGACCCGTATCGTGATTGTGAAAGGTGATGTTGGCCACGAATACCTCAAGGAAGAATACAGCTGGGGACAAACGTTCTACCTCAAGGACAAAAAACGCTACAGCAAAACCAACTGGTTGGAAGAGACGAAGGAGTAGGTTTTGTTAACTGAACTCAATATTTACAGGCTTAATTACTGATGTAAACCATCCCATTTGTGGCCCAGTAAATCCAATAACCTTAAAGTTGCCTTTCAACCTTTTTGAAGAAGGCCTATCGTCATAAAAGAAATCATCACCTTCACTTAATAATATGTTATAGCTATATCCACCTTCAAGTTTTTTATTTTTATCATAGTAGCATGAAAAGGTAAAATTACTTTCATCATCAAACACTTGACCTTCTGTCAGGTTATTGATGTAAATATCAATAAAAACTATTTTTCCATCATTCTTGAAGAGAAAATCATAAAACGAGATACAATCGCCATCATTTGTATCAACTTCAATCTGACCTTTAAACTCAGGAACTCTTTTTTTGTTATACTCTTTTAATTGGTATATCAATGCAATAAGTCCAATGATTATAGCTGTAATGGCAATTATAAGTTCCATATTATTGAGGTTAAAGAGAAACAATAATTATATATAAAATTTTAAAGCATTCCTCTATAAATAATAATATAGCTTATCACTTAATTAAAACTGTAGTAAGGCAAGTAGGGTTTTATAGCCTACGAAGCATCGCTATCTTGATCAGAAAAATCATAATTGACAATAAAAAAAGGCCGTTTCGCAATGAAACGGCCTTTCTCTTTTCGAATCGTTAACTCTGCTTAGTTTACTTCAAACATCGATTTATCCATTTCGATATTCGCTTCGATAACTTTCGTTTTAGCTTCTGCAGATGCTGGACCCAAAGGAATAGTAACTTTTACCGGGAATTTCACGCCTTTAACCTCTTTGTATTCGAGGTATTCTGTCGATTGCGCTACTGATTCACCGTCAGGACCTTCCTGGTAACCTGTCTCTTTTACTTTTAAACCAGTTTCACTGTCGAAAAAGTAGAAACGCTCTTTGCCGCTCGGCATAATAACTTTCACCTGATAAGCCATTTTACCATCGATATCTTGTGGCTTCAATAGCTCGAGTTCCACTTCTTTGTTTTTGATGTAAGCAATTTCAGGAACGAGGTTGTTGTTGATTTTAGCGTCTTGCAAATCGTCTTCACTAACCGGCTGTTTTTGTCCCTGCAGCTTGCGGCTCATGTTCTCACCGTCAAATGTTTCATCCATGAGGTTCATGCCCATCATTGAAACAGTTGTCTTGCTCTTGTTAGGAGCAGCGTAGTAATTGGCGATCTCAATTGTTCTGCCATTCATCGTAGCAGTTTGAACCCACTTGAGGTTATCGATTTGCTTGATGTTTTCTTTACCACCAATCGATTTGATGTAATCGTTCAGAACCTTCTTAGCAGTCAGACCCTCAGGGTTTTCGTAAAGTGTTGGTGCTTCAACTTCATTACCGTCAGTATCGTAGTATTTGATTTCGCCAAATTTTTCGAGTTTGCTCGCTACATCAGCAGCTTTTCCAACAACTAAAATAGTCGGTTGATCTTTGTTGATGTACGTTTTTGCTACACGCTGAATGTCATCAGGAGTAGCTGCGTTCAAACGCTTGAGGTAAGTCGAGTAGTAATCATCAGAGAGATTGTAGCGAGCGGTGTTGATTGCAAAGCGAGCTACAGTTTGCGGACGCTCCAATGAACGCGCAAATGAACCACTGATGTACTTCTTCGCATTTCCTAACTCTTCACTGTTTACCGGATTTTCAATGATGCGGTCAAATTCAGTCATGAATTCAGTGATAGCGCTATCAGTAACTTCATTTCGGACGTTAGCTGAAGCATTGAAATAACCGATCAACTCATCCTGGCTGAAGTTTGAATAAGCTCCGTAAGTGTATGCTTTGTCTTCTCGAAGGTTCTTGAAAAGTCGGCCGGTTGAACCACCACCCAAAATCTTGTTCATGAGTTTCAGCGGAAGCACATCTTCATTTCCGGGCTCCAATTCAATCACATTTCCGATGTTCAGTTGAGACTGAACAGCAGATTCTCTGTTCACGATAGCAACGAGAGGTTTTTCCGGTGGAGTAGGTGTTTCGTACTCGTGAGAAGGAACTTCGCCTTTTGACCAATCTTTCAGGTGCTTCTTAACGAGTCTTTTCGCTTTCCATTTCCCGATATCTCCAACGATAGCCAGGTAAGAAACATTTGGCTTGAAATAAGTATTGTAATAGTTTTTACAATCGTCAAGCGTGATGTTCTCAAGTGACTCTTCAGTTTCAACTTCACCGTAAGGATGATCTTTACCGTAGAGTAGCGCTTTTCTCACTCTGCGAGAAATAGCTCCCGGATCATTCTTGTTGGCTTTGAGTCCGGAGATGCTCTGTTTTTTCAGCTTATTGAAAGCATCTTCAGGAAACGATGGGTTTTTGATTACATCAGCCATCAACTCCATGAGTTTGTCGCTGTGATCTGACAGACCAGAAACAAAAACTGAATTAGAAGACGTATTCAATCTTCCACCGATGAATTCGATTTCAGAATAAAGACTGTCTTTGTCGCGATTTGTTGTTCCTTCACCTATCAATTCACCGGCAATAGAGACATAACCTGCTTTATCACCTTCCAGGATAGGGTCGTTTTCAACGATTAAGTTGAATGAAACGCGCGGAACTTTATCGTTTTGAATAATGAATACTTTGAGTCCGTTCTTGAGCTCAAAAGTTTTGTAATCGGCAATTTCTACGTCAGGTGCCGGACCCGGCTCAGGCATTTTTGATCTGTCTACCTGGGCAAACAAAGTACTACTCAACATGAGTAGAGATGCCAGTATATTTAATTTTTTCATCACTTAACTTCTTTTTGGATTATTGGTTTTGTTGATCGGCTGGTAGGTAATACAGCTTAATTTCATTTTCCTTCGTCAGGTATTCCTTTGCCACACGCTGGATATCCTCACGGGTAACGTCCATGTACTTGTCGATCTCGTTATTGATAAGGTTCACATCATCGTAAAGTACATCGTAACGAGCGAGAGAATTTGCAACGCCTGATGTTGTACTGTTGCTTGAAACAAAGTCTGCTTTCTCTTGATTTCTAATCTTTTGGTATTCTTTTTCAGAAACCAGGTTTTTCTTCACCTTTTCAATTTCTGCGTAAATACCATCTTCAAGATCGGTCAGATCCACACCCGTGTTCGGTAGCGAGATAAAGATGAATAAGCCGGCATCTTCCAGTCCGTAAGGGAAACTACCAACCTGAAGCGCAAGTTGTTTCTCATCAACCAGTGTGCGTTGCAAACGAGCACTTTCACCACCAGCAAGTACTGAGTTTAGCATGCTCAACGCGTAAAAGTCTGGATGAGTAGCTTTTGGAATTCTGTATCCGGTGAATACAGCAGGAAGTTGAATCTCATCGTAAACGGTATCCACGATTGGACCTTTAACTTTAACTGGTTCAACTTTAGGGAACGGAATTTCTTTTTCGCCTTTTGGAATGTCCTTGAAATAATCTGCTATAAGCTCTTTAGCTTCATCAGATTCAAAGTCGCCAGAGATTACCATTGTAGCATTGTTTGGAACATAGAATGTTTTGTAGAAATCTCTAAACTCGTCAATTGAAGCTGCGTTCAGGTGATCCATCGACCCGATTGGCGTCCATTTATAAGGGTGTTGCGTAAATGCTCGGCTGAACATCTGCTCGATGAAATCGCCATAAGGTTGATTGTCATAACGTTGTCTTCTCTCTTCTTTGACAACTTCTCTCTGTGTTTCAACACCTTCCTGATCAACTTTGGCGTGAAGCATTCTTTCAGATTCCAGCCACAACCCTAACTTGAGTTGGTTTGACGGAAGTGTTTGATAGTAGTAAGTGCGGTCCTGGGTAGTATTTGCATTGAGCGTACCACCTGAGTTTTGTACAATATTCATGTACTCACCGCGCTCAATATTTTCAGATCCTTCAAACATCAGGTGCTCAAAGAAGTGAGCGAATCCTGTTCTCGTTGGGTTCTCGTTTTTCGAGCCAACGTGGTACATGACTGATACGGTTACAATTGGGGTGGAGTGATCTTCGTGCAGAATCACTTCCAGGCCGTTGTCCAGTTCGTACTTTTCAAAGTCAATTTTCCTTGACTGTGCTCCGGCCATGAGCGATAATCCCACGGCAATGGATGTTAGTTTGTGATGTAACTTCATTTTACTCAAATTTTATGAACCTCGAAATTACAAATACTCGCTGAATTCAATAAGAGTATTTCGATCAATGAAGTTAAAAGGGGATGAGTGGTCGATTAATTTGATGGACTGGTTTCTTCAATACAAATAATCTCTACTGTACTGCCCACCATGCAAATTGAACCGGTGAGTACTTTCCTGAATTTCACCCTTACTTTGGTTTTGTCTTTTGGATCTGACATGAACTTTTTCAGGTTAACCGGCTCGTATTTGTTGCCTTCAGCGTCAACCAGTAAAAACTTGCAGCCGTCAAGACCTGTGAAATCTTTTAACGTATATTCTTCACCATTGCAGGAAGGTTCTTTTTGAGTTGTTTCCTCTGTAGTGTTACAACCGACTGTCCCTATAAGGAAGAAAAGACTGATATTTAGAATAATAAACTTCAATTTGCTCTTCTATTAACCGTTTCTTTAGTCTCAATACCGCTAGTCAAAAATAGGTTTTATGCGATAATATGGTGGATTAGTTTCGCAAAAACTTATTCTTATGAATGTAGAATTACTGTCGAATCTCTATACTGGTTTTTACCTAATTCTATCAGGCTTGCTCATCACAATGATTATCTACAGGGTTGTGAATTGCGCTACTGGATCTGACCGAAAAAAATGGTCCTCTCTACCTAAGTACTTAAAAGTACTCAAGGTTTTGCTGGGCATTTCAGCCATTTGTATTTTGATCGGATTGCCATTTGAAGCATGGATTGCTTCGGGTGTTAAGATGATCACACCATTTTATGCACGAGCATTGCTTTACGGGAGTTTAGGTGTTTTGATGATTTTGGAACTCGTGAAAATCACTTCGGTTTCTGAAAAAACAGTTTCAAAAAATCTCAGGCAAATATTCATGAGTGTTTACATCTTCATATTGATTTGGCAGGGATTCAATTTCATGAAATCGGCTATTTCGACTTATTCTTATCCTGATGTTGCTGATTGCGAACTAATACATTGGCCGGTAAAAGATACCTGGTTTGTGGGACACGGTGGTGGAACGGAACACCTCAATTATCATTTTGTCGCGGATCAACAGCGCTATGCAATTGACATTCTTAAAATTGGAGAGAACGAGAGTTATTACGAAAACCAGGGCGGTGAAATCACCGATTTCTATACATTCAATGAACCTGTTTATGCTCCGGTAAACGGAAAAGTTGTGAAAGTCGTAGATTCCCTTCCCAATGCGGATATCACTTTTGCTCCCAATAATCGTGAAAATCCGGCCGGAAATTACATCGTCATTCAGTACGACACGAACAGATGGCTTTTTCTCGCTCACCTCAATAAAGGAAAAGTGCGAGTAGAAAAGGGAGATAGAGTTATTTCTGGCGACCTGATCGGTTTTGCGGGTAATTCCGGCAATACATCATGGCCGCATTTACATCTCCACATTCAGAACCAGCCCAAACTCAATGCCAGCGGTGCTAAAGGGATTCCGTTTCGCTTTAAAATGGCCGAGGTGAAAAGATGGGGTAATTTTGAAAGACAATCTGATTTTTATCCGCTACGAAATGATTTGATTAAGCCGCTCCGGTAAATTCTTTTAACTATTTTTACAGGCATGACGAGTGGGAAAATAGGTCAGCGAATCATTAGAACGATTTTTATCATATTGATAGTCTTCGGAATCCTTGCACTGTGGGACAAAATAATGCATTGGGGAATGTTTGATATTTGGTATTAGTGAGCCAAAACTTTTCCAAACTTTCGGGTAAACTTAAAAGCACCAGTATAAGTATTTTGAATCTCAGTAATATCCATTGTTAGTTCTGGAGAAACGTACCAGTCATTAGCTATATGGAAATGGTATTCTATTCCAAATCTTGCAACAGCAAAATTTTCAGAACTCTCAAATTCAATTCCCGCTCCTGTAAAGATTTCAAGATGAGGAGTAGGCTCATAAGATCCTGCTAATACCACAAGCAATACGTTTTCTCTAAAGTACAATTCCTCATCACTTTTGAGCATATAACTTTCCATTTCCAAATCAGTGATGATCATTGCTGCAAACCTTGAATCAAATTGATATTGATAGCTGATACCAATGGTATTGATAAAATTCAACTGTTTTCCTTCATGGGATTCTGTAATGGCATCGGGAAGTAATGTAAGGCCATTTAAATAATGAATGGCATGCTTCCTTTGAGTTATGTCATTATGTGTTCCAAAATCCTGGTGAGCTTCGCTATCATGGTTCTGACCATTACCAGCTATGCTGATGGATATAAAAAGTACGATAAAAGAAAGCCTGACTATCATTTTACTCAATTTGAGTGCAATGTTAGCCAGGCTCAGTTTAGTTATCAGTTACTTTTGTTACAAACGGTTAATCAACACCATTAAAAATCCTGTCCCATCTAACTTTACCTTCTGAGAATGAAAGTTCAGGATCAGCTGAGAACCAGATGAATGCTGCTTTACCAACCACGTGGTCTTCAGGTACAAAACCCCAGTACCTCGAATCGGCAGAGTTGTGGCGATTATCACCCATCAGCCAGTAGTAATCCATTTTGAAAGTGTATGAATCTGCCTGCTCGCCATTGATGAAAATGTCACCTTCTTTAACCGAGAGGTCGTTTTCTTCATAAACTGTAATGATGCGTTCGTAAAGGGGTAAATTGTCTTCGGTCAGAACCACTGACGTTCCTTTAGCAGGAATCGTGACAGGCCCAAAGTTGTCAACCGTCCAGTTGAAGTCTGGATGGTTTGGAAATATTTTGTGCTCAGGAAAATAGCGACCTTCCTTGTTGAGTTTTTCAACGAATTTTGGTCCGTATTTTGATTTCAATATCATTTTGGTGAGGTAAGGCATTTCATCCTTTTTCTCCTCAACACGCTGAATCTTTTCAACATTTCCCCAGGACTTCATTCTTTCATAAGCGGCATTTGTAAGCGGAAACATGAAAAAGCGATTTGTAGCACTCAAAGAAATCATATCCTGATAGTTGATATTGTAATCTTTCTTTAGTTTCCTGCGATTATGCGGAGTGAGAGGGAAGGAGCCTTTCATTTGCACAAAGTAATTGTACTGCATGTCCTCAGGTACTTCAGCTTTTTTGTCGTCAATGTAAAGCGTTCCTGATTTTATTTCGAGTTTATCACCCGGCACAGCTACACAACGCTTGATGTAATTTTCACGCTTATCAACGGGTCTGATCACAAAATCGCGTTCGTTTTTCAAAATTTTGCGAGCTCTTCTCAGGTAATAATCTCTCGATTTCGTTTCTCTATTCGATGCAAAATCACTGTACTCAAGAGCTAAAGCACGCTCGCGAATCATCGCATTGTAAGATTTTTGAGATTGATTAATGATGTCAACAGTATCGCCTTCAGGATAATTGAAAACCATGACATCATTCCGCTCGACCTTATTGATAGCGGGTAATCTCATGTAATCGAGCTTCAACCATTCGAGGTAAGAAGGAACTCGACTTCCGGTAAGTGGCAAGCTGTGGTGAACGAGTGGAAAGGAGAGTGGAGTTTCCGGTAACCGCGGACCATAACTCACTTTATCCACAAAGAGGTAATCTCCAATGAGCATCGTTTTTTCCATCGAAGAAGTAGGAATTGTAAAAGCTTCTAGCGTGTAAGTTCTGATGATCATTGCCGCGATAACCGCGAACAGAATTGCATCTCGCCATTCTTTTGATGAAGATTTTGGATGGGCTTCTCTGTCTATTGGTCCTTCGTAGCGAACATCAGAACTGAAAGCTAAATAGGGAAGGTAGATGAACGGAACAATTGCTGAGAGAAAAACATCTTTAGCAGTTCTGTGACCCAAAACTGTTGATGTGTTCACACACATAATCAATAGTAAAAGAACATTTGGACCGGGAAATATCAAGATGATTAGCCACCACCAGGGCTTTTCTATTACTCTCAACCAAACGTAAAAGTTGTATCCCGGAATAAGTGCTTTCCAGCCTGCGTAGCCGGCTTTTTCAAAAACCTTGTACAGGCTCACGAATATAATGATCAGGAATAATATCCAGAGAATTGCGGTTATCATAGTTCTATTTTGTTGTCGAAATTATTAGAAAACAGCTTAACTGGCGTGTTTAATTTTGTTAATCAAATTTTAGCAGGTCTTTCATAGTCAAAATTCCGCTGTGTTCTGCAGCGTATTCTGCAGCGAGCACAGCGCCAAGTGCAAATCCTGATCTGCTTTTAGCTTCGTGTTTCAGTGATATTTTATCGATTTCGCTATCGTATTCAATAATGTGTGTTCCGGGAACTTCATCTATTCTAAAAGCCTCTACCGGAAGTTCACTATCAGCAAATCCTGTGTCTTTTTCTTTCAACTTCCAGTTCTCATAGCGATCATTGTTTTTCAGGATTCCTTCAGCCAGGCTGATTGCAGTTCCGCTTGGGGCATCCTTTTTATGGATGTGATGGGTCTCCTCAATACTGGCTGAATACTGGCTCTGACCATTCATCAACTTTGCCAAAATTTCATTCATCTTAAAAGTGAGATTTACGCCAACGCTGAAGTTTGTCGCATAAAAAAGCGTTCCGTTGTGCTTGTTGCAGGCAGATTCAATTTCACTGAAATCATCGTACCAGCCGGTAGTTCCCACAACAATCGGACACGAATGATCAAATGCTTTTAGGATATTTTCTTTAGCTGCTTCAGGAATACTGAATTCTATAGCCACATCGGCCTCAGACAAAGCCTTTTCAATTTCATCAACATTTTCAGATGTGATTTTAGCTGATATCGAATGACCGCGTTCAAGCGCTTTCTCCTCAATTATCTTACCCATTCTTCCGTATCCGAGAATTGCTATTTTCATACCATCATTTAATTGTCAGTGTCACTTTAAAGCCTGTTGCTGTTCGGTTGAAACCGGCCGGCTGCATATTGGGTTGCAAATTCAATGAAAGATCATCACTCACATCAAAATCATAGAGATGCGCATCAACATTAGCATCCACGATTTGAAAAATATAAATAATACCAATTGAAATATAAGAAAGCTCCATCCATTGCCTGTAAGTATCTCGGGTGTCCCTAATTGCAGCAGGCGTAACGTTTGGAAAAGGAGAGGTGCCGTTGGGATCTGAGGCTTCGCGATAAGCATCGCGGTATAAATTGTACTGATTAGTGTAACGATTTGCCAGGTATGCTGCCACGCCAAAACCACCATAAATAATGGGAACCTTCCAGTACTTTTCATTGTAAACCTGTCCGGCACCCGGCAATATTGCCGACATTATCGTAGCTTTTTTGGGTGATTTAGTGGGAACATAAGCATTGGTATCACGGTCAGATCCTTTTGAAACGCTTGCCGAGTCCTGCGCAGCAGAAAAAAGCGGGAGCAGCAAAATAGTGAGGACAGTGATTGCTTTCAATAATTTCATACAGTAGCTATGGGTTAAGAATATCCAGAATACGGGAAAGGTCTTCATCATCTTTGAAATCGATGGATAATTTCCCTTTACCATTCTGATCTTTTTTCACTAATACTTTATGATCTAAGATGCGTTCCAGATCAACAACATGCTTTTGCTGTTCAAATGACAGTTCAGCTTTTTTGAGCGAACCTTTTTGCTTTTTAGCCGTGTTTTTAGCTCCTTTAGCCAGTTGCTCAACCTGTCGAACGCTGATTCCGTCCTTGAGTATTTTCTCCAGGATTTGGTTCTGAAGATCTTTATCATTCACACTCAGAAGAGCACGAGCGTGGCCCATCGATATTTGTTTATTCTTGATCGCGAGCTGTACTTCAGCAGGAAGCTTGAGCAATCTCAGGTAATTTGTGACAGTTGCTCTTCCTTTACTCACGCGGTTCGCAACTTCTTCCTGAGTGATGTTACACTCATCAATGAGTCGCTTGTAGCTGACTGAAACCTCAATAGCATTCAAGTCTTCACGCTGAATATTTTCAACGAGCGCCATCTCGAGCATTGTTTGATCATCAGCTACACGAACGTAAGCCGGAACTGTTTCGAGTCCGGCAATTTGAGAGGCTCTGAACCTGCGTTCACCTGATATCAGTTGAAACTGGTCTTTCTTCACCATGCGAACTGTCACAGGCTGAATGATTCCGTGCGTTTCAATTGAGCCTGCCAGTTCTTTAAGAGCGTCTTCTTCAAACTCAGAACGCGGCTGAAACGGATTCGCCTCAATTTGATCGATCGGAATTTCAGCTACTGTCCCCACAACCGACTCTGGGTTAGAGGAGAGCTCTTTTGCTTCAACTCTGTCGCTGTCGTCATTTTCAAGCAGAGCACTGAGGCCTCTGCCAAGTGCTTTTTTCTTACTCGCCATCTTTCAAGTCAATAATTTTGTCTTCATCACTAATGCGTGTCATATCGTTCTTTTGCAAAATCTCACGCGCTAGATTCAAATAGTTGACAGCTCCTTTGCTGCTGGCATCGTGCATGATGATGCTCTCTCCGTGACTCGGAGCTTCTCCTAACTTGGTGTTGCGGTGAATGATTGTTTCAAAAACCATATCCTGGAAGTGCATTTTTACTTCTTCCACAACTTGATTGGCTAACCTCAAACGCTGATCGTACATGGTGAGCAGCATTCCTTCAATTTCCAGATCAGAGTTGAGTCTCGACTGAACTATTTTAATCGTATTGAGAAGCTTACCAAGTCCTTCCAGCGCAAAGTATTCACACTGAACAGGAATAATAACTGAATCAGCTGCTGTCAAAGCATTAACAGTGATCAAGCCCAAACTGGGTGAACAATCAATAACGATGAAGTCGTAGTCATCTTTGATTTTATTCAGAGCCAAGCGCATCATCTTTTCGCGGTTTGGCAAATTGATCATTTCAATTTCAGCACCTACGAGATCGATGTGTGCAGGAAGGATATCCAGATTAGGGTTTTCAGTATTGAGAAGGATATCACTCGGTTCAACTTCATTTATGATTGTTTCATAAATGCTTGTTTTGATGTTTTTAGGTTCAAAACCAACACCTGATGTAGCGTTTGCCTGGGGATCGGCATCAACTAAAAGCGTTTTGTATTCGAGTACACCTAAGCTCGAAGCCAGGTTTATTGCTGATGTCGTTTTACCAACACCTCCTTTTTGATTGGCTATAGCAATGATTTTTCCCATGCGTTTTCTTCCTTTATTTACAGTTTGAGCGCGCTCAATTGAGCAGTCTGCAAAGATACACCTCAAATTTGAGCGGATAAAATGAACGCGCGCCTCATTCGCAAAATTGTCTTAATCTGCTTTCTTTGCAAAGAAATATAAAAGTACCTTTTTCTAATGAGAGAAAAGGTCTCGTGTGAAATCCTATTTTTAAACAAAAATATGTTCATTGAAGATGATCACAATCATTTGCGGCACCAATCGCCCTCAAAATAATACAAGTATCATTGTTAAGGCTTATGCCGATATGTTGAAAAGTAAAGGAAATGCCATTCAAATATTATCGATGGAAGATCTACCAACCGATTTTATTTTCAAAAATGAAGTGTTGGGTGGTGCAAGTGATAAAATGAAGAATATTGCTGAGCAGTACATTGAAAAACCTGAAAAACTCGTTATTATCTCTCCGGAATACAACGGTGGCTTTCCCGGTGTGCTAAAATCCTTCATAGACTCTGTAGTTCCTCAGCTTTTCGAAAATAAAAAGATAGCACTCGTTGGTGTTGCATCGGGTAGGGCAGGTAACCTGCGCGGAATGGATCAACTCACAAATATCTTTCATTATTTAAAAGCGCATGTATTACCGCTCAAAGTACCGGTTAGCAGTATCAACAAATTGATCGAAGAACGCGAACTTACTGATGAGTCAACTAAAGAAGTTTTGACCAAGCAAATCGATCAGTTTTTAACCTTTTAAAGACGATGGCGTAAACTCCTCAAAAGTGTTATCACTGTAAAATACAACTACTTTCTCAATAGTCCGAACCGATTCCTGTTCGGGCTTTTTTGTTTGGTTATCAGTGTTTTGAGACTTTTCTGCATGCTCATGTGTAGTTTCGCTTTGACGTGTTACATCTGTATCTTTTTGCGACTCCCCGCTCGTTACATCAGTATCACCTGCAGGTGTTACAATTGTATTCTCTTCTTCTTTTACACGCTTTTCTGATTCTGAAAGATCACCTTTTCCTGATATAAGCCAGTCGTAACTCACATCGGGGAATGCCTGTACGATTTTCATGACGAAGTCGAGGCTCGGTTTGTTTCTACCGCTTAATACATGGGAGATTCCAGACCTTTGGACATCTAATATCTCTGCGAGTTGTGTAGCTGTGAGTTTCTTGAAGTGGAGGAGTATTCTTATCCTATCGTTGATTGTTGTCGTCATGTTACAAATATAACAATCGTAAGTAAACAAGCAGGAACATTTATGTTACAGATGTATCGTATTTAGTTTAGTGGAAAACGTCTTTTTGCCAAAAACAGCTTCCTCTACAGTTATAAATCACTTTAGGTAAAATAAATTAATGCTCTGGAATATAGTTTGTTAAAGATATAAATTGACACGTGTTACAACTGTATCACCCTAAAGATTTATTCGTAAATGGAGTTTTTTAATGGATTGAGAACAAAGAATGGTATGGGATTTGGATATTGTATATTTGTTCGCATAACCTAATACATAATGAATAGGAAATATCTCTTTTTGGCTCTGACCGTGATAAGTCTTTTGACCTGGCAGTGTACGGGGTCAAAATCATTGTCGCGCAAGGCTGATAAGTTACAGGAAGCCGGCTTAAATGAAGAAGCGGCAGACTTCTATTACAAATCCCTGCAACGAAATCCACGAAATGTAGATGCAAAAATAGGACTCAAACAAACAGGAAAAGAAATACTTGAGTCTCTACTCAATGAGTTCTACAAATCCTATTCTGCTGAGGATCACCGCATGGCTGTCTATAAATACCGCGAAGCAAAAGACTTTCAGGACATGTGCTCGCCATTTGTAGATCTTCAAATTCCTCCGTACTACAACGATTACTACGAAGAGTCTGAAACGACTTACAAAAATGATCTTTACGAAAAAGCGAACGAACTTATTTACGAGGAAAAGTACCAGGAGGCAGACAAAAAGTTGAAGGAAATCATCGACCTCGATCCAACTTACAAAGATGCTAAGGAACTCGCGTCAATGACTACAGCCGAGCCGATGTACCAAAAGGGAGTAAAACTCTTTGAAGCCGGTAAATACCGCGAATCATATGCGATGATGAAACGCGTGATCGATCAAAAAGGATCTTACAAGGATGCAATCGATTACCGTGACAATGCGCTTGAAGAAGCAACGATCACAATTGCTGTGAGTCCGTTTGATGTTTCGAATAGTAGTCAGAGCCAAATTGCAGAAAAGATCAACGGTAGCATCACGCAATCGCTTGTAAACTCTGAAAATCCGTTTATTAAAGTTGTTGATCGAAGCAATACAGAAAAGCTCCTCGAAGAACAGCGCCTGAATATGGAGCTGGGTACTGAATCCCGTGTTCAGGCCGGTGAAATGCTGGGTGCTAACATGATTATCACAGGTAAAATGATGGATTATCAAGTGAGCAGTGTTCCGGTTCAAACATCAAGGCAGCCGGCATTTGAGCAAATTAAAGTACAAAAAGTCAACCCGCGGACTAAAGAGAAATACGTTGCAACTGAATACCGTAAGACTTATTACAACGAATATTCCGGTAGTCGAAAAGTCACGGCTGCTCTCCAGTACCAGGTTATCAATGCCGAGACCGGTGTGGTTGTTTCCGGAGGTGTGATCAACGAAACCGAAATGGACAATGTCAATTACGCTACTCGAAAAGGTGGCTTTAAAAACCTTTATCCGGGCGAGTTTAGCAGCTCGCTTGGCGGATTGATGAAAGAGGGCAAGGTGATCACATCTTACCAGGCAAAAAGCCAGCTACAAAGTAAGTTTACGTCTTCAAAACGCGAGTTGAGATCAGAAAATCAAATACGTGCAGATCTTGCACAAAAAATCGCTCAAAATATTGTGAGCAAAGTTCACGAATACAATCCTGAATTATGAGATATAACTCAGTACTGCTTTTATTCTTACTATCATTATTGAGCTTTGGCGGATGCTCATCAACAGAAAAAGCCGCAAAAAAGGAGGAACCACAAAATCCACCACCAAACTGGGTGACGAACAGACCAACGAGTAGTGCTCACTACATCGGGATTGGGATCAGTGATAAAAAAGCGCATCCGCTCGATTATGCGAGAGATGCTAAACGAAATGCATTGAACGAATTAGCTTCTGAAATCGAGGTGAATATCACTTCAAAATCGATGTTGTACTCGACAGAAAATAGCAGAGGAGAATTCAAAGATGAGTACAAATCTTTCATAAAAGTTTCAACTGATCGCACGATTGAGGACTACGAACAGGTTGATTCATACGAAACTGAGGATAAATATTACGTTTATTACAGGCTCTCTAAAGCAAAATACCAGTCTAACCGAAAAGCGGCTATCGAAAAGGCGATTGATGCTTCAAAAGGTTTTTACAGTACCGCTTTACAGGAACGAAAAGAAAACAACTATTCGGCTTCGCTGGAAAATGCGCTAAGGGCTGTAAACTCGATTGAGCCGTTCATAGGTGAGGATTTGATCACGACTTACGATGGGGAACAGGTCTATTGGGGAAATCACCTCAAAACTTTCATGAGTAATACACTCAGAGAGATCAAAATAAAGGCGAACATCGAAACTACGAGCGCTAGGTGGAGCATTCCACTCAGCGAAGATGACGTATCGTTTACGGTTCTGACCGAAAACGGTGAAAAACTCCAAAACATTCCTATTGAAATCGAGTACTCTGAAGGTTTTATTCGCCCAAAGCTCACGCCAACAAACAGCAACGGAGTGGCAAAAGCAAATTTGGTACGAATCGTTGATCAGGAGCCAAATCAATGGCTCAGCGCAAAACTCGCAATTGGTCAGATCCATCAAAATGCAATCGGTCAAAAGCCTGATGTTGTGTTTGAGCAGCTTATCAAGTCATTGAATATCCCATCAGTAAGGAAAAAGATAGAAGTTAGTAGTCCGCAGGTTTACCTGGATGTCAATATCCAAAACGACCAACAACGAGAGTTTGATGAAATGATTAAAAAAGCAATTCGTAACAGGTTGTCATATCGCGAGATGCAGGAAGCTTCATCCAAACAAAATGCAGATTACATCATCCGCGTAACGGCTGATTACCGCATGCTCGAGAAAAAGATGGACATGTACAGAGCGCAAATATCTGGCAACTTTGAAGTTGAAAGAATCGGTGATAACTCAATCGTTTTTTCTGAAAACATATCGGGGCTTTTAGGCGTACAATTGTCAGAAAAGAACGCAGTTTTCAACGGTTTCGAAAAGCTGAGTTCTGAAATTGAAGAAAAAGTATTTCCAAAATTTTATCGTCAAATCTCTAAAGATTAGCAACAAATGAAAGCAATTAAATTATTTGCTATTGTTTTAATTTTAAGTCCTTTAAATGTATTTAGCGAAACTAACGCTTTAACACTTTCACAAGACTTATTTTTAGCTTATTTCAACGGTGATGAGTACGCAGATTTTAAATCTCAAATAGAATCATACGATTACGAGAAACTCAAAAAAGAACTGGACACTCCTCAAAAGAAAAAAGCTTTTTGGATCAATATTTACAATTCTTACACGCAAATAGGATTGAACAAATACGAATCGCTTTATCTGGAGAAAAAGAACAAGTTTTTCCGTAAAGACTTCATTACAGTTGCCGGTAAAGAGTTTGATCTCGATGATATTGAGCACGGTATTCTACGTGACTCAAGAGCCAAGTGGGCGATGGGTTACATCAAAAATCCGTTTGCCAGAAAGACGATTAAAGAATTGCGTGTCGATTCGGTTGATAAGCGCATTCATTTCGCTCTCAATTGTGGAGCGGCCTCTTGTCCGCCTGTGACTTACTTTGAAGCTGATAAACTCGATAGTGAACTCGATGAAGCGATGAACGATTTCCTCACAAAAACGAGTGAGTATGATAAGAAAGAAGATGTTCTCAAGGTAAACCGAATTTTCAAATGGTACCGCGGAGACTTTGGATCAAAAGATGGAATCATCAAACTACACAAAAAGCTCGATCTCATTCCGTCAAATGCCTCACCTAAAGTCGAGTTCAAAGAATACAACTGGAATTTGCAAAAACAAGCTAACCGATGAGTAAAAAAACCGCTGTAATTGGTGCATCTCCTAATGATGCGCGATATTCTTTTCGAGCAACTCAAATGCTTACAGACTACGATTTCGAAGTAGTTCCGCTCGGAATCAGAAAGGGCACAATTGGTGAGCACCATATCATTGTCGACTGGCCAAAAGAAATAGATGATCTCGATACTGTTACGCTTTACATCGGCCCGCAACGACAGCCACAATACTACGATTACATCATTGACCTCAAACCAAAAAGAGTGATTTTCAACCCCGGGACAGAGAATTCTGAGTTTGAATCGAAATTGAAAGATGCCGGAATCGAAACTGTAAAAGCCTGTACGCTCGTAATGCTTTCTACAAATCAGTATTGATCAGATCCTGTCCAAAGCTTCCTGAATAACAGAAGCAGCCCTGTCAAGTTGTTTGTAGCTAATTGTTAGAGGTGGAGAGAGCCTGAAAGCATAGCTGGTCGATAAAAACCAGAAAGTGAGCAATCCATTTTCAAGGCAATGGTCAAACACACTCTTAACTTCGTCAAAATCTGCTAGATCGACAGCAAACATCAAACCTTTACGTCTGATTTCCTTCACCTTATCGTTCTTCAGTTTGTTTTCCAGGTATGCTCCTTTTTTCTCGACTTCTTCGAGATCGATCTCATCTCTGAAAACTTCCAAATTCGCCAATCCGGCAGCACAGCAAACCGGATGACCTCCAAAAGTTGTAATGTGTCCAAGGATCGGATTATCAGATAGTTCCTTCATTAATTCGCGATTGGCGATCATTCCGCCCATCGGCATTCCACCGGCCATCGCTTTCCCGATTGTCAAAACATCGGGAACAACACCAAAATGCTCAAAACCAAACATTTTACCGGTTCTACCAAAACCCGTTTGAATTTCATCAAAGATCAACAACGCGCCAACTTCAGAGCAACGATTGCGAAGTTTCACAAGAAAATCGACATCCGGAATTCGAACTCCGGCATCGCCCTGAATCACTTCAATGATTACCCCAGCAGTCTTTTCCGTTATTTCGGTCAGATCCGAAATAGCATTGTGTCGCAAAAAACGCACATCGGGAAGTAGCGGGCGAAAAGGTAGCTTCTTTGTCTCATTTCCCGATACACTCAGCGAGCCGTGTGTACTGCCGTGATAACTACCACGAAAACTGATGAGCTCTGACCGACCAGTAGCGCGTTTAGCTAATTTGAGTGCTGCCTCATTGGCTTCAGTGCCTGAGTTGACAAAGTAGACATTATCTAAAGTAGGAGGAAGGAGATCGAGTAATGACTCGGCAAACTTGCTCTGCGGTGACTGGATGTATTCGCCATAAACCATCACATGCATGTAGTCGCTTGCCTGCCTGGAAATAGCTTCTGTAATCTTAGGATGAGAGTGTCCTATGTTGTTGACAGCAACACCGGCAATTAGGTCGAGATATTCCTTTCCATCAGTGGTGTAAACAACACAACCTTCAGCACGCTCAATTTCCAGTCCGATTGGATACGGAGTCGTTTGCGCTACATGCTTGTCAAAAGATTGCCGATCATTCATAAACCGACATTATATAATGTGAAATCAATCACTGATTATGCTTCAGCCAATTCAGGAGCACGCTTAGATGCGTAAGCTTTAGCACCAAACAATACAGCAGAGAAGAAAAGAGTTCCTGCAAATGTGTTTAGCAAGAATGGCAATCCAGCAGTATAACTCGTCAAGAGTCCTGCCATGTCATTTGTGTACATAGGGCTTCCCAACCACGCTCCAAAGTTGGTGAGTGCAAAAAATACAAGTGAACCGATAACCGTAGAGCCAAGAACACCTGATATTTTGTTGTTTTTAGCAAGTGTGCTTCCCAAAAGAACCATCACGGCAAAACCACCATAGATGAAAGCCGCGCCTTCAGTGAAAAACACAAAAGAGTCGTAAAAACTCGAATAAAGGATGTTATTGACCAATAAATCACTCACGAAAAGAGCAGCCATGGGAATTAGTAGAGCCAGCCATTTGTCTTTGTTCAACACTGCACCACCAAAAATAGCCATAGCACCAATTGCTGTGAAGTTGGGAGGGTGCGGTATAAAACGCGTTAATGAAATGAGGACAATTGAAATAATAGCAAACTTGAGTTTCGTGTTATTTGTTTTCATATTGGTCTTCTTATTTGCCGACAAATTTAGAAATATTTTATCCTTTTCTTGTAGGCTGTCAAAAAGGAATTCAGTACTTTTGATTTGAAGCCTTTGACAGAGATGTGTTCAAGGGCTTTTCTACTTTATTTAGCCTACGGTAATCAAATCATTACACCTTACACTTGAAAATATTTATTGTTTCAATAAAAATTGATAATTTTCATAATTATAAAAATTACTTAGGTAAAGACTGAAAGTGAAAATGACGCAGGATTTTAATTTGAAAAGCGCGCTTAAGCAGTACTTTGGTTTTGATTCATTCAAAGGAGATCAGGAGGAAATTATAAATAGTGTCCTCAACAACAACGATACATTTGTGATTATGCCAACTGGAGGAGGGAAGTCTCTTACTTACCAGTTACCCGCTCTCATTACAGAGGGTACGGCTATTGTCATTTCTCCGTTGATCGCCCTGATGAAAAACCAGGTTGATTCGATTAGAGGATTTGTTGACGATGACAGCGTAGCACATTTCATGAACTCTTCTCTCAATAAGGGAGAGCTCAACCGTGTCAAACAAGATTTACGTGACGAAAAAACGAAAATTCTCTACGTGGCTCCTGAATCACTCACGAAGCAGGAAAACATCGAATTCTTCAAATCGATTAAAATATCATTTGTAGCAGTTGATGAAGCGCACTGTATCTCTGAGTGGGGGCACGATTTTAGACCTGAATACAGGCGGATCAAGGAAATGATCTCTGGAATTGACGACCGCATTCCGGTTATGGCTCTGACCGCAACTGCCACTCCAAAAGTGCAGCTCGACATCCAGAAAAACCTGGGAATGTCTGATGCGAATGTTTTCAAAGCTTCGTTTAACCGACCAAACCTCTTTTATGAGGTACGTCCTAAAATTCAGGCTGAAAAGCAGATCATCAAGTTCATCAAGGAGAACGAAGGGAAATCGGGAATTATCTATTGCCTGAGTCGTAAAAAGGTTGAACAAATTGCAGAATTACTACAGGTGAATGGCGTTAAAGCACTCGCTTATCATGCCGGAATGGAAGCTGCAAAACGCGCCAAATACCAGGATATGTTCCTCATGGAGGAAGTGGATGTTATTGTGGCAACGATCGCTTTTGGAATGGGAATCGACAAGCCTGATGTGCGTTTTGTGATGCACTACGATATGCCTAAATCGCTCGAAGGTTATTATCAGGAAACCGGTCGTGCCGGTAGAGATGGTGGTGAAGGAGTTTGTTTGGCATTCTACGATTACAAAGACATTGAAAAGCTCGAAAAATTCACGACTAATAAACCCGTTGCCGAGCAGGAAATAGCTCGCGCTCTCCTCAATGAAGTGGTGGCTTATGCTGAAACAGCTATGTCGAGAAGGAAATTCCTGCTTCACTACTTTGGTGAAGAATGGGACGAGGAAAACGGAGAAGGGAAGAACATGGACGACAACATGGTCAACCCGAAAGAAAAAGTTGAAGCAAAAGACGAGATCAAGCTTTTCCTCGAAACAGTTATAAACGTCAAAGAGCAATTTAAGCCCAAGCACGTTGTGGATGTTTTGATTGGAAAACAATCTGCTGAAGTTAAAAGCAACAAACACCACACGGCCAGTTTCTTTGGGTCTGGAAAAGATCACGATCGAAAGTATTGGATGGCTGCTGTGAGGCAATCGCTCGTAGCTGGTTTAATTGGTAAAAACATCGAGCAATACGGAACGATTTTCGTGACGGATGAAGGAAAAGAATTCATCAAGAATCCCAAGTCGTTCATGCTTATCAAGGATCACGATTACGATCAAATGGCTGAAGATGCAAATGCCATTACGATGAACAAGGCCGGACAGGGTGGCGATCCCGAGTTGATGAAACTCCTCAAAGATCTTCGCAAGAAAATCGGGAAGCAAAAGAACTTACCGCCTTTCGTTATTTTCCAGGATCCTAGTCTCGAAGACATGGCAACTCAATATCCTATCACGATGGATGAACTGCAAAACATTGTGGGAGTAGGAAAAGGTAAAGCCATGAAGTTTGGTCGTCAGTTTCTGGATCTGATCAAAACTTACGTTGAAGAAAACGATATCGACCGTCCGCAGGATATGGTTGTGAAAGGCCTTGCCAATAAGGGAAGTAACAAAATTGCAATCATCCAGGGTATCGATAGAAAAGTTCCTCTGGCTGATTTGGCTAAAGCTCGCGGTATTACTGATTCTGAGTTTGTGTCAGAACTAGAAAATATCGTGTACTCAGGAACTAAAGTCAACATCGATTATTACATAAATGATGTGTTGGATGAAGAGCATCAGGAGGATATTTTTGAATACTTTAGAGAAGCTGAATCTGACAGTATTGATGAAGCGCTCGAAGAATTTGAAGATGAGTACTCTGAGGAAGAAATAAGATTAATGCGCATCAAATTTATGTCTGAATTAGGAAATTAATTCCATTGAAAAAGTTTTCCTTCTTTTATGCCTTTTTGCAAGTGCTTTGCGAAATTGACTTCTGGTTTTACTTCAAGAACAGGGTCATTTTGCACGGTGATAAACTGGTGAAGAAATATCCGGTTATCTACTGCGCCAATCACCAAAATGCATTTGTTGACGCACTTTTGATGGCATTGGCTTCAAACAGGCAACCGGCCAGTTTGGTCAGAGCCGATGTCTTCAAAAACAAGCTCTCGGGAGCGTTCTTGCGGAAAGTGAAGATGCGCCCGGTTTACCGCATGCGCGATGGCTTTGGTTCGCTCGGAAGGAATGAACACACTTTCAATGAATGCTACAACTATCTTTCAAAAGGCGGAACGCTTATCGTATTTCCTGAAGGAAACCACGGAGAGCTAAAACGTTTGCGTCCGCTCAAGAAAGGAACAGCTCGTATTGCGCTGGATACATTAGATAAGCTCGAGCGTTTTGATAAACTGTACATCCAACCGATAGGGCTAGATTACAGCAATCATCCCAAGTTCAGATCCAATATGTTAATGAATATCGGAGATCCTATTGAGATTTCTAAAGATCGTTATTCGCTAAAAGAGGAGGATCGCACAAAAGAAATCCAGCAGGTGACGAAAGAGATTAAAGAGTCGCTTCAACCGCTGATGTACCATCAAAAAGCCAAAGACCACAACAGCACGATCTACGATTTCATTCACCTCGTGTATCCAACTCGCGTAAATCGCAAAGGTCTATTTCTCCAAAACTTCTTTGATGGAAAGGAATTTGCCAATCAGTTTAACGATGACTTATTGAGTGATGATCAGCTTTCCAGGATGCAAAACCTCCTGAAAGTAGGGAAGGAGTTGCGTTACCCAGGATTCTTTTACAAGAAAGGATCTGAATTTTGGCGACCTCTCATTATTTCGATTTTCACATTGCCTTTTTACATGGTGGGATCGTTGATTTTTGCGTTGCCATTTCACATCATTAAAAAATTGCAATTCGCGATTAAAGATCCGCAGTTCAGAACGAGTGTGAAATTTTTGACCGGTTTAATTCTATATCCGCTTTGGTTACTTGTTTTAGCTAGCACAGCAACAGCTTTTTTCAGCGGTAAAGATGTTTTGATCGGAACCGGAATCACAATTATTTGCGGGATAGGAGCTTTGAATTTCCGGGATAATATCCGGTTGGTTATGCGATTTGGAAAGTGGGCTCTGACCGATAAAAGTCAACGCCACACTTTCGAAAACGAACTCGAAACATTTGTCCGCTCACTCAAAAATGAAGCATAAAAAAAGGGAGCCGTTGAGCTCCCTTGTCTGTTTATCGTAGAGAATGATTAATCTTCTTTTTCATTCTTAGTTTCGCCCTCTTTTTCAGAACTCGAATCATCAGCCTTTTTCTTCGGTTTGGCTTCACCTTTTTTCACATTGATCTTGATCTCTTTCTCTTTCTTATCAAAATCAACTTTTACTGTGTCGCCTTCGTGAATTTTATTGCCGATGATCTCCTCTGCAATAGGATCTTCGAGATATTTCTGGATCGCTCTGTTCAGTGGGCGAGCACCGTACTGGTGATCATATCCTTTTTCAGCGATGTACTTTTTCGCCTCTTTAGTGAGCTCGATCGAATATCCGAGATCTTCAATTCGCTTGTAGAGGTGTTCCAGTTCAATATCGATGATCTTGAACAAGTCTTCCTGTTTGAGGCTATTGAAGAGAATCACATCGTCAATCCTGTTGAGGAACTCTGGAGCAAAAGCCTTTTTGAGCGCTTTCTGCAAAATACTCTTTGCTTCCTGTTCTTCATTTTGAAGCTTGGCCGATGGCGCAAAACCAACACCTTGTCCAAAGTCTTTAAGGTGACGCGTACCGATGTTACTCGTCATAATGATGATCGTATTCTTAAAGTCAACCTTGCGACCTAGGCTGTCAGTTACAGTTCCGTCATCCAGGATTTGAAGGAGCAAGTTGTACACATCGGGGTGTGCTTTCTCGATCTCATCAAGCAGAATAACAGAGTAGGGGTGTCTGCGAACTTTTTCTGTAAGCTGACCACCTTCTTCGTAACCAACATAGCCCGGAGGCGCTCCGATCAATCTCGACACAGCGAATTTTTCCATGTATTCACTCATATCGATACGGATCATGTTGTCTTCTTTGTCGAAAAGGTAACGGGTCAGAACCTTGGCCAACTGCGTTTTACCAACACCCGTAGGACCTAAGAAAATAAACGAACCGATCGGTTTGTTGGGATCTTTCAATCCGGCACGGTTACGCTGAATTGCTTTAACCACTTTCTCAACCGCTTCGTCCTGTCCGATTACGCTACCTCTCAACTTCTCACGCATATTCGTGAGTCGCTCAGCTTCTTTTTGCGCAATACGCTGTACAGGAACGCCAGTCATCATCGCGACAACTTCAGCAACGTTTTCCTCGTCAACCGTTTCGCGATGCTCTTTGGTGCGCTCTTCCCATTTTTTCTTTTCCTCTTCGAGTTGTTCGCTCAGTTTGCGTTCTGAATCGCGCAATCTTGCCGCTTCTTCGTATTTCTGCTTGCGAACAACCTGATTTTTATCTTCTTTGACCTTCTCGATTTGCTTTTCGATTTCGAGAATTTCATCCGGAACTTCAATGTTTGTAATATGAACACGTGAACCAGCCTCATCAAGAGCATCGATCGCCTTATCGGGAAGGTGTTTATCCGTCATGTAGCGATCAGTCAACTTCACACATGCCTGAATCGCTTCAGGAGTGTAGTTCACATTGTGGTGCTCTTCGTAACGAGCTTTAATATTGTTGAGAATCGTCACCGTTTCATCAGGTGTCGTTGGCTCAACCATCACTTTTTGGAAACGTCTTTCGAGTGCTCCGTCTTTCTCGATATACTGTCGGTATTCATCGAGCGTGGTAGCACCAATGCATTGTATTTCACCACGTGCTAGAGCTGGCTTGAACATGTTCGATGCATCCAGCGATCCCGAAGCGCCACCGGCTCCGATTATCGTGTGGATTTCATCGATAAAGAGAATCACATCAGGTGATTTCTCCAATTCGTTCATCACCGCTTTCATACGCTCTTCGAACTGACCACGGTATTTTGTTCCGGCAACCAGCGAAGCGAGATCGAGTGTAACAACACGCTTATTATAAAGAACACGTGAAACTTTGCGTTGCACGATGCGGAGTGCCAAACCTTCAGCAATTGCCGATTTACCAACACCCGGCTCACCGATCAGAATCGGATTGTTCTTTTTGCGTCTGCTCAAAATTTGCGAAACGCGTTCAATTTCCTTTTCACGACCTACAATTGGGTCGAGTTTTTCGTCTTCAGCCATTTTGGTCAGATCACGGCCGAAGTTGTCGAGTACCGGTGTTTTTGATTTTGTGTCGCTCTTGCGTTGTGAACCACCGCGACCGCCACCGCCTGAGAATGAACCTGAAGAAGTGTCATCATCTTCAGTACTTCCCGGAATCTCAGCTCTTGGATCTTCATTCATGTCAGATCCCGAATGCATATTGTCCAATTCGTTCTTTACCATTTCGTAATCTACATTAAAGTTAAATAGCGCCCTGCTCGCAACATTGTTGTCGTCTTTGAGAATACTCAACAACAAATGCTCCGTGCCAATCACATTACTCTTGAAGAGCTTGGCTTCGAGATACGTGATTTTGAGCGTTTTTTCTGCTTGTTTAACCAGCGGAATATTGCCGAGGTTAGAGGTTACCTTCGATGTATTTTCAACCTTTATAGACTGCTCGATGAGTTTACGCAACTCCATGAGGTCTACATTGAGGTTTTTCAAAATTTCAATAGCAACTCCCTGACCTTCGCGAATAATCCCGAGGAGGAAGTGCTCAGTGCCTATGTAATCATGGCCTAACCTGAGAGCTTCTTCGCGACTAAAGGATATTACATCCTTAACTCTTGGGGAAAAATTTGCTTCCATATATTTTAGTCTCCTTCGTGTTCTTTTGTTGTTAAACGGTTTTTGAACCCATTTCGTTCATTCCGCACTGTGAAAATAACAACTCTTTCTACAATCTCAAAAGTACTGAGCTAACAACGCGGCTGACCTGAAAAGCAGGTTCTTTTTACCAACATAAATTTGTTGAAAATTACAAGAGTTTTCAACATGGTTAGCGGTACATTAATAAGTACTTTCGAAATTCAATTAAAACTGTGTAGCAAATACTATACGAAACGCAATTTCTCTTTGAATTTAAGACAATATGGCAGAAGGAGATAATGAAAGAATACTGCGCGTAAACATTGACGAGGAAATGAAGTCGGCATATATCGACTATTCCATGTCAGTAATTGTAGCGCGCGCATTACCCGATGTTCGAGACGGTTTAAAGCCCGTTCACCGAAGAGTTTTATACGGAATGCAGGATTTGGGATTGACATCCAACAAGTCCTTTAAAAAATCGGCACGTATCGTGGGAGAGGTGCTCGGTAAGTATCACCCGCACGGTGATTCATCCGTTTACGATACTATGGTGCGTATGGCACAGCACTGGTCACTTCGCTATCCGATGGTCAATGGCCAGGGGAACTTCGGTTCTGTGGATGGTGATAGTCCGGCCGCTATGCGTTACACCGAGGCTAAACTCCGCAAGATAGCGGAGGAAATGCTGTCCGATATCGACAAAGAAACAGTCGATTTCTCGCTCAACTTCGATGATACCATCGAAGAACCAACCGTACTACCGGCTAAAATTCCGAACCTCCTTGTAAACGGTGCAAGTGGTATCGCAGTTGGTATGGCGACAAATATGCCGCCTCACAATCTCACTGAAATTGTGAACGCGACAGTAGCTTATATCGATGATCGCGATATTTCAATCGAAGGTTTGATGGAACACGTGAAAGCACCTGATTTCCCAACAGGCGGAATCATTTACGGTGTTGACGGTGTTCGCCAGGCGTTTGAAACCGGTCGCGGTAAGGTCGTGATTAGAGCCAAAGCCGATATCGAAGAAACAGACTCGGGCAGACCGAGAATTATAGTGACAGAAATTCCATACCAGGTCAATAAGGCTGAAATGATCAGCAAGACGGCCGATATGGTCAACGATAAAAAGATCGAGGGTATCTCTGATATCCGCGATGAGAGTGACAGAAGCGGTATGCGCGTTGTCTACGAACTCAAGCGCGATGCCATCCCGAATGTGGTTCTGAACAATTTGTATAAGCACACCGCTTTACAAACTTCATTCTCAGTGAATAACGTTGCGCTCGTTAAAGGTCGTCCGCAAACGTTGAACCTCAAAGATCTCATTCATCATTATGTAGATCACCGCCACGAGGTGGTTGTTCGCAGGACAGAATACGAACTGCGCAAAGCAAAAGAGAGAGCTCACGTATTAGAAGGGTATCTCATCGCGCTGGACAACCTCGATGAAGTGATCGCACTCATCAGGGGATCGCGTACTGCTGATATCGCGAAAGAAGGCTTGATGAAAAACTTCGAGCTTACTGAAATTCAGGCGAAAGCTATTCTGGAGATGCGTCTACAGCGACTCACCGGAATGGAGCGCGAAAAGATCCAGAGCGAGTACGATGAGTTGATGAAAAAGATCGAGTACTACGAAAGCATTTTGGCTGACGAAGGCTTGAGAATGGACATTATTAAAGAAGAGCTCCTCGAAATGAAAGAGAAATACGGTGATGAACGCAAAACTGACATCATTTTTGCCAGTGCCGATTTCCGCATCGAGGATATGATCCCTAATGAAGAAGTTGTTGTGACGATTTCGCACATGGGTTACATGAAGCGTACATCGCTCTCAGAATATCGCACACAAAGGCGAGGAGGTCGCGGATCGCGGGGTAGCACAACCCGGGATGAGGACTTCCTGGAAGATCTGTTCTACGCCAATACACACAACTATCTCCTCATCTTTACGGAGAAAGGTAAGTGTTTCTGGATGCGAGTATTCGAAATTCCGGAAGGAACGAAAGCATCAAAAGGTAGGGCTGTTCAGAACCTGATCAACATCGAACCCGATGACAGAGTTCTAGCCTATATAAATGTTCCGGATCTGACCGACCAGGAATTTATCGAGAACAACTTCATTATGATGTGTACCAAAAAAGGTACTGTTAAGAAGACAAATCTCGAAGCTTATTCTCGTCCGCGTTCAAACGGAATCATCGCGATCAATATTAAGGATGGCGATGAGCTCATGGAAGCTAAACTCACAAACGGTGAAAGTGAAGTGTTGATGGCTCTGAAAAGTGGTCGCGCAATTCGCTTCAACGAAAACACAGTCAGATCCATGGGCCGCGGAGCCAGTGGTGTAAGAGGAGTGAGGCTAGCTAACGACAAAGACGAAGTCGTGGGCATGGTTTGCGTTCAGGATGCTGAAACAACTATCCTGGTTGTATCAGAAAAAGGTTACGGAAAACGTACAGCACTGGAAGATTACCGTGTGACAAACCGCGGTGGTAAAGGTGTTAAGACAATGAATATTTCCGATAAAACCGGAGAACTCACAACGATCAAGGCTGTTACTGATGATAACGACCTGATGATTATTAACAAAAACGGAATCGCAATCAGACTCGAAGTTGCCGGAATAAGGGTGATGGGTCGTGCCACTCAGGGTGTTAGACTGATCAACCTCAAGAAAGGTGACGAAATCGCGGCAGTTGCAAAAGTGCCTCACAGCGATGAAGAAGAGGAAGAAAATGGTTCTGAAGAAGAGAATGGCACAGAAAATGCTACTGATAGCGAAGAATAATTGATAATTTCGCATCAAAAGGAATAAAAATTTATGAAACGTATATTTTTCACATTGACGATGATAGCGACTGTAGCAACGGGTTTTGCGCAGTCGAACAAAGTAATTAGCGCCAATAACTATTTGAAAAATGGCGATTTGGCCAAGGCTAAAGAGAACATCGATGCTGCATCTGTTCACGAAAAAACGATGAACGAGCGCAAAACATGGTTCTACCGCGGTAAGGTTTATTTGGCCTTAGCTGCAACAGAAGACGAGAAATTTAAAAAGCTTGATTCAAATGCTATTTACAAGGCTGCTGAGGCTTTTGAAAAAGCACTTGAGTTAGAAGGTAGGAGAATTGGAGACAAAGAAATTCAACAGCAATACCAAATCACTGGTCGCCAAATGTTTGCTGTAGGAATTGAAAACTACAAATCGCAGAATTACCCCAAGGCGAGTAAAGCATTTGAAAATTCTGCTGAGATTTCGAAAAAATTCGGAATAACAGATACATCAGCAATATTCAATGCCGGAATGACTGCAGAATTAGCTAATGATACTGCTAAAGCAATAGAGCAATACCGCGAGAGTGCAAAACTCGGTTACAAAGACGGTGCGCTTTTCGTGAATGTAGCTAAACTGGAAAAAGGACAGGGTAACATTGACGCTGCGCTAAACACGTTGAAGGAAGGTAGAAAACTGTATCCTGAAAACGGTCCGATTTTAACTGAGCTCATCAACATTTACCTGACTACAGGAAAAACTGATGATGCATTAGCGATGTTGAATGAGGCTATTAAAAAGGATTCTTCAAATGCACAGTTGTTCTTTGCACGCGGTACGCTCTACGACAAAAAAGGCATGAGTGACAAAGCGACTGCAGATTACGAGAGCGCAATTGCTGTAGATCCTGATAACTACGAATCGTATTACAACCTTGGAGCTGTTTACGTAAACCGCAGTGCTGAGATCCAGGAAAAAATGAATAACCTGGACATCAGTAAAAAGGAAGAATACAATAAGTTGAAAGCTGAGCGCGACACATTGTATGAAAAGGCAATTAAGCCGCTAGAAAAAGCTCACGAGCTGAATCCGGAAGACCGCGTTACAATGCAAACGCTCATGGGACTTTACGGAAAAACAAATCAAATGGAGAAATACAAAGAGATGAAAGCCAAGTTCAAAGAAGAGAACTCTGCTGAATAATCATCTATTTGATTTCATAAACTATTCAATAGAGAGGAAGGAGATCGATTGGTCTCCTTTCTTATTTCTAGCTTTATTTTACATAATATAAATTATAAGTAAATAATTCTAGCATCTGTTTAGGTTCTTATAATTGAATTTAGCAGAATAAATAAAATTGTAAGTTTGTTTTATAACTACGATTATAAAAATTGCGTTTAATAAATAATGCTCACTCATACAGTAAATAACGGATTTGAATCTCCTTTAAAAAGTGTCAGTAAACTACTTGGAAGCTCCATTCAAAAGTTTCTAACACGAAGGCTCAAAGGATTGCAAAAAGATTTGAATGAAATTGAATTATCAATCACTGAGCAATTGGAAATAGTAAATCGTTATCAGGAGTACGATACAAATGATCTTTCTGAGTTTGAAAAATTGACCAATACTTACGATGAAGTTTTTCAATTATTCAAATTACTAATCTCATTAATTGATGAAGCTAAATCAGATTTAACCGATAAAGATGATATTTATAGAGATCTAGTTCTTTTAGGAAATCAATTACACGATCTCAATAAAATCACAGAAAAGCTTCTAGGTAAGCTTTCTTCTATTCACGATAAGATTTTAGTGAAACAGTCAGAACTGTCATCTTCTGATATTTTAAACGATATGTGGAAAGATGAAGGTGATCTTTGGGATAACTTTTATGAGGAAAGCAAAAAATCTTGATTTCAATGTTCAATCAAGGTGATATAATATGGATTGATTATCAGTATATTGGCGAGAAAGACTCAAAACCAAGGCCTTGTATAATCATTTCAAATCAAACAATAAACGATTTAGACAATGACTATTTAATTTGCCCTATCACAACTACAAATAGATTGAATAAGTTTTCTGTCCCAATTGAAAATAAATTTCTTTCCCGATCTCTTCCAAAGTCGTGTGAAATTAGATGCAACAAAATTTTCACTTATCGTGAAGATAAGATCAAAGAAAAACATTGTGAAATCATTGATGAGGATTTCTTGAGAAATATATTGGATAAAGTCAAAAGTTGCTTTTAGTGTTATAAACTAAATCTAACACTCAAATAAGCCCACTCTAGCCAATTTTACGAATCAATAAGATTTTAATTCCCATCTAAAGAATATAAGTAAAGTAAATCACGAATTCATATTTTCCGGAGCTCAACCGCTTGTTTTTGGGAAAGCCTTCGCCTTTGACAAAGGGAATAAACTCTACTCCTCCCATTCTTTCGCTACCACTCGCTTCTCGATCGTAAATGTATAGCTGATGTTTTTCACCGGGAGAACTGAAAACATGTTTAATGTTATCAAACCTGTAATAATTTGATTGATGATCAGCATCTTCATATTCCTCTTTTGATGCCCATTCAATTTTTTCACCTTTAAAAAGCGCAGGGAAAATATCGGGTCCGTTGCCGTTCATATCCCAGCTATCGCCATTTGGTTTGAATGGTGGAAATTTCACGATTTCAATTCTGGAAACACCCACATATTGTGGCGTTTTTTCAGTGCTGCATAAAGGCCCTTCATATTCTGGCGGACAGTTACAGGAACCGTTGTAGCATGCCCCACCATTTTCACAAGGCGTGTCGGGATCACAGGCCATTTCATTTTGGCAATTGACTCCGTAATAACCTGTAGGGCAATCACATTCACCTTCAATGCAAGATCCGCCATTTAAGCAATATCTGCTATCACAGGGATCGGGATCAGACTGGTGACACGAAATACTGATGAATAATAGTGAAGTTATAAGACTAAAGAAAAATAAAGTCTTTTTCATTATGCAGAGTTAGGTGTTGTACCAACAAAACTGCATTAATTATTTGATTAGTGCAAGTGCTGTTTTATCAACGCTTTGCGTCTACTTTAACTGATGGGAATTCAATAATTCACGCGCTTTCCAGCGATCGTATCGCCTGTTTTTTATCCCACAAACCAGAGACGAGAACAAAATTCAATCTTTTCACCTTGATCTTTATTCGCTTTCACTTTAATTCTCATCGGTGCTCATGAGCTCGCTTTAAAAAGCTCGGTTACGTTTTTGGATCAAACCAAAAAACAAGAATAAACGAATGAAAAGAGGATAGTTTTATTTTATCCTTTGTTCCCGTTGTTTTAAGCGAGATTTCGAATAAACTCTCAACTTGACACAAAAAGACAATCTATTTCATTCATTGATTGTAATTGATAATCTTTTTTCTTGATAAAAAAGATAGAAAAAATCAAGTCTCATCAGAGGCGATTTTTCTCCAATTCGTTGCAAAAACCGCAGTCGGATTGTGTGCTCCGCGCTTTGTCTTTTTCGTAGTTTGAAACCCCGCAGCAAGTGCGTGGATCTATGACTTTCTAAGCCTCTGCCCCTTCGGCCATAGGCAAGAAACTCAAAGACGCGACTACGCACATCCGCTGCATATCGCTGACTGATGAGACGCGAACTACGAATTGATATTCAGGTTAATTGTTCAGTTAAGGATCGCTTGTTTTGCATCCCTTAAACCAGAGACGAGAACAAAATTCAATCTTTTCAACTTGATCTTTCTGTTTTTGGATCAAGCCAAAAAACAAGAATAAACGAATGATAGTGGGAATCTTTTTTAACCCACTAATGACCTGCAAGTTTATTAGCCTGGCTTTAATAAAAGCATGGTTTTGTAAAGACGACACGACAGGAGCCAATCAATAATACTTCCCTACTCTGGTTACAAATTGACCACCCTCAATGAGCATGACATTCTCAGCCGTGTCGTAGAGTTGGATGTTAGAGAAATCACCGGCCGCTTTGTACCTTGAAAAGCCATCGTAGTTTTCAATTAGATCGGTAATAGTAAGAGAGCCGGATTGTGTATCAGGAATAGTGTCTTCGCGAAGTGTGCTCCACACCTTGTAGTTTTCATCGATGTACGTCACCATGAAGCCACTTGTACCATTGTTGATATTCCCCACATCGTATTGCTTGAGGTCAATGAGTCCGTCTCTTCTAGTATTTAAAGTATCCACAATACAACCGTAAAGCTGGAAATCGATAACGCGCGGTGAAGCAGAGTCGTTGTGCGGACCAAAATTAAAGCCCTGCATCCTGGAGTCGTACGTGAAACCATTAGTATCGGTAAAGCACAGACCACCGTAAAAACTGCTTACCCCGTTCCCTATTTCACTACCTATCAGATCGCGGTAGATCAGTGAATCGGGACCGATTTTAGCTGTGAGTTTTAAATCGTGGTTCAGAGCCGGCAACGTAGTATCCGGTTCCTGTTCAGGATATTCTGATAATTCCACGCGATCGTCACAGCTCGAAAACAAACCGATTGATACAATAGTACCTAATGTTAGTATGAAAGTAAGGGTTTTCATAGTCCTCCAATATACATTTTATAACGTCCTTTAGTGATGGTCATTGAATTTCCACCTCTGTACAAACGACAAGAAAATTCACCAAACATGATATAGTTCCCAAACCGTTCGTCACCTTCAGGACTATCGATAATTGCAGACAACATAAAATCAGAATAAGAACCGCTGTTAGGTCCGCTCGAAGTCGTCCACAAGTTTCCTTCATTATCGTAGTAGCGAATTCTAATTCCGCCAGTTTTGTTGTTGTCTGTCACGTAGTCGTAATTTCCGGGATCAAACATCATCTCCTTGATCTCCTCCTCTGTTGAACCTTGCGGAATACAATTGATGAAATCGATATAAAAAGCCCTGTTTCGAGTTGAGGGATCGTGGAAAACACCGGTTTCAACCTGGATAAAACTCGCGAGCGAATCCTGTAAATTAAATGTATCGCAATATCCGTTTCGGTATGCTCTGGACTCGCTAATTACCGTATAACCGTGCTCGTAGAATTTAGTCGTGTCATCTAAGTTGAAGCGCAGGAACAAATCTTTTGGTATAAAGATGTTGTTGGTATCACCCGAAAGCGAGTTGCGCTTTGGTGGCACATCATCATCAGAATTACAACCTACTAAACCGAAACAGAGCGAAACGGCAAAAAATAATGTGAAGTATAAATTTCGCATAGCGTATTAAAATCCGTTGAGTGGCAATCTGAACTCTCCTCTTTCAACCGGAATAGATTGCGTACCATTATAAAGACGTAAATCCATTACTCCGGTTACGTAAATATCACCCAGAGAAGTTGTATCGGGAGCCATATCGAGAATTTGGAACCTGAAATTTGAAGAAGCTCCTGTTCCGGGACGACTGCTCCAGGTAGTTCCCTGTTCATCGACCCACTCTACCTTCACTCCTTCTCTAAAGTTTGTGAGATCATGGCTTCCAAAAGGATAAGCGCCCAAATAAATGGAGCTGCGATTTGTGATAGAATCTGCAGAATCTGGAATGCAGGACAAAAACTTGAGTGTTAATGAATTATTCATCGCTGAACCAAGAGTTGTATTGAATCCCATGAAATTGTTTGAGGTGTCACACAATCCGTACTTTATTGAATCAAACAATACACCGTAATTATTGATGGCGTATTGAATGGTGTACATCTGCGAATCGATTTTACCTTGGAAATAAAAGTTGCTGACGATGGGTACAGAATCTCCTTTTTTCCAGTTTTCATCGAGGGGTTGATCTTTTGGAATACTTTGATTCAAAGTATCTTGTTCACAGGCTACCCACAAGAAGGGAATTGCTAGAGCAATGAATAACCAGGCTTTTCTCATGATTAAGTTTTTTGTCAAGTCCCAAATATAGCAATTTATCGCGTTCCCGAATGAATTGCGGTTCTGACCAAAATAATTGACTTCATTTTTTCCGTTAATATTCAACGGTTTTTCACTTAATTTGTCCTGCTATGAAAGAAAAAACACAAAACAACCAGCTCCTCTACCCTGTATTTTTAGTCGCCTTTTTGATCATCTATTTATACGTTTTTGATTCTAAACTCGATCTCAATGGCGATAATGCTTCTTATTTTATTTTGGGTAAAGCGTTAGCTGACGGACTCGGTTACGTATCTCCCGTTCATCCTGATATGCCGCCTCACAGCCACTTCCCAATTGGATACCCTTTGCTCATTGCAGGGTTGATGAAAATGGGAATCAAGAGTTTTGTGGGAATCAAAATATTCAACGGTATTTTATTGTTTGCTACCGGCATCATGTCGTTTCAGTTGTACAGGAAGCTGGTTTCAAGCAACAACCTGGCTTTCATAGGTTCGCTCGCTATATTTTTCAATCCTGTGCTCATGCGCCAGGCCACGATTATTATGAGTGAAATTCCGTTTTTGTTTTTCACAACCTTAGGGCTTTTCAGCTACGTGAAATTTATCCACAGCGAAACTGAACCGTGGTACAAGCGCTGGAGTTTTTACGTGATGCTCTTTAGTTTGATCTACGGCTTTTATCTGAAAACACTGGGTTTTGTCACGATCGGAGCCGTGGGTGTTTCGATGCTCGTGCGCAAGAACTGGCCACAGACTATAACTGCCGGGTTGGTTTTCCTTGGCGGTGTAGGGCCCAGTTTTTTCAAATCCACTGGCGGAAGCAATTATGTGGGACAATTACTCGCTGTGAATCCGTACGACAAATCGCTGGGTACAGTGGGCTTTTCAGATCTCGTTGACCGGGCCGTTGAAAACATCACGAAATACGGCACCAACATCATTCCCTCTACTGTTGTGCCGTTTGTACAGGAATCGATCAAGGAAAACACATTTTTGGGCGGAGTTGTCGGTTTGATAATCCTGGCTCTGATCGTGATAGCAATACGAGCAATCAAAGAAAAGTGGCTCATGACAGCCTTTTTCCTCTTTACTGCATTCGTGCTCGTTTTTTGGCCACAAGTTTGGTCTAGCAGTCGCTTTATGATTCACCTGGTTCCGCTGTTCATGTTCATGACCTTTTTTGGGTTGTTTATAGCAGTGAACAAACTATCTCAAAAGTATATCAAGAAAGAATGGGGAATTGCGGCAGTCGTGATTGTTGTGTTACTTGGATTGCCCGGAATGCAGTTTCAAAATTTACGAGCCGAGAGCGATTATCCGCCCCAGTTCAAGCAGTATTTCCGCGTTGCAGAATGGTGTAAACAAAACACTCCACAGGACGCGCTCATCATTGCTCGCAAACCCAATATGTTCTATCTCTTTGCCGATCGGCACGTGCTTAAATACAAGTTCACACGTGACGATATAGCGTTATTGGATGACTTTGTCGAAAACGGTGCCGATTATGTGGTTTTGGAATCGCTCGGTTACGGGTCAACGTACCAGTATCTACTTCCGGCTATCAAAAAGCACAGCTACGCATTCCCACGGGTTTTAAACTATCAGAACCCTCCTACTATGCTCTTTCAGTTCAATGCTCAGGCGTACATACAAAACAGGAATAGTGGCAGTACTCAAAATCAATAATCAGTCAACAAAAAACCCTGACGCACTTTCGTGGTCAGGGTTCTGACTGTAATTCAATATTACTTTTCTCTTACATGTGTTTGATGATGTGATCGCCAAACTCAGAACACTTCACAAGTGTTGCATCATCCATTTGACGTTCAAAATCGTAAGTCACGGTCTTGGCAGCAATCGCACCTTCAAGTCCGCGTACGATAGCATCAGCAGCTTCTTTCCAGCCGATGTGCTCAAACATCATCGCGCCTGAAAGAATCTCAGATCCCGGATTCACTTTATCCATTCCGGCATATTTAGGTGCTGTACCATGCGTAGCTTCAAAAAGCGCCAGGCCGCTGTCATAATTGATGTTTGCCCCCGGTGCAATTCCGATACCGCCTACCATTGCAGCCAGTGCATCAGATACATAATCACCGTTGAGATTCATCGTTGCCACAACATCGTATTCTGTAGGGCGCAACAAAATCTGCTGAAGGAATGCATCAGCAATCACATCTTTCACGATGATCTTGTGGCCGTCCTTCTCAATCGTTTGCCATGGTCCTCCATCGAGATCTTTAGCTCCGTATTGATCTTTGGCAACCTCGTATCCCCAGTCGCGGAAAGCACCTTCAGTAAATTTCATGATGTTTCCCTTGTGAACGAGTGTTACACTTTCGCGCTTGTGTTCAAAAGCATAGTCTATAGCACCGCGCACGAGTCGCTCCGTTCCTTCTTCACTGACCGGCTTTATTCCTAGTCCGCTCGTTTCAGGAAAACGAATTTGCTCGTAACGATCAGGGAAATTCTCTTTCAATAGAGACTGGAACTTCTTATTCTCTTCAGATTTTGCCTCGAATTCAATACCGGCATAAATATCTTCAGTATTCTCTCTAAAAATAACCATATCAACTTCGTTGGGCGCTTTAACAGGTGAAGGAACACCATTGTACCAACGAACGGGACGCAAACACGTGTAAAGATCTAATTCCTGGCGCAGCGAAACATTCAATGAACGAATTCCGCCACCTACCGGAGTAGTAAGCGGGCCTTTAATCGCAACTAAATACTCGCGAATTGCAGCAAAAGTCGCTTCAGGTAGCCACTCTCCTGTTTTGTTGTAAGATTTCTCACCTGCGAAAATCTCTTTCCACTCTACTTTTCTCTCGCCATTGTAAGCTTTTTCTACTGCAGCGTCAAACACTTTTTTAGCTGCTGCCCAAATATCAGGGCCTATTCCATCTCCTTCAATGAAAGGGATTACAGGGTTATTAGGTACGTTTAACTTTCCGTTGTTTTGCGTTATTTTTTCTGACATTTATACTTTGAATTTTTAGATAAATACAAAAGTAACCAAATAAAATATCTACACCTGACAAAAGCGATTTAATGATAAATTCATAACAAGATGGCATTCTCTTTGCTAACAGAACGTTTTCTTTGTAGTCGAATTAAATAGAATTGAGATGAATATTTACCTAAATAAACTACTGGTAATCTTACTTTTATCAGTTTCAACATTAAGCTTTAGTCAAAGTGCTTTAAAAAACGGACCCATGGTTGGTTATTCGGCAATGCGCGAAACAGCTGTTTGGGTTCAAACTGATGGCGAAGCTACTGTAAGCCTGATCTATTACACAATTCCAACGGGCAATAATGCTGTGAAAAAGTTTCGGTCAGAGCCGGTTCAAACTTCCGTTGAATCAGCGTACACAGCAACTCTCGTAGCAGACAGCCTGGAACCGGGCCGCACATATACTTACCAGGTTGAAGTGAACGGAGAAATTCTCGAATTTGACTACCCAACAACTTTCAGGTCTCAGGAACTCTGGCAACACCGCACCGAGCCGCCTAACTGGACAATGGCGATGGGGAGCTGTGCGTATATTAACGAGAAAAAATACGATCGCCCCGGAAAACCATACGGAGGTGATTACCAAATTTTCGAATCCATCTTTGAGCAATCACCAGATATGATGCTTTGGCTGGGCGATAACGCATACCTGCGAGAAGTCGATTGGGACAGCAAGAGCGGAATCCAACATCGTTTTACGCACAGCAGAGATGTGGACGAGATGCGTCCCCTACTCGGATCGGCAAACAACTACGCCATTTGGGACGATCACGATTACGGTCCCAACGATGCCGATAGAAGTTATGTCCACAAAGAAATGGCGCTCGATTTGTTCAGAGACTTTTGGGCAAATCCATCTTACGGTTTTTACGATGAAGAGTGTGCTGCCACAATGTTCACGTACAATGATGCAGCGTTCTTCATGCTCGACAACCGCTGGTTCAGATCACCAAATAACCGCAAAACCGGTGATCGCGTTTACCTCGGTGAAAAACAAATTCAGTGGCTTATCGATGCGCTGGTGACGAGTAAAGCAACTTTCAAATTTGTGGCTATTGGCGGACAGGTATTAAATACAGTAGCCAAATACGAAAACTACGCTACTTATCCTGAAGAACGCAAGATGCTGATCGATGCTATTTTTGATGAGGGTATCAGAAACGTGGTTTTCCTCACGGGTGACCGCCACAAAACGGAGCTGAGCAAGCTGGAACGTGGCGATAATCAAATCTACGACTTAACAGTATCTCCTCTCACATCAACAGCTTACAACTCAGTTGACGAGAAAAACGAAAACCGTGTGGAAGGTACACATTACGGCAAACGCAACTTCGGGATCATGAAGTTGAGCGGTCCGTACAAAGAACGCAAAGCAACGATCGAAATCCGCGATACTGAAGGCGAGCTCATTTGGACACGCGACATTGAAAGGTGGTAAAAACTGCGAGGTTACGGTCAGAGCCGGATTCCGGTTCTGACCTAAATGCGCTGTGATTCCTCATTTTTCAGTACTTTTGCCACCTATTTTCAAGCGCATTATGAGTAAGATTTCAGAAGAAATAAACAAGCGAAAAACATTTGCTATCATCTCACACCCCGATGCGGGGAAAACCACGCTCACAGAGAAACTCCTCCTTTTTGGTGGAGCTATCCAGATTGCGGGAGCAGTGAAAAACAACAAGATCAAGAAGACTGCCGCATCTGACTTCATGGAGATTGAAAAACAACGTGGTATTTCCGTGGCTACATCGGTGATGACATTTGAGTACCGCGACAAACTGATCAATATTCTCGATACTCCCGGTCACAAGGACTTTGCTGAAGATACTTACCGCACATTATCGGCCGTGGATTCGGTTATTTTGGTGATCGATGCAGCAAACGGTGTGGAGGCACAAACAGAAAAACTGATGGAAGTGTGCCGCATGCGCGATACTCCGGTACTCATTTTCGTCAACAAGCTCGACCGCGAAGGAAAAGATCCTTTTGAGTTGATGGATGAGCTGGAAGAAAAACTCGACATAAAAGTTAGACCACTCACCTGGCCAATCGGCATGGGACCGCGTTTCAAAGGAGTTTACAACCTCGAAGAAAAAGGGATCAATCTCTTTGACGCGAATAAACAACGCATTGAGAAAGACGTGATTAGCATCAAAGACTTAAACAGCTCTGTGCTCGATGAGCGTCTAGGTGAAAGTGCTGCTGATCAATTGCGTGAAGATGTGGACTTGGTTGAAGGTGTTTACGATCCTTTTCAAATCAAGGAATACGAAAATGCTCAAACCGCACCGGTTTTCTTCGGTTCGGCTCTGAATAACTTTGGTGTACAGGAATTGTTAGACAAATTCGTGAACATTGCACCGCGACCGCTCGGCCGAGAATCAGACAAAGGACTCGTTGAACCGGAACACGACAAATTCAGCGGTTTTATCTTCAAAATTCACGCGAATATTGATCCCAACCACCGTGACAGAATTGCCTTTTTGCGTGTTTGCTCGGGCAAGTTTGAACGCAACAAATTTTTCCATCACGTTCGCCAGGGAAAAAAGATCAAGTTTTCAAACCCCTACTCTTTTATGGCTCGCAGCAAGGAAGTTGTGGATGAAGCATATCCCGGTGATGTAATCGGATTGTACGATACGGGAAATTTCAAGATTGGTGACACGCTAACCACACAGGGCGAAGAATTCAATTACAAAGGTGTTCCGAGCTTCTCTCCTGAAATTTTCAAGGAGGTTGTAAACAAGGACCCGATGAAGTCGAAACAACTGGACAAAGGTGTTCAACAGCTCACCGAGGAAGGCGTGGCACAGCTCTTTACGCAACAACCCGGGAACAAGAAAATCATCGGGACAGTTGGCGAGTTGCAGTTTGAGGTGATCCAATACCGACTCAAGAACGAGTACGGAGCATCGGCTGAGTTCCATCACAAGAATTACCACAAAGCCGTATGGCTCACGACCGAAAACGAAGAACAACTCGATCACTTTACGCGTGTAAAGGCTCGCTACGTAGCTAAAGACAAAGACGATAACTGGGTGTTCTTAGCTGAGAGTCAGTTCCTCCTGAATCAGGCTATACAGGATTATCCTGACATCGACTTCCATACAACGAGCGAATTTAAAATAGACCAGCAAGTTACAGCGTAATGACAAAGTTTGGAATTGCGATCATCAAGCTCCTCAGTAAGTTGCCGCTATCGGTACTTTACGGTTTATCCGGATTAGTTTACCTTATTGTGTACCACATTGTTGGCTACAGGAAAGAGCTCGTGCGGGAACAATTGAAGCTATCTTTTCCCGAAAAATCTGAACAGGAACGCAAGCGGATAGAAAAATCGTTCTTCCACTACTTTGCGGATCTGATCGTTGAAATCGTGAAAGGTATTAGCATCAAGCCTGAGGAAATCAAAAAACGGTTTGTGTTTGAAAATCTCGAATTACTTGAGAAATACTATGAGAACGGTCAGAGCGCGATAGCCGTAATGGGACACTTCGGCAACTGGGAGTACGCCTGCCTCACGTTTAGTTTGCAAGGCAAGCATCAACTCAATGGTGTTTACAAACCGCTCCACAACAAACCATTTGATCAGCTTTTCATCGATTTGCGTAGTCGGTTTGGCAGTAAACTCACCGCCATGAAAGAGATCTACGATGTGCTCGAAGAAGAGCAGGAAAAGGACGAAATCACTCTCACAGGACTCATCGCTGATCAAACTCCCCGACCTCACAAAGGATACTGGATGGAGTTTTTAAATCGAGACACTCCGGTGTTTTTAGGATGCGAACGCATTTCCAAAAAATTCAATCTGCCAATTGTCTTTGTAGACATCAGAAGAAAAAAACGCGGTCAATACACCTGTAGATTCGTGGAGCTCGTCACCGATCCACACAAGTACAGCGATGGCGAAATCACAGAGATCCACACCAAGGCGCTGGAAAAAGCAATTCGCGAATCTCCCGAAACCTGGATTTGGACGCACAAACGCTGGAAACACAAGCGCCCTGAAGATTTACCTGAAGAGATGTATTCTAAGCGCTACACTGGTGGGGTTTAGTTTGGTCGAAATCAAGGTTAAGGTCGAGAGCGTTCTAATGTTGGTTTTGGGAATATTGAACTCTTAAGTTGTTAAGGGTCCCGTCCCTTGCGGGGCGAGGATCTAAGTTTATCTAGTCTTTGACTTGCGTCAAATATAATGTCTAAGACCCCGTTCCTTGCGTCACGAGGGTCTAAGTTCATCTAGTCTTTGACTGTGGTCAAAGAGCAAGATTCACTAAGATTTGGAAGTTTGATTTTTAGCTAAGTACAGGGAGTCAAGGCCGAGAAAGTTCCAGGTACTTTAATATTTATTAAATAGCATTCAGGACCTAACAGGTTTTGGTAAACCTGTTAGGTCCTGAATGCTTTATTAAGCGTGTTCTTTAAAGAAATCCTCAATTGATTTATTCCAGTTTTCTAATGCAGCTGAACGCCCTTTATTAGCAGAATCATTTAATGAGTTGAATTCATTAGCTGCTTTGTTGTATTTGTTTATTGCTTCATTGTATTTATCGATATCTTCCTGTGTTCTGTCACGTTTCTTTTTAGACTCAAGAGACTGCTTGATTCGCTCCATATTGTCTTTAGCAATGTAGAAATCAACCATTTTACGAAATTCATTTTCAGACTCTTTCTTGTAAAACTCCAAAGCTTTCACTGCTGCATTTTTAAGTCTGCCGTCACCATCGTAATCATCTAGTTCATTTACTTCAGCTATTCCCTGATCTGCCATGCCTGCAAGTGAAGAGTTGTTCTGCTCAATCGCATTGACATCTTGCTTATTTACAGCATCCAAAACATAAGCCTCCTGTTTGAATACTTTGAAGAAAATGAGGTAAACATCGTTGTAATATTCAACGGCTTTACTCGCTTTTTCAATTTTTTGAGATCTCCTATCCCCTTCAGATTCTACAAGATTAATATTGTGTTTTTCAGCAAATTTTTCCTGTGCTTTTTTAGTAATTTTAAAAGCATCATTGAGCTTTTGATCAGCCTTTTCTTTAGCTAAAAGATAAGCTTCCATCAAATCATAGGATTGCTCAGCAATATCTTCCATATCCAGAATCTTATCGTAGTCCTCTCTGAATACCGTGTAAGTGAGATCTAAATACTCAATAGTGGCTTTTTTGTACTCAGCATCTCCCATAAAGGAGTCCATATCACTTACTTCTTCCTTTACAGCTTTGATTTCCTCAATCAATTTTTCACGTTTTCTTTCAACTTTTCGTGCATTTTTACCTCTTGTCACAGCCTTTAGATACCTCCATGTTTCTCCCTGCATCTCCTCCAATGTTTCATTCATTGTAGAAAGATACTCCAACGCCTGCTCAGTATGCTGTGCAGTAGCTTTTTGAGAATTAAGAAAAAGAATACTCGTAACCAGTCCCAGTGTTAAAAAAAGATTTTTCATAGTGTCAGTTATTATTAATTAAATCATTGATTATAAAGTATGTTTCTTTGATATAAGGATCGCTTTTAATCCGGTCGATAGTGTTCTTGTTGATTACCCCATCATTATCTTTAGAAGATAGTCCACTGAGGTAATCAGGATTTTTTACCAGTAGTCTGTTATTATGAGCTGTTGAGGCCTTATCATATTCACTTGAGGGGTTCTGTTTTATGTAGTTTGAATAACTGCTCAAAGAGACAGGTACATAATCACGGTTATACCATTCTTGAAAAGCATTATTCAACTCTTTGAGCGACTTGAAGTTTTCGTCTTTTGTTACACGTTGACGGCTTTGTTCTTTCAACTCTTCAATTGGTAGTTTTTGTCTTGGTCGATAATAGGTCTTTTTATCAATTGATGTATTGGCAAGTGCAGTTGGACTGTACCGCTCCCCATAACTCAAACTGTCAAATGGTGACGGTAAATAGATATCGGGTAAAACACCTTCAAGCTGATGGCTTTCCCCATCAACGCGGTAAAATTTACCGTTCGTTAACTTTACATACCCCAGATCAGACTTACTCTCAGCATCAATATTTTCAAAATCAGACTTATAGGCATCAAGGGGAACGATAATTTGGCTAGTAGACTTTCCGTACGTAGGTGAACCTACCACAAGCCCCCTATTATAATCTTGCATAGCAGCAGCTAATAGCTCTGAGGCTGATGCGCTCGCTTTGTTTGTCATGATAACTAAGGGACCTCTGTAAATAGATCCTCTATTTGGATCTTTAAGAGTAGAAGGTTCAAATCCATTTGCATCTAAAATGCTCAACGCACCAAAGTTGACGAATATTCCAGCCAGATTTATCGCCTCCCTCATGTCGCCTCCTCCATTATTTCTCACATCAACGATAAGGCCTTCAATTCCCTGTCTCTTTAATTTTATCAACTCTCTTGCCAAATCATCAGCACAGCCTCCTCTTGTAGTTGAATAGCTATCAACATAAAAAGACGGAATATTAATGTACCCGACCGAATTCAAACTATCTATTATAAAGCTCTTAATCGAATTATCGATATTACTGATCTCAGCTTTATTTAACTCAACTAAAACAATCTCGCCTGTTTTCTTACGAAACTCAAACCCTGTAACCTGATCTGCTGTCAAAAAAGTCAATATCTGTACAACTTCATTATAAGTATTACAGTTTACAGTCGTTTTTTTACCATCAGGTTCTGTTATGGATAGCAAAACATCTCCTTCGTTCAATATATTGCTTTTCCATGCAGGACTGCCGGGAATCAAAGCATAAATCTCAATTTCACCCTTTTCATTTTCTGAAAGTTGAAACCCATATGATTCAGATTTTTGCGAGAGGCTCTTCCTCATTTCATTTTCCTGGTAAGGAGTAAAATAAGTTGAGTGAGGATCAAACCCTTCTGCTAATGCTTTTAGAAACTTCACGCCCACATATTCATCTACTCCTTTACTACTTTTGGTAACTGATTGGATCTGACAGATATCGCGCTGGATGATTTGTTTCTGAACAGCAGACAATACGCTATCCACATCCGCTCCATCTTCTATTAATTTATGAGCTGAGTTTAAAACTTCATACTTTATCCAATTTTTCAAGTGTTTTTCACGGTCAGAGCCATTAACTCTCTGATAAAAAACAAACTTGTCTTCCTCCCGGTAATTAAATTTACCAGTCAAATGATCTGAATAAAATATTTCAGCTGATACGAGTCTCTTAGATAATACATCAGAAAGCTCATCGATAAATTCACAATTATTATTATCAATGCTCGACTTTAAATCGTAGCGATACTTTTCTAAGGATTGAACATCTCCCTCAGTAAGAAAGATGTGGTTAGGGTCTAGTAAATCGAGGGTCTGATCAAATACAAAGGAAGAGAATGATCTGTCTATTTCACGAGCATTGTAATGATGACGCTGAATTGTCTTGATCATTTCCTGTGCTCTAAAACAGATTGATCCCGCATCAGAATAGCTGTTTTTTGGAGCCAGTTGTGACAGGCAAGAAAGAGCAGCGATCAACAGATAATTTGCCGCAGCTAACTTCGAGAGATAAAAGGTTTTGTATTTGGGCAGGTTTGAAATCAAAACTTGCAGGCTAATATATTAAAAACTTACAAGTTGTTTAGATCAATGAGTACGATTTATGAGATTTAATTGTGGTACAGTTTGTGTTATCTTTACGCAAAACTCAAGATCATGAAACGTACTACTCTATTCATTTTATCAGCACTTTTGGTATTTGCCTGGTCGTGTAAGTCACCATACGGTTCAAAATTAAAAGATCCTTTTTCAGGAAACCGCTACGAGAGCAACAGCCGATTTTTCAGAGCTGTTGGAAAGGCTCAAAGTAGGGACGAGCAAATAGCAATGAAAAAGGCAGATGTTCAGGCGAGAGCTTCACTGGCCGGACAGGTAGAAACGCAGATTAAAGAAATCGCTGATGACTACTTCGTTCAAACAGATTACGAAGACAAAAATGAAATCACCGGAAAATTTCAGAGTTTAACGCGCGCTGTTGTCAACACGAAGATTGGCGAAATCAGAAAAATCGGTGAGGAGAAATACTTCAACGAGCAGGAGTACACGGTGTTTATCGCTTACGAGATCAAGAAAAAGGACCTCTACGAGTATTTGAAAGAACACGCTCAAAACAATGGTCAAAAACAAAACTTATCTGCTCAGGAAAAGAAAATGATCAACGATATGCTCCAACAGCAAATCGATCAGCTAGAGGATTAAACTCTTCGTTAAAACAAAAACATAATCCCCACTCCGCCCGTGAAAAGGCGGAGTTTGTTTTCGATATCGTAACGGGTAGTTGCTTGTCTGCCGGTTGCGACTTCAGTCGTCCTTTGAGGAACTTCCTCGTGTTCTGCATTTCCACTCACATAAGCTGTGTTTAAAACCAACATAACTGATTTTGACATTTCGTAATGCAAGTCAAATCCGGCTGTCCAGTATTCACTACTCGCCTGCGACTCGCTGCTTTGCACGATATACTCTGCCTGCTGATTCTCAAGTCTTACTCGTTGACCGGGATACGTGTTTTGAAAAACTCCCACTCCAACACTGGACACAAAAAACAGATCGGGACTGAGCCTGTTGCGCACAGCAATTCCGGCTTCGCCCATGATGTCGCGAATCGGATCTGACTGTGAACTCAACAATTCAAAGCCCGGATTGACCGATAAAACCGCTTTTCCAAAATCGCTTTCGTTGAAAGGGTTCTGATTGTATCGTACTCCGGCAAATAATCCCAATCCGTTTTTCCAGTAGGTCTCGAACTGACCGGTAATATAATAGCCCGTTTGAGCAAATCCCGGATCAGAATCTGACACGCTCGACCTACCGTAATCCTCTACGGGAACTGAAACTCCGGCTCTGACCGAAAGATAAAAGGGCTGCTCAAAGGCAACATCGGTATTGATGTCATCCTCGGGAACGTATTGCCCAAAAGCAACTGCCGGAAACAAAAGGATTAGTAAGTATTTAAACATGCAGTAATTTTGCTCTAAATTGATAAAATAAGTCACACCAGGCAAGCATGAACAAGCTTAAAAGAGAATTTTACACGCGAAATGATGTGGTAGAAATAAGCCGGGATTTATTGGGAAAAGTGCTGGTGACAAAGGTCAACGGTATTATCACAAAGGCTAAAATCGTAGAAACAGAAGCTTATTGTGGCCGCAATGACAGGGCTGCTCACTCTTTTCAAAAACGCACACCGCGAACTGAGGTGATGTACGATACGGGCGGGAAAGTCTACACGTATTTGTGCTACGGAATTCACACACTCTTCAATATCGTGACCAATGAAAAAGATTTAGCTGATGCTGTGCTGGTCAGAGCCGTTGAGCCTATTGAAGGCATCGATGCTGTTTTGAAACGCAGAAACCAATCTACTCTCAAAAGAATGGTGAGTGACGGACCGGGAAAAGTTTCTAAGGCGATGGATATATCGCTCGATCATTACGGTTTGGATCTCGTTGACAATGATATTTTTATTGAAGACCACGGAGTTGACATCAACGAGAAAGAAATAATTGAATCTCACCGCGTAGGTGTTGACTATGCCGGTGAAGATGCGCTTAGAAACTGGCGTTTTCGTGTGAAGGGAAATCCTTTCATCGGGAAGGATTATGTCGCGAAGATTTAGGAATTTAAGGGGGTAAGTCCCGTTCCTTTCGTCACGAGCTTTGTGCTGACCTGAGCGTCAGTAGATCTAATTTCGTCTAAGTCTTGAGGTCAAGGCCGAGGAGCGTTCTAACAATGTTTCGGATGTCCGATTACGTTGTTCAAATTGTAGGATTGCGATGCATCGCAATCTTAGGTCAAGGTCAAGCTGAAAGTACTGACCGAAAGTGTCAGTAGTCAAGGTCAAGGCCGAAGTTGAGAGCATTCTAATGTTGATTTTGGTATTATTGAATTCTTAAGTGGTTAAAGGAGCTAAGTGTCGTGTAGACCTGTCAGCTCTTGGGAAAAAGGCCAAGTGCCGTAGGCACGAACTAAATCTTACTCTGGGCTTCAGCCCAGAGTAAAATGGATGAGGACTTCCAACGAGTGCTGTAAGCACGGACCACAGAACAGTAATAAAACATCAAACAAGTAAAACGTGAACCGTACCTACGGCACTCAAAGGCTTGTTTGTACACCATGTCTCCGGGTTATCACCCGGAGATAGATGTATGTCGTGCCTAACGGCACTATTTTTCAGTTACATCTTAGCTTCAAGAACTCCGTGAAACACTGAGAACAACTCTGTGATACACTGTGGAATTTGAGAATTGAGATTATTACAATCGCATGGTAGCGGTGTTAATCGACTTCGCCTCTGCTTTAACTAGTAACCAATGTTTCAAAATGATCAACAACTAAAACTGTTTTATCAATCCTTTTTCCCTTTCACTTTGTCAAACAGGCGTTTGAAAAAGCCTTTTTTCTCCTCTTCTTTTTCCTCCTTCTCCTCTACACTACTCTCAGTCTCAATTTCCATTTTCGATTTCTGGCGATCAAAAATATCGAGGATTTTTTCCAGTCCCTTTTCATCCCTGTAAAACGGACAATCCATCATCGTTCTCAAGCTATCGGTCAGAGCCGGAAAAGTATCGTCACTATAGCGGTCTTTATTACCTTTTTGCTGAACACGGTGAATCATTCCGCCCACTAACGGAAGCGCAGCAGCAGATCCCGATCCAACACTATTCGTAAAGTGGATAACCGGGTATCGAGTACCTACCCACGCTCCAACGACAATATTGGAATTGAATCCTACAAACCAGGCATCAGAATAGTTTTGAGCAGTTCCTGTTTTTCCGGCCCAGTCTCCCTGTGCGCCAAATCGCGTTTTGAGCGAAGTTGCAGTTCCGCTGTCCACAACTGTTTTGAGCATATGCTTCATGAGATCGGCATTCCGTGAGGTCAGAACCTTTTTCATCGGTGATTTTCCTGAATTGTAGAGTTCCTTACCATCGGCTGTTTCAATCGACTCGATGACAATAGGTTCTGGAATTTCACCACGCGTTGTAAAAGCACTGTAACCGCGAACCATTTCTTTCAAACTAACCGGAACAGTCCCTAAAGCAACTGATGGATTTTGAGGTAGGTCAGATGAAAACCCCATTTCTTCTACCAGCGATTCAACCGGCTCGTGCCCGATCGCGAAATACGTATTGACAGCCGGAATATTCACTGATTTTGCCAGTGCGCCTTTCATCGAGTAATAGCCACCAACAGATTTGTCGTAATTCTGAGGCGTCCAATTATCGTAATTCTCATACGTTTTTTCTTCATTCTCTATCCACTCGCAAGGATTGTGTCCTTCATTGAGGGCTGCAGCGTACAAAAACGGCTTAAATGTTGAAGCAGCCTGGTGCTTACTCGTCACCAAATCATAGGGCAAATATCGGTTGTGATTTCCACCAACGTAAACGAGTGTGCGCCCGGTTTTGGGCTCAATAGCATACATTCCTGCCTGCAACATTTTGAGATAGTGCTCAACAGAATCGATAGCCGAAAAGGATTTCACTTCAACCTTGGGCCAATCAAAGACCTTCATCTTCCGTTCAATTTGCAGTGAATCCATAATTGCACTGGGATCTAAGCCCTGTTCGAGAAACATCTTATAACGCTTCGTCTCTTGTATTTCTTTTTGAACTAGTCTTTTGACAGCACTTTCTTTGATCAACTGATTCCACTGTTTGTCAAAAATAGCCTGAAGCTCTGTCATGTGAGCATCTCTGGCTTCAATCGCACTCTGCTGCAAAGTATTATTCAGCGTGGTTTTCACGATGAGTCCGTCCTTTTCCAGGCTGTATTTACTACCATCAGGTTTTACCAACTCTTTCAGGATTTTTTGAGCTTTGGATCTGACCACATTTAGAAAATAACCGGTAGGGTTTTCAGTATTCAGATTTGTATAGCGCGTCTTCAATCTCGATTCCTGGAGGTTCTCTTTCTCACTCTTTTCAATGTATCCGTGCTTTTCCATCAAGGCGAGCACTACATTGCGCCTTTCTTTAGCGTTTTGAGGATTGAGATGCGGATTGTAGTACGTGTTGGCTTTCAACATTCCCACCAGTACAGCAGATTCACTAATGTTCAGATCCGAAACCGGCTTGCTGAAATACCGCAAAGCGGCAGACTCCACTCCGTAAGTGTTCTCACCAAATGGGACTGTATTGAAGTAGAGTTCAATGATTTCTTCTTTCGAGTAAATCTCTTCCAGCCTGTTAGCGAGAATAATCTCTTTACTCTTGTTGACCGGTAAAGTGAGCGGACCATAATTATTCCGACCAAAAAGATTCTTAGCCAGTTGTTGTGTTATCGTACTTCCACCACCTGAGCTCCTGTCTCCCATGATGATCGACTTGACGAGAACGCGGAGTAAAGCAATGCCATCTACTCCTTTATGCTCATAAAATCGGGCATCTTCAGTAGCGATCAATGCGTTTACCAAACCATCGGGTAATTGATCAAACTTGACGTTCGTTCGGTTCTGAGCGAAATATTTACCGATCAAAACGCCATCAGTGGAATAAACGCGAGTAGCCTGCTCGTTTTTGATATCTTTCAAATCATCATTCGTGGGAATTGGCCCAAAAGCGCCAATGTAAACCAGTCCGAGAAATAAAAAGAGCAAGAAAACTGCTGAGAATAATAGGGTGAAAAAAGCTTTAATGAGGTGCTTCATAAGTTTTAGTAACGCTCGTAATCATCGTACTTAGTGACTTCTTTGTAAAGTCGGTATTTCATCTTTACGTACTGGATGAATTCATATTGTGTGGATTTTTGCATGAACTCCTCGCTCACGTTACAAAAATTGATGAACTCGTAAAACTCATCCTCTTTGAGTTGAATGATATCGTGGTCAACGTATTGCTGAAAAAGCTCTTTGAGAAGCTTTCGTTTTTTGTCTTCGTTGATGAGTCTGTAAGCTTCTCGTTTCTTTCGTTCTCTCCTACTAAGCGATGCATATAGAGCCGTAATGGGACTTTCAAGAGCGTTGATTCCAGTTACTTTATACTCTTTTTCATCGTAACCCAGTTTTTCAATATCCTTGTAGATTTCCGCTAAGTCACGCTTAGCAAATACCTCTACCTCTTTGAGTTGCACGCTCAGCTTATTGAGGTGAACAGTGACATCGTAAACATCGCGATAAGTAGAATCTGCAAAACTCAATTTGAATGTTTTGTATCCTGATGCCCCTATTAAAAGCGTATCGTTTTTTCTGATCTTGATTTGAAAAGAACCATTTGGTTCAGCAAAGTTTCCAACTCTAGTTCTTTTGTTGACAACAAATAATGTAGCGAATGCGGTCTCTCCTCCTTCTCCAATTACCTGCCCTTTCACCTTGATCTCCGGTGACTTTTGAGCCAGTGTGGATCCGACCAAAAAGAGCATTGATATGAGTGAGAGAAACTTCATTTAAGGGCTTTGAGAGGATTTGGGTGAATAAACGTGTAATCGAGTTTTTCTTTGAGTTTATCAGAAGAAACGACTCTGAATTTATCGGGCTCATCTCTATTGGAGAATTGAGGAGGAACGAGTCCGGCTGATGTTGCAGCCATCTTATAAAACTCTTTGCGAGACGGATGATGATCACTGCAAGCGTTGAAAACATCACCCCAAATGTCTCGATCAATAATGCGCCATAGGATTTGAATGCAATCATCGAGGTGAATCATGTTTACAGGATTGTCACCGCCTTTTAGATCGCGGAAACCTGCCATGAAACGTCCGGGGATTCTGGCCGGACCAAACAACCCGCAAAAGCGGATTACAGTAGTTTCAAAGTTATCGTTCTTCGTAAACAGTTCTTCCAGCTCGAGCATCACTCTGCCTGAGTGGACACTTTTCATGTATGCTGCATCTTTTTCGTGAACGACATCATTATTTACCGGATAAACGGCTGTTGAACTCACAAATAAGATTTGTTTGACAGGAGATTGTTCTATTACTTCAATCAGTTTTCTGTACCGCTTTTTACTTTGCGGTGTCATAGCGATAATGAGAATATCAGCCTGCAGAAATTCAAGAAAAGCTCCTTCATCGAGGCTTTCAGTATTGATTAAAAAAGGCTTTACTCCTTTTTGACGCAAAAGTTTTTGCTTGACGGTAGTTGTCGTTGATCCGTTGATATCATATCCTTCGGCTATGAGTTTTTCAGCAAGCGGTAATCCTAACCAACCACATCCAAGTATCGCAATTCGCTTTTTCATTCCTGACAAAAATAGTTTTTTCAATTATCCTATTTTCTCAACTTTTGTTAATGTGAACAAAGATGAGACTGGAAACAGAGATTTAAATGCTACTCTTCTTCATTTTCCTCTTCCGCGGCTTTATTTTTTTCCTTCCGCAATCTCGCTTTCTGCCTTACATAATCATCACAATCCAGCTTTTTCTTTTCCTCTTCACTCATAAACCTACGTCTGATTTGGCAAACCAGATGTTCCCAGGTAGCAAAATCTTCCTGATAGGAGATACCAACACCCTGCGTATAAGGCGCCTGATTCTCATAAGCGGGATTGTAAGTGTTTGATCTGTTGAACACTTTACTCCTCACACTTCCGTCTTCACTGATTTTATATTCGAGCAAAAAGTCTCCAATAATTTGTGAACCATCCCGATTTGTGCTCGGATTATCACCCTGTACACCCACGTTCGTTTCCAGCACAACTCGATCATTCAGCAACTGAGTAGATAGTGCGACTTCCACTTCTTCACTTGATATTTGATCTCCCGGCCTGTAATTCACACCAATATCAAACTCATCACTGATTTGTGACAGCCAGTTACTCAACTGATTACTCAACAGTTCAAATGAGTTTTTCCCAAGAGCATTGTTTGTTCCGCCTCCGGGACCGCCTGAACCGTAAGCGACAAACTTGTTGAGAATGAGCAGTGAAAATACCTGTTTGTTTTTGTCACCTGTCTCCATATTAGACAATATGCTTTCTATATCAGCATATTTTTCGGGCAAGTCAAAATCAAATGTCAAATCAGGATTGGTGTAGTCTCCAGTCATGTTCAACAACAAATCGACCGGAACTCTACGCTTGAGCTCATTCGTATCAGCAGTGACAGGTAAATTCAGATCGTACAGATTGGTTCTGAGCGAATAAACAGCTGTAATGTTTGCCTGTCCTTTCATCGGGTCGCCATTCCAGGATATGAAGCTACCCGGTTTAATTGTAAAGCGTTTATTGATCAGATCCTTGAGCGTAAAGAGGTAACTACCTTTGTTGATCTCATAGGTTCCGAATATTTCGAAGTTTCCGTATTCATCGATATCAATCGAAATATTCCCCTCACCGCGCGCCTCGATCAAATCGCCTACAGATTTATCAAAAATTAGCTGAACCATGGCATTCTCACTTACATCGAGGTCTATATCCAGTATAAATCCCTGCTTGATATTGGCTTCCTTGACCGGATTCACTTCAACGCGCTGACTATCACGATCGATGAATGTCACGTAATCGCTCTCGTTCACACTTTCGCTCCCAGTAAGTGGAAGGAAAATAGCGGTATTATCACCTGTTCCGGCATTTACAGTGAGCTGAATATTTCCTCTTGAGCGCGTTTCCAGAGTAACACTGCTTCCCTTGTTCAGGTTGGCTGTTCCGTAGAATAACTCGTTATCTTCCTCTTTCGTGTTGAGAACCTTAAAGCCTTCAGGAGTGGTAATCCAAATGTCGTAATTGAAATTACTGAAATTGTTGTGAATGATGGAAATATTGGACTGAGCCACTCTCCCTTCTTCATCCTTGATTTTGAGTAAGTCGGCTCCAAAAATGCCGTCATCGATGAAAAACTCTCCTTTTTCAATCGAGTATGTGGTATTGAGGTAATCAACCTGAGATGAGAAATCCTTGAGCGTCAAACCACCACTCATTTTTGGGGCACTCGTTTTTCCCGAAATATTCACATTTCCAGACAATGACCCAGAAAGATCAGTGATGAAATCGTCCAGGAACGGTTCGGTGAAGCTTACCGGTAATGACTTCAAGCTCAAGTTGAGATCAATAGCACTGTCGCTTTTTTGCGGATAAATAAACCCGGTCAGATCCATAAGGTGCGTACCTTTCTTCTCGAATCCGGCATCTATCTCAATATCGTTATTTCCAGATCTGTAGCGCGAAACGAGAGAAGCATCTCCAAGGCCAACGTCATTGATAAACAACTCATCAATGGTCATATCACCGTAGATCATAGGTGTTTCGTAAAGATCATTTGCGCTTACTTCTCCATTCAGCTCCCCTCCCAACTCAATAGAATACGGAGCGAGTAAAAGATTAAATAATCTTAGGTCGATTCTATCGCCTTCCAACACAATTGAGTCCTTTGGATTTGGAGAAATTCTACCATTTAAGCTCAACCCCTGACTCTCGTGATAGAACTTGAAGTCCTTAATGACAACAGTATCGTGATCGATTCTGACAAAACTGTTCTCAGGTACTTTCCAAAGTGTATCAGCCAAAGTAAAATAAGAGTTTTCAAAAACGACCTTCAATTCTTTAGGTCCCACAACATTACCCTGTAAATTGAGATCACCTTTATAGTTCTTATCCTCTTGCTCATTATTCCAGTCAACCGATACAATTGCCGAATCTTTTTGAGCGTTTGCACTAATCTTGAAGTTTTTAGCCCAGGCACTATCAGAAAAAGCAATTTTACGTGATGAAAGGTCGAAGTTTACTTCATTAGAGGTTTGTCGGTAAGTTGCAGATACAGGCTGAATGCCGAGTCCGGATATTTCCAGAAATCCGGTTTTGAGATCGAAGTTCAACAGCTTGTTATTCAAATCGAAATTCGATCCAAAGTAAAACGAGTCCATAACGGTAATCTGTGGAACAAGGATTTTAGAGAATTTAGAAAACTCGCTCAACTCAACCGTAAGCTCGAATTGCTCGTCCTCTTCTGGTCGTTCCACCGGTTCTGAATAAGCCGATGGCATTACTTCGTAGAACATATAATTCAGTGCATCGGGGAGTTCAGCAAAGTTGAACTGTCCGTTGACTTTGGCGTCTAAGTTTTCTGATGATAAACGAAGTGTTTTTCCGCTCGCATTTGTACGTGCCGAGAACTCGATTTGCTTGAGTGTGGCCATTTTCTCTTTTTCGGCAACTGTAACAGAATCAACCACAACTTTACCGAGTACATCATCGATCGAGTTTCCTTTGAAGTTGGCATTAACGGCTCCACTCACGAAGAATGACGAGTCTTTTTCCATCCAGTTCAACCTAACGGGATAAGCCTTGATGATGCGGGCTTCAGCTCTGATTTCTGTAGTATCGCGCATTGAAATAAGCCCTCTGAACTCCATTGCCAGGTTTGTGTCGTTGACTGAGAAATTACCGCGAAACATTTTATTAGTGAATCTACCTCCCAGCAGAATATCATTGTAGTTATACCCCATGAACTCCACTTCCTGAATATTTCCATCTAGCTCAGCATCGAGTTTTTCGGGATCGAATTCTTTTCCTTTGACATCGGCAACGAGCGAGATTTTCCCTACAGTTTGCTTTGCATCCACCAACCTGCCCAGGTCAAACTTTTTTGAGATCAATTCACCGCTGTAAGTAAAAACCTCATTTTCATTCTGCGCGAGCTTGATATCAGTTTCCAGTATACCTAAGCGCGTTTTGAGCTTTCCGTTCGCTACAAAATCACTCACAAAACCAGTGAAATTCCCGGTAAACTGCATATTCCCCATTCTGCCAATTTCAGCCGGTACCTGAAGTTTTTGGTCAGATCCGTAGGGAGGAATTGAAATCGTTTGCAAATCTGATCGATTGGTGGAAAGCTGCTTGAGATCCACCATCATGAAAGTGTTTTCAAAATCCGGTAAGCCGTTCATGTTGATATCACCCAGCAAGTGACTCGATTTACCAAAGCGGATATCCATATCATCAGCCTTGAGGTTGCTCACTTTACCTCTCACTTTTCCCGATAAGCGAATTGTATCTCGCCAGCCTGTCAATGTTGGAGCAAAATAGGCGATATCAGCAAAGTTCAGTGTTGACGGTGCAAAATCTCCCGTCATTTTAACGGAATTGATAAAGTCGCTGTAAGCCGCAAGATCATTGTACGAAAAGAGTAAGTCGAAATTGAGATCAGAATTAGGCGTTTTGATTGCCAGGTCCTCTACTTCGGTTTTTTTAGGAGAAAAATGAGCATTCCCGGCAAATCGCTCAACCTCAAATCCCGACCAATCGGCTAGTTGGAGGTTTTGTATATCTCCTAAAATCGTATCTCCGTCAAGACTGAAATCGATTACTGATAAGTTGAGTTTTGAGAGATTTAAGTGACTCCAGTCTATTCCTGAATCTGATCGTAGTACATTGAAATCTCTGTATTTGAACTGGGAGTTTGTGACGTGGATTTCACCTGCAGTAAAGGTGAAAGGCTTGCCGGATGTTGTATCCGGTTCTGACTGTGGTAACTTATTCAACAAATGATTGAGGTTGGTAGTCGTATCTCCTTCTTGCTGTGTTAAATAGAATCGCAAACTATCTGCCTGAAAATACCGAATATTGAGTGCATTTTGAGTCTTTTTGAAACTCAAATCCCAAACGCCCACATCGAGAGATCCCGCATAAAGTAAAGTATCGTTTTGGTCGTCATTTACCTGTACACCTTCGAGTATAACGTGATCGAAAAAGCTGATATCCACGGCTCTGACCGATAGATCAATACCATAATTGGATTTGGCGTAAGAAGCGATCTTTTGCGTGACGAAAGTTTGACCGGGAGGCGTGATCAGCAAAACATAGAGCACCACAAGAAAAAGCACCAGCAAGCCGATTAAGCCTGTGAGCCATTTCAACGCTCTTTTCATATTTTTGCCGACTTTCAAGTTGTTTCTCACCATAATTGGGGGACGCGCAAAAGTACCATAAATGGGTGAACAAGTAGTAATTTTGGGAATTGAATCGTCATGTGACGATACCTCTGCAGCAGTGATTGTTGACGGTGTGGAAATGAGCAACGTTGTCGCGGGGCAAAAAGTGCACGAAGCTTACGGTGGCGTTGTCCCGGAATTGGCTTCCCGTGCTCACCAAAAACACATCATTCCGGTTGTGGACCAGGCATTGAACCAAGCCGGAGTTGAACTGAGTCAGCTATCGGCTATCGGTTACACGCGCGGACCAGGATTGATGGGCTCTTTGCTCGTTGGCGGGTCTTTCACAAACGGTTTATCACTCGCCCTCAAAAAGCCTGTAATCGAGGTGAATCACATGCGTGCGCACATTCTCGCTCATTTCATTCAGAACCTTGAGAAGTCGAGACAAACACCGGAATTCCCGTTTTTGTGCCTGACTGTTTCTGGCGGACACACGCAAATCGTTTTGGTGAAGGATTATTTTGAGATGGAAGTCTTGGGAGAAACAAAGGATGACGCTGCCGGAGAGGCTTTTGACAAAGTAGCCAAACTGATGGGACTTCCCTACCCCGGTGGTCCGGTTATAGACCAATTGGCCAAAGAAGGCGATCCTGATAAGTTTCGTTTTCCCGTTGCTGACATGCCCGATTTTGAATTCAGCTTTAGCGGGTTGAAAACGAATGTGCTCTACAAATTGCAAAAAGGTTCACAATCAGATCCTGACTTCGTAGCCAAAAACAAGGCACACATCGCGGCCGGAGTGCAAAAAGCAATCATCAAAGCACTTCTGCAAAAACTGGAAAGAGCCGCTAAAAAACACGGGATTAAAGATATTGCCCTGGCGGGTGGCGTATCAGCCAATTCTGAACTGCGCGAATCACTAACAGAACTGGGCAAAAAAAATAACTGGAACACGTTTATTCCGCCCTTTGCCTATTGTACCGACAACGCTGCAATGATAGGCATCACGGCCTATTACAGTTTTTTAGAAAAGAATTATGACGGTCAGTACCGACCTCCAAAGGCGAGGATGAAGATGTGAGGCTGAGTCCCGCAGCAAGTGCGTGGATCTAAGTTCATCTAGTCTTTGACTGTGGTCAAAGTACAAGATTTACTAAGAGTTGGGAGTTTGGTGGTTTGTGGGTTTGGAAGTTTGTGAGTAAGTGTAGGTTCTTTACGAAATACCCGGATACCGAGCGAAGTCTTGGTATGAGGGAGTTTTAACCTTAGGACACTTCATGAACCTTAATGACTTAATGTTTTGAAAACCATAAACCATTAAGAAATTAAGCGTCATTAAGGTTTTCAAGAGTTTTATTCTCCAAAAAACGCAGTCGCTAACTCCACTACTCGATTAGAATGTTCAGGCAAAGTTTCTTTGTCCCACGGGTGTTTTCCACCGTAAACGTGTGAAGCTCCTTCAATAATTTCGAGCTCAGCTTGCGGATTAGCATTTTGAATGTCCTTTGCTTCATCTACTCCAACTGTTTCATCGCTTCCTGCATGAATGATCAGTTGTGGAACATTCAGCTTAGATGCATTTTTCAGGATATTGAGCTTCTCGTTCTTTTTGCGGTATTCATCGATCAGATCGCGGTGAAGCGGCATGATTTGATTCGTGCGCGAATTGGGGATTTCCGTTAAACCTTTCTCTTCAAAGTCGCTGAACTGTTTTTCGGAGAAGCGTTTTTCAAGGTCACTGATGCTCGACATTGTCGCCACTTTCTTTACGCGGTTATCCTGAGCAGCTGTAATGATGGCAATGGCTCCGCCTCTGCTGTGAGCCAACAGGTAGATTTTGTTTCTGTCGATATTTTCAGGAAGCTGATCACTGTCCTCGATGTAACTCAACACCGTTTGTAAGTCTGAAAGCTCCTTTTCAAACGTGTTGTGACCAAAAGCATCCAAACCGACAAAGTCTGTCGGATTTTCAACACTGGTACCGTTATGTGAAAAGTTGAATTTCAAATAAGCAAAGCCTTTATCGGCAAAAGCATCAGCGAGCAGATTGAAATGTCCCCAGTCTTTAAAGCCTTTAAAGCCATGAAGGAAAATGATTACAGGTTGATTTTCTTTATTCGGATCGAACCGCAAATCCACAGCAAACGGCCGACCTTCAGCTCCTGGAAGTGAAAATTCTTTTTTTGTCATGATAGGTTAAAATTCAACTTGATATAGTGAGTTAATAAATGCATTTTTTACTCAAATTCAAAAATAACTCTCTTTCTCTTAAATCTCAATTCTACACAGCTTCAAATATTATTATCATCATATTGCTCAGTGAGTATAATGACATCATAGATTATTGTTCTTTGTTCTTTTGTCCTTTGTCTTGATACAAAGGACCTAAAATCAAGTCTCATCAGAGGCGATTTTTCTCCGTCTTCACTACGAAAACCGTAGTCGGATTGTGTGCTCCGCGCTTTGTTCCTCGCTGAACTAGCTAAGTTGAGGATAAAGATTAGTGTTTATTGTGATAGTCTTTCTTTTGTGGAAGATCATAAAGGGTTCCGCTTCGGAACGCGACTACGCACATCCGCTACATATCGCTGACTGATGAGACGCGATCCTACGAATTGAGTTTCTTGATTAATTGTTTGATGTAGAATCGCTTGTTTATTTATTCTCTATAAACCTGAGCCGAGAACGTAATCCAGACTACTCCCGATGTGATTTTGCGAGCGTTTTCGGCCTCGGGAACTGACGCGTAGAATTTCAGCAGAGTGAGCGTACATTTTTGCTTTGCCTGAGCTCAGCCTTCGGATTTTTCGTCAAGAAAAATTCGCTAAAGGCGTTTGCGAGTTCAGTAAAAATAGCGATCGACTGCTAGAAATTCGAGCGAAGTTGCCGTCAGCCTTGATCTTTTCTGTGCTTTTGCATCAAGGTAAAAGCACGAGAATATACGAGTGAAACGAGGATAAGAAATGCTGCTTTCATTTCACTTTGTCTTGACACAAAAGGACTACAAATAATAAATAGCCCCCCTACGCCATTTCAAGCTCAACGCTGCACTCTTCAGCTTTTTCGCCTTCAATCGTGTCGTAGTGCATGTCTTTCATCTCAAACTTTTCTTTTTCGTCATCATACACGAGGCACCTGTCGATTGGGTTCATGTACAGGTGAAGGGTCATGGAGCGACCGTTGTGTATGTTGTGCAGGCTATGATAACCCATGTCATCGTGCATGTAAGAAATATCGCCCACTTTCATGTCAACTGTGCGATCATCGTATAGATTTCCAGAGTCGTCTTCCTTGATGCGAATTTCCTTGAGGTGACCGTCAACCATCAATACCCAGCACTCTTCGCCTCCGTGTCCGTGGATTGGTGTGTCCTGTCCTTCATCCCAGCAAAGGAGAAGCAATTCGTAATCATCGGTGCGGTCGATGCAATTACGCGTGTATTTTTCAGCACACCAACTGGCGTATTTTTCGTAGTCTGATAGTGGTATATCAATACGTTCTGCTAATTCTACAAAATCATTTCCCTTACAACTCGGCAATATTTCAACTAACTCTTCTATCGATGTTATTTTGTTAGACATACAGTGTTTTCCTTATTTTCGGTTCTGACCAAAGGTACAAAAACCTAATTATTCGTTAAAACGGGCACTTTGCCCCTCGGGTTATCTCATTTCCTCACAATACTTATCTTCGAGCTTCAAAATTGAATTCAAACTACGTTATTTTAATATGCTGAAAGAAGATTTAGAGCTCTTTAATGAGATCACGAACAAACTGTTAGAGAAAGAGAAAGAAGAACCTGTAGCTGAACCCATCGATCCCTCAAAACTATTTGAAACGCTCGATTTAGAGCTCGAAGATCAACCTACTGATCAGGATAAATTCCAAAATGCGCTCAAGGAGATTGTCCTCAATACTCCGCGCACTGCAACCAATCAATTTTTCAATCAGCTTTTTGGCGGCCGCAAAGGCAAAGCAGTACTGGGCGATTTGTTGGCCGTAATGCTCAACAACTCCATGTACACGTACAAAGTAGCCGGACCTATGGTTGGCGTGGAAAAAGAGATCATGCACAAAGTGCGCGACCTCGTTGGTTACCCCAAAACTGCTGACGGCACCATTGCTCCGGGTGGCTCCATGACCAACTTCATGGGAATGCTCATGGCCCGCGATAAATTCAACGAATCCATCAAAAATGACGGGGTTTCGCAAAAAATGACACTTTACACCTCTCAGGAATCGCACTATTCCATTCCCAAGAATGCTGCTTTTATGGGTATCGGTCGGAACCAGGTGCGCTATGTCCCAACAGACGATCGCGGCCGGATGGACACAGCTAAACTAAAGGATCTGATCGAAGCGGATAAAGCCGATGGTTGTCACCCGTTTATGGTGATTGCCACAGCGGGAACGACTGTACTGGGAGCTTTTGATCCGATTGATGAGATCAACGAAATTTGCGAGGAACACAACATGTGGTCGCACGTTGACGGTGCGTATTGCGGATCTGTCATTTTCAGTGAGAATTACCGCCACCTGGTGAAAGGCGCACAAAATGCTGACTCGTTCACGCTCAACGCCCACAAGATGTTGGCTGTGCCTCTCTCCTGCTCGATTATCGTGGTGAAGGACAAAAAGTATCTCTACGACAGTTTCTCAAACGATGCCGATTACCTCTACCAAACAGATGGTGACGATTACAACCTGGGGAAGATCTCACTGCAATGCGGTCGCAGGAATGACGCGCTCAAATTTTGGACGCTGTGGAAAGCCGTTGGCACGAGCGGATTGGGAGAATTGGTAGATCACCAGTTTGAGCTTGCGCAAGTTGCGCGCGATTACGTTCGCGATAACAGTGATTACAAGCTCTATAGTTTTGATGAGTCCATCAGTGTTTGCTTCAATTACAAGGATATTCCGGCCGATGTACTCTGCAGCAAGCTGTACAAAAATGCCGAGCTGATGGTGGGTTACGGACAATACGAAGACGAACAGTTTGTCCGCCTGGTGACCATCAACTCCAGCATCTCGAAACAGGATGTTTTGGACTTCTTTGATAGTTTAGAAGCATTTGCAAACGAACATCTAAAATCGGAGGACGAAGTAAAAGCAGACTAATTTTTAAACCCTAAACTCTTTTTATGATTACGAAGCTCGTTGTACTGGGAATTTACGTTGGCATCCTATTCTTAATCGGTTTTGTGGCCTCAAAACGCATCAAAGGTCTGGACGACTTTTACGTGGGCGGCAAAAAAATCGGTTACTGGGCAGTCGCATTCTCGGCACGTGCAACGGGCGAATCGGGTTGGTTGCTCCTGGGTGTTACCGGGATGGGCGCCATAGCCGGATTCAGCGCTTACTGGGTCGTCATTGGTGAATTGCTGGGTGTGGCCATTTCGTGGTTTTTCATGGCCAAGCCTTTCAAGCGGCTGACGGATAAATACAACTCCATCACCATTCCCGATTATTTCGAGAGTCACTTCAAGACCAAAACCCACATGCTGCGGGTGATCAGCTCCTCGGCACTGGCGATTTTCGTGATCATTTACGTGAGTGCCCAAATCGATATTACCGGAAAAGCCTTTGAGGATTTTTTGGGCTTTGACTATTTCACCGGAGCCATCATCGGGTTCCTCATCGTTCTCACTTACATTTTTGTAGGCGGTTTTGTAGCCGTTGTTTGGTCAGATCTCTTCCAGGGCATCATGATGTTCCTCGGTCTCATGGCCCTGCCGATTGTCGCGTACTTCACGATCGATCACTCCGAAAACATCATCGGTGGACTCAACAACATAGATCCGGCTCTGACCAGTATGTGGGGCACATCAGATGATATGTGGATGAACATTTCCACGATGATCGGTTTTGCCATGATCGGACTGGGATTTTTGGGTTCTCCTCAGGTTTACGTGCGGTTTATCTCGGTCAGGAATATCAAGGAGATCAACCAGGGACGCTGGGTTGCCGTGGTTTTTACGCTCCTCACTGATGCTGCGGCTGTGACGATTGGTATTTTGGGACGCTACCTCTTTACGGAGGCCGGTCAGGATCCCGAGGCGATTCTGGGAAATTCCGGTGAAGATGTGCTCACGATGATGGTGAGCGATGCGTTTCCGCTCGTGATTACGGCCATTTACGTGGCGATTATCCTCTCTGCGATTATGTCAACGATTGACTCGCTGCTGGTTGTGGCATCGAGCGCGATTACCCGCGATTTTTACCAACAGATTTTCCGCCCCGATCTCGATCAAAAGGATTTGGGTACGATGTCGAGACTAGTAACGCTCGGAATGGCTTTACTGGCACTGGGAGTCGCAATTTCCGTAGCGCTGATATCCCCTACCCGAACCGTCTTTTGGTTCAGCATTTTTGGTTGGTCGGGCATTGCCGCGACTTTTTGTCCCGTTATGATTCTGTCGCTGTTTTGGAAAGCTTACACCGAGCGCGGAGCCATAGCCTCCATGATTACGGGTTTTGCATCAGTTCCGTTTTTCAAGTTTTACGTTCAGAACCTGGACGGCATCGGGAAGTATTTTGAAGCGATTGACGTGATGGCGCCATCCTTTGTAACGGCTTTCATAGCCGGCTTCATCGTCACCAAGCTCTTCCCCAGCAAACCGATTGAAACGGAGATCATCCCGGATCATCCTAAGGAGGGTGTTGGGTAGGTTTTTTGTGAATTACTTTAGAGTTTAAGACGTGGGGTTGAACTTGGTTTAATATGAAATAAAAATTTATAAAAAAAAACTACTACCAAAGTATCTAACGATTTTTCAAACGTGTTACACGTTTATGCTTTATTTCAATTAATTTAGAACTCTTTTGAAATACTTGCGAATTTTCAGAAGTAGGCTAAAAAAAATAATCACTTATAGCTGTCGCTTAGCTGGATTATTTTTTATAATTCATTTTCTATTTTTTCAAACATTATGAGAGTATTGTCAACATATTTTCTAGCCGTTCCTGATGATGATTGTTTGAATAAATTGATTTTCTCTTTTATATCTTTTACTTCTGGAATATCTTTACCCTCAGGTCTCACTATTTTAAACCAATTTATATTTGTGTGAGTTATACTTCCACATTTTAAAGTGGTTTTATCCTCGAATAACATCTTTTCAAGTATCTTTAACTCCTTTTCGTCTGCAATCTTTGATAAATAGCTATCTATACTATTATGTGCTACAATACCCATGTAGTTAACATCTTCTTCCATTAAATATGCATCAATAATAGGTTGTCCAAAATAAATTTGTTCAGATTTATTTAAACTAACCTCACCATGTGCAATTGCACCCTTAAGTGGTATCTGATTGTTAAATGCTGTTGTGAAAATCCATCGAGTTGACAAAAGAAAATATCTTAAATTATCGAAACTGTCATTTTTAGAAAAAATGACAATTGAGTCAGAAAAGCTAACAACGTATACTTCTGCATCCTTGTACTTATCAGAAATAGTATCATGCTCGGGCGCTTTTTCAACAAGTTTTTTTCCCTTTGAAATATGGTTCAAAGTTTCATAAATATTCTCATGTGATTTTCTCATAACCATATCTTTAAATCCCAAGATATCCAAAAACGCTACGAATCTTTTATCACTTGTTTTCCAATTAGTCTTTTCATTAGTCTTTTTTGCCATCTTCAATCTTTCTAATTATGCACAACGTTTCGCAGCTAAGAAACTTGGAACTTTCGAAGTGATTAACCTCCCTTTCTTTATAAATTTAGCCACGAAGAACGAACCTGGCTGTTTACCACTACCTGCCCCATGTTTTCTTAGGTGCTGTTGGCACACGTTTTTTATTTTCAGTTTACTTCAAAAAACTCTTTGGGTGTATTCATTTGACTTCCGAGATAAATCTTTTTCTTCTTTATTGCTCCTAAAAGGGTCAACTCGAAATCAACTTGTCGACTGTCAAAAGTCGCAGGTGTCCAAAAGTTGAAATTTTTTATCTCATCAATAAACTGCTGGTCCATTGTTTCGTTACCAGTTGACTTAAATACCCAAGCATCTGTAATCTCACCTTCACAAGTCAGGACGAACTTGAATACTATTTTTCTATTGTCCGTTTTGATTTTCCCAATTTTGTCTCTGAAGTAGTCTTGTATAGTCTTACTGTTTGTATACTTAGGTGCGACTCCTTTTTCTTTAAAAAACGGAGAGTTTTTGAAAATACTATCTGGTCTACAGGCGTCATAGTCGCCTTGTGTAAATATTTCTTGTCCTGTAACAGACAATGATAATAGCATTGCTAAAAGTGTAAGGATTCTCATATTCTTAATGTGTGCCAACTACCTAGTAAGTTTACAAAAAGTAATATTACTCCTCATAAATGGTTTTAAGTTGACTTTTTGTTGTTGTAATTTCTTCCTTCATAATTACTAAATTATCACGTAACTACCAACATCTCCCTTTAATATGTTTTATTAACTGATGAATATAAGCTCTTTTGGAGCAGGGATTAGGGAATTGCAATGTAAAGACTGGCCTCCCTCCTGGCAATTGTGAGCTGGATGTAGAGAGTTTAAAGTTTAAAAAGTTTAGTGTTTAAGGTTTAGAAATGAAAGGTGTTTACGGGGAATGTGTTGAGAGTGTGGGTTGGCTTTTGGTTGGGTTAAACAAAGTGCCAATCCTGCTCTACCGCGTGATTTTAACGTGTGTTTATTAATTGGAGTGTTATTTCATAGCCCTTTGTTCCCGCTGTTTTAAGCGGGATTTCGAGTAAACTCTCAACTTGACACAAAGGACGTAAAAGTCAAGTCTCATCAGAGGCGATTTTTCTCCACTGAAGTTCCGAAAACCGCAGTCGGATTGTGTGCTCCGCGCTTTGTTTCTTGCTCAACTAGCTATGTTGTTATGGTAATTAGTAACTATTTGGTATTAGCTGTCTGATTACAAAAATCCGGATTGGGTTCCGCTTCGAAACGCGACTATTTATATCTTTCGCCTTACTACAAAACTTTTCCCGTCCTGAGGATTAACAAGTTTTACAAGCAGATAAATATCTCCTTTACGTGGTTTTAATATGTCTCTACTTACTGCGTTGCAGTTGCTGTTTTTTTCTTTTTCAACTATTTGAGTGTCGTATGTAAATCTAAAAAAGGCTGTCCTTTCCTCCTTGATGGTGTAAATGATATCATCATCGCCTAATCTTTGGACATTATTATCAAATTTTATATTTCCCAGGTTTATCCTCTTTTCCTTTATTGTACCTTCATCAGACATGGCAAATTCATTTTTAGTGCAAGTCATCAATTGAAGATAAATATCCTCTACTGAAAGCTTAAGTTCTGACAAATTAGATATTCGAAACCTAACACTTCCGTAGTTATTTTCAGTAACTTCTATTTCTGGGTACTTCCAGTTCTTTTTTTTTGCTCAAACATGTAAGCGGTTCTTATTTTCCCCATTTCCAAAATGGCTTCATGGTACTTTGATTTAACTTCTTCGGAAATCTTTTTATTATTAACCATGCTTTCATAAAAGCAAAGGGTCTGTCTGTAAGTCAAATCTTGCTCCCAAAAATCCTGAGATACTTTAGACTTTTGCTTGACATTTTTATTTATCGTTTTAGCTAATTCAGAAGATAGATCAACATCAGCTTCTAGTTCATCCATTCCTTGAATTGCTTCTGCATCAGCTTTAGCCGCTGCTTGCAGTTCAGCAACTAGTTTTAAAGCTGTTTCACTATCATACCCCTTCTCTTCAACTTGCCAGTCTAATCGTGGTACATTTTTACAATTGTCAGAAACAGCAGAGTCATTACATTTTTCTGCTGTTAGCAGAATGAGCACAAATACTCCCAGCAATACCATTTTAGTTTTCATAGTTTAAATTTTAAGTGATATAAATATTTGAGTTTTAAATCTTAATAGTGTAAACACCTATAGGTCAAAGCTATAACCATGTTTAGTTTGATGAAAAAGTTTAAAAACATCGTTTCAATTAGAGAGCAGATTAAGGTCACTATTCCAGTAAAATTTTACACTCTGCAAAAATAATGATCCTCGCTCCTCTTCTACCTGACTACTCTCAGTACATAAAGGAACTGAAACCTGTTTTAAGTTTAATATAGCACTGCAGAACTATTCTCTCACAATCATTTAAATCATGAGTAAAGATAAAGTATTTAGGTGAATTAATTTAACAAAAGACTCATTTGATGTGTTTTACACGTATTTTGATCATCAAAAACTACGAATGACTTCCATGCCTTTTAAGCATTTTTGGCTATTCTAATATTCAACAGTCAAACTATAAAGGATTAAATTCACTGAACTCGAAAGCTCGGTTCGTGTGGTAGTAGAGGGATATTATGTTACTTTATAGCCCTTTGTTCACGCTGTTTTAAGTGGGATTTCGAGTAAACTCTCAACTTGACACAAAAAGACAATCCTTTTCATTGATTGTAATTGATAATCTTTTTTCTTGATAAAAAAGATAAAAAAGTCAAGTCTCATCAGAGGCGATTTTTCTCCACTCAAGTTCCGAAAACCACAGTCGGATTGTGTGCTCCGCGCTTTGTTTCTTTCGTAGTTAGAAACCCCGCAGCAAGTGAATAAAAATAGTGCACGATCCCGTTCCTTTCGTCACGAGGATATAAGAGTTTCTAAAATCTGACAAATGAATCAGATTAAGAACCTCTAATACTTCGCACATCCGCTGCATATCGCTAACTGATGAGACGTGAACTACGAATTTAGATTTAGATTTATTGTTCAGTTAAGGATCGCTTGATTTTTTCTACGCCTCCCCTCCTCCTTCTACTCAACCTTGACTCTTAGCAAATCTTAGTCCTTGACGCAAAACAAGACTTAGATGAACTTAGATCTACTGACGCTATCGGTCAGCACTAAAAGCTCGGCCCGCAAGGGTCGGGACTCATCCGTGATCTGACCGGAAAACCTAAAACCAGAAAATTACATGATTAATAAGACACATCGGTAATCATCTACTCGTCAGTAATTTAAATAAGGGCTCGTTTATGTAATAATTTCCCGTACCAATTTTACTCTTTTTTAAAAGTCCATCATCAGCTAATTTATTTAAATAGTTTGCTGCTGTAATCCTTGAAACATTCAAGTCATTGACTACAAACTCAATTTTTGTGTAAGGGTGTTTGAACAGGTTATTTAATAAATCCTGACTGTAAAATTTATAATTATCCCTTAGTCTGTGCTTAAACTCCTGCATTAACTTTTTAATCTCATTAATTAAGTCGATAGTTTCTCTCGAGGTTTTTTCAATCCCTAAAATCATAAAAAGCAACCATTCCTCCCAATTATCATCGTCTCTTATTTGTTGTAAAAGCCTGTAATAGTCTGCTTTATGTTTGATAATATAATTACTCAAATATAGAATAGGTAATGTCTGGAGTTCTTCCAGAATTAAATAAAGGATATTTATAATTCTACCCGTTCTTCCATTTCCATCATAAAAAGGGTGTATGCTTTCAAATTGATAATGGATTATTGCCAGTTTAATTAAGGGATCATAATCTGATACTGCCGGGTTGTTAATAAAACTCTCGAGGTTTGACATTAAGCGATTAATTTCGTTTATGTCTTGAGGTGGAGTATAAATTGTTTCTCCTGTGGCTGCATTTTTTAAAGCTGTACCCGGGAGTTTTCTGAATCCAGCATCATTTTTCTCTAACTCACTTTGAATATCAATAATGATAGAGTTCGTTATTGCCCCTTTGGTTTTTACCAACTCGAATCCTTTTTTAAGTGCTGCAATATAGTTCTGAACTTCTTTTGCCTGCAATGAATGAAAAGCATCTACATTTAATTCTGACTTGTATAAATCGTCATGTGTAGTAATAATATTCTCTATTGCAGAACTGTCTTTAGCTTCTTGAAGTCCTAACGTATTGATTAAAATTACCTGATTAGGGATAGTTGATGCTATGCCCTTTAGCTCGGCTAATGCAGCGTGAGCTTTTGGTAAGCTCTTCAGTACTGCTTTAGTTTCAAGGTCTGTGTTAAATGGGAGTTCTTTTAGAGAAAAATCGTTGTTCACAGACATAATGTAAAGCTTTTTACAGTTTGTTTACAAACGTACTCCTTTTTGTAAAGGAAATCGATTTTTCTTTACATAGAATGGCTAATGAGTTTATATTCTTCACTTAATCATACCCTTCTACCGTTCGATATTCCTTGTGTTTAATAAAAGTTTATAATCAAAAAGTGCTATTCACTGCTCCGTTAATTAATTAGCCATGTAGTGCCTTTCCTAATGATTTTCACTTGAGGATCTCAAGTTCTCATTCTCATCTTTGGTTAACTGTTTACTTAAGGATCGCCTGATTATCTGCGTCTTCTCCTTCTACTCAACCATTAACAACTTAAGAATCCAATAAACCAAAAGCTAGATTAGAACACCCTTGACTACTGACGCTGCGGTCAGCACTTTCAGCTCAAGCTCCTAAATCCCTTCTACTTCGACTCCGCCAAAGCTACGCTCAGCATGCGGGTATAGCGGATAATAACAAAACTCCCAACCACCAAACCATTAACACAAAAGCAAGATTATAAAACACTCGACTACTGACGCTTTCGGCCAGTACTTTCAACTTGGCCTTCAAACTCCCTATACTTCGACTTCGCAGTAACTACGCTCAGTAGCCGGGTATTTAGCTAAAATAACAAACTTCCAAACCACCAAACCAATAACAACTTAAATAACCAATAATCCCTAAGCATGATTTAAACGTTCTCGACCTCAACCTTGACCTCAGCCTTCACCTCACCCGCGATCTGACCGAAACTGAAATCAAAAATTACTTGCAAAACAGCATTTAGTCTTATATTCGCCAAGCTCGATCGTTTCACTTTAAAAAGCAGGCCCTATGATTGTTTGCCATTATTACAGCGAAAATGAGTTGTTGCTCACACGCGACTTCAGTAAATTGGAAGAGCTTCAGGTTGGTGAAATTCTATGGGTCGATCTGGTGAAGCCGACTTACGAGGAGCGCGAATACGTGCAGAGAAAGTTTGAAATTGAACTGCTCACTGCCCAGGAAGCTGAAGAGATCGAGAGTTCATCGAAATTTTCTGAAACAGAAGACGAGATCAACGCCAACTCGAACTTCATCATCAAAACGAATGACGGATACAAAAACGAGGCGGTTTCGTTTATCATCAAGGATCACTTCCTCATCACGCAGCGTAAGGTAGAGCTCAAAACGTTTGACGACATTCACAAAAAGCTGCCACGCTACCGCAGGACGAACGCCCCAAACTACAAGATATTTCTCATTTTATTTGAAACACGAATCGATTTCGATGCCGATTTCCTCGAGCACATTTCCCGCGAAATATCTGACATTGGGAAGGATTTGGCGCTCAACCGCAACCTCGATGACGACATGCTCATCAAGATCAGCAACTTCCAGGAAACAACGATGCTCATAAGGGAAAACATCGTGGACAAGCAGCGCATCATCAGCTCGATACTCAAAAGTCAAATGTTCCCTGATAACGAGTACGACCGCATCCGCATCATGATCAAAGACGTTGGCTCCCTACTCGATCACACGTCATTCAACTTCGAGCGACTCGAATACCTGCAAAACACCTTTCTCGGTCTGGTCGATTTAGAGCAAAACGAGATCATCAAAATCTTCACCGTTGTTACCGTAATCGCCATGCCGCCAACACTCATCGCGAGTTTGTACGGGATGAACTTTCAATTCATGCCCGAGCTGGATGAAATTTGGGGATATCCGTTTGCCATCGCCCTGATGATTCTCTCATCGGGACTCACACTCTTCTACTTCAAGCGCAAAGGCTGGTTATAGTTTTTTTGAATAACGGTCAGATCCGAACGAACCGCTAACCGAGTGCCACATCAAGCGTCATCATGACCGCAAAGCCGAGCATGGCTCCCACTGTGGCCGTGTCTTCATTTCGGTGGTATTGCGACTCCGGAATTAATTCCTCCACAACCACAAAGATCATAGCGCCTGCAGCAAACGCCAGCGCGTACGGAAGTATGGGTCTGATCATGACAACAGCCAAAGCACCAATTACTCCGGCAATAGGTTCTACTACTCCAGATAGTTGTCCGTACCAAAAGCTTTTTCTGCGCGAAAAACCTTCCCTGCGCAACGGAACCGATACGCTCAAACCTTCGGGGAAATTCTGAATACCAATACCCAACGCCAGGATTACAGCACCTGATAAGCTAGCTCCGGGAATATCATAAGCCAAAGCACCAAAAGCTACTCCAATAGCTAATCCCTCAGGAATATTGTGGAGTGTGATAGCCAAAACGAGCAGTACACTTCTGTTCCAACTCGTTTTTACGCCTTCAGCATCTTTGCGGGGATAACCTAAATGGAGGTGCGGTAAAATTTTATCGATTCCCCAAAGAAAAGCGCCACCTGCTAAAAAGCCAACCGTTGCCGGAACCCAGGATGTTTGTCCCATCCCCTCAGCCATTTCAATTGCCGGGTTGAGCAACGACCAAAAACTGGCCGCAATCATGACACCGGCAGCAAAACCGAGCATGGCATCAAGCACTTTTCTGTTGACAGATTTGAAGAAGAACACAAAAGCAGCTCCAAGTGCTGTTACACCCCATGTAAAGAGCGTTCCAACCAGAGCTTGAGTCGTGGGCTCAAGTCCCTTAAACCAATCGACAATTGCACCTTCTACTTCCATTTAATTTTATTTTTAGGTGAGTCAAAATTATAATTTTTACAGAAGTAAACAATAACCGATTATTGTAATTGAATTAACTTAATTTCGTGTAAAATTCGAAAAATGTCTTACTGCCAACATATTGACGATCTCCCAGAACCCAGAAGATCACTACACAAGAACTACCACGACTACCATTACGGTTTTCCTCTTCACGATGACAATGAACTATTTGGCAGACTCATCATGGAGATCAATCAGGCTGGTTTGAGCTGGGAAACAATCCTCAAAAAAGAAGATAATTTCAGGAAGGCTTACGATGAGTTTGATATTGAAAAAGTAGCAAATTACGGGGAAAAGGACAGACAGCGGTTACTGTCAGATCCCGGAATCATCAGGAACAAGCTAAAAGTCAATGCGGCAATTATCAATGCCCAAAGAATTCTTGAATTGAAAAAAGAATTTGGCTCATTTGAAAAATGGCTGGAGCATCATCACCCACTTTCAAAACAGGATTGGGTAAAACTATTCAAAAAGAATTTCAAATTTACCGGTGGTGAAATCGTGGGAGAGTTTTTGATGAGCATAGGATTTTTACCGGGAGCTCATGATGAAGATTGTGAGGTTCATACTGAAATACTCAATCACAACCCGATGTGGAATAAGCACTAATTTCTGCGAACAAGCTTTTAGCTCAGTCGTTAAGACGGATAAAACAATACAACAATGAAAAAAGTACTAATCATAGGAGCAAACGGAAAAGTTGGAAAACACATCACGAAAAAGATGAAAGAAGCTGATGACTTCACTCCCACTGCTCTAATAAGAAAAGAAGAACAAAAAAGCCATTTTGATGATCTTGGTGTCGATTCAAAAGTTGTGAGCCTGGAAGACAGCGTTGACAAGCTTAAAGAAGCTATTACTGGACATGACGCGATTGTTTTCACTGCCGGATCTGGCGGTAATACCGGATCTGACAAAACACTAACTGTCGATTTGGATGGGGCCGTTAAAACGATGGAAGCTGCAAAATACGCAGGTGTTGATCGCTACGTCATGGTAAGTGCCATGATGGCTGACAATCGTGAAGTATGGGAGAAACTCGATGGAATGAAGCCGTACTACGTAGCTAAGCACTATGCTGATCAATTCTTGAAATCTAGCGGACTCAATTACACAATCCTCCGCCCGGGTCTATTACTCGATGAAGAGGGAACCGGCAAAATCGATATCGAAAACCCCGCTTCTAAAAAAGGAGTTCCGCGAGAAGATGTTGCAGCTACTGTTTTGGCTTCGCTGAGAAGTGACAACAGCAACAACAAAATATTCGAGTTCAACACAGGTGATACTGAAATAGAACGCGTTGTTTCATAAAATAAAAAAGCCGCTTCAATGATGAAGCGGCTTTCTTTTTATCTGATTGAATTTTCTTACATTTTGATCAGTTTGTCAGTGAAGATTTTACCATCTACATCTTTAATTTCAACGAGATAAGAACCATTATCAAGGTTTGATAAATCGATTGACTGAGTTCTCAAGTCTTTTTGAATCACAACTTTTCCGGTCAGATCCATGATTGTGATTTGCTCAAGGCTTTCTCCTTTAACATTCAGCTGATCTTTTACCGGATTGGGGTAAATTTCAATATTCTCTTTCGCAATTTTGTTTTGCCCAGCCGGAATACCAAAGTCGTACATCCAAACATTGTCGGTATTCACACCAGTTTGACGGTTCTGACCAGCAACAAAGTATAGCTTGTGATGAATCACCATAGCTCCCGGAGCCCATTTACTAATTCCGGGATGTGGAGTGAGTTCCTCCCACGAATCATTGTCATCATCGTATTTCCAAAACTCACCTTCTTCCATGTAGCTATGATCGCTTCCGTCACCGCTAATTACATATCCATCTCCTCTGTAATCAAACTGTGCTCCTGCTACTCTCGGTTCACCCGGGAATGCACTCATCGTTTCCCAGGAATCGGTTTCCATATTGAACTTGTACCAGTCACCATAAATTAAATTTCCTCCGTGTCCCATTCCTGCGTAAGCATGGCTTCCGGCAGAAAACTGGAATGGGTGGTGACGGGGTTGACCCGGTAAATTATCGTGTTGTGTCCATTGCTCTGTCTCGATGTTGTATTCCCACCAGTCATTGAGGTTTCCGGGTGCGCCATCTCCAAGTCCAACAAACAGCCTACCGTCATTGATAACGAATGATGGGTGCCTGCGGCCAGTACACGGGCAAGATGGCAACTCTGTCCAGGTATCAGTTTCAGGATCATATTCCCAAAGATCATCGTAATACTGAGTCAAAGAAGCTCCAAATCCTAAATAGCCTTTTCCATTGTAAGTAACACCAATTGAAAAACTTCTGGGTCCACCGGGAAAATTGTCAAGTGTTTCCCAGGTATCAGTCGATGGGTCATAACGATAAAAATCACGCGTTGGATTATCAAATGTATTACTTCCTGTAATAACATATCCTTCATCATCAAAACCCCAGGTAACAGGATGGTGACGCCCCTCTGGTAAAGGAGCTACTTCTGTCCACTCTTCAATTTGAGCATGAGAATAATTCGCTACCAGCGAAATAGCTAGTGTCAATAAGAAACTGTAAGAATATTTCATATAAGTGTAATTATTTGTGAATCAACTCAAACCTACATAAAATTTATTCATCTAACCTAATTTAGTGATTCAATTATCAACATAGTTATACGACCGAGAAATAAAAATTCATAAAATAATCAGTAGATTTGATTCAGCCATTAATACTAAACCTAATGCAAATGAGACACTTTTTGTTCACTTTCATTCTTACAATTTGCTGTTTTGCTGGTTTTGGTCAGAACCAAAAAGTCACTGCTTCTCCCAACCCATTTATCAACTCAACTCAAATCACAATCCACGATCTGGAGAATGATACCGTGGATGTTGATATCTACAATTTGTTTGGTCAGATCGTTGATTCGTATTTCAATAATATAGTTTTGAGCGGAACAGTGACCATTACCTTTAATGCTCACTCACTTGATGATGGATTATTTATTGTTAGAACATCCATTAATAGCGATGAAGAAATAATAAAAATCGTAAAAGACTCCACAGCAACTTCAGTAACTCCGCTATCGAACAATAGATTGATTACCCTGTACCCCAACCCGGCTACTGATCATGTCAAGGTTCAATCAAATGAAAAAGTTGAAAACATCAATATTTATAATACTCAGGGAGCGCTTGTCAAAAGTGATAAAACAACTAAACAGAATAATTCAATTGATATTCGAAATTTGCCTAATGGCATGTACATAGCAAAAATAAAAACTGTTCAATCAGTAGTTACTAAAAAACTGATTATCAAATGAAGGCACAATTGACATTATACTTAAGCATCGTTTTATCTATTTTTTCAACCAACTCATTTGCTCAACTATTCAATGTTGACACTACATATACGGTTTTAGAAAAAACAGTAGATCAATCTCCGGCTCACTGGTATATCAACATTACATCCAATGTAAGCGTAGATACAACTCTGCGGTGGAAAACATCCTTTTCAAAAATTCCAAACGAATGGGTAATCGGTTTTGATGATCAAACAAACACTTACAGTAATTTGAACGATGGAGACAGCGCAGACTTCATTTTACAGGCTAATCCGCCAGTTATTCAAAAGCTCGTTATCAGCAACACGATGAATGGAAAAACGGGGAATTCATCAGTGTTTTTTGATCTTTACGACCCAAATGTTCCATCTGAAGTGACTACTATTGAATACGAGTTCAAAATAAGAGAAAGTGAATTGAACTCTGTTTCAAGAATTGACGAAACTTCACCACTATTCGGATTGAAAAACCAAGCACTCTGGTTTCACTCAAAGCTAATTGGATCTGACTACAGAATAGTAGACCTCAACGGGAGAACTGTTTACCGAAATACCATATCAGCAACATCTCACTTATTACCAGATCTCAACAGCGGGATCTACATCATGAATATTCCCGGTAAGGAATTACAATCAAAGAAAATATACATCCCATAAAAAAAGCCCGCTCTCAGTAAGAACGGGCTTTCAATCTATATTGACCGAGGATTACTTTTTCTTGTCTTCGTCAACTTCTTCAAAGTCAACATCAGTTACCTCATCATCGTCAGATCCTTGCTCACCACCTTCTTGTTGCTGACCTGCATCAGCTCCTCCGGCTTGTTGTTGAGCATTGTACATTTCCTGACTAGCTTCCTGGAATACGCTGTTGAGCTTTTCCATCGAGCTGTCAACCGCATCGAGATCTTTAGCTTCGTGAGCTTTCTTCAACTCTTCGAGAGCTTCTTCGATAGGTTTCTTTTTATCTTCAGGCAGTTTGTCACCGTATTCTTTCAACTGCTTTTCAGTTTGGAATATCAGTGTATCAGCCTGGTTCATTTTATCGATTTCCTCTTTGCGTTTTTGATCTTCATCAGCATTCGCTTCAGCTTCCTTCTTCATTTTTTCGATTTCGTCTTCACTCAATCCTGAAGAAGCCTCAATTCTGATAGATTGCTCTTTGTTTGTAGCCTTATCTTTTGCTGATACATTCAAAATACCATTAGCATCGATATCGAATGTCACCTCAATTTGAGGAGTTCCGCGTGGAGCCGGTGGAATACCATCTAAGTGGAACTTACCGATTGAGCGGTTGTCCTTCGCCATTGAGCGTTCACCCTGTAGAACATGAATCTCAACAGATGGCTGATTATCAGCAGCAGTCGAGAATGTCTCACTTTTCTTCGTTGGGATTGTCGTATTCGCTTCAATCAATTTAGTGAATACACCGCCCATCGTTTCTATACCGAGCGACAATGGTGTTACATCGAGAAGAAGTACATCTTTTACTTCACCGGTCAGAACTCCACCTTGAATAGCGGCACCAATTGCCACAACCTCATCAGGGTTTACACCTTTAGAAGCATCTTTGTTGAAGAAGCCTTTCACTGCATCCTGAACAGCAGGAATACGAGTAGAACCACCAACAAGAATTACTTCGTCAATATCTGATTTATCGAGATCAGCACCTTTTAGAGCTGATTCACAAGGTTTCATTGTTTTCTTCACGAGGTCGTCAACCAACTGCTCAAATTTAGATCGGCTCAACGATACAACAAGGTGTTTTGGTGTACCATCAACCGGCATGATGTAAGGCAAGTTGATTTCAGTATTTGAAGAAGAAGAAAGTTCAATCTTTGCTTTCTCAGCAGCTTCTTTAAGACGTTGCATCGCCATTGGATCTTTTGAAAGATCTGCTCCGCCATTGTCCTTCTTAAACTCTTCTACTAACCAGTCGATAATCTTTTGGTCAAAGTCATCACCACCCAGGTGAGTGTCACCATCAGTAGAAAGTACTTCAAATACACCGTCACCAAGTTCCAGAATAGAAACGTCATGCGTACCACCACCGAGGTCGAATACTACAACCTTCACATCCTGACTCTTTTTATCGAGTCCGTAAGCGAGTGATGCAGCAGTTGGTTCGTTAATAATACGCTTAACTTCCAGTCCTGCAATTTGACCAGCTTCTTTAGTCGCCTGGCGTTGGCTGTCGTTAAAGTAAGCCGGTACCGTAATTACAGCTTCTTTGATATCCTGACCAGTATAATCTTCAGCAGTTTTCTTCATCTTTTGAAGAATCATTGCTGAGATTTCCTGTGGAGTATACATTTTATCATCAATCTTAACGCGTGGTGTGTTTCCGTCACCTTTTACCACTTCGTAAGGTACTCTGGAAACTTCGTCTTTCACCTCGTCCCAGGTAGCACCCATAAAGCGCTTGATTGAATAAATAGTTTTGTGTGGGTTAGTGATTGCCTGACGTTTTGCAGGATCACCAACTTTTCTTTCTCCGCCATCTACAAATCCTACTACTGACGGAGTTGTTCTTTTTCCTTCACTGTTAGGTATAACAACTGGTTCGTTCCCTTCCATCACGGCAACGCAAGAGTTTGTTGTACCCAGGTCAATTCCTATTATTTTACTCATTATGATTAATTTTTTTCACGTTTTCACACACTAATGCCAATCTTTATGCCACTACAGAACAACGGCAAATATGTCAGCAAAAAAAAAATACCACCGGTTTAGGGTGACATTTTTTATGACAGATTAACAGATTACTCCCGACAAATTATGGGTAGCAATCGTTATTGGGTTCTTGAGTATTGCAAAATCCTTTTTGAGCTGTTAACCCTAGAACAGTAGCATTTACCAATTCTTCCTGTGTTCGTGTACTCAACGGTAGTCTAATTTCAATATCATTTCTGGAACCCACAACTCCAATTCCACCACCTTTGAGATTTGTGAATGGCGGCTTATCTTCCAATAAACTTTCTGAAGGTTGAGAAACCTGTGTGTACAATTCGAGGTCTTCAGATGCAAAATCGACATTGATAAATGCAGAATCTAAAATTCTTCTTTCTACACCCGGAGAATCATCCAGGTCAGGAACTCGATCAGCTATGATTTGATAAAAGCGATCACTCACAAAGCGAACAGTTCTTGAAGCTGGAGCTTGTCCGCCACGAGGATCATAAGTACTTTCAAACGTTTCCTTTCCCAGATCAACGACAATATCAATAGGATCTGAAAGTTGACCACCAATCACTTCTCTGTATCGGAAAGTGAGAGACGTTTCAAATGAACGACAAAATCCTGGTTGAGTAACGACAACGCTGTAAGCTGAAAACTCATTTTGAGTAGTACTGCTTCGCGAACCAAAATCAATGACACATCCTGTTAAGTTTTGTGGACGACATGTTCCCGGTTTTACAGTACTGAAAGTGGTTCTGACCAAAGGTGAAAAACCGGTTACCTCTTCCCCATCTGGTAGAGTGATTCGTACACCGTAAACATTGTCTTCATTCAATTGGAAAGAAGCCTGATATACTTTTTGGTTTGGATAGTAAAATGTGCCGGAATCTTTATCATTTACTTCAACTGGTGTACACTCGATGTAGCGGGCATTTTGCATGTCCACTTCTTCATTAAAATCTGAAGTGTAGGTTGTTTCAACAATTTCAACTTTGATATCATCATATTCGGCAATGCTGCGGTCTTTTGCCAGTTCATCAAATGAGCGATCGCCCTGTAAAAGGCGGTTCACCTTTACGTAATGCGTATTCTCATTTTGGTTAAAAATCGCATAAACAACAGGCACCTCCTTTTCGGGAGCTGTTATATCGATTTCATCATCGCAACCTGTAAAGGCTAATGTCAAAAATAAAAGTCCCGGGAGTAAGTTTTTCAAATTCATCATTATTCTCATAATTGAGGCTCGAAGGTAAAAACAGTTTTCGATGTGAAGTCAAAACTGCATTGTACTTATTCTTTTAAATTTGCCAAATATAATAGCAGGTGGGCTTATGTGTCAAGTAAAACAATGATTGATCACCCATCTGATAAAGAACCTTTTGTATGAGTAAAGCGCTTAAGCCTGTCAGTAAAAATAAAAAGAAGATTACTACGCACGTTCTTCAGGAGATGAAGAGCAAGGGCGAAAAAATATCAATGCTAACCTCCTATGATTACAGCATGGCAAAGATTGTGGACAAAACGGGGATGGATGTAATTCTCGTTGGTGACTCGGCCTCAAACGTAATGGCCGGACACGAAACCACGCTTCCCATTACGCTGGATCAAATGATTTACCATGCTACTTCAGTCGTAAGAGCTGTTGAAAACGCTCTCGTTGTTGTGGACCTGCCATTTGGAACATACCAGGGTAACTCGAAAACAGCATTGGATTCCAGTATTCGCATTATGAAAGAAAGCGGTGCTCATGCCGTAAAGCTAGAAGGCGGAAAGGAAATCAAGGAATCGATCGATCGAATTTTATCTGCCGGAATTCCGGTAATGGGTCACCTCGGACTCACTCCACAGTCGATTTACAAGTTTGGAACGTACACGGTCAGAGCCAAACAAGATGAAGAGGCAAACCGCTTGATCGAGGATGCTAAAATGCTCGAAGAAACTGGTTGCTTTGGAATTGTTTTGGAGAAAATACCAGCTAAATTAGCAAAACAGGTAGCAGAATCTGTAGAGATCCCGGTTATTGGTATTGGAGCCGGAAACGGTGTTGATGGGCAAGTATTAGTTGCTCACGATATGCTGGGATTAAATGTCGACTTCTCCCCTCGTTTCCTTCGCAGATACAACAACTTGTCTCAACAGATTGAAGATTCTGTAAAGCAGTACATCAACGATGTAAAAACCAGGGATTTCCCTAACGAGAACGAATCGTATTGATGAATAACCCTTTTGAAGATCGCATACTCTATCAGGATAATCACATTATCGTGATCAACAAGCGAGCTGGTGAAATCATTCAGGGTGATAAAACCGGTGATAAACCGCTTAGTGAAAGAGTTAAAGAGTACTTGAAATACAAGTTCAACAAGCCCGGGAATGTGTATTTAGGTATTGTGCACCGTATCGACAGGCCAACTTCCGGTGCAATCATGTTTGCCAAAACGAGTAAAGCTGCATCACGATTGAGCAAAATGTTTCAGGCTAAGGAGATCGATAAAACGTATTGGGCCATTACAGCTGAAAAACCGAAAAATAAAGAGGGAACACTTACGCACTATCTTCAAAAGAACAACAAAAAGAATAAGTCGTTTGCGGTTGACAACGAGCGAGATGGCTACAAAAAGGCTGTTCTTCACTACAAGGTTTTGGCTGGCTCTGACCGATACCACCTTTGGGAAGTAGATCTCGAAACAGGTCGTCACCATCAAATAAGAGTACAACTGGCGCAAGTTGGTTGCCCCATTAAAGGCGACCTCAAATACGGATTTGCTCGCTCAAATAAAGACGCATCGATTTCACTTCACGCACGCTCAATTGAGTTTACACATCCTGTGCAAAAAGAAACTGTTAAGGTTACCGCTCCAGTTCCTAATGACAAGCTTTGGGAATTTTTTGAACGCAATGTCGGTTAAATTACAAAACAGCTATTCAAGATTTGCGTTCTTTGTTCCGTGAAGCAAACATTAATTTTTATACAATTATTTACTGTTCTACTGGTATTTGGTCAGAGCCGAACTCAGCTCAGTAGGTTTAATGTCAACGAGCAAAGTGGAAAGGTGACGATTAACTGGACTATGGCAAAGGGTAGCACTTGTTTTGGTATTGAGGTTCAGCACACAACTGATACTACGAATTTGAATCCGAGAGTCATTCATGAAATTGGCGGTGTTTGTGGTGACCAAAACTTTGAGGTTTCATACAATCACACTCATTACGAACCTGCTCCCAATCAAACAAACTACTACAGACTTGTTTTAGGAACTACTCCAACTGAGTATGAAAGTGTTTATTATCAAGATTTTCAGAAGCGTAAAACGTATGTTTCTCCCAATCCTTCTAGGGGTCGAGTCTCAATTGAGTTTGACAACGAAAAATCAAAGCAGGTAACAGTTAGTTTGATCAATTTGAAAGGTCAAACAGTCTTTGAAGAAATGATAAATAAAAACAGCATTACTATAGATACAACACCTTTTTCTCCAGGGATTTATTTACTCAAGATCAATGGGGATGATTTTACTTACAACGAAAGGTTGGTTATTAGCAAAGGCTAATTGAGTAAATTATAATCATCGTTAGAACGCTCCTTTATCTCGTTTCGAACAAAAATGAAGAACATACCTCGTTTTGAGCTCTGCGAAAAACATATTTCACTATTGAATAAATGGAATGACCATATTTCTACATTAATTGCAAACTCATCAAACTTCATACTCACAAGCCTCCAAACCTTTAACAACTTGAGTACACAAAAATACTTAAGCATCATTAAATAGCTCCTCAACCTTGACCTTCGAAACACTCATCAATCCAGCGGATTCTTCCTCAACTTCTTAATTTGCCCCTTTTTCTTATTGTCATCCACACGTTTCTTCTGTGATGCCTTTGTCGGTTTGGTTTTGATTCTTCGCTTTGATTTTTTCAGAGCTTCCTGAATAGTATCCCACAGTTTTTTCTCTGCTATTTCCCTGTTTTTAATTTGGCTTCTTGTTTCCTCACAGGTTATGTGCAGTTCACCATCAGCGTTGATCTTATTTTTCAATTTTTCGAACAATCTTTTCTTTTGCTGTGAAGTAACTCCACTACTCTCTTCAATATTCCAAAACAGCTCTACTTTAGTCTCAGTTTTGTTGACATGTTGTCCGCCTTTTCCTGAACTGCGACTCGTTTGAGTCCTCAATTCGGTAAGAATAATATTTTTGAAACCATCAGTCATATATCATAATGTTTTTTAATACAGTATTGCACTCAATTACTTGAAAGATTGTAATTTTCAATTATAAAAATAAGAACGCACCTATCTTATTTTATTCTTACTGCTTATAAGTTACAAAATCCACGTAAGTTAATCCTGATGTGTTTTATATGGAAAAGCCTATTGATGAAATGCATTTGCTAGACCTTCAATTATCAACATTGAAGAACTGCATTGAGAAAAGTCCATCAAACGGAATCTCAAAGTTGCTCAATATAGCTACAGATTCGGTTGCAGTTGTTGTTTCCCTTTTCGCAAAAGATGCCGAGTTAATTTTTAGTCAAACAAATACCGAGATTGAGTTAGCTGAACAAATCGGTTTTTATTCTAATTATGGTGGTTCTGAAATATCGCAGAAACTGAATACTACTGACTCAAAGCAGCTTTTCGGATCTGACCAAAAAGAACGGTTTATTCTGTCACTTGATCTTAACTTCAACAGTGAATTAATCGGCTCAGTTTATTTGATCACTGATAGAGAAATTGACAAAAAACACATTGCAAATGAAGAATTTCAATACCTCATTCATGAAACAGCTAATGTGTTAAGGAGAGAGTACGAGTTGTGTGTATCCAGGACGAATACTAACAGGATGCTGGACATAATCAACTCTACAAACGTTGGAACCTGGGAATGGCATGTTCAAAGTGGTGAGGTATTTATCAACGATAGATGGGCTAATATAATAGGCTACACTAAAAAAGAATTAGACCCTATATCTATTGAAACCTGGTACAATTATGTTCATCCTGAGGATCGCCCTTACAGTGATGAGGCTATACACAACTGTCTTGATGGTAAAACAGATTTCTACAACATCGATTGTAGAATGATTCACAAAAAAGGACATGTAGTTTGGATCAATGACCGCGGAAAAGTAACTGAGCGGGACAGCAATGGAAAGCCACTTGTAATGACAGGTGTTCATGTTGAAATTACGGAACGGATAAAATCCAGAGAAAAACTACAAATCAGCGAAGAGAGATTTAAGTCGCTTGTTCAGGATGGATCTGAATTGATAGCAGTTGTGAACAGCGAAGGTTTTTATTCTTTTGTAAGCCCGAGCTATAAACACTATTTGGGCTATGATGAAAAGGAGTTGATCGATGAAAAGGCTTCACAATTCCTCCATCCTGAAGAAAAAGAAGAAATAAAAGAAAAATTCAGAGAGCTCAGTTCCAAGAAAAATGTAAAAACACCACCGTTTAGGTACAAACATAAATACGGTGAGTACAGGTGGCTACAGTGTTCAGCAACAAATCTACTCGACAAACCAGAGGTAGCCGGTGTAGTGCTCAACAGTACTGATGTAACGGAGCTCATGAAAACTCAAAACAAGCTCAAGAAAAGTGAAGAGCGCTACAGAGGGTTTTATGAATCACAAACGAATTATGTTGTTAGAACAGATTTAAAAGGTGATTATACCTATGTCAACAAAAAGTTCATTTCGGAGTTTGGGTGGATCTACCCCGATAATAAGATTATTGGTAAGCCCGGACTATCCTCTATTTGTGAATACCATCATGAACTTGCACTAGAAACTGTTCAAAAATGTATTAAAAACCCGGGCACACCCATAAAAGTAGAACTCGATAAACCGGGCCCAAATAGTGATATAATTACTACACTATGGGATTTTATCTGCCTAACTAATGAAAGTGGTTCTCCAACTGAAATTCAGTGTATGGGTATTGACATTACCGAAAGAACGCAGTTTGAGTTAGCTCTTAGAGAAAGCAATGAAAGATTTGAAAAACTTGCTAAAGCCAGTTCTGAAAGTATTTGGGATCTCAACTTAATCAGCGATGAACTCTATTTGAGTGATGGATTTGAAAGAAATTTGGGAGTTGATGTAAATGCTGTTGGTCAAAACCATCATCACATCAATGAATATTTACACATAGAGGATAGAAAAAGAGTTTTAAGTTCATTCTCAAATGCACTTAGCAATCCCAAAATAGAAAACTGGACTGAGGAATACCGCTTTAACAGATCAAATGGAAGTATTGCCATTGTGAGAGATAAAGCGATCATCATCAGAAATGATAAAGGTGTAGCTGAGAGAGCGATTGGTGTCATGAAAGACATTACCACAGAATACGTTTACGATAAATTCGATGAAATAGAAAAGAATACCATCGAGCTAAGCATGAAGCCTGATGTTCCTTTTGACGATGTTCTCCACTACTTCACAATTGAAATCGAGAAAATCATTCCAAGAATGATGGTATCGATAATGGCTATCAGGAACAACAAGTTAGAAAACTTATCATCTCCATCACTTCCAAAAGCTTATATCGATAGTATCTCTGGAGTTGAGATTGGACCAAACACTGGCTCATGCGGAACAGCAGCTTATGAAGAAAAAAAGGTAATTGTTCCCAATATTTTCAATGATAAGCGCTGGGAAAAATACTCAAATCTCGGGGAGATCTATGGATTTAAAGCTTGTTGGTCAAGCCCCATTTTTGACAGTAATGGCAAAGTAGTAGCAACCTTCGCTAATTACTACAAAGAAGTAACAATACCGTCTAAAATAGAACAACACATCATTGAAAGATCTGAAAGGTTGATTTCTCTGCTCTACAATAAATTCGAATATGTTGAGCAAATAAAGAAAAACAACGAGCGCTATGAATACGTGAGCAAAGCTACTAAGGATGCCATTTATGACTGGGATCTGACCAATGATCACTTCGTTTGGGGAGAAGGCTTTCAACAACTATTCCAGCATCAAAGCGCACCAAAATCGCTTGCAGAATGGCAAAAACTCGTTCATCAGGACGATGAAGAAAAAACGGTAGCTGACCTCAAAAAATTTCTCTATAAAAGACACGGTAAAAGATGGACAAGTGAGTATCGTTTTCAAAAAGCTGATCAAACATACAGTTGGGTTGAAGAAGTTGGCTATTTGATTAGGGACCAACACAGCAAGCCCACAAGGATGATAGGAACGCTGAGAGATATAACTGAAGAAAAACAGAGAAAAACAAAAAGAGAAGTACAGCACGAATTATCTCAGTTCTTCAAAAACAACGATCATTTATTTGATACACTGGACGATACACTCATCTATTTATCAAAAATTACAACTTTTGAATTTGCTGAAGTATGGTTGACAAGTTCAGATGATAAGCACATAAACCTCGTCACAAAATATGCATCCAACCAATCTGCTAAGAAATTCCATCAAAAAACGATTAAAACAAACAAGTTCCCTGTTGATACTGGAATGCCCGGAAATGCCTGGTCAAAGGGTGAAACTATAATTTGGAATCTCAATGAGAACGACCTTTTCATAAGAAAGAAGGAAGCTCTTGAATGTGGTATAAATTATATAGCAGGTATCCCTATTTATCACGATAATGAGGTAATTGGTGTATTGGTTTTTGGCAGCCATTCATTGATTAATGGTCAGAGCCAAAATTTCAAAGCAATAGAGGACTCTAAACATTTCCTCGGTGCTGAAATAAAACGCAAGCAACAAGAAAACGAAATGCAACTTCTCTTTGAAAGTGCACCAGAAATACTGGGTGTAGCGAGTCCTGATGGTCATTTCGTCAATGTTAATCCAGCTTTCTGCAATTTACTCGGATATTCCAAAAAAGAACTCACCAGTAATCCCTTTGCTGAGTTCATTCATCCAAATGATCTTAAAGCAACCGAAAATGAATTTGAAGAAACGAAAGACGGTTCTCGCGTTGCCAAAAACTTCATCAACCGATACAGAACTAAATCTGGCGAGTACAAATGGATTTCATGGAATTCTTCTATTCCATTTGGTGAAGATCAACTCTTCTTTTCATTTGGTAGGGACATTACAGAAGTCAAAGAGCTCCAAACACTACTCGATAATGCCTCTAAAATGGCCAAAGTTGGTGGTTGGGAAATAGACTTAACGAACGACCAAATGAAGTGGTCAAACATGACCAAAGAGATTCATGGTTTACCAGCTGATACAAATATATCGCTAGACGAAGCACTTAAATTCTATCGTGACGATGTTCAGCAAAAAGTAACTGAAATCGTTATTGATGCCCTCACAAAGGGAAAACCATTTGATTACGAATTACCAATTATTACAGCAAATGGAAATGAGAGATGGGTAAGAGCTGTAGGAAATGCTGAAATGCTAAATGGCGAGCCTGTTAGAATTTACGGTAGTTTTCAGGATATTCATGAACGCAAGCAGGCAGAAATCGAACTTCTCCGTTTTAAAGAAGTCATTAAAAACTCACACGATGGAATTGGTATAATTGACAATAATGGAGCTCCAATCTATGTCAATCCCTGGTTCAGCAAAATGTTAGGCCATACTGCTGAGAGCATGCAAAAAGTGGGCGGCCCACGAGCAGTTTACAAAAATAGCAACCTTGCGGATGAAATCTTCACTAAATTACTAAATGGTAAGTACTGGAAAGGTGATATCGAATTAATCAACTACAAAGGAGAAACGGTCAGTTTTCATCTCAGTGGCGGACCTATTTTCAACATTGAAGGTGAGCAAATTGCCGCTTATGGAATACATACTGATATAACTAAACGCAAAAAAGCTGAAAAGAAAATCAAAGAATCAAATGAGCGCTTTGAACTCGTTACAAAAACGACAAATGATGCCATTTGGGACTGGGATGCTAAAAATAACCACCATTATTGGGGAATAGGTTTTAAAACCATCTTTGGTTATCGACTGTCAGATCCTGCTCTTTCACACTGGCGAAATAACATCCACCCCGATGAAGCTGAACCAGTAATATCAGGGTTTAATAAAGCACTTCAAAATCCCGATGTCGATAGATGGAGTGCTGAATACAGGTTCAAAAGAAAAAACGGTAAGTACGCCAATGTAATCGACAGAGGTACAATCCTGCGATCAAAGGATGGAAAAGCAAAACGAGTTGTTGGTGCTATGACCGATATTACTCAGCGAAAACAATACGAGGAATCACTCAAAAGATTGAATGAGGAACTTACTGATGTAGCCTGGACTCAGTCTCATGTAGTTCGTGCCCCACTTGCAAAAATTATGGGGCTGGTTGATCTCATCAAAAAAATGTCTTACAAAGAACTCAAAGAAGACCAAATTCTCGAGCACATAATGGAATCTGCTTCAGAGTTTGACAAAATCATTAAAGAAATCATCGAGAAATCTCAAAAAACACTAAACCAGGATAATGACACAACAAATTCAAGTAACACTAAAGCCTAAGAATAGAGGCTTTCACCTCGTGACAGATGAAATATTAGATCGATTACCCGATCTACCAAAAATAGGATTGCTTCATGTATTCATCAAACACACATCAGCCGGTTTGACAATTAACGAAAATGCTGATCCAACAGTACGCGATGATTTTGAAATGATGATCAATAAGATAGTCCCTGAAAATGACCCCGATTACAAACATACTCTCGAAGGGCCGGATGATATGCCCGCTCATATCAAATCTTCTATGATGGGTTCTAGCGTTAGCGTACCCATCACCAATCATCAGCTGAATACCGGCACATGGCAGGGAATTTACCTGTGCGAATTCAGAAACTCAGGTGGAGCCAGAAAATTAGTTGTAACGATTACAGGAGATTAAACCTCGCTTTTGATCTGCTCGACAGCTTTTGGCATAATCTCGTTGAATTCTTTCATTAGGCCAGGTAATTTATCCAACTCCTCTCCTGTTTTACCAATGTGCTCCATATCCTTAATTTTCTCAATGAAAGATGGGATTTGGACAGTTTGGATTGTCGACTTGAGCTTGTGCGCCTCTTTACCTAACTTTTCGTATTCTTCGTCTTCGTAAAATTTGTTGATCTTTTCGATTGACTCGGGAACAGATTCTATAAAGAGTTCAATTAACTGTTTAGTAAACTCTTCATTTCCACCCGACATTTCCTGTACAAATTCTAAACTGTATAATTTTTCACTCATTGCTATGAATTATTATTCCGAAATTACAATTATTTGTGATACTAACAGCAACACCTTTACTCACTTTTCAATGTTAGTAATTTAGTATATGAGTACTTTCAGGTTCCATCAGTCACCTTTACTTTGTAACTAAATTTAGGAATTGCTGTATAAAAGCGAATAAGTTTGAAAAACCGATTTAAAAAAGATCTCGATTCTTCTAAATCCAATGCAGATGAAAAAAAAGCTGCAAAGGATTCAAAAGCTAAAAAAGAGAAGAAACAAAAGCCTGATAACAAAAAGAGTTTCCTGAAAGATCAGCGAACCAGAAACCTTGTTGGACTGGCATTTTTGTTCATCTCAGCTATTTTGATGCTCGCCCTCACCTCTCATCTTTTCACAGGGAATGCTGATCAAAGTATTTTGAATACTCCACTTTCTGAGTTTGAAGACGAACGTGAAATTCGCAACTGGCTGGGATCATTTGGAGCTCATATTTCGCAAAAACTGGTGTCAGATTGGTTTGGTATAGCCTCATTTTCGTTTGTGATTCTAGCATTCCTCATCGGGTTTCGCATACTATTTGGATTTTTCTTACTGCCATTTAAGCAAGTACTCAAATACACAATCTTTACACTGCTTTGGCTCCCTGCTTTCCTCGGCTATTTCTTTACATCGTCAGATCTCCTGCTGCTTGGCGGAGGTGTTGGACAAACGATCAACACCTGGCTCAGCATCGCGATGGGTGACGTGGGTGCGCTGTTATTCATCATTTTTACTGCAATCGGATTTGTCGCTGTCAACTTCAAAGTTTCCTTCGCTAAAATCACCCAGTTCTTCGGATCTGAAAAAGAACTGAACGAGAGCGAAAACAGTAGCTTCTACAAAAAGGAAGAGTTTGAAAAACGCGAACAGTATTTGAAAGAGACTGCTGACGAAGAAAGCGATGATGAAGTTGAAGAATCACAGTCAGAACCACAACCAGCAGCCATTGAAGAGGACGAAAATCAAGAAATAGCCCTCTCACAATCAGAAGACGAAGAGAAAGACGATGAGTCTGATGAAAATGCTGAAGAGGAAAACAATGAACCATCTGAGGAACTCGAAGTTGACTTGAAGCAAGACGAAGAGAAAGCTGAATCCGGTTCTGACCAAAAAGAGGAAAAAGACGGTGAATCTGATGAAGAAGATGTAGAAATTGAAATCGAACAATCAGATGAGGATGAAGAGCTTAGCGATCGTGATGTAAACAAAAAAGTGAAGGACTTTGGCGAGTACGACCCAACGCTGGATTTGTCAAAATTTAAGCTCCCAACCATTGAGTTATTAGACGATCACGGTGGCGGAGAAATCAAGATCAACCGCGAAGAACTCGAAGAGAATAAGAACAAAATTGTCGATACGCTCAAGAACTATAAAATTGGAATCGACAAAATCAAAGCTACGGTTGGGCCAACTGTTACGCTTTATGAAATCGTTCCTGAGGCCGGTGTGAGAATCTCGAAGATCAAAAACCTGGAAGATGATATTGCGCTCAGTCTTTCTGCTCTAGGGATTAGGATTATCGCCCCAATTCCCGGTCGCGGTACAATAGGTATTGAAGTACCAAACCAGGATCCCGACATCGTTTCAATGCGCTCGCTCATCAAATCTGACAAGTTCCAGAATTCAAAATACGCTCTCCCAATAGCGCTCGGTAAAACAGTGAGCAACGAAACGTTCATTGCCGATTTGGCGAAAATGCCTCACTTATTAATGGCCGGTGCAACCGGACAGGGTAAATCAGTCGGACTCAACGCCATTCTGGTTTCACTACTCTATCGCCTGCATCCATCACAAATCAAGTTTGTGCTCGTGGATCCGAAAAAAGTGGAACTCACACTTTTCAATAAAATTGAGCGCCACTATCTCGCCAAATTGCCTGATACTGAAGAAGCGATTATCACAGACAACTCACAGGTGATCAACACGCTCAACTCATTGTGTATCGAAATGGACAAGCGTTACGAATTGCTCAAAGACGCTATGGTCCGGAATGTGAAAGAATACAACAACAAATTCATCAACCGCAAGCTGAATCCGGAAAACGGTCACAAGTACATGCCTTACATTGTGCTTGTTGTGGATGAGTTTGCCGATTTGATCATGACAGCCGGTAAAGAAGTGGAAACACCTATCGCGCGTTTGGCTCAGCTAGCTCGTGCTGTTGGTATTCACCTGATCATCGCCACACAGCGACCATCTGTGAATGTGATTACCGGATTGATCAAAGCTAACTTCCCTGCCCGTATCGCTTTCCGCGTGACATCAAAAGTTGATTCGAGAACAATTCTAGACAGTGGCGGAGCTGATCAATTGATCGGCCGTGGTGATATGCTCCTCAGCCAGGGAAGCGATTTATTGCGCTTGCAGTGCGGCTTTGTGGACACACCTGAGGTTGAAGAAATTTGTGATTACATCGGCAATCAGCAAGGTTTCCCCGATGCTATGCACCTACCCGAATACAGCGATGACAGCGCTGGAGGTGGCGGAGCCGGTGGCGGTGGCGACATCAGCGACCGTGATGCGCTTTTTGAAGATAGCGCTCGAATTATTGTGCAAACTCAGCAAGGTTCAGCATCTTTGCTACAGCGTAAATTAAAAATCGGGTACAACAGAGCCGGCCGAATCATAGACCAGCTCGAAGAAGCAGGGATCATTGGTCCGTTCGAAGGAAGCAAAGCCCGCCAGGTTTTAATCCCAGATGAATACGCTTTGGAACAATTGTTGAATAGTGAAAGCGAAAACGATTAATATATCAAGCATGAAAAATTTACTTGCCTCATTACTAGCAACTTTTTTAGTGGTCGGAACCGCAACCAGCCAGGAAGATTACAATCCGCAAGACCCAAAAGCAAAAGAGATTTTAGAAAATCTATCTGCTAAAAATAAAAAGTACACTTCAATAAAAGCCAATTTCGAGTACCGCATGCAAAACGAAGCGGCTGATATCGATGAAACACAAAAAGGTATCGTTTGGCTCAAAGGAGACAAATACCGTGTAGAGCTCGATGGCGTTGAACGTGTATCAGATGGTAAGACAAACTACACCTACCTCACTGAGGAAGACGAACTGCAAATTACTTCAGCAGAAAACGAAGATGAAGGCGGTATGATGAAGCCTTCAGAGATTATGAACATCCACGAACAGGGCTTTAAGTACAAATACATCGGTACTAAAACGATCGATGGAAAAACGCTCGAGTACATTGAACTCTATCCTGAAAAAGCAGATAAGCCTTTTCACACGATAGAGTTGTACATCGACAAAGCCAAAACACAGATTTACATGATCAAAGTGAAATCTAAGAACGGTAATACTTTCACATACAAGCTCGACAACTACCAAACGAACATGACCATCCCCGATTCAAAGTTTGACTTTGACAAAAGCAAAGCCGGTGATGTTATTGACTTGAGGTAAAGTTAGAAAGAACAACTTTCAGAACCCCGTTTCAATTGTTGGAACGGGGTTTTTATTTAATAAGTCTTTATGTGAATCGTACCTACGGCACTCAAGGTTCTTTTCTCACGCTGACTCCGGGCTCACACCCGGAGGTAGAAGTTTGTCGTGCCTACGGCACTTTTTTCATCTGGAAAACCTGACAGGTTTTTGAGACCTGTCAGGTTTAAGGCACAAACAATATAAAGGGCCATTAGGCACGGAACACAATAAACTCGGAGTTTTAGCCAACGGCACTATTTTTCAATACAAAAGCTATATTCTGGCTAACCTAACAGGTTTTGGTGGTAAAAACAACCATAAGTGCCGTTAGGCACTAAACCCATTTAACTCTGGGTTTTAGCCCAGAGTAATTGAGTCTGAAAGAAAGCATCGAGTGCTGTAGGCACGATCCACATTTTTTAACCAAAATTTTATTTATCGGTCAGAGCCCTACATCGTTTGATAGAGCGGGGTTTTTCTTTAATTTAGGCGGCCTAAACACAAAACTCTATGAACTGGATTAAATACACTGTCCTGGCGACTACGGCTACAATTGCCTTTTCGTGTGGCGCTCCGACAGAGAAAAAAGAAACAAAAGACAAAAAAGCTGAAACAGTGAAACAAGACACATCAGACTTTGAGTATTTAGCTGAACAGTTTGCTGATTTGCGCATTATCCGCTATCAAATTCCGGGTTGGGACAAGCTTTCAGCTCAGCAAAAAGAATACGCTTACTATTTAACTCAGGCAGGTTACGCTGGTCGAGACATCATTTGGGATCAAAACTATCGTCACAACCTCGAAATTCGCGATGTGCTGGAAGGTATCGTCAAGAATTACAACGGTGACAAAGAAAGTGAAGACTGGAAAAACTTCATGACGTACACCAAACGCGTGTGGTTCTCGAATGGAATTCACCACCACTACTCCATGAAGAAATTCGTCCCAAAATTCTCGAGAGAGTATTTTGAGCAATTGATGAAGATCACGGGAGCAGAATTACCTGAAGAGGCGTTGAAAGCAATGTTTGATCCGTCAAAAGACGCGAAGAAAGTTAACCTCGATCCTGAAAAGGACCTCGTGGCTGCTTCAGCGGTAAACTTCTACGATCCGGATCTGACCGAAAAAGAAGTTGAAAACTACTACAAGCAAAAAATCGATAAATCTGCCAAGAAACCAGTTTCGTACGGACTCAACTCGAAGCTCGTAAAAACGGAAGACGGCAAGATTGAAGAGCGCGTTTGGAAGATTGACGGAATGTACGGCTCTGCGATTAAAGAAATCGTTCACTGGCTCGAAAAAGCTGTGAAAGTAGCAGAAAACCAAAAGCAAGCTGATGCGCTCAAACTCCTCATCGAGTATTACAAAACCGGTGATCTCAAGAAATGGGATGAGTACAACATCGCGTGGGTAAATGCTACTGAGGGCGATATCGATTACATCAATTCGTTTATCGAGGTTTACAACGACCCGATGGGCTATCGCGGCTCTTACGAAACAATTGTGCAGGTGAAAGACTTCGAAGCATCTGAACGCATGAAAACGCTTTCTGACAATGTTCAATGGTTTGAGGACAACTCGCCAATCATGGACGAGCACAAAAAGGAAAACGTGACAGGTGTTACGTATAAAGTGGTGAATGTTGCCGGTGAATCCGGAGATGCATCGCCTTCTACTCCAATTGGCGTGAATCTGCCAAACTCAAACTGGATCAGAGCCACTCACGGTTCTAAATCTGTGAGCCTGGGTAATATCGTTGAAGCTTACGACAAATCGAGCAAAGGTGGCTACCTGAAAGAATTCGCTTATTCGCAGGAAGAAATCGACCGCGGATTGAAATACGGGAACCTTTCTGATAAGCTGCACACTGCTCTTCACGAAGTTGTAGGTCACGCGAGTGGTAAACTGAACGAAGGCGTGGGTACACCAAAAGAAACGTTGAAAAACTACGCTTCTACTCTCGAGGAAGCACGTGCAGATCTCGTTGCTTTGTACTACCTCTACGACAAAAAGATGGTTGACCTGGGATTGATGGACAACCTCGAAGTTGGAAAAGCACAGTACGATGCCTATATCAGAAACGGTTTAATGGTTCAATTGCGCAGATTAGAGCCGGGTGACAACATCGAGGAAGCGCACATGCGTAACCGCCAGCTCGTTGCTCTTTGGGCTTACGAAAAGGGTAAAAAAGACAACGTGATCGAAAAGAAAACGAAAGACGGAAACACGTACTTCGTTGTGAACGATTACAAGAAACTTCAGGAACTCTTTGGCCAGTTAATGAGAGAAATTCAACGCATCAAATCTGAAGGTGATTACGAAGCCGGAAGAGCACTCGTAGAGAACTACGGTGTTAAAGTTGATAAGGAAATTCACGAAGAAGTTCTATCACGTAGTGAGGAACTAGGAATAGCTCCTTACGGTGGTTTCATCAATCCGCGCTTGATGCCGGTTGAAGAAAACGGAAAAATCGTTGATGTTGAAGCGAAATACGGTGAGTCATTCACTGAGCAAATGCTCCGCTATAGCAGCGATTACGACAATCTATAAGAACTGTAATACAGTCAAAGAAAAACCCTGACAAGCAGAAAAGCTTCGTCAGGGTTTTTTGTTGAGCAGATTTTAGATTGAGTTGAGTTTTGCCTTTTAAACGTTGAGGAAAAACCTGCTCCAAACCTGAGCTGGTAAATATCCGAACTCAGATTTTAACGTTGAGTGACACAAATGTGCACAGTCAGATCCGGATCCCCAACCAAAATGTGATGAGCGTAAAATACGTGTGATGAGAGACGTTAACAAAAGTTAACCCGCTGAAAATAAAAGGCTACCACTCGGTTTTGAGGATAGCGTAAACTACATCATCAACCCATTCGCCTTTAAACCAAAGGCTTTTCTTGAAATGTGCTTCTCTCCTCATTCCCAATCGTTCAAGTAATTGAATAGAAGCCTCATTCCGCGGATCTACCGATCCCGTTATTCTGTGCTTGGTCAGATCGCGAAACAGGTAATCAAAAACACCGCTCAGCGATTCTGTTGCAAATCCCTTTCCTAAAAACTGTTTATCCAGTGTCACTCCCACCTCGCACTGGTCTTCATCGATGAAATGGATTCCTACATCCCCGATCACTTCATTAGAATCATTTAGCACAATCACCAACTGAAACCAGGTTTCCGGCAAATTGAATTCTTTAGGATTCTTGGCGATAAAAGACTCTACTTCATCAAGGCTTTCCGGTACCCAACCTTGATATTGGTTGTGATTAGAATCGCTTCGGTAGCTAAAGACACTTTTCGAGTCAGCACGCTCAATGGGTCTGAGTGTAAGTCTTTTGGTTTTAATCATTGAGATAATTGTTGGTCCACTTCCCGACTCACAATTTCATTTATCATAGGCTGAATAAACCACACACCAATTGGGAAAAACCAAATCAAAAAGAACTCCCCTATGTAATCTGAAGAAGTGACTTTACGCTGCAGTTCTGCTGACTTTATCGACTTTGCAATAAAGTAGATGACGTAAAAGGTGCAGAATACAGCAAAAAGATGAATGAGGAAAAACACACCTATTCCGAGAAATAACAAAGGCAAAAATGTATCGGGAGATTGAGGGCCCGGAAAAGTTGGTGTTGTTCCGAATAATGACGTTGATATTGATATAGTCAATGTTAATAAGATAATGTAGATCAAAGGAAAAAAGAAGAAAAACCTGAACCTGGTGAACTTCATTCTTGCTTCTTCAGGTAACTTACTATTGATTCCTTTCGCTACCGACCAATACCAACAATAAATTGGAACAGTATACAAGAGAATGATTATAGGAAGTACACCTGTAAAGATGTTCATCCCTTCTAATGGGCTTTCAGTTGTTTGAAACTTGAAAAACATTGAGCCCATAAATATTAATTGGAAAACGAAAGGGACAACAAAAATCAACAGAAAGATTTGCCAGTGTTTTGCCTTCAAAAATTTATCAATCATAGCGTTTGGGTTTGATGTACGCTAAATTACTCTTTTCAAAAGAGCCACCAAAAAAGCTACTCCTTCTCAAAGCACCAGTTGATAAGTGGTAACGAGCGTTTTTGATTCGTATTCCACAAGCCTAATTGAATACCGCGGAGTTTAGTTGCATTGTTCACAAGCCCAACCTGAACGCCATTCATTTTACCCGTATGATTCACCATCCCGATCGAAACACCGTTCAGATATTCATACCTGTTGTAAACAAGATTAAAGGAAAAGCCATTGAGTTTTAATCCGGCACTCATCCATCCCGATAGCGAAACACCATTGATCTGACTCGTAAGTGTCCCCATTGGAGAAACAATCAATCCATTGTGCAATGCTCCTACTTGAATCGTATCCATTTTATTCCCGGTCAGAGCCTTAGCTTGAATCGGCTTAATCATAAAAACCGAGTTGAAACCCTGTCCGGGGATTTGGATGTTTAATCCGTGCGATTTCTTGGTGTACGACATAAAACAAACAACCTCAGAACCGACCGGACCAATAGCAATTCCGTAAATGTTCATCGCCCGTGATGGAATCACCCGAATGCCGTAATAATTTTTGATCGTATCCTGCTGTTCACCTGAAGTTGATTGGCCTACGCCAGCTACAGTGATGAGTAGGAATAGTAGAAGTGTGAGGGGGTTGGGCATAAATCAACTTTTATCAATTGTTTCAATTAAATTTCCTTCTTTATAAACTTTGATTTTGGTTAGTTTTCCATTTTCGTCAAAATACTCCCAGCGACCATTTTCTATTCCTTCATCATATTTTTTTATGTTTAGTAAATTACCATTTTGATCAAAATACTTCCAGTACCCATTCTTTTCCCCATTTTCACAATCACCAATAATTGCTAACCTTCCAGTTTTATGGTAAACAATCTGACCTCCCTGAAGCTTATCATTTTTAAAATTATTAATCTCTTCAACCTGCCCGTTCTTATAATAAAAGATCCATCCCATTTGCTTCAAGTTATTCTTATCTAAATAGCCTATAATTTTAGGTATTCCAGTCTTGTAGTACTCAATATGCAAACCATTAACACTCATACCCTCAGCTAAATTCAATTCCTTGGGAACATTGTTTTCGTGAAAAATCAACGTGTATCCATTGTGAACTCCATCTTCAAAAAAACCTGAAGAATGAACAGATCCATCATCTCTAAAATCAACTGAGAAACCATCTCTGTTACCTTTATTGTTTATAGCTTGCTGACTTTTAATAAAACCAGATTCATAATATTTTAAAGTTACATTCTCGTTTTGTTTTGTACATATATTGTTATTGCATGATAGGCAAACAAACATTGATAAAAGAGAAAATACGCTTATAGAATATTTCATTTTGACTGTAATTTACTTTTTCATTTATGTTTCAGTGACTTTAGAAGCCCCTCTCAAAAACAAATACTTCTTCCTTCCCACTGTCAAAAAGTAACCCATAACACCTAAAATGATAATTGAAACTCCCAGCAGCACATACATGACCGCTTGAGGAATTAGATCATTGAGCAACAGAGAAGTGACTGTTGCAATAAATGAAATTGCCAGGAATGACAGGAACACGTAGCGCAAAGCTTTATTCCGGCTCATGAAGCTGGAAAGTTCGACATCAGTATCTCCTGAAATTTTGAGAGTATTGCTCCTTGCCCAGTCTATCTTAGAATAAAACACTACTTCACCTTCAGGGATCTCGATCTCGATTGTTTCTCCATCATCGATTGAAGCAACCTTTTCGTCATTTACATAAAGGTCTATAGCTCTCAGCTTATTGATCCATTCTCTTTTGCGGTAAATACGGAGTTTAGGCATTGAGTAGTTTTTTCACTTGAATAAAAGCAGTTTGATCATGTAAATATATACAAATTGGAGTTCAATTTTGCTAATCAGAATATCAGACTAAATCATTCCCAGCATCCACCCGATTGTATCGCGTGGATTATAAGCTCTTTTACAGTACTCCAAATTACTATTAGAACGCTCTCGACCTCGGCCTTGATCTTAATGCCCTCCTACTTCGACTCCGCTAAAGCTACGCTCAGCATTCGGGCCTGGAGGCTAAATCAAACCTCCCAAACACCAAACCCTTTACCATCAAGCAATCCCAATACATTATTAGAACTTCCCTCAACCTTAACCTTAACCTCGGCCTCAAACCTTAACGACACTTCACTTCTTCATGGTTCCTTCAACTTTTCTAAAGTGTTGAACTTTAGAAAAGTTCTTTATCATGATTTAAGATTACAGATAACCAATAAAGTGCCGTTAGGCACGATTCACATCTATCTCCGGGTGATAACCCGGAACATAAGTTTTCAACCAGGACTTTGAGTGCCGTAGGTACGGTTCACTTTAAAAAGCATGACTTTTCTATTATTCTGTGGTCCGTGCTTACAGCACTCGTTGTTATCACTACTTCCTTTTGCTCTGGGCTAAAACCCAGAGTTAGGATTAAGTCGTGCCTACAGCACTTAACATCATGACCAAGACCTGACAGGTTTTGGAAGCCTGTATAAATAGCGATCGATTGCTAGAAATTCGAGCGAAGTTGCCGTCAGCATTGATCTTTCCGTCCTTTTGCATCAAGGCAAAAGGATAAAAGTAATCGAATGAAACAAGGAGTGAAACAAAAAAACTCACCTGCTAATGCGTGATTGAGTCGCCTGGTTTATATACTTTTTACAACTCCAAATTACTATTAGAACGCTCTCGACCTCGGCCTCAAAACTCAACGGCACTTCACTTTTAATAGTTAAGATTTTTTGGACATAAAAAAAGCCTGACAAAATTTTGCCAGGCTAACTGTAAGCGGTCCGGACGAGACTCGAACTCGCGACCTCCTGCGTGACAGGCAGGCATTCTAACCAACTGAACTACCGGACCTTTTTCGGTGGCACAAATGTAAGATAATTTATCTTTATGCAAACAACTTTTCAAAAAGTTTTTTCTGCTGTATTCCGCGCTGTGTGCGGCTTAAATCATCATTTCAAAGTGCCTTTCCCTCGTTGGGAGCGACAAAAGTAATTCAATTTTCATTTTCTCCAAGAGGATTGAAAAAATTTTAGATCATTTTTTTGCGCCTCGCCAGGTAGGCCATCAATATCTTGCTGAATCCCTGATTGATATCAGCCTCAACAAAATCGACTTTATTTTGGTGACAGCGCAACTTAAGCTCTTCCTTGTAACTCTTGAGCTGTTTGCGGTATTCGTCCTTGATCTCTGAAGGGTTCAACTTCACTACTTCCCCACTCTCCATATCCACGAATTTATACGGGCGGTTGTCGTATTCGAAATCGATTTCGTGATTTTGGTCTACGGTGTGGAAAAGAATGACTTCGTGTTTATTGAAGCGCAGGTGCTGTAGCGCTGAAAACAGCTTATCGAGGCCGGCTTCGCTGCTCTCAAACATATCGGAAAAAATCACGACAACTGAGCGTTTATGGATTCGTTCAGCTAATTCGTGTAGTGCGCTGGCGGCTGCGGTGGATCGGCTCTGACCGTCATAATCGAGTTTTTCTTCGAGCAGATGGTACAGGTAATTGAGGTGTCGCTGCGATAATTTTGCCGGAGTGATCTCGCGGACTTCCTCATCAAATAAGCCCAGTCCAACAGCATCGCGCTGTGTGCGCAAAAGATGGATAAGAGCTGCAGCCGCTTTCACGGAGAAACTGAATTTCGTTTCCTCCCCGTCTTTTGGAAAATACATGCTCGATGACTGGTCGATGAGGATGTGGCAACGCAAATTTGTTTCTTCCTCGTAGCGCTTTGTGTAGAGCTTTTCGGTTTTACCAAAGAGCTTCCAGTCGATGTGTCGAGTGCTTTCACCGTTGTTGTAAGCCCTGTGCTCAGCAAACTCTACTGAAAAACCGTGGTACGGACTGCGGTGAAGGCCTGTAATAAACCCCTCAACAACCTGTCGTGCCAGGAACTCGAGCTTTCCAAATTGCCTAACGGCTCTGTCGTTGAACTGACTCATGTTTCAAATGTAGTAACAAAAAAACCGCTAAAGCCAAGCCTCAGCGGTTTTTCTAATCTCAAATATCAAAATTTACAGTTGCGCATCGAGCTTAGAAGCCAACGCTTCTTTAGATGCTGCGCCTACCTGCTTATCTACTACTTCACCGTTTTTGATAACGAGCAATGTTGGAATTGAACGAATTCCGAATTTACCGGCAACACCGGGATTTTCGTCAACGTTTACTTTTCCAATTACTGCTTTACCTTCGTATTCTCCGGCCATTTCTTCAACGATTGGCCCCACCATACGGCAAGGTCCGCACCATTCTGCCCAAAAGTCAACTAATACCGGTTTATCTGATTTTAATACAGTTTCTTCAAAATTTCCGTCTGTGATTTCTAATGCCATAATTGTATGTGTTTCAAAAATTCAAATTCAAAATTAATGTTACAAATCTATTACCAATGTCTATTTTATGACAAATTGGCTTCTTTATTGTTTTTATCAATCTATCAGTTCAACTTATAATGCACGTGATCCCAGCGTTCCAGCTCTTCGATGAGCTCGTTTGAGATGTTCACCCTCAACGTGCGCGACATCAAATTTAACTTGATTTTTTCGTCCCTGTCATACACGTTAACAATCACTTTACAATTTCCTTTATTTTCGGTCAGAACCCGATCCAAATCATCGACAGTTTGCTCGGTTATCGACCCCAACTCCATGTTGATGTTGAGCGTTTGAGCAAGCTTTTCCCTGAGTTCTGACAGTAATTCCATTTGCGCAATGCGAAAGCTGAAATTGTCAGTGTCTTCATTCTTCCTTCTCCACTTCTCTACTTTTCCTTTGATGAATAGGAAGTAATCCTTTTCCAGCATCGGTTTGAATTTGAGGTAATCGTCTCCAAAGAGCACAAACTCAAAACTCTCGCTGTAATCCTCAACCATGAACTTGCCAAAAGGTTTACCGCGACCGGTTGTGAGGTGTTTCACATCTGTCACAATTCCGGCAACGCGCATTTCCTTGTTGACGTATTCTTCAATTTTGTTCAGAGCCGAGAGCTCATAAGTACAAAAGTGCTTGATCTCGAGGTTGTAGTCATCGAGCGGATGGCCGGAGATATAAACCCCAACTATTTCTTTTTCGCGCCTCAACTTGGCGAGCGTGTTCCACTCCTCAGCTTCTGGTACCTGTGGTTCAGGAATATCAACTTCGCTGGCTTCTCCAAATAACGAAACCTGAGAGGAATTTTTGCTCTCCTGGAAGTTGTTTCCGAACCGGATAACGTTTTCCAAAAAGTAGCGTCCGTTGTCCTCGGCAAAGTACTGCGCGCGATGCACTCCGGGGAACGAGTCAAACGCTCCACCGAGAGCCAGACTCTCAAACGCTTTCTTATTGCACGCTTTGAGGTTCACACGCTTGGCAAAATCAAATATAGACTGATACGCACCTTCCTCTTCGCGTTCCTCCACGATGGCTCTGACCGCACCGTCACCAACTCCTTTGAGAGCTCCGAGACCAAAGCGGACTTCTCCTCTTTCATTAACCGTAAACTTGAGCTTAGATTCGTTGACATCAGGCCCCAGGACTTTCACGCCCATTCGCCTGCACTCTTCCATGAAGAATGTCACCTGTGAAATGTCATTCATGTTGTTGCTCAACACAGATGCCATGTACTCGGCAGGATAATGCGCTTTGAGGTAAGCCGTTTGGTAAGCTACCCAGGCGTAACATGTCGAGTGCGATTTGTTGAAAGCATAAGAAGCAAATGCCTCCCAGTCTTTCCAAATCTTTTCGAGTGTTTCTTTGTCGTGGCCGCGTTCTTCGCCCTGGTTGAGGAATTGAGGCTTCAGTTTGGCGAGAAGGTCAAACTTCTTCTTACCCATCGCTTTACGCAGCGTATCGGCCTCACCTTTCGTGAATCCCGCAAGCTTTTGCGAAAGCAACATCACCTGCTCCTGGTAAACAGTAATACCGTAGGTTTCTTCAAGGTACTCCTGCATATCAGGCAGATCGTACTTGATCTCTTCCTGTCCGTGCTTACGTTTGATGAAAGACGGAATGTATTCCAGCGGTCCCGGACGATACAGGGCGTTCATCGCAATGAGATCGGCAAAGGTTGTGGGTTTGAGATCGCGCATGTATTTCTGCATTCCGCGCGATTCGTACTGGAAAATCCCCACTGTTTCTCCGCGTTGGAAAAGCTCATATGTCTTTTCATCATCGAGCGGAAATTGCTCGGGATTCAAATCAATATCGTGACGCTCTTTTACGATCGATACCGCATCCTTGATCAGGGTGAGTGTTTTCAGACCCAAAAAGTCCATTTTCAACAAGCCGGCATCTTCCACCACCGAGTTGTCGAATTGTGTACACCACATGTCAGAATCCTTAGCTTTTGCTACCGGAACGTAATCGGTAATATCTCCCGGAGTGATGATAACTCCACAAGCGTGAATACCTGTGTTTCGCAAAGAACCTTCTAAAATTCTGGCCTGATTGATCGTCTTTCCTTCGAGCGTTTCTTCCTCTCCTGATATTTCTTTAATACGCTCGGCCTTAGCTATTTCATCACCATTGTTCTTAAGCTTTTCTTTAAGGTCTTTTTCCTCCATTCCAAAGAGCTTGTGAAGCTTGAGGTCTGGCATCGTTTTCGCGAGCTGATCCGTATCGGGAAGTGGTAATTCGAGCACTCTACCGGTATCGCGAATGGCGCTTTTTGCGGCCATCGTTCCGTACGTGATAATCTGCGCAACCTGGTTAGCTCCGTACTTATCGATCACGTAATCGATTACCTTTTGGCGACCTTCATCATCAAAGTCGATATCGATATCGGGCATGGATACACGATCGGGATTGAGGAAACGCTCAAACAGCAAATCGTAGGCGATTGGATCGACATTCGTAATACCGATACAGTAAGCTACGGCAGAACCGGCAGCTGAACCACGCCCGGGTCCGACCGAAACGCCCATTTCTCTTGCTGCAGTTGTAAAATCCTGAACGATGAGGAAGTATCCGGGATAGCCGGTACGTTCAATCGTTTCGAGCTCAAAATCAAGTCGCTCACGAATTTCATCCGTTATTTCATCATAACGTTTTTTCGCTCCTTCATAAGTAATGTGACGCAGGTAATTATTCTCACCTCGATTTCCGCCATCTTCCTCATCTTTAGGATCTTTAAATTCCTCAGGAATCTCGTATTTGGGAAGCAGTACATCGCGAGCCAGCGAGAAAGCTGTGCATTTATCCACAATCTTTTGCGTGTTGGATATTGCATCGGGAAGGTCCTTGAAAAGTTCCTTCATCTCATCCTGTGGCTTGATGTAATATTCCTGATTTGGCAGGCCATAGCGATAGCCACGTCCACGACCGATTGGTGTTGACTGGCGCTCTCCGTCTTTCACACAGAGTAAAATATCGTGAGCATTCGCATCAGATTTATCGAGGTAATAAGTCGAATTTGTCGCCACGACTTCCACATCGTGTTTTTTGGCAAAATCGAGCAATACTTTATTGACTCTGTCCTCATCTTCCTGTCCGTGACGCATCAGTTCGATGTAAAGATCTTCACCAAACTGCTCTTTCCACCAAAGCAAAGACTCTTCGGCCTGTTTCTCTCCCACATTCAGAACCAGATTAGGCACTTCACCACTCAGGTTACCAGTGAGGCAAATGACATCTTCTTTGTATTTCTCAACGACTTCTCTGTCGATTCGTGGAACGTAGTAAAAACCTTCAGTATGCGCGATTGACGACATTTTAGCCAGGTTGTGATAACCTTTCTTGTTCTTGGCGATCAACACAGCCTGATTTCCGTTGTCCTTTTTTGATTTATCGTTGTGATCTTTACAAACATTGAACACACAACCTACAATCGGTTTCACTTCAACCGCATCGATCTCCTGCCCTTCCTCTTTTTTTGCCTTTAATGAGTTATTGTAATTAATGGCCGTTTGAGTAAATAGATATGCGCCCATCAGGTTTCCCATATCTGTCATCGCGATAGCCGGCATTCCGTCTTTCGATGCTTTTTCAATCATTGCATCGAGTTTAGTGGTAGCCTGTAAAACAGAGAACTGGGTGTGATTGTGAAGATGCGAGAACGCAACCTCTTCCAGTTCTTTGAGGTTGTCTTCGATCTCCTCTTTGGTCAGATCCGGTTCTGACTGTGTTTCTACGTCCTCAAACTCTTCGTGATCTGGCGTGTACGGTTCAATATTCAGCCCGATTAACTCAAACGGTTTCGGGTTCTTTTCTTTGAATTCCGTCAAATAGCCCGGATCAGCATGTAGCTCGTGCTCTGTGAAATTCTCGATTCTCACGAGCTCGAGGAAACAGCGGGCTGTTGCTTCCACATCGGCACTGGCATTGTGCGCTTCGTTGAAAGCTTCGCCAAAGAGGTGTTCGTGGAGCTCTGTAAGTGTGGGGAGTTTGAATTTACCACCTCGTCCGCCCGGGATCTGACAGAGATTAGCTGTTTTCTCAGTACAGGTATCGAGACTCTCCATGTTCATCATAGGAGTTTCAACATCAATGCGGTGGAACTCGGCCCCCATGACATTGATGTCAAAGCCGATGTTTTGCCCTACAACGAAGTCAGCTTTTTCAAGCGCTTCATTGAATTCTTTGAGCACCCATTCCAATTCCACACCCTGGCGCATTGCACGCTCAGTGGAAATACCGTGAATCTTTTCAGAATTATATGGAATCGTGAAGCCGTCTGGCTTAATGATATAGTTTTTGACCTCTATGAGTTCACCCCATTTATCGTGAATTTGCCACGCTAACTGTACACACCTGGGCCAGTTTTCACTGTCAGTTACAGGAGCGTTATAATCACGGGGTAAACCAGTGGTTTCGGTATCAAATACAATGTACATACTGTCGGTAAAATTTCACCACTAATGTAAATCAGCCAAAGATGAAATGCCATATCGACCAAAAAAACTTGTCAACAGCAAATAGATTAAGTGCAGTAGTAAAGAATCTTTAGATTTGTGGTGCTTTAAAATAAAAACACATGAGATACACAAACATTGCATTACTTTTCATTGTAGGATTGCTAATAGCAAGTTGCGGTTCAAAAGAAACCAAAACAGAGATGAAACAAGCTGATATACCTAAAGACTGGTCAGATCCTCACTCCTATGCGAAACCTTTGGAAGCTGCTGTAAAACACCTTAACTGGATTGCTCAGGTAAGCTTCAAAACGAAAAAGATCAAAGCATCTGCAACATGGGATATTGAAAATAACAATGCCGACTCAATTGTTTTTGATACGAGAAACCTCGATATCCATAAGGTTTTGGTTGACGGAGCTGAAGAAGCAGATTACTACCTGGGAGAAAACAATCCTGTTTTGGGTCAGCCGCTCGTGATCAAACTTCCTGAAGGTGCAGAATGGGTTGCCATCAACTACAGCACGACAAAAGATGCTGAAGCACTTCAGTGGTTGAACGCACAACAAACCCACGATAAAAACAATCCATTCCTCTTTACGCAATCTCAGGCTATTTTGGCTCGTACATGGATTCCTTGCCAGGACAGTCCCGGAATTCGCTTCACTTACGAAGCCGAGGTGAAATCTCGTCCTGAGCTTCTCACGCTCATGAGTGCTGAGAATCCGGTTAAAAAGAATGCTGATGGCATTTACAAATTCAAAATGACTGAACCGATTCCATCATACCTCATGGCGATGGCAATTGGTGATATTGAATTCCAAAAAATCGGAGAACAAACTGGTGTTTATGCTGAGCCTGGAATGATTGAAGCATCAGCAAATGAGTTTGCCAATATGGATAGTATGCTCGTTGCTGCTGAAAAGCTCTACGGCAAATACCGCTGGGGACGTTACGATGTAATCGTTCTTCCTCCGTCATTCCCTTTTGGCGGCATGGAAAACCCTCGATTGACATTCTCTACTCCAACAATTATTGCCGGAGACCGCTCACTCACATCGCTTATCGCCCATGAACTTGCTCACAGCTGGAGTGGAAATCTCGTAACCAATGCAAACTGGAACGACTTCTGGTTGAACGAAGGCTTCACTGTTTACTTTGAGCGCAGAATCATGGAAGAGCTTTACGGCAAAGATTACGTAAACATGTTGCGTGAACTTGGCATGCAGGATCTCAAGAAAGAAGTTTCTGAACTACCGGCTCGCGATACATGGTTAAAATTAGATCTCGATGGTCGGAACCCTGATGATGGTATGACCAGCGTAGCATATGAGAAAGGAGCTTTCTTCCTGGAGAAAATAGAAGAGTTATACGGTCGCAAGGAGTTTGACAAATTCCTAAATACCTATTTTGACAAGTTTGCATTTGAAACAATGACGACTGAGAAGTTTGTCAGTTACCTCGACTCAAGTTTATTGAGTTCTGACACAGCCTTAAAAGCAAAACTCAGACTCAACGACTGGATCTACGGTCCCGGTATTCCTGATAATGCTCCGGAAGTTACCAGTGAACGTTTTCAACGTGTAGAATCGGCTCTTAAAGCCTGGAGTGATGGTGCTTTTGAAGCAAAAGAACTCAAGACTGCAGGTTGGACATCTCACGAGTGGTTGCACTTTTTGAGAAATTTACCTGATACGCTTTCTAACGAACAGATGACTGAATTAGATAAGTCATTTGGCTTTACGAAATCAGGAAACAGCGAAATTCTCGCTGCATGGTTTGAACACACGATCAAGCACAATTACAAGCCTGCTGATGATGCGCTTGAAAGCTTCCTCGTATCAGTGGGACGCAGAAAGTTCCTCGTTCCGCTATACTCGGCTCTGACCGAAGCAGATCCTTCTAAAAACAGGGCTACTGCAATTTATAAAAAGGCTCGTCCTAACTACCACAGCGTTTCTACAAACACGATTGATGAAATGTTAAACTATGAAAATGACGAAGAATAATTGAACAATCTTTGGGGTTGATGTTTTACAGCTAAAGAATATGCCTTTACTTTGGGATGTTTTTTTAGCTAGCTTATGACAAGAGAAACTGATACAAGAAAAAGAAACGAAATAGACTTTAGTAATAGCAAGGTTGCCTTCGCTCATAAAAGTGATGGTGATCTTGCTTTTTCTGTTTTTATATTCCGCCTGATGCAGTACAGCTGGGTTGTGAAACTCGCAACTAAACTGACAAATATTGCATTGAAGCTCAAACTCCCAATTTCAGGGATAGTCAAGCAAACTGTTTTCAGGCAATTTTGTGGTGGAGAATCGATCGAAGATTGTGAGAATAAAGCAATCGTTGATCTCGCCAAGGGAAACATCGGTGCCATCCTTGACTACTCTGTTGAAGGACTCAAAGATGAAGAGACTTTTGATCACACTGCTGAGGAGTTAATTCGCGTTATTGACAAAGCCAAGTCTTCACCTCACATTCCGGTTAGTTGCATGAAGATTACGGGAATCGCTCGTTTTGATTTACTCGAAAGAGTATCAGAAGGCGGTGAGCTTTCAAAAGAAGATAAAGAGGCTTTTGCACGTGTGGTTAGAAGAGTTGATAAGATATGCAAACGTGCAAACGAAAATAAAATCCCTATTTACATCGATGCAGAGGAAAGCTGGATTCAGCCAGCTATCGATCAACTCATAGCATCGATGATGCGCAAATACAACAAGGAGCAGGCGATTGTTTACACAACCTTCCAGATGTACAAACACTCTATGTTGCCTGTTATTGAAAGAATGATTGAAGAAGCTAAGCAAGAAGGCTTTGTTCTCGGGATTAAGTTTGTGCGGGGTGCATACATGGAAAAAGAACACAAACGCGCCAAAAAAATGGGATACCCCACTCCTATTCAGCCAGACAAAGAAAGTACTGATAGAGACTTTGACCGCGGTATCAAAATTGCTATTCGGAACCTCGATTACTTAGAGTTCAGTTGCGGTACACACAATGAATTGAGCTGCTACAAGCTTGTTGACTTGATGGATGACATGGATATTCCGCACGATCACCCATCAATCTATTTTGCTCAGCTCTACGGCATGAGTGATAACATCAGTTTTAACCTATCTAACGAAGGTTACAATGTTACCAAGTATTTGCCTTATGGTCCGGTTAAATCTACTATTCCTTATCTAACTCGCAGAGCTGAAGAGAATTCTGCCATTTCAGGACAAATGGGTAAAGAATTGCGCTTCTTATTAGCTGAGCGCAAGAGACGTAAAGAAGAGCAAAAGGCTAAAAACTAACTTTTTATTGACCGGAGAAGGTTTTATTTCATAAATTCGAAGCTACAAACGAACCTTTGAAATAAATCAGCTCTGTGAAAAAGTTATCCCTCTTATTGGCGATATTAGCTTTTATGCTACCCGGCCTCTCAAAAGCCACTCACCTCATTGGTGGAAACATGAGCTACGAAGACCTTGGCCCCTCCAGTACATTTCCCGGAAACAGAAATTATAGAATTCGTTTTCAGGCCTATATGGATTGTAATTCTGTAAACTGGCCAAATACTTTTCCTGAACCCAACATTGATATAGGTATTTACGAAGGCTCTATTAATGATTTCGATGTAGATTTTGTATCTACCGCTACAATGGATACTGTTAGTGTTGGTGTAGTAGACCCTAACTTACCTCCAGGTTGTAGTTTTTCAACCAGCAATTGTGTTGCACTTGTAGAGTATTCAACCATTGTATCATTAGCTCCTTCAAATGAAGGATACCATATTCTTTACGATCGCTGTTGCAGACCGGGAGGGATAGTCAATCTGGACAACTCTGGTGCACAAGCTCTGACTTACAAAGTATTCATTCCTTCAGATGGAAGTGGTAATCTTCTCCCAAATAGTTCGGCTGCATTTAATGACACTCTTGTCTCTTTTATCTGCGAGGGCGACACTACATTTATTCCCAATTCCGCAATTGATCCGGATGGTGATTCATTAGTTTATTCACTGGAACAACCATATGACGGAAATACAACAAATACGGCCCCCGGCCCTGCTTACAGCAGCCCAAATTTTGATCCGTATCCTAACCCTCCAAATCTAGTCACCTGGGGCCCCGGTTTTTCAACGAATCAAATATTTGGCAATACTGGTTTTCAATCTATTAATTCATCAACGGGAACAACTCAGTTTGGAGCGAATAACCCGGGGAATTATGCTGCAGCGGTTGAGATTAAAGAGTTTAGAAATGGTCAGTTGATTAGTGTAACACGTAGAGATATTCAGTTATTAGTTGTTCAATGTCCGCCAAACCCAAATCCTGCGCAGGACACTTCAAATCTAGACACAACAGCACTATCACCTGTTGAATACCAGGTTACTGCCGGAGATTCCTTCTGTATTGATTTGGATTATTTTGACCAGGAAGGTGATTCACTCTTCATGACAGCAACCGGCAATATTTTTGATCCAAACCTCGTGAGTCCGTCAGCTAATATTCTTGCACCATTGAATGGTGACAGCGCAATTACAACTCAATTGTGCTGGCAAACAACGTGTGCTCAGGGTAGAAATGCTCCTTATACTTTTAATGTTGCTGTTCGTGATAATGGCTGCCCGCCTAAAACTTTCACTCAGAATTACGCTATCGATGTTCAGCCATTTGAAATAAATCAGGAAATTCAAGGGCCTGATTTACTCTGTAGTGGTCAGAGCCAGGAAACGTATTCATTGCCCAGTATTCAGGGTGCTTCATACTCCTGGACAGTTAATGGTGGAAATATCGTATCTGGATCAGGTACTAATCAACTAGAAATTAACTGGACAGGCAACAATGGCTCAGTTCAAGCTACTGTCACAAGTAATAATGGCTGCGTTGTGAACAAATCTCTATCAGTTATTATTACTCAGGTATTTGCTAATGCCGGACAGGATACCAGTATTTGCTTTGGTGATACAACCTCTATTGGTGGTGGTTCTTTAGGCGTAGGCGAAACAGTAAGCTGGACACCTACTACAGGACTTTCAGATCCTAGTATACTATTTCCAAATGCATCACCGATTGGTACAACAGATTATGTTCTGCAAATAACTGATTCAAATTCCTGCTCTACAACTGATACGGTAACTGTCATCGTCAATCGACCAGATACACTCGACCTCAGTACGAATTACTTCTTATGCCCGGGAGATACACTGGAGTTAGATCCTGATGTACCGAGCTTTCAATGGACATCAAACTACTTTATATCAAATCAAACTTCAGTACCAACAAGGTTTTTCCCTCCCAACGACACTACTTATTATGTGGATTATATCGATACAAATGGGTGTGCTGCAACTGATTCAATCAATGTTGTTACACAACCTGAAGTTCCGACTAATGCCGGACCAGATAGAGCAATTTGTGTTGGTGATTCAATTCTTCTTGGAGCAAATCCCACTTCACCTCCTTTTACTGATTATGCGTGGAATCCTAATACAAGTATGAATGACAGCACATTGTCAAATCCATTGGTTTTCCCTACTAACTCTCAGGTTTACATTGTAAATACAACAAACGACACCTGTACCGGATCAGACACGGTAAATATTGTCGTTAACCCAAACCCTACTCTATCTACATCACCTGATACTTTTGCATGTGAAGGCGATACCACTCAAATTTTCGCTTTTGGTACGGGTGATTTTGTTTGGGATAATGGTGATCTTCTCAGCGACTCAACTTCAGCTTCACCATTTGTTTTGAATCCGACTGACACTTCTTTCGTGGTCACGCTCACTGATGCTAATGGATGTCAAGCTACAGACAGCGTGGGTGTTAGAGTTCAGGAATTACCTACGATCAATCCCGGATCTGACCGATATATTTGCAGAACAAGGGGCGCTATGCTTGGCGGTAATCCAACCGGACCTTTGGGATCTACCTATCAATGGTCTTCGGGTTCTGAAATTGAAAATGACACTTCAGCAAATCCGGTTGTGTTTCCTGACCAAACAACAGATTACTCGGTAATTGTCACTGATAGCCTTGGTTGTGCTGATTCAGCATCTGTGACTTTATCAGTAATGTCACTCTTTGGCGGTTTTGATACAATTGTTTGTAGAGGAGCTGAAGTTCCTATGACATTCAGTGTATCTGACGGAATTGAACCCTTGAACTACTCGATAAGCCCCTCACAAGACATAGAGTTCAATGAGGGAGACAGTATTGTTGCGCGAATTACTAATCCTCGCAATTACGAAATTAGAGTTACTGATAGCCTGGGATGTACTGATACAGCATCGGTTGAGGTACAAACATATCAGGAACCGGAGGCTGAATTTAACTACACCATAATTCCGGGTTGTGAACAACCTAAAATAGAGGTTGAAAACTTCAGTGCCAATACTGAAAATTCAACGTGGTTATTGAATGGGGAACCCTACACTACTGAGGAATTAAAGAGTCTCGATTTTGCTTACGGTTTGGAATTGGATTTAGTACTGATTGCTGAATCTCCAAACGGCTGTATTGACACAACCGCTGTAAATATCAGTCCAAAATATTTAGAAACATTATTGAACCTCAAAACACCAAATGTCATTACTCCCAACAGTGACGGAGTTAACGATTACTTTGAAGTAAAAAGTAATGGAAATGTTGTGAATTGTTTGAGTTTAAGAATTTACAACCGCTGGGGAGCTTTGATATTTGAGAATGAAGGCGGCTTTGCGAGCTGGAACGGTAAAAACTTCTCAGGTGAAGATGTAGCTGTTGGAACGTATTATTACATCCTCGAAATTCAGAATATCACCAAGAAAGGTTCTGTTACACTCTACCGATAAAAGACTTATTCAAAAGGATTGCTGAATTTTTCGTCCTCTACAAATGATGAATCATTTAATGTGTTGAGGAATGCGATTAAAGCCTCTTTCTCTTCATCTGTCAAGTTTAAAGAGCCATTTTCCCTATTACTTTTAAGCATAACAGGATCGATATTTGGGCTTTGTTGATTTACACTATCGCTGTAAAAATTAATTACCTGCTCAAGTGTTTGGAAACGACCATCATGCATATATGGTGCTGTAAAACCGATATTTCGTAAAGTCACAACTTTGAATTTTGCAACATCTCTTGGATTCCCGTTAACTCCTCCAAGTCCTGAATCCCTAACCGTACTTTGCAAACCGTTATTTCGAAACGAATTATCAGTAAAAGTAACGCCATTGTGACAATGGAAGCAATCTGCTCTTTCACTATTAAACAAATCCAATCCCAAACGTTCCTGATCTGTTAAAGTGGCTTCACCACGAAGGTATTTATCATACTTTGAATCAGCTGAGATCAATGTTTTTTCAAACTGGGCAATTGCTTTTACAACATGGGTTGAATCAAAATCCTGTACTCCAAATGCTCGCTCAAATAGCAATGGATACTCTTCATGGGCCTTGAGTTTTTGTATAGCTTGTGGCCACGGTAAGTTCATCTCAATAGGGTTTGACACCGGATCTAATGCCTGATGCTCGAGAGAAAAAGATCTACCATCCCAAAAAAACTCTCTTCGCCATGCAAGGTTGATTAGAGCCATAGCATTTCTTTTGCCAATTGCTCCAGGTGCCGCTCCGGGACTCACTCTCCTGGGATCAGAAAAACCTTTGGATTGATTGTGACAACTTGCACAACTCTGTCTATTTCCATCGCTTAATATAGGATCGTGAAAGAGCTTTTTACCTAAAGAAATTCCCTCAAGCGTGAGTGGGTTATCAGGGTTGCGGTAATAATCACCAAAACCCTGCGGAATCCTCAATTCGTGAGGTGTGGGATCTGGAATTTCATCCTTTACAGTTTTACCTTCAGGAAATTCAACGTCACGTTGACACCCAACGGATGCAAAAAATATTATCAGAATCCAACTCCACTTCATCATCTCACAATCACTTTTTCTGTTTTTACAGGATTTCCGTCACTATGAATTTTGAAAATATAAAGTCCGGATGGTAAACCCGTTAAGTCGATCATTTGTTTATCGAGTCTTTCGGTCAGAACCACTTTACCCACTACATCCAATACATCGAGGGTTAAACCGCGAGCACCTCCGGTTCTGACTGTCACCAAACCTTTGGTTGGATTTGGATAAATGCTGATATCGTTTTCTGTAAGTTCATCTGATCCGCTCAAAAACATATCAAATGACTTCGTCACTGAACATCCGGTAGAGTCGGTCACAGTAACCTGATAATTTCCCTGACTTAAGTTTTGAATCGCATCAGTTGTGTCACCGGTTGACCATTCATATTCAATATTTCCATTGCCTCCGCTTACCTGTAGTTGGATTGAGCCATCGCCAGCATTTGGAGCAGAAATCAGATTAACCTGTGAAGTGAGAACGATAGAATCAAACTGTGAAATCTCAATATTCACAACTTTCCCGTTACCATAGCGATCTACTCCGGTAACTGAATAATTTCCGGCACACATGCCTGATCGTACATTATTATCAGTTACAAGTCCATCATTCCAATAATATTCTATGGGAGCTACTGCGTAATGCAGATCGACAATTACTTCAGCACCGCAAGGTTCACAATTTGCCTGAGAAGATTCAAATGAAATATCAGTACAATCAAAGCGAAGCATTTCTTCTATAGCTCTTGTCAGGTTTAATTTTCCTTCTGTAGCTGAAGTCCCCTGAAGCAAAGAGAGTGTATCGGCTCCTTTCAAAATTGATTCGCGAACATACAATGCAATACTGTCTGGATTTTGCTTGTACAGATTGATCAGATCAGGACACATAGCACTGTACAACAATCCAATAGCTCCGGCAACTTGCGGTGCTGCCATAGACGTTCCTGTTGAATTAGAATATGAGTTTGAAGGAACAGTACTGTAAATGTCTGTACCCGGAGCTGCTATGTCAATGTGTGTTGTTCCGTATCCAGCACCCGCATTTTTTACTGCATCTTCAGTCAAATTAGTAACGGAAAGCAAATATGGACTTGAACAGGTTGTGGGCATATCTCCAAACTGATCGATATCAATATTACCATTAATCGTAGCCCCGGTACTCAAAACGCCCTCAGCACCAAGAGAATCGTAAAAATTACACCACAGCGGATATTGAGAAGCATCAGCAAAGTTGATTCCAAAACTAGAGTTTGCAGCAACTACAAAAGCTCCTTTTTGACCATCTGTTTCGTTGTAAAGTGCTCTCATCTCCAGGATATAACCATAAGCAGCAAGAACAACAGCTTCTGAACCGCTGGAACCTGCAATAGGCAACACTTCCATTCCCCATCCTACTCCGGTTACACCTTGATTGTTATCGCCTTTTGCTGCGGCAATTCCGGTAACATGAGTCCCGTGTTGTTGTGTCGGAATTACATTTGTATCGTTATATGCATTCCAACCATTCACATCATCGACATAACCGTTTTGGTCATCGTCAATATTGTTATTCGGAATTTCATTCGTGTTTTCAAAAAAAGATAAGTCCTGGTGATTCAAATCAAACCCATTATCAACAACAGCTATCACAATCTTTTCACCAGTGGAGGTAGTATCGCCTGTTGAATAATCCCAGGCAGTTGGAGCTGCCATATTTCCCAATCTGGTTTCATTCAATGCCCATTGAGCTGGATAATCCAGGTCGTTCGGAGTCTTATCGCGCAATTCCACATTTGTGTGGTTTGGCTGTACAGCAATTGTTCTTTGGTCAGAGCCAAATACACCGAGTAGTTTGTCGATATTAGCTAAATTGGTGTCGAAGTGAATGAGGTGCATATTCATTCGGCCAGATAGCTCTTTGCTTTTGTAAACCAACTGATTTCCAAACGCATTATTCATGTCGTGCGTAAACTCATCGATATTCACATCATTGTGAAATTGCACGATGAGTTGGTCAGTTGCGAATTGTGCTCTGACCATTACAGTCGTAAAAAGCACAAAAATTAATATCCCTACAATTCTTTTCATTGTATCTTATAAAACGTTGAAAAGCTAAATTTGTTAGTTTCGAAGATATTAAAGATTCATTTAACGCCCAGTACTAAATGTCACTAATTGTCTTAAAAGCATCAGCAGGATCGGGGAAAACGTTCCAATTAGCCAAGCGATTTTTGTATCTGGTTTTAACCGCTGAAAACGAAGATACTTTTAAATCAATTCTCGCTATAACCTTTACTAACAAAGCGGCTCAGGAGATGAAAGACCGCATTGTTTTCACGCTTCAGGAATTTGCAACCTCAAATGAATTAAAAGGCCGAGAAGCTGTTTTACTGGAACAACTAATTGAGGAAACAAACTTGAGTGAAAGCGAATTAAGATCGCGTTCAAAAAACGTCCTCTTTTCACTCCTCCACCATTACGGAGATTTTTCTGTGAGCACAATCGATAGTTTCACTCACAGACTCGTAAAGTCGTTCAGCTTTGATCTCAAAATTCCATCAAACTTCAAAGTTGAGTTGGATGTCAATTCATTACTTACAATGGCTGTCAATGAGCTACTTTTTGAGATTGGAAATAATGATAGGTTGCCCACTAAAATCCTTGAAGATTTTGTGGAAAAACAGGTTGATAACGAGAAATCATGGAACATTAACAACTTACTCGTTGAATTTGCCGAACCGCTTTTAAGAGACGACAATAACAGAGAAATTGCTGCATTAGAAGAAGTTGAGCTCGATGTATTCAAAAAACTAGCTGATAAACATCAAAAAGATTGCGAATCATTAGAAAAACAAATCAGTGAAATTGCTGATGAAGGTCTCTCTTATATTCACGATAACAATTTAGCGGAATATGTGAGCCGTGGTTCACTGATAATACGACTGACATCTTTCAAGGACTCAGACTTCGAAAAAATATCGAATGATGAACCGGATTTTTACAACAATCCTGATAAATGGTTTAAAAAAGATCTTGAAAAAAACTTCCCCGACTCCGATTCTATCAAAATAAAAGCTCACAGCTACATCGAATCCATAATTGAGCTTTACGAGAAGTACGTTTACAACAAAATCATCGCCAACGAAGTTTTCAGAACCGGAACTCTGAGCCTTGTAGGTGAGCATCTCGAGTTACTCAAAAAACAATTGAACACACTTCATATTTCAGACTTCAACAAAAGCATTGGAGATGTTGTACAGTCAGAGCCGGCACCATTTATCTACGAGCGTTTAGGAGAGCACTACCGTCATTACATGCTCGATGAATTCCAGGATACTTCAATCATTCAATGGCATAATTTAATTCCTCTGCTAGGTAATGCACTCAGCCAGGGTGGATCTTCACTAATTGTGGGAGATGCCAAACAAGCAATATACAGATTTAGAGGTGGTGAAGCCAGGCAATTTGTCGCTCTTCCAGAATTGTACAACCCTTATGCTGATCAGGTTATTGCAGGTTGGCAGGCACCTTTCTTAAATGTTGAAGATTCAAGTCCGCTCGATCACAACTTTAGATCGTGGCAAAACATAGTAAACTTCAACAATAAGTTCTTCAGCCGCGCAAAAGAAAAACTGTCTGATGATCAAAAAAAGATGTACGATGATGTTGAGCAAACTCCCTTTCACGATGAAGAAAAGGGGTTTGTTTCATTTACTCTTCACAAATATCACAAAGGGAATAAGATGGAGCTCAATAAAAATGAGTTCATAAGATGGGCAAAAGAAGAAAACGAAACTGCTGTAGTCGAATTAATTCAGGATCTGACCAAAAACGGGTTTTACAAGCCTTTTGAAATAATGATTCTAGTGAGGAATGGCAAGGAATCGAGCAAAATAGCTTCAATACTCAAAAAGCACAATATTGATGTGCATTCTGAAAAAAGTACGATTCTAGGTAATACTCCAGAGTTCAGATTAGCAATAAGCTTTTTTAACCTGCTCCTCTCTCCTACTGAAAAATATTACAAAGTTGAATTCCTTACCGCTGTAGATAATCTCAACTTACTAGATGATCCATTACCAAACTTCTTATCCAGGGATTTCCTATCTGTAGAATTGAATGATTTTTTTGCAAAATCGTTGGGAACACGAATCGTTGTAAATAGTCAAAAATCAATTGCCGAAAACTTTGAAGAACTGATTTCCAGTTTGACCGAAAATGAGAAAAATGCAGCCTTCTTATCCATTTCAGAGTTCATCCAGTCCTTTACCGATAAAAACGGCAACAACCTCACGAATTTCATCAATAAATTGGAAGTCAAAAAAGAACAAATTAACGTAGAAACTCAGCCTCATGAGAATGCAGTTCAAATAATGACCATGCACAAATCAAAAGGATTACAATCTGCAGTGGTTATTTGTCCTTATTTGGATGGAGATCTTAAAAAGATTGGAACAGAATGGGTACAAACAAAAGAATCTGAGCTGCCATTCATGCAAATCGATTTAAAAGGAAAACCCATAAAATTCACATCTTTCAGGGATTATCAAACACTAAAGGAAGAAGAGGAAATTGCCGATACTCTGAATCTACTCTACGTGGCATTTACCAGAGCTGAGGAACAACTTTACGGCTTTTCTGCAGAAACTACTGATGCTAAAACTGGCGGATTGATCCTCGACTACATTTCTGATTTTGCTAACACAGATAACAATGTCACGTTCACATATGGAAGTCCAGTCACAAACAGAATAGCTAAGACTAAGGAACAAATCAACACAATGGCTGATTCAGACTTTCATTTCTATGATCACAAAAAGGATTTGAAAGTGTCGAGGCCTAAAGTTCAGTATTCAAAGTCTGCTGAGAAAACAGCTTCACAACTTGGAGCTATCACCCACGAAATACTGGAAAAAACCAATGGTCAGATCCAGCTGAATGAATTACTCAATCAGGCTTGTGAAGTTCACAGATTGAGTGATTCAGAAAAAAGACAAATTGAAAGTTGGATCGAAAACGTTCTTCAATCTGATTATTCAGAAGCCATACTTTCAGCCAACTCACTTTCTGAACGCTCATTGTACGTTCCGTCAAGCAAATCAACATACAGGCCAGATAAAGTGGCTCTGACCGGTGAAAATACAGCCCAGGTATTCGATTTTAAAACCGGTGGAAGAACATTTGAGCATCAGGAACAACTCAATAATTACGCATCAGTGATGACTGAGATGGGACTGAAAATCGAAAAAACGGTATTGTGCTACTTAGATGAAAATGAATTCGTAGAACTGTAGTCAAAAAAAAGGCTCGCCTTAAGCGAGCCTTTGTATCAATTTTCAATTTGGAAAGATTATCCTCCAAAGTCGTCAAATGAAACGTTTTCTTCAGGGATTCCCCAGTCGTCACACATTTTGAGAACGGCCTGGTTCATCAATGGAGGTCCGCAGAAATAAACTTCTACTTCTTCCGGTTCATCATGGTTCTCGAAGTAATGTTCAATAACAGCTTCGTGAACAAAACCCAGGAATCCATCTCCTTCGTCATCTAGACTTTTCTTTTCTTTCCAGTTATCTTCTTCAAGTGGTTCTGAAAGAACTACATGGAAGCTAAAGTTTGGAAATTCCTTTTCTATTTGTCTGAAATCTTCAAGGTAGAAAAGCTCACGTTTTGAGCGTCCACCGTAGAAGAACGTCACTTTACGGTCTGTCTTTAAAGTGTGGAACAAGTGGAATAAGTGAGAACGCATAGGCGCCATTCCTGCACCACCACCAATGTAAAGCATTTCAGCATCAGTATCTTTGATAAAGAACTCACCGTAAGGTCCACTAATTGTTACTTTATCTCCCGGCTTACGCGTAAATACATAAGAAGAGCAAATTCCAGGATTAACATCCATCCAAGAATTCTTAGAACGATCCCATGGTGGAGTTGCAATACGGATATTCAGCTTAATAATATTTCCTTCTGCAGGGTGGTTTGCCATTGAGTATGCTCTGAAAATTTCTTCGTCATTTTTCATTTTCAGATCCCAAAGACCAAATCCGTCCCATTCCTTTTGGAATTTTTGAGGATCATCGTGCATCTCAGGGTGAGCGGTGATGTCCATATCCTTGAAATCAACTTCAATTTTAGGAACATCAATTTGAATATAACCACCGGCTTCAAAGTCGAGATTTTCACCTTCAGGTAGTTTTACAACAAACTCCTTAATAAATGAAGCCACATTGTAATTGGAAACCACTTCGCATTCCCATTTCTTGATACCGAAGATCTCTTCAGGAATTTCGATCTTCATGTTATCTTTAACCTTTACCTGACAGCCAAGTCTCCAGTCGTCCTGAACTTCTTTTCTGGTGAAATATGGTTTCTCAGTTGGTAGAATTTCACCTCCACCATCGTGAACCTGACACTTGCACATTGCACAAGTACCACCACCACCGCAGGCTGATGGTAAAAAGATTTGATTGTTACCAAGTGTTGACAACAAAGTGCCGCCAGCTTCAGTTTCTATAGTTTTTTCTCCGTTAATCTCAATTTTCACTGCACCAGATGGGCTCAGTTTTGCTTTAGCGAAAAGCAATACCGCGACCAATAACAAAATAAGCGCGAGGAAAATTACAATTGTAAGTAATACTGTTGTCGTCATGCCTTACTATCTATCTGTTAACAATTAAAGTTCAATTCCCATGAAACTCATGAAAGCAATTCCCATAAGTCCAGTGATGATAAATGTAATTCCGAGTCCGCGCAAAGGTGCAGGTACATCAGAATAACGAATTTTTTCGCGAATAGCAGCAATTGCAACAATTGCGAGGAACCAACCAACACCAGAACCCAATCCGAATGAAGTTGCCTCTGCTATTGAAGCGTATTGTCTTTCCTGCATAAAGAGAGAACCACCCAATATTGAACAGTTTACTGCGATGAGCGGAAGGAATATACCGAGTGCTCCATAAAGTGCCGGAGCAAACTTTTCAACGATCATCTCTACAAGCTGAACCATTGAAGCAATTACTGCAATGAACATGATGAAGCTCAAGAAACTCAAATCTACACTTGCAAAGTCATCACTTATCCAGGTTAGAGCTCCTTCTTTCAACACGTAATTTTCAAGAAGGTAATTGATAGGAACAGTAATACCGAGAACGAATATTACAGCAGCTCCCAGTCCGACTCCCGTGTTGACAGTTTTCGATACTGCCAGGTAAGAACACATACCCAAAAAGTATGCGAAAATCATATTATCAACGAAAATCGACTTGACAAATATGTTTACTAAATCTTGCATAACTCTCTATTAAAATAGTTTCTTAATCTTCGATCAATTTCGTGTTTTTAGAACGCTGTATCCAAATGATGATACCAACAGTTACAAGAGCCATTGGCGGTAAAATCATCATGTTGTTGTTCATGTAACCAAATTCATAAAAACCTTGCGGAATGATTTGCAACTGTCCTACTCCGGGGAAGCTAATAGCTCCTGAACCAAAGAATTCACGAACAACAGCCACAGCGATCAAAATCCAACCGTAACCGGCAGCGTTACCAACCGCATCGAGGATTGAAGGCCATGGTTTATTACCGAGAGCAAAAGCCTCTAAACGACCCATGATGATACAGTTTGTAATAATCAGACCCACAAATACCGAAAGTGCTTTACTGATATCGTAAACAAATGCTTTCAGGATTTGATCAACTAAAATTACAAGTGATGCAATTACTACGAGCTGAACAATAATTCTAATTCGGTTCGGAATAATGTTGCGCATCAATGAAATGATGAGGTTACCTCCTATCATTACAAAAACAACTGATAACGCCATGATGATAGCCTGTTGAACCTGTACGGTAATCGCAAGTGCTGAACAAATTCCCAAAACCTGAACAGTAATGGGGTTATCATCATCCAGTGGATCAGTTAATAACTTGCGGTTTTTCTTAGAGAATAATGGTTCTTTCTCTTCAACATTATCTTTTTCTGCTACTTCTTCTGCCATAGCTCCTAAGCTTTTTTCGTTTTGAAATAAGGAACGTAAGTTCCAATAGTCCTGTCGATCATCTCATCAACACCTTTAGAAGTGATAGTTCCACCGGTGATTCCGTCAACAGCATGCTTGTTTCCTTCAGCACCTGACTTGAGAACACCAACAGAAACAAATTTACCTTCCTGATTGAAAATCGTTTTACCCTCAAATTGTTCCTGGAAAGAAGACTGAGAAATTTCAGCTCCAAGTCCTGGAGTTTCACCTTTGTGGTCAAACGATGTTCCGTAAATTGTCTCCATATCACCTTCCAGTGCTATATAACCCCAAATCGGACCCCAAAGTCCGGTTCCGACCATTGGAATTACGTAATATGTCTCTCCGTCTTTTTCGCAAACGTACAATGGATAATGACGTTTCGATTGTGGCAGAGATTTATATTCTTTTCTCACATCAATTTTAAATGCTTCAGGTGCATCTTCCATGATTTCGCCTTCTGCATTGAAAACCTTTTGTTCCACAACGTGCTTGTCGAACAGACCTTTGGCCTTTGACCGGTCACCATCTGCTTTCATAGCACCAATTGTGGAAAGAATATTTTTCATTTTTTCCTGTTGAACATTGGCCTTTTGACGATCTTTAAGTCCCATTGCAGCAACTGCCAAAACAGTTCCAACAACTACAACCATTGCGATTGCAAAGCCAAATGTAAATACGTTACTGTCTTTATTTATTGCCATAACTCTAATTTATGCAGCTACAACCTGAGCTCTTTTTTGACGCTTTTTGATATTTGATTGAACTACGTAGTGATCGATCATTGGAGCCATCACATTCATGAATAAAATCGCGAGCATTACACCCTCAGGATAAGCAGGGTTGAAAACGCGAATCATGATAGCGAATAATCCACCCAAAAATCCGTAAATCCATTTACCCATACTTGTTTGTGCGGCTGATACGGGATCAGTCGCCATAAATACCATCCCGAACATAAATCCACCGATTAAAACATGGTGTAGAGGGTTCAATTCCATGAAGTCATTAACAGCAAAAGCGTTGAAAATACCGCCCATCACCAATCCTCCAACGAGGAAAGAGAACATGATTTTCCAACTACCAATTCCTGTAATCAACAAGATGGCTGCACCTATCAAAATAGCAAGTGCAGATGTTTCTCCAACTGAACCTGGAATCCAACCCATGAATGCGTTGAACAAACTGTAAGTTCCGTCAGCTCCAAATTTTGAAACAACTTCGGCATTTTGACCCATCGGCTGGCCAACTGTTGTGGCCAAATCACCTAGAGCTGTAGCTCCTGTAAATCCGTCTGCAACAGACTGTCCTGCTTCTGTACTTGTACTCACCCATACCTTGTCTCCAGACATTTTAGTTGGATATGCAAAGAAGAGGAATGCTCTCGCGGTCAGAGCCGGATTCAAAATATTCATTCCTGTACCGCCAAATACTTCCTTACCGATTACCACAGCAAAAATCGTAGCAACAGCTACCATCCACAATGGTACTTCAACCGGCATACATAGTGGTATCAGCATACCTGAAACGAGGAAGCCTTCCTGTATCGGGTGTCCTTTTGATGCTGCGAAGAGGAATTCAACTCCAAGTCCAACAGCATAAGAGACAATAACAAGCGGTAATACTTTGATCGCCCCAAAAAGAATTTTATCCCAAAAAGGAGCGCTGTCCATTCCAAGAGCAATGTAATGTTGGTGACCTGTGTTCCATATTCCAAAAAGCAAGGCCGGAATAAGCGCGATAACAACAGTAAACATTGTACGCTTAAGGTCTACTCCATCACGAATGTGAACACCTTTTTTGGTAGTTTGAGCAGGCGTAAATAGAAAGGTATAAGTACCATCCCAAATAGTATGAGCCAATGGCAACTTGCCATCTTTCTTAGGCTCCATTTTACGCATGAAATTTTCTAAAGCCTTCATATCCTATACGTTTATCCTAATTCTTCTTTTGCGACATCAAGCCCTTTTCTCACGATGTCCTGCAAATCTTGTTTTGATGTGCAAACATATTCGCAAAGAGCAAAATCTTCCGGTATAACTTCATAAATACCCAACAACTCCATCTGTTCTACATCTTCAACAATGATTGACTTAATAAGTTGTTGCGGCAAAATATCCATTGGCATCACCTTGTCGTACTGACCGGTAACCACAAATGCACGTTCTTCACCGTTGGTATTTGTATTTAAATCGTATCGCTTTCCTCCCTGCAACCAGCTGAAGAAAGTGCGCGACATACTGAACTTGTCAAAGTTTGGAGCGATCCAACCTAAAAATTGTGGAGAGTCTCCTTCAGGTAGAACACAAATAGAGTTGTGATAATGACCAATGTAGCCATCTTCCTCAATTGCATCACCAACGAGTGGGTTACCTGAAATGAAACGAAGATTTTCAGGAGATTCTGTAAGGTTGTCTTTAACCATATCTTTAATAGAAGCTCCCATCAACGTTTTGTAATAGCGTGGTTTTTCAACTCTGGAACCACCTAACGATACAACAATGCTCGCATCGTAAATTCCTTCGTTGAAATAACGACCGATTACCGCTACGCGTTGAGCATCTATAGTCCAAACGACATCACCTTTATTGATCGGATCAACTTTATTGATTTGAACGCCTACTAAACCTGAAGGATGGTCTCCTTCAAATTCATTGATTTGAACACCTTTAGCATTTCTAAATACTTCAGATGTTGTTTTGATTCGGTGGACGTTCAAATGAACTTTACCTTCTGTCAGTTTAGAAAGTACATCCAAACCTCTTTGAAAGTCTTTCTCTCTTCCGTGTAAGCAAAAATCCAAATCAGCACCCAGCGGAGCTGTGTCAAATGCAGATATATGAATCGACTTTGGTGTCTCTTCAGCATCAGCAATAACATCATAAGGACGTTGCTTGAGGAAAGGCCACAAACCGGCATTACTCATTGTTTCGATGACTTCTTCTCTAGAGCCATCTTTAGGATCTCCCTTTTCGTACTTCAATTCTTTGTCTGCAAGAATTTTAACTTCGAGCATTTTGCGTTTTGCACCGCGTTTAACTTCAACAATTTCTCCAGAAACTGGTGAAGCAAACTTGGCATGCTCGTTGTACTTGTCGTAAAGAATTGGAGTTCCGGCTTTAACTTCATCGCCTTCGCGATGAATTAACTTGGGAAATATGCCGTGGAAGTCGGTTGGCTTAATCGCATAAGTTTCAGGAGTTGCAGATTCGTAAACTTTGTCTGCTACACCTTCTAACTTAATGTCAAGCCCTTTGGTAACTTTATAAACCTTGGACATACTGTTTAAATTGATAAATTCGCCAAAATTGAAGGGCAAAAATAGCAATTTACTTTTCCCTTCAAACAGACCTAAATTTTACTTTACAGTACGATATCTATTTAGATTGTTTCTAAATAACAAAATTAATAATCAACTCAAGACAAAAAAATGAAAAAGCATCTTTTATTGATTTTACTAACCATCTCAACTGCTTTTAGTTCTGTTCTCAATGCACAAAATGAATTCTACGATGAATCGTATATCAGGTTTGATAATTACGTGTACAAAGACAGCATCAAAACTGTTCAACTGTTTAGAGAAGGCTGGAAAGATGGCTTTCCGCTAATCAACCTAAACTCTGCTGAACAACTGGTTCTGAATTTTGAAGATTTATCTGGTCTTGTAGAAAACTACGCCTACTCCTTTGTACACTGTAATGCAGACTGGGAGCCATCTGAATTAATGCCCATGGAATACATGGAAGGAATACAGGAAAACCTCATAAACAATTACCAGTATTCAGGAAACACGCGTGAACAGTTTATCCGCTACACTCTGCGGTTCCCAAACCAAAATATCAAACTCACAAAATCTGGAAATTATTTGCTCAGGGTTTTCGATATGGAAAATGATGAAACAATCATTACGTGGCGATTCTTTGTTGTTGAAAGCAGAGTAAATGTGAGTTTTGATATTAAACGATCAACCCAGGCACGATACAGGCTCACTCACCACGAAGTAGATTTTTCATTACAACCCGGTAAATACAACCTCACAAATCCCTACACTGATATGAAAACAGTAGTTCTCCAAAACCACGATTGGCAAGGGGCTATGCGAAATTTGGAACCAACTTTTGTGAAAAGTACAGAACTCGTATTCAACTACGATGATCGGAACCTTTTTCCGGGTCTGAATAACTGGCGCTTTTTCGATACCAGAAACCTCAATTACATAGCTGAAAACACACGCGAAATTGAAATTTACAACAATCGCTATCACGTACTACTGCAACAAGACGAACCGCGTAAAATCAAGCAATATCTCGACAGGGGCGATATCAATGGCGGCTACCTGATTCGCAATGATGACCGCAGGCTCAACGACATACTAGAGGCCGACTACGCCTGGGTACACTTCTCTCTTCCCTATCCACAAGAGTTGAAAAACGGCAACCTTTACATTTACGGGGAATTGTCAAACTGGAGAATTCGTGATGACTTTAAACTCAAATACAACTCCAGTACCAACCAATACGAAACAGCTCTCTACCTCAAGCAAGGCTATTACAATTACCTTTATATGTACACCAAAGACGGTTCTGACAGTGGCGACCTCACTTTCATTGACGGAAGTCATGCTCAGGCTGAAAATGATTACTCAATATTTGTATATCATCGACAAAATGGTGATATTTATGATCGATTAGTGGGATTTAACTCAACGTCTTTCCCACGCTAAACATATTTTAATGGTCAGAGCCGAAACAGATGGAATCATTGTGAGCGTGCGCTCAGGGTACAAAAAAGAATACTCTGACCCCGATCGCAAATTTTTCATCTTCGCCTACCGGATTAGAATAACCAATACAACTTCCAGCTCAATCCAGCTCAAAAGTCGCTACTGGAATATCATGGACTCAAATGGAATTTCACGAGTTGTGGAAGGTGAAGGCGTTGTGGGCAAACAACCCGTTTTAGAGCCGAGCGAATCCTATGAGTACGAATCTGCTTGTGATTTGAGTACTGAAATCGGGAGAATGAGCGGCTTTTACACCATGAAAAGATTGAAGAACGGAACCGAATTTTACGTCACTATTCCTGTCATAAATATGGAAGTCCCTTTTAAACTGAATTAAAGCCCGAATAAAAAATTTCTAATACCGCTTTCATTTTTCTTGTAGGATTTGTGGTCTCAGCACTCCAATTTAGTTCCCATAATAATTTCACGCTATATTCTTGCTCCAAGGAGATTGTTACCCAATGACAATCTCCTTTTTTTATTTCTTTAAGTTTTCATAACATAATTCCAGTAAGACAGGTTTTTATCATAATCTCTTTTCTTAGATTTGTCCGTATTGAAACTCAATCAATAACAAAAACAAAAAAGAAATATGATTAAAGGTTTTTTTAACGTACCTCCGGCTAAAAACGAGCCGGTTGTGGATTATTCTCCGGGAACTCCTGAGAGAGAAGCTCTTCAAAAGAAATATAAAGAACTTTACAACGGACACATTGAAGTGCCCATGTACATTGGTAGCGAAGAGGTAAAGACAGGAGACACTCACGAGCTCACTCCTCCACATGACCACAAACATGTAATTGGTAAATACCACAGAGGAAATAAAGAACACGTTCAAAAAGCAGTTGACTCAGCATTAGCAGCAAAATCTAAATGGGAAAGAATGAGTTGGGAACACCGCGTTTCTATTTTCCTCAAAGCTGCCGATCTCATCAGCGGTCCATACCGTGCTGAGATGAATGCTGCAACAATGCTCGCTCAATCTAAAAACGCTTATCAATCTGAGATTGACGCTGTAGCTGAAATCATCGACTTCCTGCGCTTCAATGCAGATTACATGACTCAGCTCTACAGAGAGCAACCTTACAGTCCAAAAGATACGTGGAACCGAATGGAGTTTAGACCATTAGAAGGTTTTGTATTTGCTATTACTCCTTTCAATTTTACTGCAATTGCAGGTAACCTTCCATCAGCTCCTGCAATGGCTGGAAACACAGTTGTTTGGAAACCTGCAGATAGCCAGATTTATTCTGCTCAGCTCGTAATGAGAATCTTCAAAGAAGCAGGATTACCTGATGGCGTAATCAACCTCATTTATGTTGATGGTCCAGACGCAGGTGATGTTGTATTTGATCACGAAGACTTTGCCGGATTGCACTTTACAGGTTCTACAAAAGTGTTCAAGCACCTTTGGAAGACAATTGGTTCAAACATCGATAAATACAAGTCTTACCCACGCATTGTTGGTGAAACTGGTGGTAAAGACTTTATCGTGGCGCACCCATCTGCTGAAACGCAAACACAAGCTATTGCAACAGCGATTATCAGAGGTGCATTTGAGTTCCAGGGACAAAAGTGTAGTGCAGCATCTCGTTGCTACTTCCCTTCTAACTTTTGGCCACAACTCAAAGATGAGTTACTCAACGATATGAAAACACTCAAAATAGGTGCTCCTGATGATTTCAGTAACTTCATCAACGCTGTGATCGATCGCCCGGCATTTGATAAGATTTCAGGTTACATCGACAAAGCAAAAGAATCTAAAGATGCTGAAATTATTGCCGGTGGAAATTACGATGACAGTAAAGGATACTTCATCGAGCCGACAGTAATTTTAACAACTGATCCTCATTTCGTAACAATGGAAGAAGAAATCTTTGGTCCGGTTGTTACGATTTATGTGTACGATGAAAAAGAAAAATGGAGTGATGTTCTCAAAATGGTTGATGAAACTTCTCCATATGCGTTAACTGGTGCTGTATTCAGTCAGGATCGTTACGCTATACAAGAAGCTACTGAAGCATTGACACACTCTGCCGGTAACTTCTACATCAACGATAAGCCAACCGGATCAGTAGTTGGGCAGCAACCATTTGGTGGTGCTCGCGGATCTGGTACAAATGATAAAGCCGGAGCTAAATTGAACATGTTGCGTTGGATGAGCGCTCGTTCAATCAAAGAAAACTTTGTTCCGGTTAATGATTACCGCTATCCTTTCTTGGGTCAGTAATCAGGTTACTGGCTGTAACAAATCAAAAGGCTGTTTCGCAAATCGAAGCAGCCTTTTTTATTTCAATTCACCGGGAAATTCAATATCCAATTCGCTGTAAAACTGTTTGAGGAAATCAATCATGAATTCGTGTCGTTCAGCAGCCAACTTTTTTCCTGTAGCTGTATTCATTCTGTCTTTTAATAACAACAACTTTTCGTAGAAATGATTGATCGTTGTACTCCGCTGTTCTTTGTATTCCTCAAAACTTTCATGTTCGGTCGGATTTAACTTTGGGTCAAAAATGGGCTGATTTACAGATCCACCGTATGTAAAAGTGCGGGCGATGCCAATTGCACCAATCGCATCTAACCGATCAGCATCCTGAACGATTTCTCCTTCAAGTGAATCTGGTTTTTCCTTTTGCTGCTTTCCTTTAAATGAAACTTGCTCGGCAATTGAAATGATAGCTTCTTGTTGGTCAGATCCCAAATCAATTTCATTCAAAAACTCACCGATTAACTCTCGCGGACTTTTATTAAAAAGTTTATGATCACCTACATCGTGCAACAAAGCAGCCATTTCCACGATAAATCGATCTCCACCTTCAGTTTTTTGAATCTGCAAAGCATTGGTCACGACACGCTCAATGTGCAGATAATCATGACCAGTCCCCTCGCCTTCGAAAAATCGCTGAATGTAATTTCGGGTCTGACCGATAATTGAAGCCTTATCCATGGCCGAAAGATGCAAAAAAAAACCGCCACCCTAAAAGGATGGCGGTATTTGCACTAACCTAACCCTACTAACTCTGTGAGTCTAGAATCGACTCACACCACTATTAACGAGTGCAAATTAAATTTAGTTTACGAAATTTCGATTAATCGCTGTTTTGGCTGATCAGGAATCATTTTAGGTAACGTCAACCTTAGGATTCCGTCATTGTACTTCGCTTCGATTTTCTCAACATTTACGCGTTGCTCAGGCAATTTGAATGAACGCTGGAATGACGAGTACGAAAACTCTTTACGAGTGTAATTCTTTTCTTTTTCACTCTTTTCATCCTTGTGCTCAGCCGAAATAGTAAGTACATCATCATCCACATTAACCTTGAAGTCATCTTTCTTCATACCTGGCACAGCCAATTCAACTTCATAGTTTTTTTCGTCTTCATGAATATTCACTGCGGGTGAAAACTCATTTCCGTTGTAAAAATCGTTGTACACATCAGAGTCAAAAAATGATGGTACAAAAGGCCAGTTGTTTCTTCTTGCTAGTTTCATAATTCTATTGTTTTAATGTTGTTTTTAAATTCGTTTGGCTACATAAAATCAATTCATGTACCAAAACAAAATGCTGGAAACGAGTCAGTAATTTTGACGGTCAGAACCGAAATAACATGTCTTTTTGACTGGTTTTGTGAGTTTTAGCTGACATTTTTACTGAAAGAAGTTTTAGACATCCAATACTTAATGTGCCCCGTACCTACGGCACTTTAGTTTTATCAAACGACAAAATGCTCCGGGTTTCACCCGAAGAAAAAAGTGACTCGTGCCTAACGGCACTTCAAACATGATAAATAAGCTTAAGCATGATTTTATATACTCATAAAATGAATCTATACCTGAATGATTGAAAACTGAAATGTTTATACACTCTACAATGAGTGCCTTTAGGCACGGTTAAACCTTTAACTCTGGGTTAAAACCCAGAGTTAAAGCATGGAAAACTTATCGTGAGTGCTGTAAGCACGGATAACAAAATAAAAACTGGTTTTCACTCTAATTCACAATGATGAAGAGCATTTGTATTAAGTTGGTAAGTGAATTACATTTGAAAACGAATAAGACAACCTAAATCACGATTGATGCAACAAGAAGCAACGATAGAAGAATCACTCGAACATAAAGCGAAAGCATGGACATCAGCCTTTTTTGATGAAGAAATAAGAAATGAAGTAGAAGAACTTCTCCAACAAGGTGGAGACGCACTGGCTGATGCGTTTTACAAAGATCTGGAATTTGGAACAGGCGGAATGCGCGGTATTATGGGAGCCGGCACAAACCGGATCAATAAATATACAATCGGTCAGGCTACTCAGGGATTGAGTACTTACCTCACTAGACAATTTGAAGGCGAACAGATAAAAGTGGCAATCGCCCATGATTGCCGACACAACTCAAGGAAGTTCGCAAAACTCGTTGCTGATGTATTCAGCGCAAATGGCATTGACGTGTACCTGTTTGAGGACTTACGCCCTACTCCTGAACTTTCATTTGCTATTCGTCATTTGGGCTGCCACAGCGGTGTGGTTCTGACCGCTTCACACAATCCGCCAGAATACAATGGCTACAAAGTTTACTGGAATGATGGCGCTCAACTCGTTCCACCTCACGATAAAAATGTGATCAATCTCGTTCGCGAGACAGATTTTTCTAATATTCAGTTTGAAGCTGACGAAAAACGCATCCACACGATTGGTGAAGAAATCGATAAAGCCTATTTCAAAGCAATTGCTGAGCAATCGATGGGAAATGCCGGAAAGAATGATCTCAGCATCGTTTTCACCTCAATCCACGGAGCATCAATAAAATCAGTTCCTCCGGCTCTGAAAGAAGCTGGTTTTTCAAATATCCATATCGTTGAAGAACAGTCAGAACCGAACGGAGATTTCCCCACAGTAAAATCACCTAATCCAGAAGAGCCGGAAGCCCTCAAAATGGCGATCGAAAAAGCTGAGGAACTCAATGCAGATGTCATTGTAGGCACTGATCCGGATGGAGACAGAATTGGTGTTGGCGTTCGCGACAGCAATGGAAAAATGCAACTCCTAAACGGCAACCAGGCAGCTTCTCTCCTTACCTGGTACCTGATTGATCAGTGGAAAAAGGCAGACAAATTGAGTGGCAAAGAGTTTATTGCTGAAACAATTGTCACCTCTGAACTACCTGCTGTAATTGCCAGAGATTATGGTGTCAACACTTATTACTGCCTGACCGGTTTCAAATGGATTGCAGATATCATCCGCAAAAAAGAAGGAAAAGAAACATTCATTGGCGGTGGTGAAGAGAGCTACGGCTACATGATTGGCGATTTCGTTCGCGACAAGGATTCTGCAAGCTCCAGTGTGATTTTTTGTGAACTGGCTGCGCTTGCTAAATCTCAGGGGAAAACAGCATTTGATTTTCTCATCGAGTTGTACATGAAGTACGGATTCTACCAGGAACACCTGATCAGCATTGTGAAGAAAGGCCGCAACGGTGAAGCTGAAATTACTCAAATGATGAAAAATTTCCGCAATAATACTCCTGTTGAAATTGACGGATCAAAAGTTATACAAACCCGCGACTTCGAAACACAAATCGAAACACTGGAAAATGGCGAAACGCAGCCTTTAGACTTCCCTAAATCAAATGTTTTTCAGTTAATTACTGAAGACGGAACACGCGTAACCGCTCGCCCATCAGGAACTGAACCAAAGATTAAATTCTACTTCAGCGTGAACCAAAAACTCGAAAATAAAGAGGATTTTACTAGTGTTCAAAGCCAATTGAAAAGCAAAATTGAGAGGATTGTGGAGGAGCTTGGTATTTCATAATTGAAAGAAATGGGTTCTGACCATTAAACCAGAACCCATTATTCTATTTTCATCCTCCCCTATATCACAAACCAATAACATTTTTTTACATCTTGTTTCCTATATAAATCGCTACTTTTGTGCAATTTTTAACACGTGATATACAAAAGGAGTGCTTATGTCAGTTTCAACCAACAAGATTAAATACGAAGGGTTAACTTACGATGATGTTTTATTAGTACCTCGCTACTCTGAGGTATTACCACGTGAAGTGGACATCTCGTCAAAATTTTCACGCAACATAACACTCAAAACACCAATCGTTTCAGCAGCAATGGATACGGTTACTGAATCGGCACTGGCAATTGCCATTGCCCAGGAAGGTGGAATTGGTGTTCTCCACAAGAACATGAGCATTGAAGCTCAGGCTGCTGAAGTACGCAAAGTGAAGCGTAGCGAGAGCGGTATGATACAGGATCCTCTCACAATCAGTGAAGACGGACTTGTGACTGACGCACTCCAAATGATGAAAGAGCATTCTATTGGTGGTATTCCGGTTGTCAAAAAAAATGAAGACCTCGTTGGTATTGTAACCAATCGCGATCTCCGTTTCGAGAAAAACATGCAACGCCCCATCACAGAGGTAATGACAAAGGACAACCTCATTACTATCTCGCAAAACGATGACCTAGAAAAGGCAGAAGACATTCTCCAGGAAAATAAAATCGAAAAGCTTCCGGTAGTTAATGAAGAAGGAAAACTAACCGGACTCATCACTTTCAAGGATATCATTAAAGCCCGTATAAAACCAAATGCCTGTAAAGATCAATACGGCCGCTTGCGCGTAGCTGCTGCTGTGGGTATCACAGCCGATATGATGGAGCGCGTCAATGCACTCGTTGATGCAGGTGTTGATGCTGTCATTATCGATACAGCTCACGGTCACTCAAGAGGAGTTATTGAAGCACTTAAAACTGTAAAAAGTTCCATTACCGATAAAGTTGATGTAATTGTTGGAAACATCGCAACTGCTGAGGCGGCTCGTGATCTGGTTGATGCCGGAGCTGATGGAGTTAAAGTCGGAATTGGACCGGGTTCTATTTGCACAACTCGTGTTATTGCCGGAGTCGGTTTTCCTCAACTCAGCGCCATACTCGAAGTTTCAGGTGAATTAGCCAATACTGACGTTCCATTAATCGCAGATGGCGGCATCCGCTTTACAGGAGATATCGTAAAGGCACTAGCAGCCGGAGCGAGCAGTATCATGGCCGGGTCGTTATTTGCCGGAACTGAAGAGTCACCGGGTGAAACGATCATCTACGAAGGAAGAAAATTCAAGTCGTACCGTGGAATGGGATCAATTGAAGCCATGCAAAAAGGTTCAAAAGATCGTTACTTCCAGGACGCAGAGGACGACATCAAAAAACTCGTTCCCGAAGGGATTTCAGGCCGTGTACCATTTAAGGGAAGTATCGCAGAGGTTCTCTACCAGCAAATTGGCGGCATAAGAGCCGGAATGGGATACTGCGGAGCTAAAGACATTCCTTCACTCCAGGAAGCACAATTCGTTAAAATTACACCTGCGAGTGCTATCGAGGGTCACCCACACGATGTAACCATCACGAGAGAAGCACCTAATTATTCAAGAAAATAATAAAGCAATGAATAAGATCAAATCAATCCTTTTGGTCGGAGCCGTTATTGCCTCCACTCTAGCAACTGCTCAGGTTAAAAAGAGCGCTACCATTTTAAAAGTTGAAGATGAAGAAATCACCGTTCAGGAATTTGAACGCATCTACAACAAGAACAATAACAAAACTACAGTTGACAAAAAGACTGTCAGCGAATACATGGAATTGTTCATCAATTTCAAACTCAAGGTTAGAGAAGCTGAAACGATGGGACTCGACACTTCAGCAGCTTTCCAAAAAGAGTTGGGTAGCTACATTGGTCAACTGCAAAAACCTTACCTCACAGATCAGGAATACATCGATCATTTAGTGAAAGAAGGTTACGAACGCATGCAAAAAGACGTGAACGCAAGTCACATCTTATTCCGCATACCAAAAAACCCAACACCGGAGGACACTTTAAAGGCTTACAAAACTGCCATGAAAGTGTACAATAAAGCAAAAAGCGGGGTTGATTTTGAAGTGCTCGCAGCCGAACACTCACAAGATCCATCTGCTGAAAAAAATAAAGGAAACCTGGGTTGGTTCTCAGCTTTTAGAATGGTTTATCCATTTGAAACGGCAGCATATGAAACGCCTGTTGGTGAGGTATCTAAGCCGGTCAGAACCAGATTTGGCTACCACCTCGTGAAGGTGAACGATAAACGCGATGCAATCGGTGAAATCAAAGCTGCTCACATCCTTATCAAACATGATGAAGAAGGACAAAACAAAGAAGACGAGGCTAAAAAGAAGATAGACGAAGTTTACGAACAGCTCGAAAACGGTGAGAGCTTTGAAAGATTAGCCCGTACTTATTCTGAAGATCGCGGATCTGCTAGAAAAGGTGGCGAACTACCAAAGTTTGGAGCCGGCAGAATGGTCCCTGAATTTGAAGATGCAGCATTTGGACTCGAAAACGATGGCGATTACAGCAAACCATTTGAAACTGAATACGGCTGGCACATCGTAAAACGAATCAGCAAAGATGATCTGGGTTCGTTTGAAGAGGAAAGAGACTTTATCCAGCGTCAGGTTGAGCGTGATGGTCGTGGATCTGACAGTAAAGCATCTCTTGCCAAAAAACTGGCTGATGAATACAATGTAAAGGTTTACCAAAAGAATATTGACGCGATGGTTGATGTCCTCGACTCATCAGTTTTTGTTGGCGATTGGAGTGCCGATAATGCTGAGGGAATGGACAAAAAAATCATGCAGCTCAACGATAAAGAATACGGAAAAGAAAAAATCACCTGGACTCAGCAGGATTTTGCGAAATTCCTCGCTAAAAGACGCCACATTAAGCCAATGGATATGAAAATGGCTGTCAATTCTTTCTTTGAAGATTTCAAGACAGATGAAATTTTGGCTTATGAAAAGTCTATTCTGACCGAGAAATATCCGGAGTACGAAGCACTTTACAACGAATATCATGATGGCATCCTCCTTTTTGACCTCATGGAAAAGAAGGTTTGGAAAAAAGCGATCAACGATACTACCGGACTCAAAGCCTTCTACTCTACTCGCAAAAGTGAGTACATGTGGCCAAAGCGTGTAAAAGGAACAATTTACACTTGCTCTGACAAAGACGAAGCTGGTCAGGTTGTTGATCTATTAAAAGAAAATGCCTCAGACTCGGCTATCGAAGCTAAACTCAACAAAGACAACGCACTTGCAGTGAAAATTCAGCAAGGAACTTACTCTGCTGATCAACGTCCGGTTCTGACCGATATCAAATGGAAAAAGGGTATTTCAAAAATCGTTGAGCACGATGGCAGCTTTGTTATTGTTGAAGTTGAAGAGGTTCTTGAGCCTGCAGAAAAGAAACTCAAAGAAGCTCGTGGAGTTGTCATTACAGATTACCAGGAAAAACTGGAAAAAGACTGGATTGAAGAACTTCGCAATAAATATGACTTTGAAGTGAATCAGGAAGTTCTTGACAAGCTTGAAAAAGAATACGAGAAGTAATTGAGTTATCGACAAACTGATCTACATATTATCGCTCGCTCTGTTGATGCAATCGTGTAGTTTTTTCAACTCTGATGAAGAGGAAAGAGAGCCGGTTGCAAGAGCCTATGACAGGTATTTGTACGCTGATGAGCTGGCTCAGAATATTCCCAACAGCTTATCTGATGAAGACAGCACGATCATGGCTCACAGCCTGATCAAGAACTGGATCGAAAAGCAAATACTCGTTTACCAGGCTGAGAGCAACTTACCGGGCGAAAAGAAAAATGTAGAAAAGAAGCTTGAGGAGTACCGAAGTGACTTGCTCATTTACACTTACCAAAACGAACTCCTCAGTCAAAAGCTCGATACTACGGTTACTGAAGCTGAAATCAAGGCTTATTACCAAAACAACAAGAAGAACTTTCAGCTCAAAGACTATATCGTCAAGGTTTACTACGTAAAAGTAGACACCAATGCGCCACGTGTAGATGAACTCAAGTCCAATATTTTAGCTGATGATACTGAGTCATTGCGCAAAGTTGAGGACTACTGCTACCAGTTTGCCCACAACTTTTACCTCGATGAAAACAAGTGGCTCTACCTCGATGATATTTTGAAAGAAATTCCGGTTGAAGATTACAACCGCGAAAAATTCCTTCGCAAGAACAAAATATTTGAACTCGAGCACGGACAATACAAACACATTTTGCGAGTTTTAGACTACAGGATGAAAGACAGCACCAGTCCCCTGTCGCTTGAACACGATAAAATAAAAAGCATCATTTTGAATCAGCGAAAAGTCGAATTTGTCAAAAATTTAAAAAACGATTTATTTGCTGAGGCAGAACGAAAAAATAACTTCGAAATTTACTGATGAAGAAATTAATAGCACTACTCTTATTTATCGTAACACTTTCGGTCAGAACCGAAGCACAGCCCGAGCAAAACAAAGTCATCGATGGCGTTATAGCTGTGGTAGCTGACGAAATTATCCTGCGATCAGATTTGGAAAACCGTATGACGCAGTACAGGCAAGGCGGTAATCCTGTCAATGAAAACACCAAATGCACGGTAATGGAGGACTTGATGTACAACAAACTCCTTTTGGACCAAGCTAAAATCGATTCCATTCAAGTGCAGGAAAGCCAGGTAAACTCTGAGCTATCGAGGCGTATCGATTATTTCGTGCAACAGATTGGATCAGTAGAAAAGCTAGAAGAATTTTACGGGAAGTCAATCGCTAAGATCAAGGATGAGTTTTACGATCTCATCAAAGATCAAATGACGATTCAGCAAATGCAACAACAACTCTCCTCTGATGTGCAGGTAACCCCAAAAGACGTTAGAGAGTTTTACAACAGTATTGATCCTGACAGTCTCCCTTACATCAATGCTCAGGTTGAAGTATCGCATATCGTAATCGACCCGGTAATCAACGAGGAAGAAAAAGAATCAACCAAGCAAAAGCTACGCGAGTTGAGACAACGTGTTATGGATGGCGAGGATTTCGGAACCCTTGCCTACCTCTACTCTGAAGATCAGGGAAGTGCTGAAAAAAACGGTGAACTCGGATTTATGAAACGCGGCATGCTCGTTCCGGAGTTTGCCGCTGCAGCATTCAGCCTTGATCCGGGTGAAGTATCAGGCATTGTAGAAACAAAATTCGGTTTCCACCTGATTAAAGTAATCGAAAAGAAAGGTCAGCAAGTTAATGCGCGCCACATCCTGTTAAAACCAAAGGTTTCCGGATCTGACCTTACCCGCGCTAAAGCTAAGCTCGACTCAATCAGAAAAGTCATTATCGAAACCGACTCTATTTCTTTTGCAGATATGGCTGAAGAAGTGAGCACTGATGAAAAATCGAGCAAAAACGGTGGTAAGATCATCAATGAATCATCCGGCTCTGCTCGCTTTGAAATGAACCAAATGAGTGAAGTTGATCCCAACCTCTTTTTCGTACTCGACAAAATGGAACCGGGTGAGATATCAAAGCCTGTTGTTTACAACAAACAAGACGGCTCAAAAGCTTACAGACTCGTTAGACTCGATACCGTTTACGAACCACACCGCGCAAATCTCAAAGATGATTATCAACGAATTCAAAGTGTCACGAAAGCTCAAAAGCAAAAAGAGTTGATTGACGAATGGATTCAGGGGAAAATTAAATCTACCTACATCAAAATCAATGAGCAATACAGAGAATGCTCATTTGAACACTCATGGCTCTGATACATTATGGAAAATAAATACAAAGACGAAGTTGAAGCTGCAGAAGCATTTGCAGCAAAATATAAAGCACTAAACGAAGAAATTGGCAAAGTCATCATCGGTCAGCGAGAGGTTGTGAAAGACATCGTGATCTCGATCTTTAGTGGCGGTCATGCTTTGCTCGTTGGTGTTCCCGGGCTCGCAAAAACACTTTTGGTCAACACGATTTCAAAATCACTTGGCCTCAAGTTTAGTCGGATCCAGTTTACGCCCGATCTCATGCCAAGTGACATCATCGGATCTGAAATACTGGACAAAGAGCGAAATTTTAAATTCGTGAAAGGACCGGTTTTCGCCAATGTGGTACTCGCTGATGAGATCAACCGTACTCCGCCTAAAACGCAGGCGGCACTCCTGGAGGCGATGCAGGAAAAATCAGTTACTGCGGGTGGTGAAACCCACCGATTAGAAGAACCTTTTTTCGTATTGGCCACTCAAAACCCGATTGAACAGGAAGGGACTTATCCCCTGCCTGAGGCTCAGCTCGACCGTTTCATGTTCAACATTTGGGTCGATTATCCTTCTTTCCAGGAAGAAGTTGATGTGGTTAAAGCCACAACTACCGACAAAAAAGTAGATGTCAATTCTGTGATGGATGCTGAAGAAATCAAGTATTTCCAGCAGCTCGTCCGCAAAGTACCGGTAACCGATAATGTCATGGAATATGCTGTAAACCTCACAGCTATGACAAGACCTGAAGGCGATCGCGCTCCGCAACTCGTAAAAGACTATATCAGCTGGGGTGCTGGTCCGCGTGCTTCACAATACCTGATTTTGGGAGCTAAATGTCACGCTTTGATCAACGGCAAATACGCTCCTGACAATGAAGATGTTCGCGCAGTTGCTACACCAATATTACGACACAGAATGGTGAAAAACTACAAGGCTGAGGCAGAAGGTTATTCAATCGAGAAGATTATTGAAGAACTCAAGAATCAACGTTAAAGCTATTCTTTAGCGAGTTCCTGTAAAAAATCTTTGAAGGAAGAAGTGTTGTACTTGGCCATTCCGCTTTTAGCTGAAACCACTTCTCCTTTTTTGTTCAGTACATAAGTTCGTGGAATTGCACTTCCTGTAAACTGCTGTGGTATGTTACTCGCTACTGCAAAAACGGGGAATGAATACGCTTCATCGTGTTTGAAATCGATTGCTTTTTGAAACTCCTGATCGCGCGAGAGCATCACAAAAACAATATCATCACTTTTCACTTCTTCATACAACTCCTGAATTCCGGGCATTTCAGCTTTGCATGGCGGACACCACGTAGCCCAAAAATTCACAAATACCACTTTTCCTCTAAGATCAGCGAGATTTAAAACTTCTCCCCTTTCATTCATCAACTTCATTGAAACCGGTCCGCTCGAATCTAATGGTTCCTTGTCAGTATCTGGCTGAATGATTCCCGTTGATAAAATTACGCGCTGTACACCACTTATTAGCGGTTTGTAAAGGCCGCTGAAATACAGGGAAAGTGCAACTGAAATGAAAACAGCCCAGTTGATTACTTCTTTTTTTGTCTCTTTATTTGAAAAGATTTTCATTCTGATTTAATCGTATTGCAAAGCTCTAAAAAACGAACTCAACAAGCTGTGACAAGCATCACCGTTTGTCGTTTTTTGTGACTCTGGACTTGTAAAACCAGGCGATAATGAATGTAGAGAAAAATGAAAAGGAACTGTAAACAACAGCTATCAGCGCCATTTGATTGTTTTCAATAACATTTGTTGCAATGAAAATCGCCAGAGCACTGTTCTGTAATCCCATTTCGATGGCTATCGTGTAAATAGATTCCTTCGACTTTAATATTCGTTTTAATCCAATAAAAGCGATCAGCATAACGCCAATATTTAAGATAAGACCGGGAACAGCGAGCTGAACAAATTCACTCACACCAAATGACTCCTTATCCGTAAAGAACAACACGTAACCAAAAACCAACAACAAAATAGCGGGTAAAATATAGCGCAATGGCTCTTTCAGTTTTGAAGTGAGATCAGGTTTGTAGTGATTGACTGTCATACCAGCTAAAACCGGTAACAAAACAGTGCTTGTCACCTCTCCGGCCGTACTCGAAAACGAAACATCAACAGGCTGATCCTTTCCCAAAAACACATTCAGAGCCAGCTGAACAATGAGCGGAATGCTGAACACAATAATGAAGCTATTGATGGTCGTGAGCGAAACTGACAGCTCCGTATTGCCTTTAAGAATATATGTCACCAGGTTTGAAGCCGTTCCTCCCGGGCAGGCAGCAATCAAAACAAGACCTACTTTGTAAATTGGATCTAAGGGATAAATCCACGCGACCAAAAAAGCTACCAGAGGCATTACAATCATTTGCCCTACCAATCCGGTAAACATGGACTTCGGTTTTTTGAAAACCGTTTTAAAATTGTCAAACTCCAAATTGAGACCAATCCCCAACATGATGATCCCAATTGCGATAGGCATTAAAAGTGAATCGGAGTTTGCCATTTACTTTTCTTTGGCTCGAAGAAAGGCAATTTACGATAATTTAAAGTCAAAGATCGGGCTAATTTTGCGCATCGTAGTATAATTGCCAAAATTTGAAATATGCGTCACTTCATACTTGCACTAACGGTTGCGTCAACAATTGCTAGTTGTCAACCTGCAAAATCTCCACAGTCAGAACCGAACAATCAGCTCAGCTTATTGAGCGCCACCGCTTACACGCAGCAATCAGCGGAGTACCGTGCGGTTTGTTTGCAAACGTATCAGCTTGCGGGCAGGGCTCTGACCGAAAAAATGGCTGAATATAACTCAGATTCTCTCAAGCCGGCAATTGTATTAGACCTCGATGAAACGGTGCTGGATAATTCGCCTTACACCGCCTGGCAAATTGCGAATAACAAACCGTACACCACCGAAACGTGGCAAAAGTGGACAGCGATGGGAAAAGCCAAAGCTGTACCCGGATCAAAAAAGTTTCTCAAACTTGCAGATAGTCTGGATGTCACGATTTTTTACCTCAGCAACAGGCGTGTAAACAGATTAGAACCGACTGTGAAAAACATGAAAGATTTGGGAATGCCACAGTCAGAACCGGATCATTTTTACCTGAAATCGAGCACTTCAGATAAACAACCACGAAGAGATTCCATCATGAGCCAGGGTTACGATATCTTGCTTTTTTGTGGCGATAACCTCGGTGATTTTGGATCTGAATGGGATCACGGTACAACTGCCCAGCGAAATGAAACAGTCTTGAATTCTTCTTCGAGTTTTGGCACTGAATTTTTCATTTTCCCCAACCCGATGTACGGCAAATGGGACGCTGCCCTACTCGACTACAACCGCGACACATCAGAGGCAGCAAAAAATCAAATGAGGATTGATAAGTTGGAGAAGGTTGAAATTTAGGCTGTCCTTTTGGCTTGATCCAAAAGGACGAAAAGATCAAGGCACACGGAAACTTCGCTCGAATTTCTAGCAGTCAATCGCTATTTTTACTGAACTCGCAAACGCCTTTAGCGTGTTTTTCTTTAGGAAAAACCCGAAGGCTGAGCTCAGGCACAGCAAAAATTTACGCTTACTCTGCTGAAATTCTACGCGTCAGTTCCCGAGGCCGTAAAAGCTCGTTAAAATATATCGTGAGTAGATTGAGTTCCGTTCTCGTCTCGTGTTTTCGGATAAAAAACAAGCGTTCCTTAACTCAACAATTAACCAAAATGTCAATCGTAGTTTCGTCTCATCAGTCAGCGATATGCAGCGGATGCGCGTAGAAGCGAATTGACAAACATTAGAATTAAGGACCTTGAACTTGACCGAAACCAACTGTTTGTGAGAGGAGGTAAAGGAAAAAAGGATAGGGTAACAATTTTGAGTGAAAGCTTGATCAATCAGCTTTTGATATATTTGGAGGAGTACAAGCCGAAGTATTGGCTTTTTGAAAATATGAAACGTGGCAAATACTCTGCTCAAAGTGTTTTAAACGTTGTTAAAAAGTCTGGGAAAATGGCAAAAATTTCACGTACTGTAACTCCACATATGCTGAGACATTCTTTTGCTACTCATTTAATGGATCATGGAGTGGACACTCGAAAAATCCAGGTAATGCTTGGACATAATTCGATTAAAACAACTGCAAGATACACCCACGTGAGCAATAATGATTTCCACAAAATAAAAAGTCCCCTGGACCAAATACAGACAAATAACAATTTAATTAACAATAACTTAAAACAGTAACGGATATAAGCGTATAAAGAACACTGTTTCTTTATATATACGTTGTGCTGCATTAGAATAAAACCCACGAATGGACATTCTTAAAAAGCTAAAGAAAGAGACCGTATTTGGAAAATTGCTCGACTATGGACTATTTTCTGAAAAGCTTAATCCAATTTTTTCAAGTGAATCTTATGGCAAGTGGATTAGAAAAGAAGGTCTTAAAGTCTACAAAAAGCGAGAGTTTTCGACTGTATCCTTTCACTTAACCAGAAATAACAATGCTCCCAGAGTAATTGAAATACCACACCCAATTAGTTATTACCGACTTTGCAATGAAATAAAGAAGAATTGGACTGAAATCATCAAGAAGATTGGAGAAATAGATGACTACGCTGATAGAAGTATGGTAATTCCCAAACCCAATAATTTGAATAAGCGTTTGGTGTCTATGCTCTCGTACAACAAAAACAAAGACGAAAAATTCCTCATTCTCGACAAGTCTTTTAAAGCAAAATATTACGTACACGCGGACATAGCTAACTGCTATCCCAGTATCTATTCCCACTCAGTTCCTTGGGCGCTTGTTGGTCACCAAGAAGCCAAGGATAATATGGATGATAAATCAAAATGGTATAATAAACTTGATTTCGCTATTAGGTCAATGCAAAGAAATGAGACTGTGGGAATTGCTATTGGTCCCGACACATCAAGTATAATAACTGAACTTATCCTAACTCGTGTCGACAAAGCACTTTCAGATTATAAATATCTCCGATACATTGATGATTACAAGTGCTATTGTGATTCAAAGGAAGAAGCTGATACTTTTCTTAGAAAACTCAGTAAAGAATTAGAAAAGTATCGATTAAGACTAAATCCCAAAAAGACGGAAATAATTGAACTACCTAAGCCACTTGACCAAGATTGGGTTCGAGAATTAAAAGCTTACACAAATAAGTTTCTGACTAGTAAGGAAGTCACTAAAAAAGACATCAATGTATTGAGCGAGTTCATTGACTTAGCTCTCAATCTCGCAAAATCTAATCCAGGTGACTCTCCAATAAGATACGCTGTAAAAATACTATCTAAAAAGCTGTATAAGGACAATGATGTATTCGCTTTTGTGATAATGTACCTATCTAGACTGTGTTTCATCTTTCCATATTTTATTGATGTCTTTGACCTTCTTTTGGAAAAGAACACACCAAGTGACGAAATCTTAGAATTAGTTGAAAAGGAGATTAACTCTATTGCCAAAGAACATATAAAGTACTCTCGTTCTGATGTGTCATTATGGAGCATCTATCTTGCTATTAAATATGATTTCCTTATTGATGACTTTGAAAAGTTTTCGGACTTTTTAATTACGGATAGAGACTGTTTACCAGTCCTAATGAGCTATGAGTACGCAAAAGCCAAAAAACATAAAACCAAGAAATTTTTCGATTTCATTGACACCTTAGTGACCGAAAAAATTGAAGAAGAATGGTGGATTTACATTTACACACTTTACTTCGATTCACATCGAAAAGCCATATTCAAGAAAATAGCCTTTAAGGAATTCTATGAAGAAATGAGAAAAGGAAAAGTGAAATTTCTGAAATAAAAACGCAGCACAACAATGGGTATAAAACATAGGGCGGATAGTGGTTTCCGCAGGGTTTCGTCTTCGTAGCTACCTTTGTCACAGGCGGACAGGAAATAACTCCGTAGCACCCCACGTTTCTTAGCTGCAAAACGTTACCACACATTAAAATGAAAACGACACTTTCAACAATATGGATTCTGATTTTGATTCTTATTTCCTGTGAGAGTTATCTTAAAAAGGATTCTAAAGATCCAGACTTTCCTTATACATTAAGTCAGATATTAGAATACAAATTGATTGGTGAGTCAGTTGAGTTCAGTGCTATCTACCCAGACTCAAGCAGCAAAGTTTTAAACATGTTCTGTGACACCTTTGATGCAAACCCAGAACTGTATTTAGATAAATACTATACAAAAATCGATTCTACTACTTATCATTTTTTTCATGCGAGCCCAGTAGAGTTTCCATGGATAGACGAAGCTGGCACTTTCTATTTCAATATTGACAACTTAGATAGTCTATTTCAATACAATGAAGAATTTAAGTATCCATCTGATTCTCTAACAGAGTTGATAATTCAATCTGCAGCAGATGAGAATATGACAATCTCAGAATTATTAAAATTTCGTCAATTTGAGAGTTCTACTTTTTGGACTCCGAAACTATTTTTCGTCATTGGTTTTAATGAATGTGAAGATATGACGCTGCTCAAGATAAACGAAGCGATAATGAGAATTGACAATTCATTAGAAGAACTGAAAACAAAATATTTAGAATCAGGAATAAACCTTACACCAAGAATAATAATTAAAAAACGTGTGCCAACAGCACCTAAGAAAACATGGGGCGGACAGTGGTTTACGCAGGGTTCGTTCTTCGTGGCTACCTTTGTCACAGGCGGACAGGAAAGTACTCCGAAAAGCCCCACGTTTCTTAGCTGCAAAACGTTGTGCAGCCTTTAAATAAAAATCATATGACAAAAATTAGACTCCTCTTCTTGGTGACCATTTTCATTTCAAGTTTTGCGTTCGGACAGTCAGACAACAAAAAGAAATTAAAAGCTGAACTAATCGGAACTTGGGAATTTGTGGAGCTAAGAGACGCGCAAGGCAATAAAGTGGACACGATTTTTCATAATGTTCCAGGACTCGACAAACAAGGTTGGGAAATTCCAAAAGGACCTTTGTTGACTTACAACTCTAACGGTACTTATTCAAAGCAGTTTACTCCGCAGAACACCGACACGGGAAATTGGTACTATGACAAGAAGAAAAAATCAATAATTCACAAGCTGTACTATTCAAAACCTTATGGAGCAGCAGCTCAGTACTTAATTGACAAAGGACACGCAAAACAGGATGAAAGTGGCAACTACTACGAAGTGATTACAGACCAAGTTGTAAAACTCACGGACGACAAATTGATAATTCTTGAGCGTGAAGGTCGACAAAGAACATTTAAGAAAAAGAAATAAAAAACGCATCACAACAGCACCTAAGAAAACATGGGGCGGATAGTAGTAAACGCAAGGCACCTCTCTCCTATCAAGCTCTTTAACGAGCAGACAGGAAAAAACTCCGTAGCACCCCACGTTTCTTAGCTGCAAACCAGTGGGGCTAATGTAAAATGATCAGAATATTATTGACCATATCGATTCTTTTAGGACTAACAGATTTTACCTTCTGTCAAGTCGATCAAGATAGTCTTAAATCAATGAAAACGATTTCTAATTTGATTAAGAATCAAAAAGAAACTGTTGAAAATGACTCTTTGAGATTTCTTTCGGGACATGTGTTTTCAAAATCAATAAACCACAAGTACATAAGACTATCAAATCGCTCAGGTACCTACATTCATGTTTATTCGGAACAAGACCAATATACAGAGCCAATTTTCACTGCACGTCTTCATTGGATGAACTTTATGAAAGATTCAATTTTTGACATCAATGGAGATAAAATAAGAGACTTAGCAATTCATTGGTACCCTTCTTCGGGGTGCTGTTTAGCAGACATATATTACTGCTGCATTTATGATGAAAACACTGACCATTTTTCAGAAAAATTGGAAATACTGAATCCAACATTCTATCCAGATCAATTTCAAACTTTCAGCATGACCTACGGACACCCAGGAGAAACCAAGTTTTATGAATTCAAATGGACAAATAATACATTGGATACATTGAAATCTTACGAATGGAATGACAGATCTCATAACCATATAATTCTGACAAACTTTAAAACAGGAACCCATACGGACTTGAAAAATATCCCAAAAAACCTTCCAGAACTATATGGATTTGATTGGTTCATGATGAGATTAAATAATGAAGATGAGAAATAATAAACACTAGCTCCAACTAAACCTAAGAAAACATGGGGCGGACAGTGGTTTCCGCAGCGTTCGTTCTTCGTGGCTACCTTTGTCACGAGCGGACAGGAAATAACTCTGTAGCACCCCACGTTTCTTAGCTGCAAAACGTTCTATCGTTGACTTAAACTAACCTTATTCCAAAACAATAACAGGAAATTGGCGATCATTGATTTTGAGGTAATACACTCCCGCTGACCAGTCTGACAGATTGATGCGCTTCTGTTTCTCGACACGACCAATTTCTATCAATGAACCTCTGGCATCGTAAATTTTGTAAGGGTTTGAGTTAATCACTTCAATGTCGATGAAATTCCTGGCTGGATTCGGATAGACTTTAATACTTCTGCTTTGGTTGATCGCTTCTGCGCTCAACAATCCGGCATCAGCGAGTTGATACGCTTTGTAGAAGTCTGGAATACCATAACCCAATTGATTATTGGGATTATCATAAATGGAACCAGATTGTTCAATAGCCTGCTTTATTTCACTCCACTTGAAATTTGGTAGTCCCTGCCATAAACAAGCTGCGGCTCCAGCAATGAGCGGACTACTAAACGATGTTCCGGTCACTCTCTCTATTTGACCAATGTTAGTTGGCGATGGAATTGCCGCTTGAGAGCCTCTCGCCACAACATTTGGCTTGATAGCTCCATCAGCTGCCGGTCCGAGGGAAGAAAACCCACTCCAATCGCCATCTTCATTGACTGAACCTATTGCCAAAGCATCATCAGCATCGGCCGGAGTTGATATCTTTTGCCACGGATCATTCCCAAAGTTCCCGGCACTCACTACGATCAGCATACCGCGGGATGCCGCAAAATTAGCTCCACGAGCAGCAACTGTCGATTGACCATCAAACTCGCTGTAAGTGTGGCTCTGACCGGGATCATCAAATTCAGTGTAAGAAAGAGAAGAGTTAATAATATCAGCTCCGGCACTGTCAGCAAATTCGGCTCCGGCAATCCAATTGTACTCCTCGATAATGTTTTCTCCACCGTTATCCTCGGTGACAATCAACATATAATCAGCTTCAGGAGCAGCTCCAATTGCCTGGAAACCAATATCGACTCCCATCATCGCGAGCACATCAGTTCCGTGTCCACCATCATCGTAAACATCGTGATTTTGCGGATCTACGAAATTTCGCGTAGCAACAATCCTGTTTTCCTGAAAAAGGGGCTCAAAAACTGATGAAGTATCGACATGCCTAAATCCATTATCCAAAACGGCAATGGTCATCCCATTTCCGCGATACCCCATGTTGTGAAGCCTTTGCAAGTTTATCTGAGTGATTTGTGCTTCAGTTTCACCGTAGATCGGATTCGACTGGATTTCATTGTCCTTTGTAATCTCAGTTGATTCAAAGTAATGGTCAGAGCCTTTTTTGCCGGCTATCAACCGCGAATCAGCTGTATCGACAACCGGCAAACTCTCGATGCAATTCAGTGCAGCGGTATCAGTTGTTTGAATCACAACACCATTGAGCCATCTTGAGCGGTAAAGAATTGTTATTTGTCCGCAGTTTCGAATTTGTTGCACATAAGCTTCTACAACGGGTAAATCATTGCTGTCGATAGCGATAGACTGGCTCGAACGTCTATCGAGCGCTTTTTGAGATAGAAAAGCCTGGGGGTTTGAAAGTGAGAATGTTGTGGCAGATTTATCAGTAAATTTCACGAAATACTTCTCAGGAGCTATTTGCGCTATAGAAGCCTGCATTGTAAATAACACAAGCACGAGCAAAATAGCTCTATTTCTGAAGTTCTTCTGTTTCGAGTAATTTACCGAGATCATACACTTTTTTCAATTCTGGCAATCCGCGTTCATCGTATTCAACCCACATGCTATCCTTCACTGCATCGCGGTAGTAGCCCTTTTGTTTGAGCTTTCCATCAGGATAGTAAAACTTTTGGAGTCCCTCAGGATTTCCATCGACATACTTCCCTTCCATCTTGAGTTTTCCATCGGGAAAGTACTCTTTTCTATACCCTGTTTCAAGTCCGTCTTCAAAACTCGTTTCGCGAGCGATCTGACCATGAGCATAGTAAACAGTCATGTCGCCATTTCGTTTATCATTTTCGTAGTGGACTTCCATTTTCACGTTTCCGTTGCGGTCGTAATACGTCCACTCACCCGATTTTACATCCGGTTCTGAATAAGGTCCTTCAGCCGCTACCTGCTCATTTTCGTAATAGAGTTTTCCTTCAGCGCTTCCGTCTTCGTGAAAAACCATTTGAGCAGATTTCACGCCTTTACCGCTGTAGTATGAGAACTTCCCAATCGGTTTTCCGTGTTCAAAATACCCTTCGTATTCTTTGTCTCCGCTGGGATATTTCTTAATCCAGTAGCCGTGTTTGTTGCTGTCGCTATCAAACTGATTTAATGCGTCTTGCTGTTGAGCACTTAAAGTTATACTCACAGTCAGAACCACACATAGCGAGAGGAAATTACGTATCGAGATTTTGTTTTTTTCTAACATAATAAACGTTGCGATCAGGTGCATTACGAGAAATCATCTCTCCCAAAAATCCGGCCAAAAAGAGCAGTGTTCCCAAAATCATAGTTGTGAGAGCGATGTAAAAAAGCGGGTTATCTGCAATCAGGCGTTTGGGAATATGATTGTAAAGGAAGTAAGCTTTTTCAGCTCCCAGGTAAATGACAATCCCAAACCCGATGACAAACATCAGCGTTCCGATGAGACCAAAAATATGCATTGGTCGTTTGCTGTACTTCGATACAAATGAAATGGTAACGAGATCTAAAAAACCATTTACAAACCTACTCATCCCAAATTTTGAACTTCCGTACTTGCGGGCTCTGTGCTCCACTACTTTCTCCCTGATTCTATCGAAACCGGCCTGTTTAGCGAGCATCGGGATGTAGCGGTGCATTTCACCGTACACTTCAATACTCTTTACAACCTCGATATCGTAAGCTTTGAGTCCGCAGTTGAAGTCGTGTAAATAAATACCACTCATTTTACGAGTAGCCCAGTTAAAGAGCTTTGTGGGAATAGTTTTGGAAGGCGGATCGTAGCGTTTTTTCTTCCATCCGCTAATGAGATGATTTCCTTCTTTGGCGATAAGGTTGTACAATTCTGGAATTTCATCGGGGCTATCCTGCAAATCGGCATCCATCGTAATCACGACATCACCCTGAGCATGCTCAAAACCCACATTCAACGCAGCCGACTTACCGTAATTTCTTCTAAACTGAATTCCTTTAGCTTCATTGTGTTGTGAGCTAAGCTCTTCGACTATAGACCAGGAAGAATCTGAACTGCCGTCATCGATAAAAATAACTTCATAGCTGAAGTTATGGTCTTTCATTACGCGGTCAATCCATTTGTACAGTTCGGGAAGTGACTCCTCCTCATTGAAGAGTGGTATAACAACGGAAATATCCAAATTATTCGTTTTTTTCAAAGGGTGAATCGTTTGTTTTTTTCGCGACTAAGCTAACAATAAGCACAGGAATAATCCAGAACACTGAAGCAAATGCAAATGAAGACAGCACACCCATAAAAGAATACTGGCTTCCATCATTTTGCTCGAAACTCTGCCTCATTTGCTGATAAGTTTTATCCAGCTCTTCCTCCGGTACGCCAAAGTTTTGCATTGTGCTCATCGTTTTCTCAATAGTAGCCTCAGCAACTCTTTGTTGTAACGTGGGATCGATTACTTTATTTAAAACGAGATCAAACATGACCGAGAGAAAAACACCAAGTATTGCAATGATCATGAGATTTTTGAAAGCCTGAGAAAACGGAAAATCATTGTTGTTGAGTTTTCTCAACTTAAATCCGGCAATAAAAAGCACGACTACTCCAATCATCACTGAAAACGTGATATTCTTGAAGCTCACCATGTAATCAACTCCCAAAACGTAAGCCAGTACTGAGTATGAGATGCTTACTAATCCAAAAAGCAACCCGAATTTCAGTACAAAATCCCGATCAATAGTATTCTTCATTTTACTGAGTTTGAGTGACGCTACAAATATAGCCAAATTGAATCCACAAAAATACTGCTAAAAACAAGCAATAACGCTTGATGATTTAAACGGAATATATACTTTTGCCGCCAATCGGGTTAGTCTTGTACGACCAGCTCCTGTCGAACTCCCCCAGATCCGGAAGGAAGCAAGGGTAGACGGTTGTAGCGGTGCGATGCAAGTAGCTAGCCCGATTACTTTTTTATACCTCCCTCCAATTCATTTTGTGACAAAAATCATAATTCGTTCAAATCATACTTTTTAATTTTACACGGTAAATAAATAAAAACCAAGAACCGTGGCTAAAATCAACAATCTTAAAGACTTAGTTAAAGAACTTGAACGCGGACCTGTTTACGATACTTACGGGTCTATCCTCAAAAACATAGACATCGATATCAAAGAGTGCGAACCTTATTGCACATGGAACGATGATCGGCACACACGCAACAGAATCTTTAGAAATGGTGGTTTTGAGTTGATGCTTACCTGCATAAAACCAGGACAGGCTACAGCTATCCATAATTACGGTCACCAGCAGGGTTGGGCCTACATTATACAGGGCGAGCTCACTGAAGTAAAATACTCAGGCGGTGAATCAACCGGAGATGTTGCAGAAGTTTACCGCAACAAACTCAAGAAAGGTGAAATGACATATATCAACGATTACGAAGGAATGCATCAATTCGTCAATGAAAGTGACAAACCTGTAATCGCTTTGCATTTATTTGTCGAGCCGTTTGAATACTGGAAAGCCTTTAACACGGAGTCAGGAGCATTTGAGGATGTGAAGTCTGTTTACGACAGCGATCACACAGCAGAGTTTGAATCATAAACAAAAAAGGGGAGCTCATCTGAGTTCCCCTTTTATATTTCAATAAACTATAATCTTATTTCTTGAGCGGAATCTTGATTTGAACCAAAGTTCCAACTCCTTTATTGCTGTTAATCGTGAACGATCCGTCAAACACTTCAACAAGCCTCTTTGCATTGGTCAGACCCAATCCAAGTCCTTTCTTGCTCTCTCCGTCATCAAATTTCCTGTAAGCACCAATCTTCGAAATATCTTCATCAGTCATTCCAATTCCTTCATCGCTTATTTTGATAACAGCATGGAGATTGTCAACACCTCCTACTACGCGCACCATTGAGCCTTTAACTGAGAACTTGAAGGCGTTATTAATAAGGTTTGATATAATCTGTTTCAGATAGTATTCAGGCATCGCTACTTTTCCATCGGCTACAGACATCACGAGATCATTCTCTCTAAATACCTCCTGAGCTTCTTTATTAGCAACACCTTCAATCAATGATTTTACTTCAGTTGAAACAGAAGACTTCAACTCTTTCACCTTATCAGGATTGTGCTTGAGTTCTTCTATTTCGTAGAAATTCATCGTTCTGCCTACAAGTTCTTTGAGCTCCAGCCCTGCCTTATGAATCAAAGAAGCAAACTCAACCAACTCGCTTTTCTCCATGTTGTAGTGCTCGGTGGTGATTAGCTCACCAATTCCTACTATCGTTTTCAATGGAGCATTGAGCTCGTGAGTAATCGGCATACCGATTGAATTGGTAATATCACTCAGCTTCTCTTCTGATCGCTTGACAATATCTTTTCTCTTGTTGAGACGAGTTTTAACACGCTTGAGTAATTCAGCTATAGTAAAAGGCTTCATGATGTAGTCATCAGCACCTAGCTCCATCCCCTGACTCAAATCTTCCTTAGCTGTTTTGGCAGTCAAAAACACAAATGGTGTTGACGCTACAGTTGGGTGATTTCTCATGAGTTTGAGAACATCATAACCATCCATTTCAGGCATCATGATATCACACAAAACCAAATCTGGTTGAGTGCGCTTGATCACTTCTATTCCTATTTTCCCGTTTTCAGCAACTTCAACGTTATAATCTGCAGATTGAAGGATTTCCTGTAGGTTGCCTCTTACATCCGGATTATCCTCTACAACAACAATTGTTTCAGCCATAGTACTATATATGTTAACAGTTCAAAAATAGAAATTCAAACCTTTCAAATACACTACTTTCGTTAAAAGTTAAGTATTTTTCCACTTTACAGTTGAATATGAAGCATAAAATACTCATAACAGAAGATGATGCCGTAACAGCTCTGTACATGAAACAAACGGCTCAGAGCCTTGGTTACGAAGTTATTAAAATCGCCACAGAAGCTGAGGAAGCTATCGAGTTGAGTAAAAACGAACAACCCGACCTGGTTCTGATGGATATTTCACTCCCTGGCGATATTGACGGTATTAAAGCTGCTGATATCATTATCGAGCAAAACGGTATTCCGGTTATTTATGTCACCGGAAACTCTGATAACGAAACAATGCAGCGTGCTATTTCCAGCAATACTTATGGGTATATACTCAAGCCTGTTCGCAAAGAACAGATGTACACTATGGTGGAAATGACACTTCACCGTCACAAACTTGAAAAAGAACTCATCAAGCGTGAAAACCAGCTCAAAGAACTGAATGAACAACTCGAAGAAAAAGTAGCTGACAGAACCAGAAAACTGAGCGTGAATAACCAGCGATTAGAGCAAGAAGTTGAGCGCAGAAAAGCAATTGAGGAGGATTTAAAAGAATCGCTAGCTAAAGAGAAAGAGTTGGGTGAACTCAAGTCGCGTATTGTAACGATCATTTCACACGAACTCAAAACTCCGCTCACAACAATTCTCAGCTCAGCTCAATTGATCGACTTTCACGCAGATAACAAGGCTCCGAGTGAAAAAATTCAGAAACATACTCACAGCATTCAGCGGAATGTCCAGGCTCTGACCGAACTGGTAAACGACACCTTATTCATTTCAAGAGCTGATGCCGGTAAAATTGAACTGGAAAAAGCTGAAACCAATGTCATTGAATATATTGAGGAGTTGATCGATCACCTCAAGGACGGACTTGGGAATGGTTATAATTTCAATATTAAGAAGCTCAATGATATCCCTGAGGAGCTGATGATTGACACAAGGTTACTAAAACAAATTCTCAATAACCTACTCACCAATGCTATTAAGTACTCTCCGGAATCTCAGGATATTGACATTAAAGTGGGTTACATAAATAGCGAGTTGAGTATTGAGGTGAAGGACCACGGCATAGGAATTCCTCAAAAAGATGTGAAACTCCTTTTCCAGATGTTTCACAGGGCTTCAAATGTTGAAAATATTGAAGGGACGGGAATCGGACTGGCAATTGTGAAGAAATGCCTCGATTTCATGGACGGACAAATCAACATCGATTCCAAAGTTGGTGAAGGTTCTTCGTTTACGATTTATTTCAAAGCACAAAAGCCTGATGATGAATAGCAACATCACACAAGAACAGTTACTTCAAGCTAAAGAAACGCTTACCAATCTGGTTCATAAAACTCCTGTCCTATCCAGTGAAGTGATCGATAAAAAGGTTGGAGCTGATCTCTACTTCAAGTGTGAGAATTTCCAAAAAACTGGTTCATTCAAATTCCGCGGTGCCAGTTATGCTGTTAGTAGGCTTGGATCTGACCAAAAGAAAAACGGTGTCACTACACATTCGAGTGGTAACCACGGACAAGCACTTGCAAAAGCAGCGCAGTTGGCCGGAATCAGAGCTTATATTGTGATGCCTGAAAACGCTCCAACGGTCAAGAAACAAGCTGTTAAAGGTTACGGAGCTGAAGTCATTATTTGCGAATCTACACAAGCTGCCAGGGAAAAAACATGCCGTGATATTCAGGAGAAAACCGGGGCAACGTTCACCCCTCCGTATGATCACGAAAACATTGTTATCGGTCAGAGCACAGCGTCACAGGAGCTTTTCGAACAAACCGATAATCTCGACTATCTGCTGGCTCCCGTTGGAGGAGGTGGATTGTTGAGCGGAGCACTTCTCGCAGCTAAATTCTTTTCACCAACTACGAAAGTCATCGGTTCAGAACCCTTAGGTGCCGATGACGCTTACCGATCCATAAAAGCCGGAAAAAGGCTGCCTCAGGAAAATCCGCAAACAATTGCTGACGGGCTGCGAACATCACTGGGTGAAATCAACTTTGAGATCATTAGTGAGAATATTGATCAAATTCTCACTGCTAAAGAAGATACCATCATTGAAGCACTCAAAATGATGCATCATCACCTCAAAATCATGGCTGAACCGTCTTGCGCACTTCCACTCGCTACCATCTTGGAAAACAAAAGTATGTTTGAAGGCAAAAAAGTGGGAATTATTATCTCGGGCGGAAATGTTGACTTAGATGTTTATTACGAGAGTTTGAAATAGCTCTACTCCTCCAGTACCAAACCTACGAGCTCATTTGTTTTGAGGAATGAACCTCTCATGCTGTTTGTAAGTGCTATGATTACGATATCCCTTGCCGGAACGCGAATGAAATACGTTCTGTAACCTCTCCACCAGCCGTTGTGGTAAACAACTTTTTCTCCGTTTTTCACATATTTTATTCGCCAACCCAGTCCGTAAGACTTGTGTTTTCTGTTCAACTTAGAGTTGGGAACTTCCATGAGGTCACGATAAGCAGGTAAAAGCACTTTTCCATTGGTCAGAGCCCTTTCAAACCTGAACATATCTTCTACCGTAGTGAACAGTCCTTTGTCGCCTACAACCCCGTTTAAATAGAAATCTGCCTTGGGCGATCCGTAAGCGTTGTGACCAACCGCTACGCTGTCGAGATCTCTGTAATCCATATTACTGTAAACAAGACTGTTTTTCATTTCGAGCGGATCAAAAATGTATTTCGCCATGTACGACTCAAAAGACAGTCCGCTCACCTTTTCCACGATTGCAGAAAGGAGGAAATAGTTCGTGTTGCAGTAATCGAACCGTGAGTTTGGTGGGTAGTAGATTGCCGGTTCTTCTTTGATAAAACTATCGAGCGCATTTTCATTGCACATCGGGATTTCCCTGTTTTGCCACAGTGAATCTGTAATGTACATGTAATTACCCAGTCCGCTGCGGTGGTTGAGCAACCTGCGAACAGTTATTCCATCGTAAGGGAAATTGGGAAAGTATTTTTGAATGGAATCTGACAGATTGATTTTTCCACGCTGAACAAGTTGCATCACTGCGGTTGCTGTAAATGGTTTGGATGCAGATGCTAGCTGAAATTTGTGATTGAGTTTTAACGAATCGCGATTTCTGAAGTTGCTGTAACCATAGGACTCTTTGAATAATTGTCCGTCACGGTAGATGAGTACATTTCCATTGAATCGGCCGGCTTTGTGTAACGACTCAAAATAATGGTGAAACGAGGCCGCTAATGGAACACTGAATGCGCGGTAGTTGGGCTCTGACCGTGATGTGTCTTCTCCTTTTAATTTCTTCTCTTTCTCTATATTCTCCTTGCAGCCAGTCAAAAAGACCGTCAATAAAAGAATGACAGCTACTTGTTTTCTCATGAGGCCTGCAAATGTAACATTTGAGGAATATTAGCGAAACAGAAATAATTGTTTACAATACTTACTTTTGCCGCTCAATAAAGATTTCAGTATTGTTTAAGTTTTTCATCAGACGCGATGCCCTGGGCAATTGGATATTCTTCAAACGAATCTTGTTTTTCGTTTTGGGGCTTGTTGTGCGCTATCGTTTTAAGCGGTTGTACGACACACAAATAAAGGGTGCTGAGCATATTGTTAACTTACCCAAGCGGAATGTGCTTTTTGTGAGTAATCACCAAACGTACTTTGCTGATGTGGCGTTGATCATTTTGGCACTTTTCAATATCAAGAATAATGTGCTGAACAGAATTGGGAGTATTCTTACTCTTTTCAACCCAATTTTGAGAATTTATTTCATAGCGGCACGTGAAACGATGAAATCTGGAATTTTACCCAGAGTATTCACAAAAGGTGGTGGTATTCTCATCAAACGTTCATGGCGTGAAAAAGGGAAATCTGTTAGACGGAGAGTTGATAAAGAAGACGTTGAGAAGATCAGCAAGGCGCTGAAAGACGGCTGGGTGATTACTTTTCCGCAAGGCACTACTACTCCATTTGTCAAGGGTCGTAAAGGAACTGCTCACATGATCAAAAAGAACCACCCTATTGTGGTCCCGATTGTCATAGATGGTTTTAGAAGAGCTTTTGATAAAAAAGGATTGCGCATCAAGAAAAAGGGAACGGAGATCAAACTGACTTTCAAAGAGCCGCTTATCATCAACTACGATGATGATGACGATATCATCATGCATCAAATCATGTACGCGATTGAACAGAGCGAGGAATTTCACCCGAAGGTTTAGGGAGAAATTAGTGTGGCGGTTTTTTAAGCGTCTTTTTTCTTTTCTCTACTATTTTTCCACCTTTATAAACTTCAATATAATATCCATTTATCTCGTCATTCCATACTAAAGCTTCACCATTAAGGCTCCCATTAGTGTAACTTCCTTTTAGTTTGATTGAACCATCCTTAAACCATGATTTATACAAGCCGTGTTCTATGCCATTTTTCATATTGTAAACATATTTTGGCTCTCCTGTTTCATACCAACCCCGAACTTCTCCATCCCACTCTCCATTAACTAATTTACCTTCTTTTGAAGGCTGTCCATTTCTGTAATAGCTTTTATATTCACCATGGAGGATTCCATTTTCATAATGTTCAATATAGTGTAGTTGACCATTCCTGTAATAACGCTTTTCGCCCCCATTCTTTAATCCATTTTTAAAGTTACCTTCTCTAAATACAGTACTATCAGGATAGTATGCAACCCATTCACCATGCTTCTTATCTTCTTCATCATAAGAGTATTTAACTCTTACTTCTTTAAAAAGAAGCGACATTTTCTCTAAATACTCTTTATCAAAATTTGATGTAATAAATTCATCAGCAGCTAATTGAAAGTTGAAGCTTGTATCTTTTTGTAATGCTGTTTTAATATCAAAGTAAGCACTATCCTTTTTGCCAACCTCAAGGTAACATTCTGCTCGATAATAGTATATACTCCCAAAAGTTGGATATAAAGTCACTGCTTTTGAGAAACTTGATATAGCTTTTTTGCAGTCACCCAGCTTCTTGTTGCTGAGTCCGAGCAAATAATATCCTTCATAATCATCAGGGTTAGCCTCGATCAACCTTGTAGCCATAGGCTCAACCCTACCTGGTTCATTTTCTTCTATTAGCTTGTAAGCTCTACTCTTCAACTCATCATAATTATTATCTGTATCCTCCTGAGTTGACAAGCAAGAATGTAACAGAAAGGAGCCGGTCAGCAGTAAAATCATTATTTTATTCATAGTATGTTGAACTAGGTTTTGAATTTAAAACTAATTGATTATTTCGCAATTTGGCATCTTATTTTTGAGAATTTCAACTATTTATAAAACAAACTTTTACTATCATTTCAAGACCTGGCGAATTTGATAAGATTGTGCCCTCCATTCCCCTATTAGCATAACATCTTCAACTCTATTTACGATTAATTCATCATTCTCAATATGCTCTATTTTTAGATATTCAATTGTCGGTTGATCATCAAGCCAAATATAGATCCCATCATTACTCAAAGACCATGTTTTATTTTCTTTCAATTGTCCATTGACATATTTCAAAAATTGTCCATCAGGTTTAAAGACGTAAGATAATTCAAGCTTCTGTAAATCATATATACTGATGATCGAATCTGAAATATCATTGACATACTCAGGTAATATAAAAGCATTTGCGAAAGTTGTATCAAAGTCCTTTAAGAACCATTTTTTAGATGTCAGTATATCTTTCATCTCCTGTTTTTTGGTCCCTGAAATACTTGCTATTCTTTTATATGTAAGATCTTTTTTATGACCATACCAATATGAATCAGTATGAATTTCATTTTCATTAGCTGATTTTATAAGATTGATAGTCATTTCAGTTTGATGAATTGTATGTATTAGAATAAAGTGATTCTCGTATTTTTCAATACTCCACATTTCAAGGTCGCTGGTTGGCCATTTAATAAAACCATGAGATACGGCTTGATATGGCTCTGACCGTAATCCATATTGATGATTTTTACCAAAATCCATTCTGTAATCCTCTCCATTAGTGCTTATTTTCCAGCCTGTACTAATTAGTGTCTCCAATAAATAATCTTTTGAAAGTGAGGTTGCAGGCTCTACAAGCGGAACCATTTTTACTAACTCAGAGTCGGAGCGCATAATGGTTATACTATCAACTGAATAACTGATTATTTTTCCAATTAGTTGTCTTTTCTCATTTTGGAATTCTATATAAAACTCATTCTTTTCATTTATATCATAGCCAAACTCATTAGTGGGTCCTCCCCCTATTTTCTTTGCTTTTAAATATCCGTTTTTAAAATCCCATATCAAGCCAGCCATATTAGTTCCTGATACTATTATCCACGGTCCTTTTGGAACATTATTTTTATTCTTAAACGAAGAATAAATTATAACAAGAATTATTAAGAGTATTACTTTTTTCATCTTTGCGGAGTTTGATCAACAAATTCAACCCCATAGATTCTACCGTCCTCAAGAATATCGAGAACAATTGTTCCTTCTCTTTCATGTTCTAAAACGATATTCTCGCCAAATTGACATTCAGAGCCGGGTTTGCTTGGCTTTTCTACTGATAAAAGGAAAATGTACGGTTGTCTTATCCATCGTCTTCTTTCATTCATTTCAAGTTGTTCAATTAAGTCAGTCCTGTCAGGTTCTTGTTCCTTAATCAAGTCAATTATCCATTCTATGTCGAAGTACGGGATTATCATTTACATCATATAATTACAACGTTGTAGCTAAAAATGAAACTTCAACATATTAAAACTTTTCACGAAGCATTTCTATTTCGATTTCCAGTTCTTTTCTTGCATTTACCTTATCAATTTCTTTCGTGTCTGGAATACTTTCCCAATAATCGTCTATTATGGAGTCTTGATAAGCAATATTTTCAATACTATCAGGTAATGAGTTTTCAAATAATTCTGGTGGAGGTGGTGGTGGAATAGTTTTAAAGGCTGTGTGCTTTTCAGGTGTAAAGATACTTCTAGAGAGCCCACATGAATTAACAGAAATAACAGAGTCATGAAGACTCAAGTACAATAAATAGGTCCCAGATTCAATAACAGGGCCGCAATACATAGAGCTCAATATTTTATAGTTTTCTCCTTTTTGTAAATCTCCCTTGAAGTTCTCTTTTACCTGAATTCTAAACTTCATTGCATTTTTTGACTTATTTAACCCCATTTCAGTTACTTCAGCAATAACTATAAAAGTCGAATTTGTAAACTCTTTCTTCCTTGCTTGTTCAAGTGTAACGGGGGGACAAGAACATCCAAATGCTTTTACGATGCTACTAACTAAAAAAAGTATAATTAAGACCTTATCTCGATTCATTTTATTTTAGATAAAACAATGTAGTGATTATAATATCACCACAGCTACCTGATGATTCTATGCTGTCCGTTCCATAAAAGTATGAAATTAAATGATGAGACCCCGACTTATTTATTTCAGAAAGGGATCAAATCGAACATGTTATCGCTTTTCATAGATCAACGCACTTTCTGCGGAACGGAGAAAATCGCCTCTGATGAGACTTGAATTTTGAGTCCTTTGTGTCAAGTTGAGAGTTAATTTGAAATCCCGCTCATAGCAGCGGAGACAAAGAACAATAAACACAACATCTTTCAGGTTTCAGCATATGACGCTTGCGATCAGTGACTCCAGCTAGACCTCCAAACTCCCTCCTAGTTCGACTCCGCAATAGCTACGCATTTCGGCTGCGCTCAATGCACCGCTCAGAAAGTGGTGTTCGGATTTAATCAAACCTTAATGCATCTAAACTTCTTAATGGTTGAAAAAGATGAGCGCCAGCGAACTCGCTGCGTGCGCTGCGTTAATGCAGAGCTAACAAAAAAACTCCGCGCTCGCTGCGTTACCCAAAACAAACAATATCACATTCTCGACTACTGACGCTATCGGTCAGCACTTTCAGCTTGACCTCGACCTTAACACTTGATTACTCGCTCCGCTCGTGATCCCTTAAATGGGGGTGGTCCAAAAGAATAAAAAGCTCACTTCACTTCGTTCAGTATTGGCCTTTTTTCGTTTTCACTCCGCTTGAACAC